>NZ_CP120471.1:0-334345 GCF_029489995.1 Haladaptatus sp. DYSN1
CTCGCTGCAACGCTGTACGAACGGTACAGCGGGCCTGCCAGCTGTTGGTAGATTCGCCGCCCGATATGGTACGCTGCACTAACTTCAGTTCCGAAAACAAGTAACAAGGCATTGAACGGAAAATTGGCGACAGACGTACTCATTCCCTCCGCGAAATTCGGGAAACCAACGGCAACAAGTTGCTTTGTAACTGTGGCATCTCGTGGTCGCCTGAGCGACAGTTCGGTTCGGTCACTTACGATCATTCCAAGTATTGTTATACACTCAAACCCCCGGCTAAGTGCCGTCGCCAGCCCGACGCCGACGATACCCAACCGCGGGAGACCCACGAGTCCCAGCCCCAATCCGACCGTCGCAATGATGTTGAAAAGGTTTGCTAGCCCGTTCACCACGAGCGGCGTTCGCGTATCACCAGTCCCCTGCAAGGAGCGTGCCCCAACCAACGCAACGATTCGGAGCGGTGCAGCGACGAAAACGAACGCGAGATAACGCGCGCCCATTCTCACGACTTCTGACTCGGCGCCGAGAATCGCAATAAGAACGTCCGACAACGTCAACCCAATGATGACGATCGGAAGGCCGACGAGAAATCCGATAAGGAGCGCTTGGGTCACGGCTTGATCACGGGTTTTCGCGTTGCCTCGACCGGTATCTTGACTCGAAAGTGCAATCCCTCCTGTCCCAAGTGCACGCCCTATTCGAAATGGAATCTGCGCGTACAGATCGGCCAGCCCGATCGCAGCGACTGCGGCTGGCGAGAAGAGGCCGGTCACCACGATGTCGACTGACCGCATTAGCGTGTTGAGCACCTGTTGAACCACGATTGGCCAGGACAGTACAGTCACAGCCCGCCAGGTAGCGATAACTCTGTCCCGGTGCTCGGACATTCGTACTTCAATAACAATCAACGATTGGATGAATGTATCGGTCGCGGTGATTACGACTGAGGACTATCCACAGAGTTTCCCGTCGGAATCAATTCAGTAAACAAAGCGGGTATCTACACCCCCTCCACTCTCGTTCCCTTGCTCTCTTTGACCAACTCCCAGCAATCGGTACGTGGTAAGTATCGAGAACACACCACTGGGTCTTCTCAATTCCTGAACTGAAGGAACTAAGATGTCGATTTAGTGGAAAAGCCTGGGTTTCTTGGAACGCGTGTTGGGTTCTTACCGAATCCAGACTCAATCCACCGATACACCGACTCGTCTGTGTATACAAGTAGCCCCTCCCATTCTTTGAGATTAGTCATCGGTAGATTCGAGATCAGGTGAATATGCTCCCACTCCTGGTCTCGATTTGAAAGGGTTCCACTATTTTTTCTATAGAGTGCTTTCTCGAATTGTTCATTGCCAACGGCAGATTTGACTAATCTGATGATGGTTGTTTGTTCGTTTCGCATGTTATTCACTGGTATGATTAACCATAGCATGATATAAAAATTCCGTGGTCAAATACTGGTCTTTTTTTAAACTACAATGAATAGCATCCTACTGGAGGATGTGCCTGATATGGTTCACCTTACTCCGAATTTGGTGGATATTCCAGACAAGGTGGAGAGTTTTTCACCATCTCCTGGGCATCTCTACTGGATTTGAGAAACTAATCGGTGAATAAATTGTAAATAAATACTCAAACATATTGCATTGAGTAATCCGTGCGTAAATCCGCCATACATATAAATGAATTAGAAAATAACGAACTCTACTACTGGTCCGTGTATTACTCATATTCCAGTATTTACAAAAAGGCGTATTAAAGACTCTTTTCGAGATATATTACCTTACCTCGACAAAACTAATTTGCACTCTTAGGGTCATCGAAGCACTACCATATTTGAAAATTGACTATAAATTAGAAGTTTTTCTAGTGATATCAGTGTAGTACGGATCTCAACGATCGCCGAAGTTCATTTGTCTGATAAAATTATTATTTTCGCTGAAAAACACCAATATTATGTCTATTCTTTCAATTAGTATACCAATTGTAGTTAATAATCGACGTTCATCAACCGGACTCTCATCAATCGTCTGTACTGAATTTTCCGATTAAAAATAAACCAACTAATGTATTTATTATTATATATGGCTGATTCACTCTTATCACCACGTCTAGTCGTCAAATTCGCACATTCCTCACATACCTACCGTAAAAATTCTAACTAGGGTGATCTCCTTCTTCATTACTTGGCGTATTCATTTTCGGGAATAAAATTTTAACGAATGATTCCGCTGTGGGACAAACCCCTTCTTAGACGACGGTTCACTCAGATGGTTGACGTAGTGCAACGACTGTTTTCACCAGCTTTCAGTGGAGGGATCGATGACGAATGATGACTCTGAGGTTGGTGCGCCAGTCATTCTGACGGCGCTTCATGAGCGTGACCAATTGGGGTGTTGGCGTGTTGATGCCCGCGAATGGTGAGCCAAGGAAGATTCCGGTGCCGCCGGGAACAAGGATGATCGCATTACCGACGGATCCGGTCAGTAGATGTGTGGTCTTGGATTGCAGAGTAATTAATACAGTCGCTGAGAAAATTCCACCGAATAAATCCAAACTTGAAAAATAAAATTAATTTAATTTAACTTGAAACAGAAAGCACTTTACACTCCATCTGAACATTCAGGATGGATGACATCCAGACGCAACTTCCTGAAAACCGGGGCAGCGAGCCTCACCGGACTGACCGCCCTCACCACATTCACCCAACCCGCCCTCGCCAACCGTCGCCACATCACCGTTACCGGTCAAGACGAATGGCTCCAATGTACCAGCATGTGCAACGGCGTCGGCGACGACATCACCACCCACTACGCCATCAAAGTCACCGGCGACATCTCCAAAGGCGGCGGAGCCGACTCCAACGACGACGTCCTTACCGACGACTACCTCGAAGGCGAGGTCCAAACGGGCTATCAAGACGACTTCTATTACACCGGCCACATCGAGTACATCCGCTGTGACGGCTGTGCTTCCTTCAGCCTTGATGACAACGGCCTCGGCAACGACACCTACCGCACGCAGTGGGAAATCGAAGGTACCTCCAGCTACGATTCAAGATACTCCGTCAGCCTCCCAGATGGCGAAGAAATCGGGAAACGTGGCTCCCTCGAAGACAACGACAAATACAACCAGTACAACTGGCCAGACAAGAACCTCGCCCACGGGCGCATCAAAAGCGGCTACGACTACTGGACGCAGTCCTCTCGCCCGTACAACGTAACCCTCCAAAACGACGGCAAAAACCTCTGCTACTACCGAACCTACGCGCCCTAACCACACACTGTCACCTTATTTTCCCAAACGGATTTATGCCTTCCCCGCTCGGAATCGCTTAATTGACTCCGTCACCGACAAATCCACTTCCGTACCCCGCGGGATCACCACCTGTACAATCGCCTCTGGTGGTACCCACCCCCCGACCAACACCTCGTACAGGTCTCGGTCATTCGCGGGAATCTGTTCAAAAAACGCTGCTCGCCCCACCAGGGGAACCTCCTGCATCGACGCGTAGTAGGCTCGTGCCTCATCAATCGCCCAGTGTGACGCTCCCGTCGACAGTGCTTCTGCGTAATCCTCCATCCCACAGTACACCACGAGGTTCGTCGCCGGGCGCAGGTCAGCCACCGCCATCGGCCCCGTCGGCTTCGTTAGATCGACCACGATACCGGCGTCCATCGACGACTGAATCCGCTGTCTCGTCGCATCGAATACTGTGTCGATGAGCAGCCCCGGCTCTAGAAGGAAGAAAACAGCGTCATCTCGCGTGACTGGTGGGTCGATGCCGTCGTGTGCGGCCACCCCCCGGAAAATAGCTTTGCCGTCGTTTTGCTTCGCCTTCACACGATTCCCGTTCAGGGAAACGCCCGTGGTCGAAGTTTGCCGCCACGACGTTGTAGCGTGTCAAGTAATACCCATAGATTGGCTATTGCTCAATGTGGGCTGGATCGCCCGCAATTACCTCCATACCAGTTCTAGTCGATGGCCTCTAACGTCAACCATCCTATGCGTGTCCGCGACTTCGCGTTAGGTGATATACGTGTTGAGTTTGAGGGGAGGTCAACAGTAGAGTGCTGGTGCGAAAGTCCTACCACGCCATTACGCCACGCTCGACCATCTAAATTAAATGGTGGTTAGACAATCGAAGACCGCTGTTGCAGTCACTCAAAGAGTTGCTGCACCGATTGTGACACATATGAACGCTCCACACCGACGCCGACTGCTCGGTCCGATTGTCGGCCATCAAGCCGTTCGTCACGATTGCCGACACGACCCCTAACATCGTTGTCCTTCTGCCGTCGCTCGCCAATACTATGGATTTCTCCTACATCCGTGCACGTTCGCCCGAAACGCTGAACTACATCGTACTGGAATGTCTCGAGGAGGTCAGCACGCCCTCACGTCTGAGATGCAGAACGGGAATGGCGATACACTATCTCCTCCACATTGGAGACAGACCGCGAGCCCACGGACAAACTCACTGCTTCAGTCGTGAGTCGATGACGACGAAAGTATCTCAGGAAGATTTGCTGGGACGACAGTGTGTAGGTCGGTTCCGGATCGTTCACACCTCGGCGAATGTCGTCGAAGGGGACCCAGGCGGAATCAAGACCGAGCTTGTTCGCGCCTTTGACGTCCTTAGACAGGGAATCACCGACTTTCAGAACCCGCTTGGGCTCCACTCGCAGTCGGTCTAACGCCAGTTCGAACGGATCATTCGCCGGTTTCACCTGCGGTACATCGGTCCCAAAGATGACCATGTCGAAGTGCTTTGTCAGGCCCACCGCCTAGAGTTTAGTCGTGTGCGTGTTTTCCGAACCGTTCGTTACGATAGCTGTGGCGAGGACTACTGACGATTCGATGGCCGTGTCGACACCGGGGCGAAGGAACACTGCCTGATTCTCCAGGACGTCGTTGTACGCTTGAACGAGTTCACTGGCGGGGACGTCGGTACCGGTGGCCGCGGCCGTCGTTGCAAACACGCGGCGTTCGTAGCTTTCGATATCCAACTCTGCTGCCTCTTCTTGAACGACTTGGGCTGCGAGTTCAAGGGTTTCGGGTTGACAAAACGGTTCGATGCCGATTGCAGCACACGCAGCTTCGAACCGGGCTGCGTCGGTTTACGGCCGTACGTCACTCATTTGGTCATTCTATAACTCCCAGTCCTGGTAGTACGCTTAACTATGAATGATCGAACCCCCGTAAATCAACCGCAGTTTGTCGATTCAGCAGTGCCGTTCTTTCAAAATCGCACGTTGTTCAAAGCTAAAAAGATATTATCGTCCTATCGGCGCTTACAATTACACTGATATCTGATTACCCAATAGAAGGGCTGTTTCGTCACAAGACCAACGGACTATCATAATCTCATTATTTCTGTTATTCACTGAATCAGTGATTCATTGATTTTACTAGCCCTCCCGGTGCGAAAGGAGAAGAAGGGTAAGCTGGCCCCTCCCGAACACACAACACAAGCTGGTATCCCAAACTTGAGTTAGCGAACAAGCTGGCCAAAACGACTCAGTGTCCGCCCCGTTCACTTTGAAACTCGTTGCTGTGTCAGTGCACGCCCCAATAGTATTTTCGCGAATTTACCAAACTATACATTACTAAGCAACTCCGCAACGCAAGAATCAGGAAATTTTGAGCACGTATTTCCGTCAAGAATCAATGATTCGAATGTTTGTACACTGTCACGAGACTAGATAGGCTCGAATGAGTAGTGATACTACAACTATTAGGTGTGAACACATGGAGTGCGCTTGAACGGGCAACCCGCGAGAAAGCTCTACAGCGACAGACCGATGAGATGAGGTTTTTCAATTCGATACTTCGTCACGACGTGTATAACGGAATGACAGTAATCCGAGCCCGCGCAGAACTGCTCGGCGACGAGCTTGAAGGCGACCAGCAAGGGTACGCCAAAACAATCGAATCATGGAGCAACGACATCATCGCCATTGTTCAACGGGTGCGAACGGTTCTTGATGCGTTGACCAGTGACGATACTCCTATGTTACATGAGGTCAATCTCTCCGCGACGCTCCGGACTGAAATTGGGCGAGTGCAAACGACGTATCCAGCAGTGCGATTTGAGACGGAAATCCCAGACGGCGTTATGGTTCTCGCAAACGAGTTACTGGGTGAAGTCTTTGGGAATATCATCACCAACGCGATAAATCATAATGAACGCGAGGGTCTGGTCATCAGCGTGACCGTTGAGCAGAAAGACGGGATGATAACAACAAAAATAAGCGATAATGGCCGTGGAATTCCTGATGCTGACAAGGAATCTATCTTCCGTCGAGACTACACTGGACACGTGAAATCCACTGGGTCGGGGTTCGGGTTGTTCTTTGTGGACACAATGGCGTCGACGTACGACGGTGCTGTTTGGGTTGAGGATGCATCACCTACAGGCGCCACCTTCACGATAGAACTAATGCATCCATCTACGCGTGCGAGAATTCACTCCTTGTGATTAAATCAGAAGAGGCAAAGTGACGGACGTACTCGGTCAAATACTGACCTATTATCGACTCCAAGAGTGTTGTTCGGCAGTTGTCGGATTCACACCAGTCGTAAACGACAGAACTCCTTCCGTGATTCACATAGTGAGGGTTTGACCAGCGTTGGCCACTGGAGAGTCTGAACGTGCTATCGGCAGTTCAATCACGAAGTTCGCTCCTTGTGGTTGATTATCTTCAACTCGAATACTGCCACCGTACGCTCCGACCATTGCATCGACGAAAAACAAGCCAAACCCATCACCCGTATCCTTTGCGTGCCCTTTTTCACCGCGTCGAAAAACGGTGTGTTTCTGATCATCAGGAATCCCCGTTCCGGTATCTGCAATTTGAAGTTCAACCACGTCCCTGGCCGGAATTTCTTCAACCTGCACTGTCACACGGAGTCCCTCTCGTGAATTGTGGTTAACCGCGTTTGTGAGCACGTTACCGATGATTTCGCCAAGAAGGTCATCGGCTTTTACATAGACTCCGTCTGGAATGTTCGTTTTAAATGTCACCTCAGGATATGTCGTGCGTAACCGTCTTACTTCATCATTGACCGCTTGCGTGAGGTTTGTAGCGGCCAATGGCACTTCAGATTCATTCGATAAAATACGAATAATCGCCCGTACACGCTGGACGACATTCACTATGTCATCTGACCACTGGACGATCGTCTTGAGATGTCTCCGTGATTCCTCATCGTTTGACGAGGCAAGGAGATGTGACGCTCGGCCTTGCACAACTGTCATTCCGTTGAGCACGTCGTGGCGAAGTATCGAATTGAAAAATTCTAGTTGGTCTGTTCGATACTCGAGTTCCTCTGCTCGGACTACGGCGCGTTCGGCGGCGCGTTCGGCGGCGCGTTCGCGAGTGATTGCGCGGGCTTCGACGACACCGAGAAGCAACCCGCCGCCTGCGCCAACTGCCGCTGCGAAGCGACCCCAGCCGACGTACCCCTCAAGCCCACCAAAGGGTGGAATGGCCACCATTACGATGACGTTGAGTCCAAGAAAGGCAAGTAGTCCACCGAATGTCCATTTCGCGATTCGAGTATACCGAGTTGGCGAAAGCGGACTTCGGTCGAGCCAGTACCCACCGAAGATGATTCCGAGAATGAACGGACTCGTCGTTGCGATATGCGCAATAAACTCTCGTGAGAGGGCCCATTCAAGGGATAACCCTCCGAACACGGTGATATCAATGAGCATCGATAGATAAAGCAGAAGCCCAAGTGTCATGATTGCTCGTGGGACATAGGAGGAGGGGGAAAAGTTTTCTTCAGGAGACTGGCTCATTGAGTGTGTTCCCCGGAGTTGTTCGTAGTATGTTCCGCCTCGTTCATGGATTCACTTTCACGCATTATTTCACGAATTGCGCCAATGAAGTTCGCATCTGAGTTTAATTCGCCTAGTCGATCTTTGAGTTTCGATTCTTGTGCTTCGATTTGGGCTAGAAGCGTATTGTATTCTGGACTGTCGGCTAATTCACCGGGCGAGAATTCTGCCTGGAGGGCATCCTGTCGGGCTATCAGTGAGAAGTACTCTTGGTAGGTGGTGTTGAGTTCCCCTCGTTTCACCAGTTGCTCAACCGTCGCACGAAGGCGTTCTTTGCTTGGGGGTTTGACGACATACTCATCGAATCCCATTTCGATGATGTCAAAGCTTGGGTCGACGGCTGTAACCATTGCCACGCGACAGTCGATATCGCGCGTGCGAATTTCCGTTAATACTTCCTCACCGGACATGCCAGGCATCATTCGGTCAAGTAAAACAACATCGACATCTGTATCGATTTTTGAAAGAGCTTCGTCACCTGACCCAGCAATTTTAATTTGATACCTATCGGAGAGCCAGAGTTCGTAGGTTTCTGCGATGTCTGGCTCATCGTCGACGATGAGTACGACTGGCTGGGCGGGAGACCCCATAAAATATCAGTGGCACCTGCACGATAATAATAATATGTATATTAAAAACAACCCTGAATTTTTGGTAAAAGGATTGATAAAATATATAATTAGTTGGTTCGCACGAATTCAGGCTACTCGGAAGGTGATGGTGATGTGGGCGGTGTGCTCTAGCCTAATCGTCTCAAATTTATTGCGGATTCGTGACGTGAGTTTGGCGTGAGAGGGTATTCCATTTGACCGGCGAAAGACCATGCACACTCTTCCGTCCAAAATAGCTCTTCCTCGAATATCAGTTACCAAGTACCACGCCAATGCCGTACGAGAGAACGGCAATTTGTATTAGATATTTAATAAGATAAATGGTTCGGTAATTCAGCACCGTCTAGATAAGGGCCGAACAGGTCGAAGAGATAGTGTCCAATGCTACTCACAAATCTGCTCAAAGAGGGTTTAGCATAATCGAGGGCGGTAAGCCCCCTTCCTCAACGA
This sequence comes from Haladaptatus sp. DYSN1, assembly GCF_029489995.1. NCBI lineage: Archaea > Methanobacteriati > Methanobacteriota > Halobacteria > Halobacteriales > Haladaptataceae > Haladaptatus > Haladaptatus sp. DYSN1. The sequence continues at coordinate 8,908 of NZ_CP120471.1, forward strand.
GCGTCGAAGACGCGAGTAGGAAGGGGATACACCGCCCGCACGGTTCACATTTACTGTGTGCAATACGCTTACTACCTTTGTCGTCGAAAGGGGTAGTAAGATGCTCACCACGTCTCGTCCGTTGTTCAAACGTGGTTCGAAACGGCGAAGCCGTTTCGTCATCACGAAAGGCGCGTCGCGCCTTTCGAACGACGACAACAAGCGTGCATCGGACGTGTGGGCCGAGTGTCGATTCAGTAGGAGTGGGACACTCCGAACTGCCTGTAAAGGGAAATCGCCTGCGGAGTCTGGAACCTCTCTGCCCACGTCGGGTACAAGTTCCGACACAGAAACAGGAAGCCCTGTCCTCAACAAGCGAGGGGCGGGTAGCCCCGAGCGCGGTAGGGCAGGGTAGTTCACACACTGCTACTTGAATGTTGACAGCAGGTGCGGACGGAGATGCCGAGGCGGGTCGAAGTCGACGAAACCGCTGTCAAAATCAATGACGAGTAGCCTTGATTGTAAGCTGCAATAGGCTTCGACACAAAAGTGATTCTGACCGTCGCGCTGTTCACACATCACGGGACTGATCCGGAAGGTGTGTTTCTCATGGAATGCCTGAGAAACACGGCTGTTCAGAGACGGTGTTTCTCGCAAATGCATACAGCTATTGGACTGCATCTTTCGATTCGAGGTGGACAGTCGGGTCGACTACACAGACCGAAACCTGATCGAAATGTGGTTTCACACGTTCAAAATGAAGGAGCTCACGACGTATTCATTGGTTAAGACAGAGCGGAAGAGTCAGGGACTGTACTCGGGAAGCTACCTCGAGCTCACGTTTGGGGAGAATCCGAACACGATTATCGAGACGCTTCTAGAAGATTCACGACTGAAGGACGTCCACGTGGATGAACTACTGGCAGTGGTGTGGGCTCAGATCAATCAGTTGCTCATTTTTGGAACAAATCGATAGGGGCGAGGATTCTGCTGCGTTATAGCTCCTTCGACGCCGATCTCCCCACAAATATGCGGCATCTCGCTCAACAGATCGGGTGCGTTGCGGTACGATTCATCAAGATAAACCCGCAGACAGTGCAGCGATACGAGAGTGTAGGCGGCGAAGCCGCTACCCCTTCGAGGGCGGCGACTTCTCCTCGATCACTAACAGCATTTGTAGCTAACGTGTCCGCTTTGCTCGTGAAGCGGGAGATTTTTGACATAGGTATCGACGGTTTCCCGCTTCATCTTCCAAGTTCTACGGTCGAAACCGACGCCATCTAGTGATTCATCAGAGCCTGATAAATATAACAATCCCGCGTCCCTACAGTGATTCCCACGTTGGAGGTACGCCAGCTAGCCCTTGAATACGGATTTCACGACCCCGGTTGTCAGTGTCACGGAGTTCGATGACACCATCAAACTCGCTGGCAATCGTGTTGATTGTTTGTGGATTATATGATGCGTTATCAACGGTGAAAATTCCAAGTCCACGGGTGTCAGTAATACGTCCTGTATAGATATGCAGGAATTTGAATACGGTGTCAAGTTCGAGAAACTGGAGCAGCGTCGACACCGAAACAAGACCGTGGCGCATTCGGGAGATGTCCTGAGCGGTGAATCTTTGCATGAGTTTGGCCGTACCGATGCTAATACCTGTGAGGTCGCCTGGTGAGGCCACGCGTTGTGTCATGACCCCTCGTATCGCCTGTTGCTGGCTGCTTCTCGAGCAATCGACAACACCCACTTGATCGCGTTCAAGCGTCGGCACTCGTTGTTCAAGTTCGTCAAGACACGCCTCTGCACTCTTGCTTGTTGAGACAATGAGGACCCCATCTCTCTGGGTGAGCCCTGCAGCAAGCAGGTCGAGAGCGAGGTCCTGCTTCCCGGCCATAGCCGGCCCGGCGATCAACAGACTCGTCCCAGGTGCCAGTTCATAGATCGTTGTCGGGAGCACATCAGTTATGTCAAACATGGTCACTCAGTTCTGTGGGTTTTCAGATACATCTTCATCCAGAGGATGCTGGTCGTCTGGTCCGTCCATGATCGCGCGGACAGCACCAATGAAGTCTGCATCCGAGGTCAGGTCACCAATTCCGTCATCGACTGCGGCTCGTTGTGTCTCGATTTGTTCGACCAAGCCTACGTATTCTTCATTTGCGTCAAGTTCTCGCCTGGTGTACTCAGTTTCGAGTGCTGCACGTCGGGCTACGAGTGAGTAATATTTCTGTAAGTCACTATCGAGTGTCGCCCGATGAAGGAGACGCTCAACGGTTTCGCGGAGCTGATCATCCGGTGGCTTCGTGACGTACTCGTCGAACCCCATCTCAATGATGTCGAATCCCGGATCGACCGCCGTTACCATCGCCACCCGACAGTCGATCTTCCGTGAACGAATCTCCTCAAGTACCTCTCCTCCCGACATGCCGGGCAACATCCGATCAGGAGAACAACATCGACCGACTCGTCAAGCTGAGCGAGTGCCTGGTCGCCTGTTTCCACCCAGCGGACATCGTAGTCCGTGAGCCATCGTTCGTACGTTTCTGCGACATCCGGTTCGTCTTCGACGATGAGGACAACCGGAGCGACGGAGGTGCTCATGAGGGGTTTCTCTGTCGTGATTCGGCTACAACTCTCTTGATACTTTTCCTCCCAAACGATACCAAGAGCGTCCGATGAAACGTCCCGTGGTCGATATCGTGTAGTCCAGTTTTGTTCCCTTATCACCGGCAGATTACTGCGATGGAGTCAGCAACTTGATCATGAACACCGCCCCGTGGGGGTCGTTGTCCTCGACCCAGATGTCGCCCCCGTACTCGGCTACCATTGAATCAACGAAGAAGAGTCCGAAGCCAGAGCCAGTTGATTTCGCATGCCCCGTCTCGTCACGCCGGAAGATCGCCTCCTTGCTTTCATCGGGGACACCGCAACCGTTATCGGCAATCCGAACGGTCACGAATTCGTCGGTGTCGTCGCGTTCCTCGTCCACAGCTAGCGACACACGCAATCCATCAGTGTCGTTATGATCGACCGCGTTCGTGATGACATTGCCAAGGACCTCACCCAACAGATCGTTCGCCTTGACGTTCACAGCCTCCGGGATGTCCGTCTCGAACGTAACGTCGGGGTAGGTCGCCTGAATACGGTCGACTTCCGAGTGCAGGACTGCCGACGATCAACACTCTCGAGCTGTGGATCACCCGTTCCCGTCAGCGCCTCCAACACCTTCCGGACGCGCTGAACGATAGTGATGACGTCGTCGGACCAACGAACGACCGTCTGGGCGTCCCGTAGCTGCTCGCCCTCGAGTTCCTCGGTGAGGAACTCAGCCCGCCCCCGTATCACCGTCATCCCGTTTAACACGTCGTGGCGCAGGATCGAATTGAAGAATTCCATTTGGTCGGTCTGGCGCTGGAGAGCCGCCTCGCGTTCGGCTCGGTCAAGCGCAGAGCGCGTGTTCGCCGCTAACAATTGCGCGAGCATGACATCTGCCTCGTTAAATCGGCCGGGATCGGTCGACCCGCTAGTCAATACACCGTACTCTGCGATCGGAACGATCAGTTCGCCACGGAGCTTCGTCTCGGGATTGAAGCGGTTGGTCTCTCTGCTAATGTCGTTGAAGACGCGGGGTTCTCCCGACTCATACACCTGCCAGGCGATGCTGTTCCCCGGCTCGAATGTAGGCGCGCCACCAAACAATTCCCTCGCCCGGTCTGACAACGCAACGGGTTCTAACTGAGGTTCATCGTCTGCGTGTAACCAGATTGCCGACATCGACAGACCCAGCGCGTTCTGCGCTGAGTCAACGGAAATTTGACAGATCGTCTCCCGGTCGGTCGCCTGCATCATCTTCCGAGTTGCGTCGTGCAAGGCTCTGATACCCCGCTCGCGCTTGTCGCGCTCGGTGACGTCCATCGCGACACCAATCACGTTCGTGATCTGACCACCGTTCGCGATCGGCTCGTACCAAACCTGATAGGTTCGTTCCCAGAAATCAATCGTTATGTCGACAGCCTCGCCATCGAAGCTTCGATCGATCGCATCGATGACCTCGGGCGAATTATCGAACACGTCATTGATCGATTCTCCGACCATCTGGTTCTGCTCAACCCCCACATCATCCAAGCCCTTGCCGACTTGGAGCGTGATTTCATGGTTACGATCGACGGCAAACAGGATTACTGGAACGTTCTCGACGATAGTTCGGAGCCGTTGCTCGCGGGTTGCAAGCTGTTGCTCGCGCTCTTTGCGCTCGGTGGCGTCTCGAACAACACAGATAAGGCCGCCGTCTGGACGCAAAGAGAGCGTGAGTTCTTGCGGAAACGTACTCCCATCACGACGAAGCCCAGTGAGTTCTCCTCGCCAACGCCCCTCCGCACTCAACTGCGGCATGACCTCTTCCTCAACCCGTTCAACTTCTGTCTCTGTATAACATATGTGCCAGGTCTTACCAATGAACACACCGGGGTCGTCATATCCATAGACCTCAGCATGTGCTTGATTGACTGACTCATACTCACCCTTCTCGTTGAGGATTGCTATCCCATCCATTGACGCGCCGATGGCCTGTTGAGCTCTTTCAGCCTCCCGGTGCTGATCTCTCCGCTTGCCGTCATACACACCGATGAGGAAACCAGCCATCCCCCCGACAGTCATACTACTTGCGGTCACGAAATGCCAGTGGTGAAAGCCCACACCACGAATAATCTGATGGCTGATTATCCAGCCTGTCACTACGGCCATCCCAATCAACCCCAGGATGAACCAGCCGGCAATTCTGAGCATCTCCGACTCACTGAACTCGCTTTGGGAGAGCCAATAGCTGGCAGAGACAATGACAAACGCCATCACCAGTGGCAAGCCCGCTTCAATGATTCGACCCAACAGTGTTTGCATCTGGATCGCATGCCAGATTTCAAACCCGGCTAGGACGATCCCGGTTCCTCCAATAATCCAGACACTGAGCGCCTGTTTCAATTCCTCCGATGCCCGCAACGACAACCCTCTATTCATTGGCCTGCTCCCCAAAAGTTCTCGATTCTTACGTTACGACGAGCGGGATTTCTGACTCGTAGGTACGCCGCGGTTTGAGTCGGCAGCCGGTTCTGACAATTGCCAACGTCACTTTCCCACGCGTATTCGCCGCTAGTTTCCAATGAAAAATCAGCCCCCACACAATCAACTAATCCGGATCCGTTGACTTGACAGTGACGCTGACGTGGATTCGCGACACGAATATCCCACTTCGGAGTGCTCTGGACCGCCCACATCTGACGTCGATGGAGTCGATCGATGGGGTTGAGGTTCATTATTTTGATGATACGAGTGTTAGTTTTAAAATAGTTCTCACAAATCTGCATATACAATCCATGATTCACTCGGATTTGTTGAAATTGACCGGTAGGATGCTGTGAGACTCGAAGGGTTCAGGCAGAGTATGAGCGGGTGAACAACAAGATTCGCCACAAGCGAGAGCAGTTGGTTCACGATGTAGCAAATCAAGTCCTCGCGCTTGCACTTGTGTACGATGTTGATGCGATTGTTCACGAAGACTTGCGGAGCCTGTCACCGCCCTGTGGTGAGGGCCAACTCTCGTGGGAACTTTCGTCGTGGGCACGCCGCGAGATTGCCTCAAAAATCGAGTATCGGGCGGAAATCGCCGGATTGCACGTGAAGCGTGTGCGTCCGGGTAACACGTCCCGGTCGTGTCCTCGATGTGGCTCCACGGGTCACACTACGAAGTCGCCTGACCACGCATTCGAGGTGTGGTGGGGCGGTCACTTCCGCTGTGACAACGCCCGGTGTGGCTTTCAGGCCGACCGTGACTACGTTGGCGCGGTCAACGTGGCTCGCGTGTTCTTCAGCAGAAAAGCGAAACAAGCCCTCTTTATCGTCTAACTTCGGATAGTTAATAAACTGATAGGAACTCACTTTTCCAACTGTCGTAGTTCCACTCGTTTGTTGACCGCTATCCGACGATATGGTATCCCCTTGGGTGAACGCGGCCAGATCGATTAGTGTCTCACCCGCTGCGTTTGGTGACAAGCTAAACACTAACATATTAATTTTACCAGGAAGGTGATTTTATAAACATTCTCAATAAATTCAACGCTATTAATGAGCAATAATGAACCAAGTACCACAGGAACGCCGTTATTTGATCCTTCTGATCTTCTACAGACTCTCAGAGCCCCCCTCTCTCGGTGGCCTCGATGGTATCTCTGGACGTGGGTCGGTGCAGCATGTATATTACTCTGTTCGATCGTTTGGATTCGCTGGCAGATTGGCGGCGAGTATGCAACGCTCGTTTTCTCGAACCTCGTCGTTAGTGGCACCGCGCTCATCGTTCCACTGACACTCTTTAGTGTGGTACGCCAGAGTTCTACCTCGACACTCTGGGGATGGCGACTGCTCGCAATCGGTACCGGATTCGAAGCAATTGGCGAACTCACCTGGATGGCGTATGAGTTAGGAACCGGCGACGTGCCATTCCCTGGTCTTCCTGACCTGTTTTATCTCACCGGCTATCCTGTTCTTGCGCTCGGATTGGTCTTGCTGACGACCGATCGACGACGCTTGGGATCGATGTACCGACTCACACTTGATGGGCTGATCGTTGGCGGGGCGTTACTCACCGTAAGCTGGTATTTCCTCCTCGAACCAATCCTCACCAGTAGTTCACTTAACTCTCCAGACACGTTGGTGGCGATGGCGTATCCCATCTTGGATATCGTCGTCGGTTCGATTGCCTTCGTCGTTGCGCTGAACACACGAGGGCAACGACGGACCCCAATTCTCTTGATTTCACTTGGTCTGTTCATCTGGGTGATTGCAGACAGTACCTTCGCGTATCTCGAATTCACCAGCGGCTACGTCTTCAGCGAAATCGATTCCGCGTGGGTCGCCGGTAATGCCCTCATCGCACTCGGCGCACTTCATCCGGCAGCAACGCTCACTCCGCGCGTCACCGAGCGACGCCGCTATGAGTTCATTGAACTGCTTGCTCCATACGGCCCATTTGCGGTCGCCATGGTGCTCATCGGCTATCTCGGGCTCACCGGCCAATTCCGGAGTGACGACGTCTTCTTCGGGGCATTCGTATTAGTTGCACTGTTACTACGCCAATCGTACGTATTCCACGACGCAGCCAAACTAAGTCGTGAATTAGACGAACAAGAGGCCACGCTCAACAAACGAAACAAAGAATTGGTACTGCTCAACCAGATTGTCCGACACGACATCTGTAACGATATGATGGTCGCGCTCGCCTGGGGACGGGAATTGCGAAACCATGTCTCACAGGAGGCAAACACGATGCTTGACCGAGTGATTCGAACGACGCAACACACGGTTGAACTCACGGAAACCTTGCGCGATTTTCTCAATTCGATCGAAACCGAAGACGAATCTGAGTTAACACCAACGGATCTTCAACGTACACTCCACGATACAATCGATCGGCGTCGTGAAGCGTATCCGGACGCCGAGTTTTCGGGTTGGGATTCCATCCCTGCTGTCGAGGTGTGGGCGACGCCGTTGTTGTCGTGCGTCTTTCGAAACCTCCTCAATAACGCGATTCAACACAATAGCAAAGGCAAATCACGCATTGAGATCTCCGCGGAGTTATCTGACGAAACCGTGATTATCCGGATTGCGGATAACGGTCCCGGAATTCCAGTTGATCAGCGCGATGTGGTGTTCGGCCGTGGGGAGAAGGGACTTAAAAGTGCAGGATCGGGGTGGGGCTCTATTTAGTGGACACCTTGATGACGCAATTTGGAGGTGACGTCTGGATTGAAGCGAATGAGCCAACGGGCGCTGTCTTTGTGATAACACTCTCGCGCGTGACCCACCATGAGTAGCTGTCGAATTGATATCCTTTCGCGCCTGAAGACGTCCCAGTAACGCTTCGCGTTCTGGGGTGCGAACGAATCGCGACGCGATTTGTTAACGCCTGTGGAGACTGCGCTCCCTGTGGACACATCTGTGTCTGCAAAGCGTGTCGTGGAAGCAGGAAGCCCCACCTTCACGCACGAGCCGTCGGACGAGCTGTAGGGCGGAGTAGTTCACTTTGCATAGATATTTGGTGGCATATACCAAACTATTGGGGATGTATACTGACATTCTTATTCCCACAGATGGCCGTGCCGGAATGGAGCGGGTGAGCGCACACGCCCTGACACTTGCAGAGCTGTGTGAGGCCAGAATCCACGTCGTGAACGTCGTTGATGAAACCACCTACATGACACTTCCTGATGACGTTCGCGACCAATTGCAGCAAACCTTCGAAGAAGACGGCCACAGTGCCACAAAAATAATCGCCGAGGAGCAATCGATCGGGGACTTGACGTGCGCCGAGAAATCCGTTGGGGAGATCCTGCCGTCGCCATTATCGCGTACGCCATCGAAAACGAGATCGATATTATCGTAATGGGTACCCGAGGGAAAACAGGCTTCGAGCGGTATCTGTTTGGCAGTGTTGCCGAGAAAGTTGTCCGTGTCTCCCCAGTTCCCGTCATGACCGTGCATACCGGTGACCGCGAGGAGTTACTCTCAACCCTCGACGAATTAGTTGGTGTTTGATACTAGTTTCAGTCAACAGCTCTTCGGTAGTGATGGGTCTCTAACTTCCCTCAGTATGTGCAATAGGCATACCTCTGGAAGTGCCGACGCTCGGCAGCGTATTTAGAAACGGATGCAGACTAACGAGTGTCCTTTATGGAGACAATCATGTTTGGGGAACGTTGGGGTCGGGAAAAACGGGATGCCCATTGGGCTCCCGTTGAGGGGGATTCGTGGGGGAATCACCCAGGTGAACGCAGACCGCTGGGGGAATACAAACGGGTGTTTGTGGGTCCTGCGTCGAACTACTAATGGGCACAATAACACATAAATCTATCTATATAATGAATTATACTTAAACATAAAGTTATTAGAAACTAACACTATCCATGGTCTAAAAGTGTGGAAACCCCCGCCTTCAGGCGGTACGGATTCAGAGAAGCTGACTACCTATCATACTGTTCAATTAATAGAATAGTTTATCTTCACAGAACACCATTCTTCGTGAGTCGTGTGAGAACACGACAAGCCAAACGGGTGTGATGGTCCTTCGAACGCTTTCGAGAGTGGACAACAGCACTACTCACAAACCACGGGAAAGTCAATCTCGTCTCTTTCTCTTGGACGCGTGTGTAGAACGAAACTCACTCACAGAGATTCATGAGGTGACCCCTCTGCCAGCGTTCACGAGATCGTTTGTCTCATACAACCGGCCCACGACTTTAGTCGTGAATATTGGATCGCGATACAGAAGCTGACTGTGGTTCGTTGTTTCTGTTACACTGTTGTGGAAGAACGGGTGCCTCTGTCAATGGGTCAAACGAAGGGGTTGGGTGGGGGTGACGTAGGAATAACCAGCGAACTCTGAAACTGAGTTCTTCGTAACTACGCCATCACAATCTCTATCTTGAATGCAGATAATGTTTTTCGGACACTATTATTAATGAAGTAGTTGATATAGTGAAACAACATGATTGCAAGAAGGAAGCTCACGATTTCAGTCGTGGGTAACTGAAATATATCGATATTTTGGAGTTTATGTGGCGTCAATCCTAGGTGTTCTGATACTGTCGCTCCCATTGCTCACGAGCTTCGATCTCACGCCGCCCACGTCAAGTTACCGCGTAGTAATTCGTCCGCCCATTGTGTTCGCCTTTCTCGACGAAGCCCTTCTCGACGAGCGTGTCGAGGTTCGGGTAGAGACGTCCGTAGTGAATTTCTTGTTCGTAGTATGCTTCTAGCTCGTCTTTGACGGCGAGGCCATAGGGTTTCTCGTTCCCGGCGATGACGTACAGTAGGTCGCGTTGGAACCCGGTCAAATCATGCATTGATAGGGGGTGGTACGCAAAGATGCAAACCTCTATTGGCCCACATAATGCCGGTGGCAACCACACTCCCGTCGATTCGTGTTGGCTGTCGTTACTCAACACGAGGTCTGGTTGTGGCACCAATCATCATACAGTGTTTTGCTCAGCAGCTGTCGGACCCTTTCAATTCAAAAGAGAGATTCTCCCGGTGCAGGAAAACGGGAGAATCACTCGACACCCCGGTAATAATTAAGGCTTGTTCAACCCTCCCACTATAGGTAGCGATGAACAGCGAGGAGTTTCTCGACCACCTCAAAGAGACGTGCGCCGACGCAATCGACACGTATCGGCGAGAGTATCCAGAGGCTCCCCCGCTGTCCGAATTCCATACGTACGACCCGCACAGCGCCCCAGCCAGCAAGCGCGATATTTACACGTGCTTTGCAGCCCTCACCGAGTTCTATGATGCGCTCTTCGATGTGGATTCAACGTCGTATCACGATCTCTGGCGAGACCACCTCGTGTATGACTATTCGTGGCGGGAGCGAGTCGCACTCGCAACGGGCAACCTCCCACAGTCGTTAACGCTTTTGAGTATCGAGGGGCGGTACTCACGGAGTACCGGCTATATCGGCGTCAGTGGAGGACACCTCCCCGTGCCGGTGGCGTATTCGTATCTCACCTCGGAGCTGTGTCACGCCTACCAGCACCGCTTTGGGTCGCCAACGTGGGACCACCCGTATCTTCTTGAAGGCCTGGAGGTAGCTGCGTCGATTCGCGCGATGGAGCACCTTGCTCACGACTGGGACGATTCATCGTTGGCGCACGTTGCCGCTCGACAGCGAGTAATCGTTCTCTTACAAGGAGTACTCGCGCACGGCACCCGTCAGGGTGGCATCACGCAGACAGCTGTGCGCCAACTCGGTGTCACAAAGCGCGAGCTGGTGGGCCTTCAAGCCATGCTTCCATGGCGGGTGCTTGGACGATTCCGATCTCGGTATCGCTGGAGTAGTACCGCGTTCTTCCCCGAGTATCACCTGTTCGGGTCACTCCTGCTCGTGAGTGAGACGATGGGCGTGGCTGAGACGTACGCGCGAGCGTTCGATGGTGAACACCCCTGGGGGGAGTGTATCGATGAGCTTCGGTCGACCACGCCTAGCTGGGTTTGGCGGCGGTATCACCCGGCGAGCGACGCCTGACTCCACGTGCTTCTTCGGGTCGCTCGACTCGGAGTGAACCATGTTCCGCTGGCCTCAATTTTGTTGGCTAGCCATCATTACTATGCGTGTGCCAAACTAGCAACTAACTATGGCAACGAGGGTGGCGACCCGCCTTGAGGAGTTCTTCACTGAACGGGCGGAGGGGAACCTGCGAAGCATCATCAAATACGACCTCGATGACACTGAGGTAGTCTACGTGCGCGATGACGTGGCTGACCACTATACCGATGAGAAGGTCGAGCAGGCTGTGGAAGACTGGGTGATGGAATCGCTGATGGCTCCCGTGTATGAAAACATCTATGCAGAGGATCACGGGGAGTTGACGTGCCTGGTCAAGTGTTTCAAGAACGTCATCGAGATGAATTTCGTGGTCGACGATGCGGTGGGCGCGGCGGTCGCACTCGATGCGAGTGCGATGGCCGATGCTCGGGGGCTCGTCGCCGACGCGCGAGTCATCGTACTCGACGAATAGCAGTAACACATTCCACGACCAGAGTAGTGACAACGACCGTCGAGTATCCTTACAGAGATTCGAGGAGAACGCCCACGACTGAAGTCGTGGGAGGGAGTCAGTCGGTAATTCGGATTTTCGATTGATTGAGTAGGTCTATCGAGAGCTGTACTAATACCAGTTAATCAGCTGAATACAGGGCGCGTATCTGCCAAGCGCATTCTGATGACACTCCTGTTCGTGACGCTTCGTACAGAATAGATACAACCCTTTTCGACGTATCCCTCCGAATAGTTGAATATATAATGATTACATCTTGATTAAAGATACCGGCGGACGTTTTGGCGAAAGACACGATACTCGTCACCGAACTCCCGTTCCAGGGCCCGTTCTTCCTGAATGGTCCCGACGTGGGTAATGGCGACAACTGCTGGAAGCAAGAGCGCAACCCACCGGTTATTGCTGAGCAACGCGCGGCCTGCATAGAGCATCGTCCACCCAACGTACATGGGGTTTCGACTGAATGCATACGGGCCAGTCGTAACGAGCTGTCGTTCTTCTGGACCGATGTTCCCTGCGACCGATCTGAATGCCCATCCGATGAGCAAAACCCCACACCCAATCAGTCCCAGTCCACTGGCACGTGCCATGGTCCGTTTTTGAGTAATCCGCCGCGGCCAGCGCGCGTAAAGCACTCTCCCGATGACTAGCCCAGCAACGTGCGGCTCCGGAACCGGAGTGTAGGCCCAGAGCCTCCGGAGAATCGGATACAGCTCCCCATCGATTAGTTGCATGGCAGTCTTCTGGTTTCTTTCCGGAACTTGGTGGTCTGCCACCCTCACTACACCAACCATAATGAACGCCTTGGGTAGACGTAAAGATACTACCCAATCAGTACGAAAATAGCAGTTTCTCTCAATCGCCTACTGAATATACCCACTGAGTCGGTCACGACGTTCATGACACAACCCGAGTAGTTCGTTCAGACGGTGCTGAATTCACTTCGATTAGGCGAGGAAGCCCACGACTTTCGTCGTGGGATGAATCGCCGCATAATACTGTTACCTGTTCGACGTTGTAGTGCTATCCGACGCGGCACGCCCGCGCCCACATCGGGACAATCGGACAGTATCGGATTCCTCAACCGATTGTCGAAGGTATCCTCTTCGGGATAGGTTAGATACCGACGTTACACACCAAGTACCTCTGAATCCGCTCCTAACGGAGTAGATGGGATTGACATCCTCCCCGCGCTGAAGGGCGAGGAATCCCCGAAGGGGAGTTCAAGGTTGCGCGTTTCCTCGGGAGCGAAGTACGCTTTCGCGTCCTCCCTCAACGGTTGCTTCCCAATTATGACCGAGGGAGTGCGTTCCAGCGCGTATAGTCCTGTCAATGGGACCTTCCACCTCGGACGCGCCGAGTGGGTCACAGGGAATACCGTTTCCCTCTCCAACGGGGTATTCAGCCCGCGTGGTACCGCCATCAGCGTCCGTGGGCCGGGACGTGGCGGAGTGGGTATCGGATTTGTCACCCCGCGACGAATCGATGCAACGCATCGGTACAGTCAACGACTGTGTTCGCCACCGAGGGAACTCCGGTAGGCCATCGTATGAGAGACAGTGGCATGAACATGTCGGACTCAGCCCCGCGCTAAAGCACGGGGCTTTCTTCCTTGACTCTCCGTAACGGTATCGTGGCGGTGCCAGCACCTGTCGGTGTGTAAACCATAACTCTCCCCACTCAAGCGGGCCGTTGCTCGTGGGTGGCTGTCACCCGACGCTGTACCCTCCCCTACAAGTTACCCAGTGAACAATGACGGGTATGGTCGATTTGATTGCAGTCGGTGGGCTGCTCCTCGCTGTCTTCCTTGTGGTCATGAACGGCGTGTTCGTGGCCGCCGAGTTCGCATTTGTGAAACTCCGGCCGACCCGAGTGAACACGCTGGTCGACCGCGGAAAGCCCGGTGCGGGCCTCGTACAGGACGCACTCGAGAATCTAGATGGATACCTCGCCGTCAGTCAGCTCGGGATTACGCTTTCCTCACTCGGCCTCGGGTGGATTGGTGAACCAGCTGTGGCAGCACTCATCGAGCCAGTTCTCGGTGAACTGCTGCCTACAGGAGTAATTCATCTGGTTGCGTTCGCGCTTGGATTCGGTTTCATCACGTTCCTCCATGTCGTGTTTGGCGAACTCGCACCGAAGACGTTCGCCATCCAAGAGGCCGAACGAGTGGCGTTTCTCGTCGCCCCGCTCATGAAGTTCTTTTATTACGTGTTCATCCCGGGTATCATCGTCTTCAACGGCACTGCCAACTACTTCACCGGCTTGTTTGGCGTCTCGCCAGCGGCAGAAGGCGAGGAGACGCATTCCGAGGAAGAAATCCTGATGATTCTCAGCCGCTCCGAAGAGACTGGAGAAATCGATCTTGAGGAGGTTGAGATGATCGAGAGTGTCTTCAAACTCGGCGACACGATCGCTCGCGAAATCATGGTGCCACGCCCCGACGTGGAGACAGTCTCCGCGTCGATGACCCTCCCAGAACTCAGATCTGTTGCCGCCAGCGGAACCTACACGCGATATATTGTGCTCGATGAGGACGGAGAACAGCCGATTGGCTTCGTCCACGCGAAGGACATTCTGAAGGCGAGTGAAACCGACCACGACGGTCCGGTCACTGCACGCGCTCTCGCACGCGACGTTCTCGTTGTTCCGGAAACGCGACGAATTGACGCGATTCTCGCCGAATTTCAGACGCACGGTGGGGGACAGATTGCCGTAGTTATTGACGAATGGGGCGTTTTCGAGGGGATCGTCACGATTGAGGACATTCTCGAAGAGATCGTTGGCGATATTCGAGACGAATTCGACACAACACCGCAGGGTCCCACCATCGAGGAGCGAGATGATGGGACGTACCTCATCGACGGCGGCGTGCCGGTTCGTGAGGTGAACGACCAACTCGGCACTGAGTTCGAGACTGATGAAGTCGAAACCATCGGCGGCTTCGTCTTTAGTAAACTCGGACGAGAACCGAAGGTGGGTGACCGGATCGAACACCAAGGATACGTGCTTCGCGTTAACGCGATCGACAACGCGCGAATTAAACGGCTCGTGATTCAACCACCAGAATACTCTCAGAAGAAACCCACCGAAGAATGACTACGCTCCCAGCGGGTGGTGTCTGTATCGGAACAGAATTCTATGTCACACTCCTTTGACCCGCAACCCAAACATGAATCGTTGAGTCTTCCGTTCGCTTATGGTTCTGGCCGCTGAATTCTCATAACTGGACTAGACTGATGGCACTTCCCAACCGTCTTTCAACCGTCAGAGATCGGATTTCTCTCGCTGTTCGTCACCGGTTTGAGATTGATACTCGATCGCTTGCTGTGTTCCGAATTGCTATCGGACTCCTCATACTCGCTGATCTCGTCCGCCGGTCACGTGCCCTCACCGCATTCTATACCGATTTCGGTGTGCTGCCACGGACGGCTCTTATCTCTCGTTCAGACCCGTTACACCTGTCACTCCACACGCTCTCCGGCGACGCATGGGTCCAGGCGGTTTTCTTCTTGATTGCAGGTGTCTTTGCCGTGGCACTGACCATTGGTTATCGAACGTCGGCCGCAACAATCGGTTCCTGGATCTTTCTCGTATCGATTCATAATCGGATGCCAGAGGTCCTCAATGGTGGAGACTTCCTCCTCCGATTACTGCTCTTCTGGGCGATGTTTCTGCCGCTCGGCGCGTACTGGGCGGTCGATAATCAACAGGCCAGCAACACTCAGACGCGAACCGCTGTAAGGAGTGTCGCGGCGGCCGCACTATTACTACAGGTCGTCATCATGTATAGTACGAACGCCGCGTTCAAGCTATCCGGTGATGTCTGGCTCCAAGGCGAGGGGCTCGAGTACGTCTTCAGTCTCGGTCAATTCACCATTCTGTTCGGTGACGTCCTCGGGTCCTACCCTGCTGTCCTCCATGGTCTTGATTATCTCTGGTTGGGGATGATAACGCTCTCATTTCTCCTGATTGTGCTGCCCGGTCTCTGGCGGACGGGGTTCGTGTTTCTCTTCATCAGTTTGCATCTTGGGATGCTGTTCACCATGCGCATTGATCTCTTTGCACTCATCTCGATCGCCGGGTTACTCCCCTTCCTACCCGCAGCGTTCTGGGACATCGTGCTACCGCAGCTATCCCACTATCGACAGACTAGAGCGATGGGTCAGTGGCCACAGAAACTCGCCGATACACTGCCGGTCATCACTGTTTCGAGTGCCCCCTCGCCGCTTGATCGATGGAAGACCCACTTGGGGACTGGTGTTCCCCTATTCTTCCTTGTCCTCATCGTGCTCTGGAACATTCAGGTTCTCGGCTATTCACAGATCTACGGGCATGACGTGGTTCCAGAGGAGGCCGAGTCGGTTATCGATCTCACTCGTACCGATCAATACTGGAATATGTTCGCGCCTGACCCCCTCTCCACTGATGGGTGGATTGTCGCTCCGGGACAACTCGAGAATGGCTCACGAATCGATGCCTTTCACGGTGGGCCTATCCGCTGGGATCGGCCGGCGGATATTTCAGATACGTACCCGACAGCACGATGGCGGAAATATCTCGTCGGGCTCTGGCGGGACGACACCACAGACCGCCGTTATTTCGCCGACTATCTCTGTCGACGCTGGAATAGCCAGCATGAAACCGAACTGGTCAATGTTTCAGTGTACTTCATGGAACAGCCGACGCAGATCCATACCGAGACCGAACCGATCAATAAAGTCAAGTTGGAGGACTATCACTGCTAGCTGTCGGTCGTGAATTCATCACGGCGTCACCGATGACTTCGGCTTGTTTGGGTGTTAGAAATCCGCCAGGGACCTTCGTCCGCAGCATGAAATAGCCCTCTTTGCGGTCGTGGGTGTACATTTCCGCCCACTTGAAATGCTCCCACTCGCCTTCGCCTCCGCGCTCTTCGATTTCGTCGAAGGAAAGGCCTTCGGCGGCGTATTCGTAGATTTCCTCGATGATATCCAGGGAGTGTTTCTCTTGTTTCCAGTGTTCGACGGTATTCATGTGAATTCCTCCACCATGACTGACCCGCACGGTGTATCGATTCACATTATTCGAATGCCAACCGGGTATTGTATGACAACATCTTGCATCCGATGTATCTCCCCGTAGCGGGGATATGGGACGTATCTCCCGCTTCGAAGGACAATGTTGCCAGTATCTGTGATTTTAGATCGGGTGGGTTACTACGAGCATCGACGATACAGGTGAGCTCCGCTGAAGCTTCCCAGCGGCACAACCGTTACCGGCAATTGTTGCTATTATCGGTTCTTTACACGTACTGTTCGTCTGCAACGCGCCCGCAGAGAAACGAGCGCACCTGGCGCCGCCGCTATCGAGACCAACGGCGTTATCGATTTCGAGAGATGCTCACCAGCACTCCCAACCTCTACGTCGAGGTCGTCGCAACCGATCGAGTGATTCCTGCGGTGAAATTATAGTCCATTCTGTGACATACACAATGCTTTTTATGATTGGTCTCATTCCCTTACCCGCCACGAGGTATGTGAACGAGTGGCACATGTCCCAGAATCTGACCATGGCATCGCACGTCTCTGGAGGGCTTGTGCCACACGATTGGATCGCGGGCCACGTGACTGTCATCGGCAGGAAGTTGTGTGCTGCTCGATGCAGTTAACCCACAATGCCTCGAGGCATTGGAGGGGGGAGCCATATGATTCCGGACCGAACTCTACCACGTCCATCCACCCTAGTTCGAGGCCGTGGGGTCCTCGAATGGGACCACCGATGAGATTCGCAAGGAGTCGGGTTTCAAAGAGACCAAACCGACTCTCGAACTTTTTATTGCAAACGAATGTCTCCCCGATGTCTGACCACGACGACCGAGGGCCCAGACCAGGGCTCCGCGGTCGAGTAATGGGTAGAAAGAATGGCGCGCGAGGTCGCGAGCCGTCGTCTGGTAGAAGCGGTTTAATGAGCGCGATCAACCAAACTAAGTCGTCTCCGGCGACAACACGGTGGGAATCGACCTTGGCATCAGCAACTCCCTCGCCATCGCCTACGACGACGGAGACGCCGAATTGTATCCGGGGAACGTGCTGAAACAGGACAAGCACTATTTCACCCGCGACGAGTACGACACCGAAGGAGAGAACGGCCCGTCATGTCGGGCGCAAAGCGCACGACAGATGTTGTCTCGACGGAGAGACCACTTCCTGTACGCCCTCGTCAAGCACGTCGTAGAGCAGTGCATCAACCACGAGGTCGATCGCATCGCCACCAAGGACTTGAGTAAAATTCGTGGAACTGAGAATGGCGACTCACGGAACTGGGGCAAACGTGGAAACAAGAAACTCCACTGGTGGGAGATTGACCGCTTCTCGACGCTCTTTGACTACAAGGCCGAAGGGAACGGCATCCACGTTACCGTGTTTCCGAGCGAGATACGTCGAAGACGTGTTCGTGTTGTAGCCGAAAGCGTGACGCAAAGATACTGAGTGATTTGTATGTCGGTTGGGGAGTCGCTCTCTCTCGGTCTTTCATCGAGGCCATTGCCGAGTTCATGTGAGGGGCCGAACTTTTTTACTCTCGTCAACCAACGTCACACTCGTGGTTTACGAGACCGAAAACACGACGATAGCCCACGCCGTCGAACAGGTACTGGCTGGTGAACGATTAGATCGCCGTGACGGGCTGGCACTCATTGCACAGCCGGTCGAGGAACTCGCGGTCGCCGCCGACTTCGTCCGCGCGCACTTCGGTGACGACACGGTTGATGCCTGCTCGATCGTGAACGCGAAAGCGGGCAACTGTGCCGAAGACTGTGGCTTCTGCGCCCAATCCGTCCACTTCGACGCCGGCATCGAGACGTACGGGTTTCTCGACCCCGAAGAGATACTTGAAGCAGCCAAACGAGCAGAGCGCGACGGTGCCCAGCGCTTCGGCATCGTCGTTGCCGAGAAAGGCGTCTCCAAGGAACAACGACCCGACGAGTGGCAGGAGGTGCTCCGGGCTATTCGCCTCGTTCGCGACGAGACCGACGTCGAGGTCGACGCCTCGCTCGGCATCCTCACGGAGACAGAAGCCCAAATCCTCGCCGACGAGGGGATTAACCACTACAATCACAACATCGAGACCTCTCCCCGGTTCTTCCCGGAAATTGTTGGGACCCACTCCTTCGAAGACCGGGTGGAGACCCTGGAGATCGCCAAAGCAGCCGGGATGGACCTCTGTGCCGGGGTCATCCTCGGTATGGGGGAGACGCCGACCGACCGCGTGGACGCCGCTATCGCCCTGCAAGAGATCGGGATCTCCTCGCTCCCAGTGAACGTCCTTAACCCAATCGAGGGGACGCCGCTGGGCGACCGACTCGGTGACGACGCGGCGATTTCTACCAACGAACTCATCAGCACCATCGCGGTCTATCGGTTGCTCCACCCCCACGCGCGGGTGCGACTCACGGGTGGCCGCGAGGTCAATCTCGAGACGGACGAACAACACCTGCCGTTCGAGGCGGGAGCCGACGGCATTCTGACCGGCGACTACCTCACCACCTCGGGGCAGTCTCCCGGCGACGACATTGAGGCGATCGAGCGGGCCGGAATGGAACCGAACATGACCGTCCACGAGTTCGATACCGAGGCCGTCAAGGCACGGACGAAACGGGAACGCAGGACGGTTGAAACGGCAGCAGGATCGGCGAACAGCAACGCGGAACTGGAGAATTAACATGCACGAAAGCACCTTCGCAGTACTCGGTACAGGTGGCATCGGTCGACGAATGCTTGAGGTCTCGATGGAGAAGGAGGGGCTCACGCCCGTCGCAGCGTGTGACCGCCATGGAGTCGCCATCGACCACGACGGCCTCGACGTGGACGAGCTGCTCGCGGCGACGGAGGGGAACATCGCGAGCGATCCCGAGGGGCGCGACCTGTCTACAGACGGCGGGTCGGCGTCCGCCCGAGGGGGTGGCATCAAGCAGACCGGGGCGGGCGCCGGTGTTGTCGCGTCTGCACAGGCGACCGCGACGGAGACGCCGATCGATGACATCATCGCAGAGAGCGACCGGATCGACGCGGTGCTCATCGCGCTCCCCAACTTCGAGCACGACTTCATTCCACGGGTGGCCGACCGCTTCGCGGACGCGGACTATTCCGGCGTACTCGTTGATGTGCTCAAACGCTCCCGCGTCATCGGAATGCTCGACGAGCGTGTGGATACCTTCCAAGAGTGTGGAATCACCTTCGTTTGTGGTGCCGGTGCAACGCCCGGCTTGCTCACCGGCGCAGCGGCCATCGCGGCCCAGTCGTTCGTCGAGGTCGAGGCGGTCGATATCTGGTGGGGTGTTGGACTCAAATCCGGCTACGAGGACAACCGCGGCACCGTCCGCGAGGACATCGCTCATCTACCAGGGTACGATATCGAGGACGCCCGCACGATGAGCGACGCTGAGATTGCAGCGGTCATCGACGAGCACGACGGCATCATCGAGTTCCGAGACATGGAGCACGCCGACGACGTCCTTCTGGAGCGCGCTGGCATCTGCGACGCCGCGGACGTGACGGTCGGCGGAATCCTCGATGTGACCGCCGACGAGAAGCCGACGACAACGACCGTGCGTGTCACGGGGCGGACCTTCGACGGAGAAACGGCGACCAACACCTTCCAGCTCGGCGACGACACGAGCATGGAGGCCAACGTCAACGGACCGGCCCTGGGGTACATGAAAGCGGCGCTCCGCCGTCATCGCGCCGGCGAGTACGGGGTCTTCGGGCCCGCCGAGTTGATGCCGGGGTTCTAGATGCGTGACGAACTGAAGGTTGGTTCGGATGCCGACGCGGGCCGGAACCGGGAATACGGGTTCGACTTCGCCGCCCAGCTTGCCGCGCGGGAACAACAGGGGCTCAGGCGGACCCTTACTCCGACAGAACGGGTGGCCGCGCGCAGCCGGATGGCTCCCGACCCGAAGGGAGGAGTCCCCGAGTTCGACAGCCGGGAGCAACTCGTGTTCGCCGCGAACGACTATCTCGGCCTCGCAGCCGACGAGCGCGTCCAGGCGGCAGCAGCCGATGCGTCCCGCCAGACCGGGACTGGTGCCGGTGCAAGTCGGCTCGTGACCGGTGACACACCACCCCATCGCGCCCTCGAACGCGATATCGCCGAGACGAAGGGGATGGCGCGGGCGCTTGTGTTCTCGTCGGGGTACGCGACGAACCTCGGGGTGCTCTCAGCACTGGCTCCGGACATTGTCTTTTCAGATGAGCTGAATCACGCAAGCATCATCGACGGCTGTCGGCTCGCCGACGCGGAGACGCGAGTGTACGACCACTGCGACCCCGACGATCTCCGTGCGATGCTCGAGCGACGCGCTCAGGAGGCGACCGGGGACGAATCGTGGCTGGTCGTCACCGACTCCGTTTTTAGCATGGACGGTGACGTGGCTCCCCTTGAGGAGCTCTGTGCCGCCGCCGAAGAGTACGGCGCGTGGCTGATGGTCGACGAGGCGCACGCGACCGGCCTATACGAGGCGGGTGGCGGTATCGTCCAGCGCGAGGGGCTTGCCGACCGCGTCCATGTGCAGATGGGGACGCTTTCGAAGGCGCTTGCGAGCCAGGGCGGGTACGTCGCAGGCAGTGAGCTGTTAATCGAGTACCTGCTCAACGCCGCCCGCTCGTTCGTTTTCTCCACAGGCCTCACGCCCCCAGCTGCGGCGGCTGCCCGGAAATCGCTCCAGATCGCTCGCGAGAGCGACCGGCCGGCACGCCTCTGGGCGAACGTCGAGCGACTGCGCAATGGACTCGAGGAACTCGGGTATGAAGTGTGGGGTGAAACCCAGATCCTGCCCGTTGTCGTCGGCGACCGGGAGACCACAATGACGCTCGCCGAGCGGCTCCGCGAGCGGAATGTCATCGCGCCAGGGATTCGTCCGCCGACGGTTCCCGAGGGGACCAGTCGAATCCGGGTGGCACCGATGGCGTCACATACGGACGAGGAAATTGATCATTGTTTGACGGCCTTCCGCGAGGCCGGCCACGCTCTTGATCTGCTATGACTGAGGACTTCGCAGTCGTTGGGACGGACACGGGCGTTGGCAAAACCGTCGTCACCGCAGGATTGATTGGGAATCTACGGGAAGTCGGTGTCGCCGCTCGCGCCGTCAAACCCTGCCAGACCGGCTTCCCCCCGGACGACGACGCGGGGTTCGTCGCCGACGTCTGCGGGACGGCCGCTGCCGCAACCTGTCTCCGCCGGCTTGAGGAGCCGCTGGCTCCCGCAGTTGCGGCTGAAAAAGCAGGCAATACCCTCTCCTACGAGACGCTATTGGCGGACTGTGAACAGGCGTTGGCCGACGCGGCGTGTGGCGTCCTTGAGGGCATTGGTGGACTCCGTGTGCCACTGGCCGAGGGACGAGAGGTACTCGATCTCGTCGCCGACCTTGACCTTCCCGCCGTGGTTGTCGCCCGGTCGGGATTGGGGACCTTGAATCACACGGCACTGACCGTCGACGCGCTTTGCGAGCGCGGGCTCCCCGTTCGCGGTGTCGTTCTCAACGAGTATGAGGGTGCCACCGTGGCCGAACGGACGAATCCGGCCATGCTCGAACGGATGATCGATGTGCCGGTCGAGACGCTCCCCCCGCTCGACCTGACGGACCCGACGGCCATCATCAGTGGCACGGCGGAACACCTCTCGGATTCGCTACTAACCTTGAATCAATGAATTGACGGCCGGCGACCGGAATCAGTCGTCCGCGTGTACTCTGGCGTGAGAACGAGCCGCCAACGAAGTTTGTCAGCCGAAAATTGAGATGAGGAACCGTCATTCAGTGGATACAGACTCCGTAAGAATAGGGTGGGTACGACTAAAAACGTGCCATATCTGCTGAATCCCAGACGAGAGAGCCTCGCTTAGATCGGAGCCTACAGCGGCCACAGAACCACGAACGCGACAGTGTAACTGGCCGATACCAACGCCAAAAAGACGAGCCACTCGACTATGGCGCGACGAACCGACCGCCGGGGGGCAAACCCCGTGGCCACACGATTCACCACCAGCAAAACGGGTGTGCTGGCGACGACGAAAAACACCGGATAGAACGTGAATCGAGTCTCCCACCGACAGACGGACAGCGCCCCCATCGGTTGCTGGGTTATCTCCACGAGCACCTCGCTGCAGAACGTCACCACCAGTGACGCATACCCCAGCGCTCCCAGGAGGAATCCAATCACGCCGACACTAAGAACCGCGGCGTGCCGCCGCCGAAATGCAGCCCCCACCTGCGCAGACTCGTTGGGGTCGACCCGATAACACCACCCGAGGAACGTTCTGACCACGGGGAGTCTGCGAAGCGCCACGACGGTGACGCCCGCAGCCAGCAACCCACCGCCGACCACCACCAGAGCGAACACGCCGAGAATCACGATGACCGTTACTGCGATCCAGCCTCCGACGACCGCACCCAGCCCGACGACGAACAGGCTCCGTCCGGTAACGACGTCCTTGCTCAGTCGCTCGCGTGCGACGAGGACGAGGAGGCTCGCGAACACACCCATGATCACGGTGAACCCGCCGACTAGGCCCAGCCCCCAGATGATGAATACCTGGTATATCAGGAGATTGCCTTCCGCGTCCCAGACTCCCGTTCGGATGGCGTCAAGGGCGAGGATGAACACCCAGGCGACGGGGTGGACCAGCACGCCGGTTATCAGCCCGACGAGGCCCCCGCGCTCGCGGGTCAAGTGCCCGGGTCGCTCAAAGAGCAGCCACCAGCTGGTTCCGCCGACGAGTCCCGCGGCGAGCCCAGCCAGCAGCGGAAACTCGCGGGTTGGAAGCCCGAAGCCGCCGTAGAAGACGAGAAAAATCAGCGTTCTCGTCAGAGCAGCGGCGGCGAGTCCACCGACCGCTGTAAATATCGCCGTGGCGAGCAACGCCCAGCGGAGCGTCTTCGTGTTCGTGCGGGAGTGCTTGGGCTGAGCCACTCGTCATGTAAGCCGGTCAAGACTATTAGTAACGGACAGCTTATCGATCGCGACGGTGGGTGAGAGGAGGTGGAAAACATTCTGCACGCGAGTACGCACTAGAATTCGTAGTGGAATCAGCGACCCAATTTAATTTTCCGTGAGAACCACTATCGACGCCAAATCAAGTATCGCCAGTCCAGTGTTTCTCTGCGTATAATTGTCACAGACTGCTTCCCGATTCGGTGCGACGGATAGAACCCTTGATTACCGAAACGTACTTTTCGTGGTTTGGTCCACTACTAGTATGTCATTTGACGTGTTTCTGCGTAACGGCTGGCTAGTACTGTTTCTGCTCTTGATTGCTGGCGGACTTCTCGTTGGCGTGTGGAACCAGCAGGAAATCCAATGGTGCCACGACACATACGACGACGACCCTTCTCAAGTTGCTGAGTGTGAGGATTCTTTCACGGACGTAGTGCACTATGGGTCGGTGTTCAGTGTTTTCACGGGCGTAATTGGGGTGCTTGGAGCTCTGTTTAACCGAAAGAACTGACGTGACATCCTCCCCACCCTCAACGAGCGCCGAAGGCGCGAGTAGGATGGGGTCTTAGCGCCTGTTCAACCAGATAATTCGCAGTGGGAACACCGAGAGAATCAACTTTGGACCTCTATCGAGTGCTGCCCAGATGTCTGGTCGAGCTGTTTCGTGATCTGGACTCGGGTAACGCGGGTATCGTCCACGCCCTCAACGTGGAGTTCGACGCCGTCGTAGGTGAAGGACTCTCCTCTTCGACCAGCCGACCAGCGCGATTGAACACGAACCCCGCGATGGTCTCGAACTCCTCTCCTCCGGAAGTTCGATGTTGAGCGTGTCGTTGACGGCTTCGATATTCACGTCTCCCCGAACGCGCACGGTCGTTTCGTCTACGACCAACACTGGTTCGTCCTCCTCTGCTTCGAGAATGTCACCGACGATCTCCTCGACGAGGTCTTCGGTGGTGATGAGTCCCTCGGTCGTGCCGAACTCATCGATAACAATGGCCATCCCAACGCGCTCGCGGCGCATTTCCTCGAAGAGGTCGTTCACGCTCTTGCTCTCTGGAACGTGGAGGACTTCCTCGACGTGGTGGTCGAGTTGGTCGAGGTCGCCTGCCCCGTAGCGGTGCTCCCTGACGAGGTCGGACAGCGTTACGGCCCCGATGATGGTGTCGAGGTTTCCTTCGAATACGGGGAGTCGATGATGGCCGCTCTGGATGCACGTCGTGATGGCTACTTCGACGTCATCGTCGCGGTCGACGGCAGTGATATCGAGACGAGGCGTCATCACCTCTTTCGCGATGGTCTCGTCGAACCTGAAGATACGCTGAAGCATCTCGCGTTCATCCTCGTCGAGGACGCCCTCGCGTTCACCCATCTCGATGATGTCCTGGATCTCCTCACGGGTAACGTAGGATGTTTCGATGGCTGAGCGACCGCCTGTGACCTTGTTCACTACTTGAGTAAGGTAGTCGAACAGGACCACCAGTGGAAGCAGGATATACTCGGAGAATTTGAGTGGCCCGGCGATACGCAGTGCCCAGGATTCCGTGTTCTCGACCGCGTAGCTCTTCGGGGCGCTCTCGCCGAACAACAGGACGAGAGCGGTGATTCCGAAGGTCGCAAAGGCGACAGCTTCGCCTTGCCCGAATCCGAGCAGCACCAGCAACCCGGTCGTGATGGACGACATTGCAATATTGACGAGGTTATTGCCAACCAGTATCGTCACGAGCAGCCGGTGTGGGTCAGCTTTCAACGCGCGCAGGTTCTGCGACCCGGGGACATCGTCGTTCACGAGTTTCTCGACCTGGTGTGCAGGCAGCGAGAACATGGCGATCTCCGATGAGGAGAAGAACGCCGAGAGAGCGATGAGGGCGGCGATGAGAGCAGCTCCACCGATGGCGATCACGCTATCGGGAACGGAGACACCGCCGACCTGAACGGTCAGCGGCATCGCGTCGAACACGATGTTTCACAACGGGGAGCCAGGCTGCATTTATGCTTCCTCGACTGATTCGCTCTTCGCTCGCTCCCGTTCGCGTGCATAGTGGGCCAGTAGCTCGCTCTCGATGTCTTCGACCGGGAAGTGACACGCTGCTTCGTGGCTCCCGTCCTCGAACGTCGAGCGAGCGGGATCTTGTTGGTGACACTTCTCGGTGGCCTTCGGACAGCGCGGGGCGAAGTTACATCCGTTCGGCAGTTCGATTGGGTTCGGCGGTTCACCCGGAAGCAGCACTCGTTGGCGGTCGATCTCCGGGTCAGCCTTGGGTGATGCCGAGAGGAGCGACGCCGCGTACGGGTGTCTGGGATTCTCGACGACCTCATTGGTGGCACCCATCTCAACGATTTCTCCGAGGTACATCACCGCCAGCCGGTCGGTGATCTGCGAGAGGCTCGCCAGGTCGTGGGAGATGTAGACGATGCCGATATCTCGCTCGTCGGCCATCTCGCGCAGAATGTTGAGGATGTTCGCCTTCAGCGAGACGTCGAGCATCGAGGCGGGCTCGTCACAGATGAGTAGTTTGGGTTCGAGCACCAACGCCTGCGCGATGGCGACGCGTTGGCGTTCGCCGCCAGAGAGCTGGTCGGGATGCTCGTCGAGGTACTTCTCGGGTGGATTGAGCCCTACGTCCGCGAGTGTTTGGCGAACTCTCCGCTCGATTTTCTCAGGTCCGTACCCCTGAATCTTCAGCGATTCGCCGACTGCGGCACGCACACGTTGTCTTGGGTTCAGCGAGTCGAACGGGTCCTGGAAGATGAACTGAACCTGCGAGCGAAACTCCTGCGTATCCTCTTCCAGCAGGTCTTCGATCGGGACGCCGTCGATGAGAATCTCCCCACCTGACCGCGACTGGAGCGCCGAGATTACTTCGGCGAGCGTTGATTTCCCGCATCCCGATTCGCCGGCGACACCGACGATTTCGCTCTCTCGAACGTCGAGGTCGATGCCGTTGACGGCTTTGACGTAGTCCGGTTCCCCCCCAAGGAGGTCTTCGATGATGGGCTGTGATTGTTCGAACCACTTCTCCAAACCGTTGGTCTCGACGATGACCTCTCCCAGGTCACGAGACTCGGACTCCTCCGGGACGTCGATGCCCCACGTTTCGGGGTCACTCGCCCGCTCTTGCATCTCGCTCGCCTTCTCGGTGTGATAACAGGCCGAAACCTGTTCGCCGCTTTCGACCAGCGGCGGGTGCTCGCTCTCGCACTCCTCGGTCGCGAATGGGCATCGGTTACGGAAGACGCACCCCGATGGTGCCTCGGTGAGGTCTGGCAGCGAACCAGGGATGGATATCGCCTGTTCGTCGAACTCGTCAACTTCCGGGAAGGCGTTCTTCAGCCCCATCGTGTAGGGGTTCTGTGGATTGTTGAAGACGTCGAACGTGCCTCCTTGCTCCATCACCTTCCCGCCGTATAGCACCGACACTTCGTCACAGGTCTCCGCGACGACGCCGACCTCGTGGGTGATCAACAGTAGCGAGCTGTCGATCTCTTCTTGGATCTCCATGAGCTTTTGAACGATTTTATCCTGGACGATGACGTCCAGTCCCGTCGTTGGCTCGTCTGCGATGATGAGGTCAGGGTCGAGTGCGAGCGCCATCGCGATAGTGACGCGCTGGCGCATCCCGCCGGAGAACTCGTGTGGATACTCGCCCGTCCGAGCCGGGTCGAGACCGACTATCTCGAATACCTCGTCGACGCGTTCGTTGGCCTGGGCCTTCGAGACGTTCTTGTGCTTGCGAATCGCCTGCCGGATTTGCGCACCGACAGACATCACGGGATCGAGCGAATCCATCGCGCTCTGGGGGATGTAGGCGATCTCCTCCCAGCGGACGTCCCGCCACTCCTGCTCGGATAGGCCAACGAGTTCGCGGCCTTTGAACGTGACACTCCCAGAGCGGACTGCCCCGTTGGCGTCGAGCAGTCCGAGAATCGCCTTCGCGAGGGTCGACTTTCCGGAGCCGGACTCGCCCACGAGACCGTAGTTGTCCCCCTCCTCGATAGAGAAGGAGGCGTCGTTTACGGCGTGTACTTCGCTATCTGGGGTCTGATACGTGATCTTGAGGTCGTTGACTTCGAGTAGACTCATTCTTGCTCCGTCTTGAGTTCGGGGTTAATCATCTCCTCGAGGGCTCGGCCGACGAGGAAGACCGCGGTAGTCACGGCAGCGATACCGAGCGCCGGTGGGAGGACCCACCACCAGGCGACGCGAATCGCGCCCGAGCGGAACACCTGCTGGAGCATCCGACCCCACGACGTCGTCGTCGGGTCACCGAAGCCGAGGAACGCGAGCGACGCCCCGACCACGATTGACCACCCAACGGCGTACGCGGTGTAGAGGAAGCCGATGCCCAGTACGTTCGGCGCGACGTGCAGGAACATCGTCCTGAGGTGGCCAGCGCCTCTCGCACGGGCCGATTTCACAAACGTCCGCTCCTTGACCGTCATCACTTCCGAACGGATAACTCGGGCAGGCATCTTCCAGAGGAAGATAACCATGATGGCAGTGATGAGCCAGACGTTCGGCGTCACGAACGACAGTATCAGCAGCGCCATCGGCAGGAGCGGGAGCGCGAACGTGAGGTCGGTCAGCCGCATTAGGATCTCGTCGACCCGGCCACCGAAGTAGCCACTCGTAAGCCCGACGAGGAAGCCCAGCACACCAGTCCCGACGCCGCCGAAGAAGCCCATGATGAGCGTTGGACGAGCACCAGCCAGAAACTGACTCAGGACGTCCTTACCGAACGACGTCGTCCCGAGGAGGGCTTTCGAGTTCGGGTCCTGAAGCTTCATTATCGATAGGTCTTGCCGGAGCGTATCCTCGATAGGATGGTACGGAGCGATGTGTGGGCCGAACAGTCCCATGAACACGAATACTATGAGGATGCTGAGACCGACCTTCGCGGCGGTATCTTGCCAAATTACGCTCATAATCTGATACCCACGGCCGAGCTCGTTGCGGAGGCGGTCCCTCAGGGTATCGACGTCGAGAGAGTACCCCGACATCAGACACCACTTCCTTCGATCGTTGGGTCGAGTTTGGCATACGCTAGGTCGGCGGTGAGGTTCATCACGATGACCGCCAGCGCCATGATAAACACGGCGGCTTGGACGGTCGGGTAGTCCTGCTGGAGAATCGCCTGAACGAGCGCGCGACCGATGCCGGGCCACGCGAAGACCACTTCCAGGGTGATGACTCCCTGGAAGATCATCCCCGTCCGGAGTGCGAAGTAGGTAACCAATGGGAGCAGGGAGTTGCGGCCCGCACGAGCGAGTTGCTCTCGCTCCGAGAGCCCCTTGGCACGATGGAGCTTGAGAAACTCAGACCCCTTTCGTTCAACGATGGAATTGCGTGCCAGCATCAGGAAGTCGCCGCTGAAGAACAGCACCGACGCCGTGAAGGGGAGGATGTAGTGTTTGAGGAAGTCGACGGAGATGAACGTCGCTACGTACCCCTGCGGGTTCGCCATCGGGCTTCGCATCCCGAAGGCGGGCAGCCAGTTCAGCCCGTACGAGAAGACGATGAGCAGAAGGATGCCGGTCACGAAGATTGGGGTCGCGCGGAAGAATGTGGTAATGACGATCGACCACTGTTCGAACAACGACCCGCGGTTCCAGCCGGCGTACATTCCGGCGATGGAACTGAGGATCGCCGTGACGACGAGCGCCGGCAGCAAGAGGATGAGTGTGTTCACGAGTGCCGGAAGGACAATCTCTCCCACCGGTCGTTGCTGAGTGAGTGAGACGCCGAACTGGAACGTGAACAGGTTCCTGACGTACTTGATGTACTGGATGTAAATCGGTTCGTCGAGGCCGTACATCGCCCGTAACTTTGTGACCTGGTCGGCCGTTAGCGAGCCGGAGGCAACCAGGCCGCTGAATGGGTCACTCGGCAGGAACCGAAGCGTCGCGAAGATGATACTGACCGATACGATGGTCAGTATCGCTGCAATCACCGTTCGTTTGATGAGGAATCTTCGAAAGCTCATTGGTGATTACGAGAAGTTGGACTGTTCGAGTTCGGACCGGGTGGCGTGCCCGTTTTCAACGCGTTCGGCGAAGGCGTCCCAGGCGTCGCCCTCCGGCCAGACGAGCGTGTCGTCTTCGAACGTGTACCCTGCCTGCTGGAGCATCGTCGTGGCCTTGTCGACGTCGTACTCGTATGGGTCAGTCTCGGCGGCGAAGGGCGTCAGGAGGTGTGTGAGCAGCCGCTGGCCCTCGATTGCGGTGCCGCGGCCGTCGAGCACGTTATCCACGAAGCCCTGTTTGTCGACGGTGTGGCTGAGCGCCACGCGAAACGTCTTGTCTCGGAGTAACGGGACGATGTGGTTGAGGTGAACGTCCGTCGGAACGTAGTTCTCGGCGGTCTGTTTCTCGATGCCGTCGGCCTTAGCCGCGCGGTCGGCCTGCTGGTTCGAAACGGTCGTCCCGATTGCGTCGATGTCGCCCGACTGCATCGCGCCGATGAGCGTCGAGACGTTCCCGACGTTCGCCTCCACAAGTTCGTCGATACCGTCGCCAGGGACGAAGTACTGGCCGAGCATCTCCTTGCGGACGGCGTCGTCCCAGAGCCAGTGGCCGTCGTGTTTCTCCAGCCTGAGCTCGGTTCCCTGCTCCCAGTTGACGAATTTGAACGGCCCGGTCCCGATGGGATTCTCCGGATTGTGCTGTCCAGGGTTCTCGATGTCCTCCCAGCGGTGTTTCGGGATGATGACGCTCCGGACTGCCCGTTGGGTGAGGAAGGAAGCGTCGGGCTCGGTGAGATTGAATCGGACACGTCCACCGCCACTGTTCGACACGACTTCCACGCTGTCGATGGTTCGGTAGAACGGGCCCTGCTGTGGAGCCGTGGTCTGCTTGTATTTCTCGACGCTGAACTTCACGTCATCGGGACCGAACGATTCACCGTCGTGCCAAGTGACGCCCTCGCGGAGGTCCATCTCGACGGTAGTGTCGTCGATGACCTCGTGCCCGGTCGCGAGGCCAGGGACGATATCCAGTTGCGGAGAGGCGTCGTAAAGACCGTCGTAGACGTTCAATAGCCGCTTCTCTTCCAGTCCGCCGGTCGACCAGGGAAGATTCGTGCCTTGCATCCCGGTGAGGACGCCTTTCACCCACGTCGACGAGTTGCCCTGGGGCTGGAGATTCACCTGCGTCCAGATGAAGGAGTCGCGAGTCGTGCCGTTACCCGGCGTCGGGACGTACCCCTTCCAGTCGGTGGTGTTGGCTACCGTGATTACGTCGGGGAAGTTCGAGGCGATGACGTACGCGTCATCGCTGAGCTTCCGTTGAATCTCTTTACAGATTTCGGCGCGCGCTTCCATATCGCCGATGGTCTGGGCCTGTTCGTCCAGGAGCTCCGTAATCTCGTCGTTCTTGTAATTGTAGTAGTTCCCGCCCGTCTCGGGGTGTGCACGCATAAGGAACGGGTTTGGGTCGAGCCCTCGCTGCGGGTCCGGCCCGTGGAGATTCATGACCACGGGCACCGGGTGACCGATGTCGGCACGCCAGTACTCCCCGTACCTGGTGCTCGGCTGGACGTTGACGAGGTTGGTTGGAACGCCGATGGATTTGAACGAATCTTTGATCAGCAGCGCGTGTTCGCGCATCCACGGCGTTTCCGCCTGTGCGAAGTGCACGTCAAGGGCGGACACTGGTTCGCCCTCAACCGCGGTGTACTCAAACTGAACGGCATCGTCGTTGACCGATTTCCCCTTCGTCTCGACGGGCCACTCCTCCCAGAACTGGGTCTCGATAGTTCGACCATCGCCGTTACCCTCGCTGTCTCCGTTGCCCTGGCAACCGGCCAGTCCCGCGAGCCCGACCGCGCCCGTGACCTGTAGGAACCGGCGCCGCGATACCGTACCTGTCTCAATTTCGAACGTTTTTCCCTTCGACATTGCATCTCATTGTTCCCTCTTACTGGCCTGAATCTACTCCCGATACCGGCCAATCATCATCATTCTTTATTACCACCCCCGTACCTGCCGTGGAGAACCCACTCGAACCACGCAGTATCATCATCTAGGAAAATTATGAAATAAGATTTGTATAAAATTAGAGTCAGTTAGTTTGACGGTGCAGATTCAAAATGAAAGGCGGACGATTATTTGTCGACGGAGTCGGCAGTAGACGAGTTTGATTCAGGCGAGAAGAAGAGGTCGAAGAGCTGTTTCTCGGCGAGTCGGAGGCGCTCACTAAGCGTCGACTGGGCGATGTCCAGTTCCGCCGCGATGTCGTCCGCGGACGCCTGACGTGGGGCGTCGAAATACCCCATCGAATGGGCTGCTCTCAGCACAGTCAGCTGTTGTTGGGAGAGTTCGTTCTGCAGGACGCGGCCGAGCTGGCCGCTCCCGAGTGGTTCACCGGCTGTCTCGATCTGGTTCACGCTCAAGAGCTCGAATCGTCCGAACTGTTCCTGGATCCTGTCCGCTAACTGGCGGAAGTCGTCCCAGACCTTCACCGTCACGACCCCATCGAAGTGGTCGCCGTGTAGAGTCAACCGGTTCGGAATCGCTTTCTCCCGGAGGATCACGCCCAAGATGAACGGATATGGTTCGTGTGCGACTATCGTCAACCGGTGCGTTGGTTGGTCTGAGGGTTCCGTCGACACCCGTTCGTGATGGAACAGTTCGGCACGCGAGAGAGATTCGACTGCCGCCTTGGGGTCGAATTCGGCTCCCGACGTGACTAGCAGTGATTCGATCCAATCGCCTTCGTCGGCGAAGAAGGCGTTCTCGAAATCGATTCGCCGGATGTCCGGGAACTGCATCTTGAGGTCATCGACGACACCGGACGGGATGGTTTGGAATTCGATGCGAAGCATATTGTCTCACCTTGGTCGTGCGTGTACCCGACATTGGACGAAGCTGTATTTAGGAGTAGTCACTCGCGGCCATCCGTGCGGATGAGTGCGTCGACGGCGATGGGGCCGTCGTCCGTGACGACGATGGGATTCAGGTCAACTTCGGCGACGGCGTCGACCGAGTGAGCGAGGTCCCCGACATTCACAAGGAGGTCGACGATGGGTTCGACGGGCAATGGATCACCATCCCGGCGGTCGGTGAGCAAGTCCGCTAGGACCGTGTCTTCTACGGCGCGCAGCGCATCTGCCCGCGTGAACGGCGGGACGAGCGTCGCACTCTCGTCCAGCGCCTCCACGAAAGTCCCACCCGGGCCGACCGTGACGAGTGAGTCGAACACGTCTCCGGGTGCGACGCCGACCATCGTTTCAACGCCGTCGTCGACCATGGGCTGGACTAGCACCCCTTCGATATCGTCGTTTCCAACGTGGGCCTGGGCGGCCGAGAGTACCTCATCGTAGGCCTCTCTCGTTTCGGTGGGTGAGTCGACACCGAGCCTGACGGCACCGACGTCAGTTCTGTGCGGGAGTTTCGGCGAGTCTATCTTGAGGACCGCGGGTCCGGTTATCGATTCCACGGCGGCGGCGGCCCCGTCAGCGTCGGTGACTAACCGAGTCTCGACGGTTGGCACGTTGAACGCAGAGAGGAGTGGTTCGGCTTCGTTCCACGCGAGGACTCGTCCTCGGGGAGGCCGAGGTCGAGCGTTTCACTGCCTGGAGCATCTCCATCCCTTCCATCGCGTGCTGTGGGAAGCGAAGGCCGCGGCGGCTGGTCAGCGAGGCGGTCCCGGTCAGCGGCGAAAGCAACTGTCGATGCGACGGCATCGAGACACCGGCTCGGGTCCTCGTAGACCGGCACCGACTCGCGCAGCCTGGCGTATGGCGGTGTCTCGGTCGGATCGTCGGGTTCCTTGCGGCCGGTCCAGAGGACGTACACCGGAGCCTCGGCCTGTTCAGCGATATTCTCCAGATCGGCGGCGATTTCAGCTGCGCGGGCGTTGACCCCTGAGAGGCCGATGGCGAAGACGTAGGAGTCGAAGTCGCCGTCGGCGAGGAGTACGTCTGCGATTTCAGGGAGTGAATCCGCGCCATATCCCCGGATGTCGGCAGGGTTGTGAAGCTCGCCGTAGGTCAGGAGTTCGTCCATGTCCAGCAGGGCACGCTCGGTCTCGCCGTCAATGTCGGGCAGTGTGAGGTTACGCTTGGCGGCCATGTCGGCGAGCAGGCTCGCAAGACCACCGCTGGTCGAGGCGATACAGACGCGGTCACCGTCAGGTTCATCGTCCGCGATGTGTGCGTTCGCCCGGGAGAGGAGATCGGGGATGTCAGGGACTCGCTGGAGGCCAGTCTGGTTGATGGCTGCCGTCCAGGCATCGTCGTCGCCGGTGAGCGAACCCGTGTGCGAGAGCGTGGCCTCTTCGGCGAGGTCGGACTGGCCTATCTTCACCGTCAGCACTGGGGTTCCGCTTCGAACCGCAGCCTCGGCGACCTGCATGAACCGTTCCGGCTGCTCGATGCCCTCGACGTACGTGCAGACGACGTCAACGCTCTCCTGGCCGGCGAGATATGCGACGTAGTCCGTGAGCGTCAGGTCGGTCTCGTTGCCGGTCGAGACGATGTGACTGAAGTGGAGGTCCCAGTCAGCTGCCCGCTCGAAAAACGTCGTGAACGCCAGCGCTCCGGATTGGCTGACGAGACCGATTCCGCCCGGTTCGGGTTCTCGTGAACACGTCGAGGTGAGCGTCACACCTCGGGCAGCCATCACGCCGATGCAGTTCGGACCCACGACTCGAATTCCCGCCTCGGTGGCCGTCTCAGCGAGGTCTTGCTCGAGTTCGCTGCCCGTCTCGTCCGCCTCGGCGAATCCCGCAGTGAGGACGAGCGCAATGGGAACACCTCTCTCGCCTGCGGCCCGGACGTTCTCTACGACGTATTCGCGTGGGACACTCACAACCGCCAGGTCGACAGTCTCTGGAACATCTTCGATACGGTCGTAACATGGGCGGTTCCAGGCTTCTTCGCGATTCGGATTGACGGGGTAGAGGGTCCCGTCGAAGCCATAGTCGAGGAGGTTGTCAACGAGGTTGCCCGAGTAGAATGATTCGGGGCTCGCGCCGATGACTGCGACCGAGTCAGGGTCGAACAGTGGTCCCAACTCTGGCGTCGCAGGTAACTGTGTACTCTCTTTTCCGTTTGTCGTCATTCTATCGAGTCGATTCCTGCAGTACCCGCGTGAACCTGCCCCCGATGGGGCCCGATTATCTTCACCCTTTAAGTGGCTTCCCGGGAGAGGACCTTGATTTTCGGGGGTGGAGAGAATTCATATTATCGGCCGTATTTTGGTGAGGATATTTGTCACCCCGGGTGTGAATTTCTCGTATGGCTTTCGGCCGGCAGTATCAGTTATTCTCAATCGTCCGGTCGACCCGTCCGGGGCTGTCTGGCTCGTCGTCGATCACGTCTTTGTCCGGGTGATAACACGCCGTGGAGTGACGGCCGCGCGTCCACTCGGTCAGGTCGGGTTCCGCGTCCCAGCAGCGGTCAGTCGCCTTCGGACAGCGCGGGGCGAACCGGCAGCCCGAGATAGCCCGCGAGGGGAGCGCCGGTTTCCCGTCGAGGGTGATTCGTTCGCGGTTTCCCCGCGGTTCCGTTTCCGGGACCGCCGCTGCAGCGCCTCGGTGTAGGGGTGTTTCGGGTCGTTGACGATTCGTTCGGTCAGTCCGCGCTCGACGAACGTGCCGAGGTACATGATCGCCATGCGGTCGGCAATCTGTGAGAGACTCGCCAGGTCGTGAGAGATGTACAGCACGCCGATTCCCTCGGTGTTGACGAGCTCACGAAGGAGGTTGAGCACTTCCGCTTTCAGCGAGACGTCGAGCATCGAGGCGGGCTCGTCACAGATGAGTAGTTTGGGTTCGAGCACCAACGCCTGCGCGATAGCGACGCGCTGGCGTTCGCCGCCAGAGAGTTCGTTCGGGTACATATCCAGATACCGTTCGGCAGGTGCCAGTCCCACCTTTTCGAGCGTCTCCTCGACTACCGCCTCGCGCTCGTCAAGTCGGTACCCGTGGATTGTCAACGGCTCCTTGACGAGATGTTCAACCTTCAATCGCGGATTCAGCGATTCGTAGGGGTTCTGGAAGATTATCTGTACTTTCTGCCGGAACGATTGGAGATTCTCCTGGTAGTACTCGTGCGAGCGGCCGTCGAACGTGAACCGGTCCACCGTGGGTTCCTCCAGCAATGCGAGTGCCTCTCCGAGTGTCGACTTTCCACAGCCAGATTCACCGACGATGCCGAGGATTTCGCCGCAGGAAACGCGTAACGAGACCCCATCGACCGCGCGGACGTGGGATTCGTCGTGGCCGAACACCTGCCTGATCACTTCGCCGCGTCGGTCGTACCAATCGCGGATGTTACCCGTAAGGCCCGTGATAGACGGTGCGATACTTTCGAACGGCAGGCGTCCCAGCAGCGAGTCCTCCCGTTCGTACCACTTTTGTAGCCCCTCGACTTCCAGCAGTATTTCACCATCGGAGGTGCGTGACCCCTCGGCAGCCCCACCCCACGTGGCAGAATCATCGGCTTCAGAGCGCATCCGATTCAATTGCTCCACGTGGTGACAGGCCACACGTTGGTTCCGGTACGGGAGTTTCTCTAGGCCCGGAACTGTCTCAGAACACTCCTCGGTCGCGAACGGGCACCGCGGCTCGAAGACACAACCGGTTGGTTTCGAATCCAGATTTGGCGGTTCGCCCGGGACCGAGACGAGGTCTCCCTCGTGTTCAGCATCGAGGGCCGGATGCGCGTTTTTGAGCCCCATCGTGTACGGGTTCGAGGGGTTGAGAAGCAGGTTGTCGATGCGGCCCTGCTCCATGACCATTCCGCCGTACAGTACCGACATCTCGTCACAGGTCTCCGCGATGACGCTGAGATCGTGGGTAATCAACAGCAACGAACTGTCCGTCTCCTCTTGAATCTTGAGGATATTGCTGATGATCTCGTCCTGGACGATGACGTCCAGTCCCGTCGTTGGCTCGTCTGCGATGATGAGCTTGGGGTCGAGCGCGAGCGCCATCGCGATGACGACACGTTGTCGCATCCCGTCCGAGAATTGATGTGGATACTCTTCGGTCCGTTCGGGATTGAGACCGACGGTTTCGAACAACTCGCGAGTCCGACGTCTGGCGCGCTCCTTGGAAACTGTCCTGTGGGTCTGGATAGCTTGGCGAACCTGTCCGCCGACGGTCATCGTGGGGTCGAGTGCGTCGATAGCTGTCTGCGGAATGAAGGCGATCTCCTCCCAGAGGAGGTCCTGTCGCTCCGCTGGCGTCATCGTCTGTAAATCTCGGCCTTCGAACTCTATCTTCCCTGACTCTATTACTGCATGGTCCGGTAACAGGCCAAGAATTGCCTTTGCAGTCGTTGATTTGCCCGATGCTGATTCGCCCGAGAGCGCGTAGTTGACTCCGTTCTCGATAGTGAACGAGACGCCATTGACGCTGTGGACTGGTCCGTCACCCGTATCGTACCGCACCACGAGGTCGTCGATGTCGAGGAGTGTCATTTTCTGCCACCGAACCGGACCGTCGAGGACTCAACTGGAGTCCCACACTTCCGGATATTTACGAATGTGCACTGAACCCAGACCATTCTGCGTGAATATACCCTGGGTATTGTGTATAAATCCTTACTTATTAATAAGTTCCAACAGGAATCATATATTGCCACGTTCAATCAGTGGAATGACATTTACACAAAGTGGATAGAAGCGGGACGCTCCGAATCACCGTCCCCAGAACGCAAAGCGTTCAGGTGTCTCGGAATCCGCTGGATTCCGACGAGTCCGCAGGACCTGTGATCCTGCGAGATGCGAACGAATCGCGTCGCGATTCGTTAACGTCTGCGGAGACTGCGCTTCCGTTGGAAACCACGGTATCTGCAATGCTCGTCGCTGAAACAGGTAGGAAAGAAAGTTAACCAACATTGCGGAGATATCGGCCACTAGTGTTGGTTAACAACGTGTGATCCAGGCCCTATTCTCCACAACCCATCTCTCGAAGCCCCAATTGACATCGTGACGTTGCGACGCGGTATAGACAACCAGCAGTGAATTCGAGACGCATCGACGTATCTCCGAGTATTGGACCGATTCTTGTGAAAATTCGATACACTGGAGAAATTTCATTGAATCATTGAATCAGTGATTGACATCCTCCCGCGCCTGAAGACGCGGGAATCCCACGGCACCGCACCGCTGAGTTGGGATATTGTGGTTTACGACGTGGCCTGTTCTTGAGGTGCGAACGCACCAGTTTCCTTGTCAAACAAGAACGTCGAAGGCTGTGCCAACCAGCCGTTACTCCTATCACCGCCATCCGTGGCGAGACTCGGAGATACTTTCTGCCGAATGTTTTCTGCCCCGTTCACGTCCGCGTTCGCTACCATACTACACGAATCGCAGACGTACAACCCACGCTCAACACGGTTTGCCTTACGCTTTCGACCACAGCACGAACACGACTTCGACGTATCACGCTCAGACACTTCTTTGACCGTGATGCCTTCCATCTCGGCTTTGTACTCAAGCATCGACGTGAAACGGTCGAACGCCCACGAATGCAAGTCGAGGTTGCCGTGCTTGCCCCAGTTCTTCGACTCACCGTTCTCCTCATCCTCACGGATACCAGAGAGGTCGCCCACCACAATCGCCCCAACCCCCTCATCCACACACCGTTGAACGATGTGCTTCGAGAGGGTGTGGAAGTAGTGAGTGCGACGACCCGACTTCTTCTGGTTCAACCGATTAGCCTGTTCAGAGTCAGAGTCGTCACACTGGGCGATGCGCTTGCTGAAGTAGTAGTCGTCCTGCTTCAAGCAATTCAACGGGTACAGTTCGCTGTGGCCGTTGTCGTAGGCGAGTGCGGCGAAGTTGTTGATACCGAGGTCAACACCCACCGTCTTCTCACCGGGGGCCTCAGCAACTTCGATTTTGACCTTGCACACGAAGTGCAGTTCCCATTTGTCACCAATCCAAACCGCTCGAACTTGTTGGACGCTCTCCACGGTGGAGAGGTTAACATCAGGTCGGGTTTCGTACTTGCAAAGGATGAAGTCCGACCAGTAGTTCTTGGTGTTGCCACCTTGCGACAGGCGAACACGCTGGTACTTGGTGTCAAGCTTGAATCCCTTGTTCTTGAACGTGACCGTGGAACGTGGGTGGTCGTCTCCGTTTTTACGGTAGCCGGGCGGGTTCGCTTTCGTGTCTCCGTTGCGTCGTTTGCCGTACCAGCCGTTGAACGCTTCAGCGAGTTCTTGAAGGACTCGCTGACTTGACTGAGAATGCAGGTCATCGTAGCGTTCGTGTGACTTGAGGTAGGCGGTGAGTTCGTCGTGTTCTGGGATGTAGTCGATTTCGTCCCAGACACGACTGCACGTCCACCGTCCAACGTTCCAGAGTTTACTAGCGGCGAACCCAAGGGCGTCAAGGTCGTCAGACACCTGTTGCTGATTCCGAATGGAAGCAGTGTAGGTGCGTGTGACAACCTGTTTCGCCATACGTAACCTATGTCGAGAAGATTACTTAATGGTTCGGATTAACGTGGAATATCCTGCCGTGCCATCGACGGTGGACTGCGAAATATAGTGTCGGATTCATCCTGACCCTAAAGGGTCAGGCATTCTCCTTGAATTTCTGTAACCCATCAATCCGGAGGACAACCGATTCGCGCCCGGCGTACGGGTTCGCGTGCTGGAACTGGATCTCCATCGATGTCTCCCTCTTCAGAGCCCGATAGTATATATCATCGCCACGACGGTGGAGCAAACCGCCGTGGAGCGCTGACACATGGGGTGGGGCAGCTGAATCGGGGGTTATAGGGATTCATGGGAGTCTTCGTCCTCCTCAGCGTAACAGAATGCCGACTTCTTGAAATCGGCGTGCAAGACTTAGAGGCTGTATGCGGCAAAGCCACCAATAAATGACAGGTGGTTTTCTAGAATCAATGCTGAATACAGAGGAGGGAGTCAGTAGATCGATGCCTAAAGCGGACGGATATACTGCTCTGCTGCAGCCAACCTCACATGATTCCGAGGAGGAAGCCCACGAGTTTACTCGTGGGAGGGATCCGACAATCAACTCCACCCATCACGAGTGATAGCAGTCCAACTCCCCCACACCAACCCGAACTGATATAAAAAATCACTTCGATATGTGAAGTAACGATGGAGGTGATTCGCACCGTCAAAGTCAAACTCGACGTACCCACAGACCGGTTCGACGACCTCCATCAAACCAAAACTCAGTTCCTCCACTGTGCGAACACCACCGCAGCGTGGGCGTAGAGACACCCGAACGACTACTGCGTAACCTCGAAACAGACAGCCGAAAACGCCCTCTACGAGCGATTTCGTGGCGAGACGGAGTTGACTGCAAACCTCGTTCAGAAGGGAATTCGGCGTGCTATCGAGGCCACGAAAAGCGGTGTCGCCCGACTCAAGAAGGGGGAGAACACCAGTCAGCCATACTTCGATGCGTGGAGCGTCGTCTACGACAAACGAAGTGCGACGTTCCACCGCGACCACGTTTCGCTCTCAACCGTGAACGGTCGCGTCGAGTGTGACTACGTGCTTCCCGACGACCCCGAAGGAACACCGATTGACAAGTACCTGCTGAACGAGGACTACGAGTTCCGTATGTCTACGTTGCAGTATGACCGTCTCACAGAGTCGTTCTACCTCCACGCACGGATGCGCCGAACCACAGTCGAACAGTCCACTGCTGATTTTTTTGATACCAAGCACAGAACAGTCCTTGGTGTTGACCTGAACGTGGACGGCTCGCTCGCTGTGACTTCAACGGGCGCGTTCATCGGGAACGCTGATGAGATGAACCATCGACGCCGAGAATTTGAGAAGACTCGCGGGTCGATGCAACAGACAGGTACGCGGTCGGCACACCTGTCGATTCAGTCGATGGAAGACCGCGAACACCGCTGGATGCAAGACGAGTTACACCGCGCCTCGAACCGGATTCTCGAAGAAGCCCACGACCACGGCTGTACACACATCGCGTTCGAGAATCTGACCGGTATTCGGGACCGGATGGCTGGTGCGAAGCGATTCCACGCATGGGCGTTCCGACGCCTCTACCAGTACACAGAATACAAAGCCGAAATATTCGGTATCAACGTGGAGCAGGTGAGTCCGGCGTACACGTCTCAGCGGTGTTCTTCGTGTGGGTTTACGCACGAGTCGAATCGGCGGTCAAAACACCAGTTCGTGTGTCAGAAGTGCGAGTACGAACTGAACGCAGATTACAACGCGAGTAAGAACATCGCTCGGAAACTGCTCAAGAAACTCCACTCGGGGCAGAAGTCTTCGAGTGGAGGCGCACCCTGTCAGTATGCGCTACCGTCAGGGACGCTGAACCCGAATGGCGATTTCCACGCCTACTCCATTACGGAGTCAGAGGGGGAGTCCACTGACAAGCCCACGACTTCAGTCGTGGGTAACTGACAGACTGAGTTCGTACTCGAAAGCAGTGATGCCACCAGTAACGGCGTCCTTGCGCTCGTGTATCGACCGAAGAGCGAGCAGAAATCGGCAGACTCCGATCAATGACGCGGTGCCAAAGACATGGCCCAGGCGGTGACCGCCTGGCTCGGTCGTCGAGCACTCCACCAACCTGGCGAGATCTTCCAAGCTCATACCTCAGCCCGTAGTGGCGTCCTCTTCAGAGAATGGCTTGGGGATGCCCTGGCTTAAAACGGTGACCACCAAGAGCGTGGGGGCGACCAGCTAGGCTCCGTCGAGTTCCTCAGCTAACCCGACGATGATGCCTTCGGGGCCGCGCACGAAGCAGAGGCGGTACACGTCCTCGTACTGGGCGACTTCGCCCACGAGTTCGGCTCCGTGGGAGCGGAGGCGGTCGAGGACGTCGTCGACGTCGTCGACGGTGAACATGATGCGGCGGATACCCAGCGTGTTCACCGCCGATTCCCCAAATCCGTCGTGGGTGGCCTTGGGCGTGATGAATTTCGAGAGTTCGACGCGGCTGTGGCCATCGGGGGTCCGCATCATGGCGATGTCGCTCTGGACGTTCTTGAGGCCCACGACGCGGTCTGCCCACTCTCCTTCGACGCGCGTCTCGCCCTCCAGCTGCATGCCGAGCTCCGCGAAGAACGCCTTCGCAGCTTCAAGGTCCTCGACCACGATGAGGACGTTGTCCATTCGCTTGATCGCCATAGTCCGAACAAACTAGGTGAGTGGTGCTCAAGAAGACTTCGCTGGCGGAGGAAGCGTGGCGGGGGAGTTTCGTCGCGACGGTAGACCGGCCCTGTCTGCTAAGGAGGGCGGGGCCGGTCCCAGGCTCTCCTTAGGCCCACTCTGGTCGGGGCGTCGATGTGGCCTTGAACTGAATCGCTGGATTCAGTTCCTCAGTTGATGGAATCTGTCTGACCGACTCGCGCCCTCTATTCAGCACGGTCGTAGAAACCTCACCAGCCCCTGTCAGAAGCGGCGTGAGAGTGGACGACCGGTCGCGGGGCATGCAACGGGGCTTGGCGAGGGAGGGGGCTGTCACGGTGGTGGGACCGCAACTTCGGGCGGTTTTGAACCCCAAAGAGGGTCATGTGTCAGGGCTGGGTTGGGAGCCGGAGTTCATCTTCGACTTCGTAGAGGTAGCCTTTCAGGAGGAGTTGCTCGATGTGGTCTCGGGCGTCGGCAGGGGCGATGCCGTGGTCGGTCAGGTGGTCGATGGCGTCTGGGCGGGTAAGCTGGGTCGCTGCGTCGGTCGTCTCGGTATGGCCTCGGAGGTGGGCGAGAACCTCCTGTTGGGCGGCACTGATCGGCGTCCTCGAATTCCGCATACTGTACGTTTTCACGAGCCATGGATTTGGAACTTTGGGTACAGCTAACAGCTACATCAGCTGGGTGGTTTCACCCTGTACGCTGAATGGAATCAGCATCCCTGGTCCGTCTCGATATATTAATTGGGTCGGTTCACCCAAGACGGTGCCTCACGGGTCGACTCTGTTGTGGTGGAATCCGGCAGAGGGTACGTCCGCGCCGCTTATGGGTCAGTCTCGGACGTGCCCAGATACTGCCGTTCCCATTGCTTTCGTGCAGTGAGTTCGCGCGAGCCACGCCGCGTAACCGTATAGTAATTCGTTCGTTTGTCGAGTTCACCCTTCTCGACGAGACCTTTCTCGACGAGGGTATCGAGGTTCGGGTAGAGCCGTCCGTGGTGGATTTCTTGTTCGTAGTACGCTTCAAGTTCGTCTTTGATGGCGAGGCCATGGGGTTTCTCTGTCCCCGCAATTACGTACAACAGGTCGCGTTGGAACCCGGTCAGATCATACATTGGGAGGAGATGGGCCACGAGACCCAAGGGTTTATTGGCCAACGATTTGGGAAGTTTCCCACAACTCTCGAGACTTTTTTGCCCCAGATACGTTCCGCGTGAAGCCCGATCATCAGTTCTGATCCCCCACGAGTTAACCAACACAGACCCCGGACTTTTCGTAGCGTTGGTTAAATACAGAGCAGCGAGCAGTTTGTACGACTTGAGAGGTTCGTGTTGATCCCCCAGCGCAAAAGCAGAAATAATTCAGGGCACGGTAGAGATACCACAGAGGAGCTCGTTGAAGAGTGTACGAGGTGACCATGTGTGGATATGACCGATACGCCGGATGAGATACCT
Source organism: Haladaptatus sp. DYSN1 (assembly GCF_029489995.1). Lineage (NCBI taxonomy): Archaea > Methanobacteriati > Methanobacteriota > Halobacteria > Halobacteriales > Haladaptataceae > Haladaptatus > Haladaptatus sp. DYSN1. The sequence continues at coordinate 52,021 of NZ_CP120471.1, forward strand.
AACGAGGAGGACCCGCCGAACTTCGATGAGTGGGAGTCTCCGGACGAGATTCTGAAGGCTGGGCCGATTCGAGAACGGATGCTTGATGTGATCGTCCAACTACGAGAGCCAACAAAGGTGTCGACGGTAGCTGAGCGAGTAGACTGTGACACAGAAACGGCTCGTGACTATCTACAGTGGTTTGCTGAAATGGGCATCGTACATGAACTGTCTGGACGACCAGTGCGATATGAGCGAAATGAGTCGTACCTGAAATGGCACAGAGTTGAACAACTCCGCCAGCAATACTCCGAGGCTGCGATCGTCGAGCAACTCACGGACACGCTTGACGCGATAGACGCGTATCGAGACCGCTTCGGGGTGGAATCTCCTGGTGAGGTGTCGTTTGTTGATGCAAGCCGTGAGAGGTCGGTTGAGGATACCTGGGAGGCAGTGTCTAACTGGCAGACGCTCGAGGAGCGTGCAACGTTGTTAGATGCGGCTCGTCGTGACGAGGGACGAGGTGGGTGGACTGGAAGCGTCGATGTGTAACGACGACGAAGACGCTATTGGTGGAGTCGATAGTGATGTATTAGAACGGATTGGCAAACGACTTCGCGGGAGCACTCGATTTTCGTCGGTTGAGTATCGGCCGACATCTGCGCCAAATGCCGTTGTCGCTGAATTTGACCCCGGATATTTACCGGCTGGTGTGACAGGATCGTCGCTCCGGATTCGGTGGTTCAAAACGGACGATTTCAACGTGCATTATGAGCGCTGATTGCGCAGCCAACGGGTTACTCGGGACGTAATCCCGAGGTCGCGCTTTGCCATGATAACCGTATTCTTCGCCCGCCGACCGACCTCTTCGGGGATGGCGCCAAAGACCAACTGTTGGAGGAGTCCTTCCCGAGAGGCACCAATAATGGTGATATCGTGTTCGCCGGATCGTTCCACGATTGCCGACGCAATATCGTCGCCTTCGACGAGCTCCGTCGTGGTCTCAACTCCTTCCAACGATGCTGCCGCCGAATCGATGATCGACTGGGCCGTATCCCTCTCCTCAGCACTGGGAGTGATGACGGAGATGACCTCAACACGGGCATCGTTCGGGCGGGCAATCGCGTGGGCAATCTCCGCAGCGAATTCGGCGTGGGGGCCACCAGCCGTTGGCACCAGAATCGAGTCTACGTTCCCGGCAGGCCCCATCCGCTCGATCAGGACGTCACACCGGGCCTGAGTGACGACCTGGTCGACGTTACTCCCGAGCACGTAGTCGGTCCGACGGCCGCGACCGCGCCAGCCCATCAGTACCAAGTCGGCAGCATCCTGTTCGATGGTGTTCAGGATGGCTTTCGCCACGTCATGCCCGATTCGGATCTTGCCACTGACGGGCACAGCAGGATGCTCCTCCTCGGCGAACTCGATTGCTCGGTCGATGACTGCTCGCTCCTCCTGGACGAATTTTCGCCCTTCAGAAAGCGGCGTCTGCGGCGGCACACTCACGACACTCATGACCTCGATGTCGGCGTTTCGGTCTTCGGCGAGGTCGAGCGCCGTCCGCATCAGCTGCTCGACGCTTTCGGGGTTTGCAATCGGCACGAGAATCCGTTGCTCTCTCTTTGCGCGTTCGGGTGCAGGGGCCTCTTCGGTAGCAACGGTCGGCGTTTCCTCTTCGAGTTTTTCCTCCTCTTTCGGCTCCGAGTAGCCGTAGTAAATGAGGATCCCGAAGCCCATCCAAATCGCCGTGGTGACGAGCGCGATGAATCCATGTGAATCAGGCCCGAACCCGATCTGCAGGCCGAGCGCCGAAAGCAGGAACGGCGTGAGCAGGAACTGCAAGACGATGCCGATCAGCGGTGGCCAGGGCATATACGGGACCTCGAAGGTCCTCGGGAGATCGGGGTGGGTCTTGCGCATCTTGATGACGGTCCAGTTGACCTGGACGAACAGCAGAATGAACATGATGTCCGCCGAGGCCGCAACGGCCTCTATTGGGAGGAGAACTGCCATCAGGGCGATGAGGATGGCCGAGAGGAAGATCGCCCAGTGAGGGGTCCGCTTCTCCGAGTGGACCTTACTGAAGAAGCCCGGGAGCGCTCGATCGCGGCCCATCGCGAACGATACCCGTGACGACGAGTAGACAGTCGCGTTGAGAGCACTCATCGTCGCCGTCAGACCGGCGATAAGGAGTAACGGAACGCCATAGGGGACGAACTGCCCAGCCGCCTCGATGATCCCGAGCTCGCCGAGATCCCCGAGCGCGTTCCACGTCGGGAGACTCGGGTCCGCACTGTTCGGAATGCCGCCGGGTTGTGCAATGAGTTCAGCGGTCACTTCGATGCCGCCAATGGCGGCGAATGCCACGAGAATATAGATCGGAACGACGATGAGGAGCGAGTAAAAGACTGCCTTCGGAATGTTCTTACCGGGATTGACGACCTCTTCTCCGGACTGGACGATAATCTCGTAGCCCTCGAAGGCAATGTACGTGAATCCCATCGCGCCGATGATTCCGACGATTCCGTTCGGAGCGAAGCTGGGGTTGTCGAGGAATTTCTGCGGCCAGTCGGGCGTGTTGACTGTTGCCAGGATACCGAAGGCGACGAAGACAGCAAGGATGATAACCTTGATTGCAGTGACGACGACGCCTGCCTTCCCGGTTTCTTCAGCGCCTCGGTAGTTGATATACGCGAACAGGGAGACCATCAGGACAGCGAGTATCTTATCGAGAAGGCCACGGCCGATGAACCCGAGTAGCTCGAATTCTGGTGCCAGAACACCGCCAAAAACCAAGAACTCGGTGAGGAAGACGCCGAACGTCACTGCGTATAACGAACAGGCAACGGCGTGAGCGAACCAGCTCATCCAGCCCGCGTAGAAGCCATTCGGATCGACGAGTGCTTCCTTCACCCAGAGATAGCCGCCACCCGCTTCGGGGAATGCTGCCCCGAGCTCAGCATACGAGACGGCTGTGAACAGGGCCACGAACCCATTTAACAGAAACGCGAGCGTGAGCGCGGGGCCAGCGAGACCGGCAGCGAATCCGGTGAGTGCGAACACGCCGGCGCCGATCATCGCACCGACGCCGATAAACGTGATGTCGAACAGGCTCATGTCCCGGGAGAGCTCTGTCTCGACCTCGCCTGATCCCTCGGTGGCGTGGCCGTCTGCTGTAGACTCTGCCATCAGGAGGTCACCTCAAGACGCTCCGGTCTGGTACGGTTCGCGACGCAATGCTGTCGAAGGGTGGTTCGTGTACACATGGATTTGAGTGGTTGCTATGTTCCGCGCCCAACCCACCGGCCGAGCCACGACTCGTCGGTGTTCCGACGCACTGTAATTACAACACTGCGAGCGTCCTCTTGTACCGCCGACGTCGTGGATCCGAAAGCGAATCGGCGGAGCCGTCCTTTCTGGGGCGCTCCAAGGACCGTAAGATCGTAGTATTGTGACTGTTCGATGATTGCATCTGCAACATCGTCGTCTTCGAGGAGCCACGTATCAGTGTCGTCGAACTCTTCGACACGGTCGAGGCCAGCCGAGATGTATTTCTCTGCCTGCTCACGCTGGTGATCTGAAGCATCGTGGTCGATCACATGGAAGAGCTCGATCCACGCGTTGTTCTGGCTGGCGAGTGCGTGAGCCACTTCGATCGCCATTCCCGAATGGGGCTCACCGGCAATGGGGACTAGAATCGAATTGATGGCGTTGAGGTACTCCACGTGCGAAGCGATGACTATGTCACTGTCTGCGGGCACGTACCGTTCATCCGGATTCACGGACCGGAACACGTCGAGCAAGGATGAATCGTCTACGTCCTCAGTGACGAGCGTGTTTATCTCGTCGTTATCGAGAACTGACTGAACGATGTTATCGTGCTTGCGTCCATAGCGAATGAGACTATGGACCCCGATCGAGTCTGCTGACTCGGTCTTGATCTTCAACTCGTATTGTGCCAGATCGCGTCTAGCGTCACAGGGAGGCTCGACGAGTTCAAGTGGTGTCTGCTCCGGCGCACTAACAGCCAATAGGAGATAGAGGTTCGCAACCTCGTCGCGAGCGAGGTCAGCCGCGAGATCCACGACTCGATCAGGATGGTCCCCGTGGCAGAGAAAGAGAATCCGGGCCTCATCGACGTCCGTAACGGCAGTCCTGTTATCGGGGGCGTCGGTCAATGGGCGATCCGGGTTGTTCGCGCTCATACTTTTCTCTGATTCCGAATCAGTATAAATCTAGGCTTTATATTTCCGAATGGGAAATCTATATCCCATTCAGGTCCGTATGAGGGAGTACACGAGATGATAGTGACTCTCTCCACCACCCGTCACCAATGGCTTACCGAATAGACGAAATCGACCGGCGGATACTGTACCATCTCGAAGCCGACGCTCGGAATATCTCCGCGCCGGCGATCGCCGACGAGCTGGATGTCTCAGCGCGGACGATCCGAAATCGAATTCGTAAACTCGAGGACCACGGAATCCTGCGTGGCTATCATGCGAATGTGGACTACGAACGGGTCGACAACCGCATCACCAACCTGTTTATCTGCAATGTGCCGGTTCCGGAGCGCGAGCAGTACGCGAAGGACGTCCTGGAGATATCGGGCGTTGTGCGCGTTCGAGAGTTAATGACCGGTCGGGGAAACCTGCATGTGACGGTCGTGGGGACCGATACGAACGACATTAATCGAATCGCCGGGGAACTCTCCGATCGCGGGCTCGATATCGAGGATGAAGCACTCCTGCAACGACGACATTTCCATCCCTATCATCCCTTCAGCCCCGAGGATGGGGGACCGAAGTCGATGATGACGGACTTTAGACGACTCGCTGGCGACGCGGAAGTCGTCAACCTGACGGTGGGTGAAGACGCGTCAGTCGTCGGGAACTCATTAGAGGAAATTGCCGGCGAAGGCCTCATTGGCGACGACAGCCTAGTGATTGCCATCGAACGGGGGGACCAGGTACTCACCCCGAAAGGACACACGACGATCCAGGCAGGCGATCTGGTAACGATCTTCTCTCGGGAAGGGATTGTCGGCGAATTAGTTAGCTCATTCACCGGCGACCGGCGGTAAGAGTACTATTTATCTCTGCGCTGTCGAATGCTCGTCTTATGGCTCTGGTGAGGGAACGACAAGCGTGTCACTCACCAATACTGCGTCGACTGTGCCGTCTTTGCCATAGGCCAGAAAATGTTCGATTACACCGTTCGAATACTTGAGTGTTCTATATATTAATATAATTTATTTTACTGTCTCTGAGGTTAATCAATTTAGATATAGAACTAATATAAATGTTCATCTATACGTGAACGGGCTGTTCAGGTGGTTTCCATGCCTGAGACTAACGCTGAAAAAAAGCCGGATAGCCAACAGAATTCGTTCCTCTCCTCAAACCGTCGCAGGTTCCTTCAAACAGCTACGGGTATAACTGGACTCGCAACACTCGGAACGACGGGAGTGACAGCAACGAAAAACGACAACTCCAGTGGTCCCGATAGGTACCCATTTACGCTTGGTGTCGCCTCCGGAGACCCACTGTCTGACTCAGTAGTACTTTGGACACGTCTTGCACCGGAACCATTGGAGGGCGATGGTGGTATGTCTGAGAAGAAAGTTCCTGTCGCGTGGAAGCTCGCGACCCGAGAGAGTATGCAACAGGTCGTGCAAGATGGAACGGCGTACGCTCGGCCGGAACACGGGCATTCAGTGCATATTGTTCCCGAGGGACTTGACCCGAACACAGAATATTTTTACCAATTCCATGTTGGGGATGCGAAAAGTCCAATTGGTCGGACGAAAACTGCCCCAGAATCCGGGGCAAGCATCGATGAATTCAATTTTGCGTTCGTCTCGTGTCAAAACTATCCGTCAGGGTATTACACGTCACATCAGCATCTTGCCGAAGAAGAACTTGATTTGGCCTTCCATCTCGGTGACTACATCTACGAAGGGAGCGCACAGAAATCGCTGGGAAGAGGTCACGAACCGCCGCGAGAGGTTAAAACCCTCTCTGAGTATCGAATTCGATACGCACAGTATAAGTCAGATGAAAATCTGCAAGCAGCACATGCTGCCTTCCCATGGATTGTCACGTGGGACGACCACGAGGTAGCCAACAACTATGCCGACGAAATCGATGAAGGAACACCCCCGGAAGAATTCCGTGAGCGTCGAGCGGACGCATATCAGGCCTATTGGGAGCACCAGCCCATTCGTCGGTCTCGAATGCCTGACGGACCGGATATGCCGCTGTACCGGCGATTTACTTTCGGTGACATCGCCGAGTTCAACGTCCTTGATACTCGTCAATATCGAGACGACCAAACATCCTCTTCCGAGGAGGCAAAGGATCCTGAGCGAACCATTCTCGGCGACGAACAAGAAGAGTGGCTGTTGGATGGGCTTGGCGAGTCGGATTCGCGATGGAACGTCCTCGCCCAACAAGTCCCTATTGCAGCGACAGACAACGACCCAGATCCAGACGAGGTGGATTTCGGTGCTGGAGACAAATGGGATAGCTATCGTGCCGACCGAAAGACGTTGCTTGAGTTCATGGCCCAACACCCCACCTTGAATCCAGTCGCCATCACTGGCGACGTCCATCGGAATACCGTTTACAACCTCAAAGCTGACTTTTCGGACCCTGATTCACAGACGGTCGGAACTGAGTACGTTGGCACATCCATATCTTCGAGTGGTGACACAGCGGAGCAAACCTCGTTTGGAAACCACGTGAATACTCCCTGGGAACAATTCTACAATAGAAACCGGGGGTACGTTCGCTGTACGCTCACACCGGAATTGTGGCAAACAGACTATCGAGTCGTCTCAACGGTCGAAAAACCGGATGCGTCCGTAAGTACGATTGCTTCATTCGTGACAGAGGATGGCAACCCAGGGGCAAAACAAACGACTGCGAGTGTCGACTTCCAAGCCCCAGATTCGTATGATGCGTCTGGGGAGGCCTCTGACTCGTTCGACATTACCGCGACATTCACCAATCCAGCCGGAGCAAACGCAACTGAAGTCACCATGGAAAATGTCACGCTGGATGTCTCTGGCCTTCCCGATGGCTGGTCGATGACAGCGACCACTGAGACCACGGCTGACTCAGTTGCCAATGGTGAGTCAGTGACCGCAAATTGGAATGTGACGCCCGACTCGACTCCTGACGGTGACGTTACTCTCGAATTAGAGACGCACTATGAAATCGAGTCGCACCGCTATCGACATCTCTTCCATGCAGAGCTGAGCGAGATTCAAATCGCTCAGTGGAATTTCGAGGATAGTACCGAAGACAGTTCCAGTTACAACCATGCGTTCTCACTCGAGAACGGCGCGGCCTACGACGATACAGTCGCCGTTGAAGGAGAGTATTCGCTTCAGTTGGATGGGTCAGACGACTACATCATGATCTCGAGTGATGGATTCCTCCACGATGCGTTCACTGAACGTACCGTCTCGCTGTGGGTGAAGCCAGTGGCAACGACTGGGACGCAAGTGGTCTACAACGAAGGGGGGAGTGCAAACGGATTGGCCGTGCGAATAATCGACGATACGATTGAGGCGGGTACAATTGACGACCACAACCTCGTCACAATTGAAAGTTCCTTCACGAAGACGAGTTGGACGCATATTGCGGTGGTGTTCGAAAGCGGTTCACTCACGCTCTATGTCGACGGGGATGAGGTTGCATCGAACCCGGACGTCGGATACGATACCGTCTCGAACCATGGTGACGAAGGTGCCATTGGGCGTGCCGGTGGAAGTCACTCGCAAGATATCTGGGATACCACTGGGAACTACTTCGAAGGGCATATCGATGCGACATCCATCTATAGCAAAGCCCTCTCACCGGAAAGAATCGAAAGATTAGCGAATGAATATTGAGCGCTAGCCTCACTTGACATCCTCCACACGACTGAAGTCGTGGGATTCCTCGCGCTTGGGGTCGGTCGTTCCGACACCAACGGAGGCACCTTCCCTCCCGAGGGAGGTCTCGGTTTGTAGGTGATGCGTCGGGGCGGTGGGCGTGTGGTGACGCTTTTTGGTGACGGAGACCCCAAGCCAACTCCAAGTTTCCCGAGCGAGTTGCGTTAACATCCGACCTCATTCAAGCTAAGTAGTGCGGTGTTGACGGGATTGGTCGGATTCATCCCACGACTAAAGTCGTGGGCTTTCTCCTTGAATCTCTGTAATTGTTGGTTAAATTAGGTATTGGTTAGATTATAGAGAAGACCCGGTCACTCGAAAATCAGGACTCGACTCTGGCGTCGACAACCAAATTGGATTCACAGGTTGCTCATTCATCATGAAGTGCGATCATCTCCCGCACGAACCGGAGATACTCCTCAGTAACCCATTCACCGCGGCCAGTCAGTGCATACTCTTTTCGCCGTTTGTCGCTTTCTTTCGTCTGTTTGCTGATCAGTCCGGAATCGACCATCCGGTCGAGACTCGGGTATAAGCGCCCATGATTGATATCCTCCGGGTAGAGGCCTTCAAGCGCGTTCTGGAGGATCACTCCTTCCGCGCCCTCAAATCGATGGATGAGACAAAGAAGAACTGTCTGAAAGGCGGTGAGATCTGTCGGAATATTATACCGGGAAAAATCAGTTGCCCCGGAGGGAGCGTCACCGTTGCTTGCTGTGTTCTCGTCCACCGGGTCTGAATCAGCCATATCATTTCATCCAAACACAGATGTATAAAATTCTGTGCTTCACAGACGTCAAAGCACAAACGGTGTCATACCAATCAACGTAGTTGTCTTGCGATTTATCGAAATTCTTCGCGTTACTAGATTAGTGTTTGGTGTGGTTCTCAAACTTCACAACCGATTCGCTGGCAACTCCATCGTATTGGCACCTGAATCCGTCGTAGCGCCTCATTGCACCAACACGCACTCGGTGGATGCCTGGGATCTGATCCCCTCTTACGTCACACATCTGAACACCACCGACATGCTGCACCTCGATACTCTCTAACTCTTCCAACTTCTCGATTAGCCTCTTGAGATTACGTTTCGAATTCACACTAAACCATCTAAATTCAACACTTCAACAATGTTAACTAAGGTTTTTAGTGATGGTACGTTGATGAAATAAACATGCGCTCTCGACACGGAGTCCAAAGATTCCTGGTCGTCCTGACCGCGTTTATCACCAGTACCGGCGTCGCTGCTGCTCAACAGAACGAAATCAGCAGCTCGCTCACCCAGATCGAGCAGTTCGTCGCCACAACCCTCGGTCAACTCGGCGTCATCGTCTTCCTCGTTGGCGCTGCCGTCTGGTTCGTCTCCAGACGGAGCGCCGACCGCGCCCAATGGGGCTGGCGCGGCATGTGGGGCGGCGCGGGGATGATTGCCCTCTCGGTCAGCTACAGCGTATTCGTCGGCCTCTTCGAAAACCTCGCCCCCGGGATACTCGTCCCAGTCCTCCCCTAAGAACGGCTTCGGGTGGTTCGAGAGCGGGCCACCGCTCGATACCCCCTATCACAGTGATTAATGACGGACAGACGTCCCCTCACCGGCCTGGTACTCGTCGCCCTGCTCGCACTCCCCGTCGTGAGTGCGATCACACCACCAACTGGTCTCGCACCCAACAACGGGACGCGTGCGTTCATCTCCGACGACCGTGACCCAGACGCCGGGACCCTTCCGCCGTTCGTACTCTCCACCCTCGACGCTGTCGTCCGCGCGGAGAACGTCTCTGTGGCGAACATCAGTCGAATGCGCGATTTTTCGTACGCGACGACCCAACCACCGTATCGCGTCGGGCCGAACCAGCAGACACTCAGCGAGTATCGTCTCGCTCAGTTGAACTCGATTCAGCGCAACGACTCGACGAGTCTCTGGCTCCCCGACTCAAAGCGCTCGAACGGCACGGTCGTCAAAGACGCCCATATCACGATCCTCGGGACAAACGAGGGCGTGTGGACTGGCATCGGTGCCGAAGAGGGTAACCACGCTGCAAACGACAGTGATCGACTGCTCATTCCCCGGAACGGGACGGTGCTGACGCAGCTCGATTACTCGACGCTTCTCCCAAATCGGACGTGTACGGTTGCTGGCGACACCAAGACCTGTCTCTCGTACGATCTCCTCGAGCAACAGGTCGACCGAAGCGTCCGGATCGGCACTCAGACGTGGGAGAACGATGCAGCGTCGGCCCGGCAACTTGAGTACGAGGGAGCGAAGGCAACCGAGCCCGCGACGTTGCAGGTTCGTGCGACGATTACCTCGACCGTCGCCGTTACGACGAAGACCTACGTCCGCGATGCCGTTGGCTGGCAGCTGTCGAATACAACGGCCGATGAGACGCTCAGCCTCTCGCATACGGTCCAGGACAGCACTCCTGCGGTCGTCACGTCGAACCAGAATCTTAGCGTCACGCAGACGGTCGTCCGCTCCGAAGAGGGGATCGACCGAATCATCCTCCAGTTCGAGGGCCCACAGACGCTCTCCGACCGCCGCCTCTGGAGCGAGGCTCAGTTCAAGGGGTCGACTGGACGCGTGCAGAACGTCTGGAGTGTCTATTCGCAGCGCCGGTACACGAATGCGACACGCGGTCGACGGCTTCTCACGACGTCGAACACCACCCTCTCGCTCTCACCGGGTAACACGACGCGACTCAACCAGACGCTCGCTCAGCAGCTTGCGGCCACAAACGAACGGCAGCGCACCGTCCCGTTCCCGAACGTCCTCGAACAGCGCCTCACCGCTCGCAGTCGGCAGCCGACGCTCCGCTGGACACAGAACACGAGCGTCACCGCTGCTCCCGAGATCACGAGACTAAGCGGCTTCAATATGACCGGCGATGCGACCCCGCTCGACCGACGTGTGAATCTCACCTCAGTGCCGCCTCGCGGCTACACGACGATCGTCATCACGAACGTCGACCAGCCGATTACGGAGGTCCGCGACATCCACAACGGTTCGATTCCGGTGACCACACAGACCGTTCGCGAGCAGAACGCGAGTCTCACCGCGACGACACTCAATGAGACGCACGCCCGGGTCCAACTCACAGACGCGCGTACTGGCCAGCCGCTGTCGAATCGAGCGGTCTGGCTCAGCGGAGCCGCCCAGGGACGAGTAACAACGAACGCCAACGGCACGGTCGTCGTCGAGCGGCGTGACCTCTACGTCACCGCCTCGTTCACGGGCGCAACCAACGTGTCGCAGCACGTCTACTATGGACCCGCACAGACACGAGTCGCGTTCCAGCCGGAACCATTCAACATCTACCAGCTCCTGACCAGTCTCGCGGGTGCACTCGTCTCCGTGGCGGCGTTCCTCGTTTTCTTTGTACCGTTTGCGTACATGCGGAGGGGAACTGGCTAGCACCCGTGGCGTACTTACTTGGATTTCCACGCTGAAGCTCACGCAACAAACACACCACCGAACTCAGACCAAATGATGGCATATAATCAAGCGCATTCCCCTGCCTTCAGGCGCGAGTCGAGCGACCACAGAACGACGCAATCCACCGACGGCACTCAGTCTGGGGTCTCCACGTTTTCGAGTCCCCGCTCCAAAATATCTACGTATGCCTCTGTGAGATTCATATCGTTTTCATCGGCGTATTCGTGGATTCGACCGTTCAACGACCACGGTATATCGACGTTAGGGCGCATGGTCCAAAAGACTTTTAGTCGATTTGGTCCAAATATCTATCGGGATGAGGCGTACCAACACATTCGTCGTTCGACCCCGCTCCAAACAGGATGCGGCGTTGCTACACGACCTGTTGGACGCCTCAGCCAGCCTCTGGAACGAACTCACCTACGAGCGCCGCCAGAACTACTTCGACGGCGAAAGCGTCTGGGACACCGCCGACTACCGCAAACAGTACGTCGGTGTTCTGGGGAGCGCCACTGCCCAGCAACTCATCCGAAAGAGCAAGAGCGCGTGGAAATCGTTCTTCTCGCTCAAAGAGAAGGGCGAGCAGTGTTCCCCGCCCGGCTACTGGGGCAACGAAGACGACGGTCGCACCTTGCAAACGTGCATCCGAAACGACCAGTACACGCTGGAAACCGGCGACCGCTCACGCCTCGAAATCCCCGTCGGAAGCGAGCTCAAAGAGAAGTACGACCTCGGGTACGCAGAGCGTCTTCGCCTCGAAGTGGCGGGCGTTCCGAAGTGGGATGGCAAACAGGGTCGGCTGGAACTGTTCTACGACGAGTCCTCGGACCAATTCAGGGCCTTTCAACCAGTCACCGTGGACGATTCTCGACTGGATTCACCACTGGCTTCGGAAGAAGCCGCTCTGGATATTGGTGCGAACAACCTCGTCGCCTGTACAACCACAACCGGCCAACAGTATCTGTACCATGGACGCGGCCTGTTCGACCAGTTCCGCGAGACGACGCGGGAGATTGCCCGGCTACAGTCCGAGCTCCGCGATGGGCGCTACTCCTCGAGCCGGATTCGACAGTTGTACCGTGGTCGGACGCGACGGCGCGACCACGCACAGAACGCGCTGGTACGCGACCTTCTCGAACGCCTGTACGAGGACGGGGTTTCGACGGTGTACGTCGGGGACTTAACCGACGTGCTGGAAACGCACTGGTCGGTTCGGGCGAACGAGAAAACGCACAACTTCTGGGCGTTCCGGGCGTTCATCGACCGACTCGTGTGTACCGCCGAAGAATACGGCATCACGGTCGAAGCACGGTCGGAAGCGTGGACGAGTCAGACGTGTCCGAATTGCGGTTCCACGACAGACACGATTCGCCACCAAGACACGCTTACGTGTCGGTGCGGGTTCGAGGGTCACGCCGACCTCGTTGCAAGCGAGTCGTTCCTGAGACGGCACACAGACGCACCAAGGCCGATGGCACGGCCCGTGCGATTCGAGTGGGACAGCCACGAGTGGCTGGAGTCACCACGCTCTCCCCGTCCCAAAGAAGTGCGCACGAACCGGAGTATCCACGGATAGGAGAAAGTCGCTCACGTCGGGGGTGGCGCTAATGCCAGACCCCGAACGTGAGGTTTCCCGCGCCTTTAGGCGCTTGGAGGATGTCAACGGATCGAGAGTCCACATCCCACTCGACGTCGTCCATGACAGCATCGGTCCCGATACCCTGGCGTCCCTCCAGCACGGCATCGCGACGCTGCCGACAGATGCCATGCTGGTGCCGCTCGCCGCTGGCTTCACCGACTGGATTGCGAACTTCTTCACCTACATCCTGACCGGAATCCTCGGCTTCATCGGCGAGCTCATCGCCAACGGGATGCGGACGTTCATCATCTTCGACAGCCCCTACTCCGACCCGACGATGCAGGCGGCCTTCCAGCATAATCTCGATATCTTCCCGCAGCTGCTCGTGATCATGTTCATGGCGGGGGTCGCGACAAAACCGTTCGCCGACCAGCACGAGGCAACGAACTTCATGCTCGTCTGGAAGGCGCTAAAAGTGATCATCTTCGTCGCCGTCGCCCGCCAAATAATGCACTTCGGCCTCCTGCTGACGAACGCAATTATTCGCCACATCTTCACCGCAGACTACGGTACTGCGTTCGGACCGGAGGTGCTGCAAGCCAGTCTTGACGGGGCTGCGGCGTCGAGTGCTGGCGTAATCATTGGCGGACTGATCCTGAGTATGGTGTCCGTGGCGGGCATCGTGCTAGCGCTCGGGGTCTTCGTCCTACGGGAGTTCCTGTTCAATGCGACGTTCATTCTCCTGCCTGTCCTCGGGGCGATGCTCTTCCTGGACTTCGGGCCGCTCCGCTACACGTCCGAGATCGCGAAAACCGCTCTCCGGGCGACGGCGTTCATGCTCCTCGCCGGGATCGTGATGGCCGGTCTCTTGCAGACCGGCGCTGCGGCTGCTGGTGCGTACGCGGACATGGCCGGACAGGGTGCAGCAGCGGCACAGAGTCAACAAGCTGGTGACCCTGGGTTCGGGGAAGTCCTTGAGGCGTACCTCTTCTGGTTGATTGGCCTCGTTGCCCCCGCACTCGTCGGGATCAAATCTGCGGCGATGGCCGGGCTGTCGCCGCGTCGAATCTCCGGTCGTCAAGGGGCGAAAAGCAAATCGAGTTCCCAGAGTTCGTCGACGAACCAGTCTGGTGGAAAATCGACTCGTACCGCCCTGATGGAACAGACGAGACATGGGACGTCGAAGGGGTTGGGTTATGCTGATCGGAAAACTGGCGGAATCGGAAGCAGCGCTGTCAGTAGGGCTGGATCTGCAGCAGGTCGGGCAAAGAGTGCAGCCGGAAGTACAGCTACAACAGTCTTCTCAGAAGAGACTGTCAAGACGAGTAAGAAGGTAGGGGCTCAAGGGAAGAAGAGCGGAAAGCGTGCCGCTCAAGACGTCAAAGCTGGTGCCGACTACGCGACCCGAAATCTCCACCAATCACCTGTTGACTGGGCGGAGGCTGGTCTTGAGAGATACCGCGAGAACCCCGCTGTCGATACATCGACGGAGACTGGACCTAACCAACAGACGATAAGCGATTGGACGGACGAGTCCACCGACAAGGATCGGTGAAAATGAGATGACTGGAACATTGAGGATTGGAGATCGTCTGACGAAGGTGGTTGTGGAGCTTCTCTCAACGGGTCTCTTTACAGCAAACTATGTGCTGGCCCCACTTGGGGTCGTCTGGGTTGTAGCTAATACTCCCTCCTCGGTTAGAGGAATAGCAGTTCTTTTAGGTGTTCCAGCCATCTGGATGCTTCCTTCGTTTACTGCTGCTCTGTTAACTGGAGCGATCTACCCGATGCATGGCGAGAACACCAAAAGTGCAGATATTGATTGGGTCTTTGGAATTCTCATTGGTTCAGCTGTATTAACAGCTGTATGGTTCCTCCCCGCTTGGGAGAACAGCTGGACGTCAGCTGCAGAACCCCTTGCCCCACTTCGGGTCTCATCTATGTTTGACCGTTTGTGGCTCATGGGTCTCAGCTGGCTTGCGTGCATCCCCTTGATGATCGCAACGAGTCTCGGTACTGCCACTGACAATATCGAAGAAAAATCCTCGCCATCAGAGACAGCTCAGACCGATGAACCAGATTTGTCTGTTCATAGGGCCACAGAGCATGCTAAGCATAGAGCTCCTCAGCACAGCGACGATTCGAACCAACTGCGTCCGGTTCTTGATAATCTCGAGTACGATTGGAAACCCGCTCCAAATGTTGGGTATCGGGACGTCGGTGGCCAAGATAAACTGAAGAAAGAAATCACGCGTTCAGTACTCCGACCACTAACTCGAATCGACGAAGCCTACGAGCGATTCAAGGTCTCCCCACCGAATGGAATCCTCCTGTACGGCCCACCTGGAACCGGGAAGACCCTGTTCGCCCGAGCAGTCGCTGGTGAACTCGGCCTTCCGTACCTCGAGCTCTCTGCAGGCGATATCAAATCTCGGTGGATCAATGAATCAACCGAGCAGGTCAACCGACTCTTCAATGAAGCCCAGCAGTTCGACCGGTGCGTCATCTTCATCGATGAGATTGATGCGCTGCTCGCCGGTCGTGGAAACAACCTCCACCGTGAACACGCCCAAGTCGTCAACGAGTTCCTCGCGCACCTGGATGACGACGATCCGAATTTCCTCGTCATCGCAGCGACAAACCGTGCCGACCTCCTCGATGAGGCTGCCACCCGCCGGGGGCGGTTTGATCAGCAGTATGAGATCGGCCTCCCTGACAACGATGCTCGTGAGGCTATCTTTCGCGTACGCCTGCGTGAACTGCCGACCGCACTCGACGAACGCGACTATCACGAGTTAGCTCACCGCTCAGAGGAGCTCAGTAGTGCTGATATCGTGGGAATCGTCGACGACGCTGCCATGCACGCCGCGGAGCGTGATGCAGAGGCAATCACGCTCGATGATCTTCACGAATCGTTCCCCAACACATCGATTCAATGATGTGGAGTGGCTCTGTTTTACTCCTTAACTAGTGATCGCTATCAGTAAGCGTGCTGAACAGAGAGCGCAAATCGGTCACAAAATGAGGCCCGAGACGCAGAGCCTCGTGGCTGGTGTGATAGAGTGGTGTAGAACGAGTAGTAATTCACTGGTAAGAATCATTAACTTATGGACTGTGTGAACCAATCGTTAATCGCTCTATGACAGCCCGAAAACTCTTCATTCAAATTTCGAGGAAGTAATCTGCCTTGAACTCTCGATAACCCTCAGAGAGATAGCTACCAATACTCTGTGAGGCAAACAGTTCCACCTCTGGTTCAGGGTCGTCTTGAAACTCTAAGAGCCTCTCGAATTCACGATCTCTTCTACATTTCCTGACGTAATACGTGAGCCTGTTCCGCTCCGGTGAGATCTCGTGAGGGAATATTTCACTGCGAGCGGTGACCGCTGTATAGCAGTAGATTGGAGTCGAGTAAGACTCCTATAGGTGTGTCAGTAGGTTTCGACTTCGAGGTTCGGAATCTGGTCGAAGTGGCCGACGTTCTTCGTCAGCACCGGCTCCTCGTGGACGAACCCTGTCGCACCAATAAGTTCGTCGCTCGGGTCGTTCAATGGCTCGTCTCGGCGAGTGAGTTCGCCTGCAATTCGTCCCGCTTTCCGCGCGATAGCGGGCGTCACCGGGTACACCTCCTTTGTGCCGAGAATCGCGTCGACGTTGTCGCGTTCGGCCTGCGTTCGATCGACGTAGCCGATGCCCCAGTACAGTTCATAGAGCGTCATCACGGAGAGGCGTTCTGGAATTTGCTGGTCTTGTAGTTCGATGGCTTTCTCGAGGGCGGCCGCATCCTCCCGTCCAACATCTTTCAAAAATAACGTATACAGAATCAGTCACTCGCGCTCCTCACGGTGGCGAGGGGAATAGTCGTCGTAGGCTCGGCTTTGGGCCGTCCGGATTTCTTCGACCTCTTCGTCGGTGAACAGTCCGGCAAGGTCGCTGATCGGTCTGTCGCGTGCCAGCCGCGCGACTGCCTCGGAGAAGGTCTCGCCCTCGCGTTTGCGCCGTTCCAGTGCGTGATAGGCGTCCTTCGTCAGGCGGACATTCTTGTAGTCCGTGCTCACGTGTATACATATGTATATAGAGTGGATATTGCTACCGGTCACTGCTGACTACCTTTTCTGAATTCAGAGAAACTAGATTCCTATCAATTTCTGAGTCTTCGAGCAAAATCTATGAAAACCTTCGGCCAACTGACGAAATATCTCTGCACGAGGTAAATATATTAGTCTTGGGCCTAAATCGTCCTCCATGCCCGAACCAGACACTAACCCAGTGGCGGAGTTCAACCTTGCCGCCGAGTTCGGGGCTGAGTTGGCTGCAGCACCGACCGACGAGCGCGTCTACCGGGTCGCCCTCCAGCTCTACGAACCGACACGCGTTGCGGGAGTTGCTGAACGGGCAGAGTGCTCACCCGATACTGCACGCCGGCATCTCACCCGGCTCGTCGATATCGGCGTCCTCGACCAGGTCGGCGACTCACCCGCAACCTACCAGCGGAACGAATCGTACTTCGAGTGGCGAAAACGCAACCGGCTCAAACAACTCTCGACGGGTCAACTCCAAACTCGCCTCACAGAGCTAACCGCTCGTGAACGAGAGTTCCGCGACCAGTACGGCGTCGCCCGACCTGACGATGTCGACGCGTTCGACCACGCCGACTACGATCAGCTCGAAGACGTATGGTTAGACCTCAGCGAGTGGGAAACCGTGCGGCGCCGCATTCGCCGACTGGAAGACGTCCGTCAGCAGCGAACGGGTGACTTCCCATCGGAGGCCGCCTGACTGTGGGCGAGCCGGGAGACAGACAGCGAACTATCGACGCGGCAACGCTTCGCTATCTGGCACGGATTCTCGCACAGCAATCGGAAGTGAGTGGAACATCGCTCTTCCCAGCGAACAAGCAGGAAAGCCTCATTGTGCATCTCAGTCGTGACTACTATCCAACGGCGATGACGGCCGTCTGGTTGGAGCTCCGCGTCTATACGAACGGAGAATTCCACGTCTCATATCTCGAACGGTATCGTGGGGACCAACGTCGGTGTCGGTGGGACCGTCACGACCAATCACACAACAGCCGTGATCATTTCCATCCATTCCCGACTGCGAGTACAACCGGAGCTGAAGATCGAGAGTTCCCCCCAGACCTCACGACAGTGCTTCAAACGGTCGTCCTCCCATGGGTTGAAGACCGCCTTGGAGAAGTCTGGGAAGAGTAAAGCGGGTCGCGACTGGCGGAATCGCTCCGAGACCAACCACGTAGCCAGCTCACCAAACTCGGCAATGGTAGCACAACGAATACATCGAAAATCTAATACTATTTGGAAAAGTAACGTAGTAGGGTAAATATTAACTGTCTGACTTTGTAATGAATTACCACATGGAGACCTTCCCCATCGCAGGTCGAATCATCAACACCAAGTTGGTCTTCGGCCTCACCGCCCGCGAAGCAGGCGAGGTCCTCATCATCCCCTTTCTCGCCCTCGGCATCGCCCAGAGCCTCGGGTTCACCGGCACGCTGTTCATGATTGCCGGTGGCATCGGGCTCACCCTCGGCATCCTCATCCTCCTCGTTGCGCCCGCTGGCCAGCGGCCACTCAGCTACGCCCGTGCTGCAGCTGCCTATTATCTCTCGTCGAATACCTACTACAATCGCCGTACTCGTCCCGAAGAGGAAACGCCCGTGGTCCAGGACGTCGTCGGCGTACGGCAGGACGGCCTCGACATCGAGACGATCGAAGCAGAGCAGGAGACCGAATCGAGGTGACTGTGCATGGGCTCTGCCTTCTCCGACGAGACCACCGACGGAACCGCCGCCGAAAGCGATGAGGAACACGCAGTAGACGAGACAACGAACGGGAACGCTTCATCCGATATGTCGCCCGGACACTCGACGAGTGCGTCAGCGAGCGAGTCGCGGTCCACTTCGGACCCCGAGCTACAGAATGATGCCCAGCCGACCGCTGCGCTTCAGAACGACGCATCGCCGACAGCACCGGAGTCAGACCTCGAAGTCCTCCAGGCACTCGATACGTTCCTCGACGATATCGATACGGATCTCCCGACCGCTCGCGAACGGGCTCGGGCTCGCGACCACTTCGACCTCGAGAATCGACTCGGCGAGTCTACGACCACGCAAGAGAAACTCGGCTTCGATTACGTCCGCGACGACGGCATCGCCGTTGACGAGAACAGTTATATCGGCCTTCTGAAGGTCCATCCGCAGAACTGGCTCTCGCTCAGCGACCAGGCGAAACGCGACACGATGAGCGCGTATATGTCGTTCCTCATGTCGCTCGAGTCCAGCGTCGCTGTCCCCTGTTATCCGAAGACCTTCGACCTGACTGGCCACCTCGAACGCTTCTACACCGCCGGCGCGAGCATGGCCTCGCGTGGGCAGACGCCTATCCTCCAGTACGGGCGCAAGTTCTACATCCAGTGGGCGAACACGAACATCGAAGACGAGGACCTCAAACAGCGCGACTTCTACATCGTCACGCGCGTCGACGCTGATCAGGTACACAAGGATCTTGAGACGGGGAGTGTGTTGAGCCAGCTCGGGACGCTTCCAGTCATCGGGACGGTCTTCTCGGGGATTGTCGATCGAACACCACTGGGTGACTCCCATGAGGAAGCCCGGACCGAACTCTGTATCCGCGAGGTTCGGCAGCGCCAGCGACGGATCACGAACAAGCTCGGTCGGACAGATGTGTCCATCGAACGAGTCACCAACCGTCAGGAAACGATGGAGATCCTCTATCACTACTACAACCACGTCGACCCAACGTTCGAGAAGTTCTCGCATGCGACGAAAACGGAGGGTGAGCACTGATGGCGGGGCGATTCAATCGCCTTCTCTCGTGGCTACCCGTGGGGAATCGCGAGCAAAGCATCGATGATATCGACGACGAGACGTTCGACCGGGCAGCGGAAATCCTCGAAGCGAACGGGGACGACCTCACGAAGGAGAACATCCGCGAACAAGCCCAGTACCTGCTTGAGGTCGAGGACGTTGACGAGGGTGAACTCCGAATCGGCATCGTGCAGGACGAGACCGAGCAGACGCTTGCCGACCGGGATGTCATCGCACCTCGCCAGCTCCAGGAGGTCTCGAATCTCTTCGAGTCGGGCTACATGGTTCGCAATGACCAGTTCGTCCGTACGCTCACCATCCACGGCTACCCCGAGCGCGTTCCCCTCGGGTGGCTTACGGACCTTTACACGACGAACGACCAGGTCCGCGTCACCCAGCATATCGAGCCACGCGATACCGGATCAGTGCTCAGGAAACTCCAGAAGCGTCTCACCCAGTTGCGAGCCCGCCTCCACAAGAAACACGAGAAGAACCAGACCGACACCCACGAGGCAGAGGCCGACCGTGACATGGTCAAAGACCTCATCTGGGACATCATCCTTGGTGAGACGAAGCTCTTCGACTTCGCGATCTATATCGAGATCATCGCTGACACCGAGCAGGAGCTCGACGACGCCACCGAACGCGTCGTCGAAACGCTCGGCACAGCGAATGCCAAGGCAGTCACGCTCGACAAGCGGCAGATCGAATCACAGGACGCCCTCGCCCCGCTCGGCGACGACCCAATCAAAGCGACTCAACTGATGCAGGAAACCGCTGTGGCGACGATGTTCCCGTTCATTGAGCCGGCTGTGGCCGACCCTGAAGGCGTCTTCTATGGGTTCGACGGGACGAACACGCCCGTGCTGCTCGATCGCTACCGGCTCTCGTCGTACTCGAAGGCGATCGCCGGGAAGATGGGGTCGGGTAAGACGTTCGCCGAGAAGCACGAAATGTACCATCGCATGATGATGGACCCCGAGATCGAGATGCTCGTCCTTGATCCGCTCGGAGATTTCGTCGACTTCGCGAACGACCTCGGCGGCCAGGTCATCCGCTTCGGTGGGCAGAACACCGTGAATCCCCTCGAAATACGGCGCGGCATCGACGACGTCGCGGACGACCCGTTCAAGAAGAAGTTCCGCTCGGTGATGGAGCTGTTCCGCACGCACTTCTCGGCGGTCGCCGACCAATCGCTGAGCAAGGAACAAGAGGGTATCCTTCGTCGGGCAGTTCGTCTCGCCTATCTCAAATACGGTATCACTCCCGACCCAGCGACGCACGAAAACACGAGCCCGACGATGCAGGACGTTCTCGACATCCTGCACGCACTCACCGACGGCGACCGACCGTCGGAATTTCTTGAGCTGCACGCGGATGCAGACGAGGAGCGCGTTCGCCCGGAGATCGAGCAGCTAGAGCTGCGGTTCAAAGAGGCCGACGAGAAGTACGCCTATCAGCTTCTCCTCGGCCTGGAAGCGTTCCAACACGGTGGGGAGAACGACAATCTGAACGGGCAGACGAACGTCGAACTCGACAACCGGCTGGTCGTCATCGACATGTCGATGTTTGCCGACACGGGACAGGCACCGCTGTTCATGCACGTCATGTTCGACTGGATCTACCAGCGCGCCCAGAGCAGTGACCGACGGACGCAGGTCACCATCGACGAGGCCCACTACCTCCTGCGGCGAGCGGCGACGACGGACATGATCGACCTGTTCATCCGGCACAGTCGCCACTTCAACACGGCGATCACGCTCATCTCACAGACCGTCGATGAGTTCATCGCGAAGTCCGACAAGAAATCCGAAGAGGCCGTCGAGAAGGCACGGAACGTCTACAACCTCTGTGACATCAAGCAGATCTTCCATCACGAGTCGGTCAGCGACGCCATGGTTGACTTCCACGGTCTCACGCCCGCCGAGCAGAACTTCATCGCGACCGCCCAGACCGGCGAGGACGGTGGCTACTCCGAATGCCTGCTCGCGGTGAACGACTGGACGAAGTCGCTCGCCCTCCACGTCAACGACTACGAAGTCCACGTCCTCGATGACAACCTCGACCCGTGGGAGTATCTCGTCGACCAGCGATACATCGACGCTAGCGACGTCGCGTATCTCGCCCAGGAGGGTCGTGTTGACGACTACGCGATTCCGGACTCGTTGCTCGATGAGGCCGGTGTCTCGACAGCACCGCAAGAGGCCGATGACTAATTCGCGTCACTACATCCGCATCGAGCCATCGCGGGAACGTGTCGACCCTGCGGATATCGTCTCCCGGCTGGCTGGCCTGCGCAAGCTTCGAACGGGCTGGAAGATCAAATTCGATCCACGGAAGAGTCCCCCCACGTTCGAATTCCTTGCCCTCACCCAGGGGAAGGATGCGCCGGTTCGATTCTATCTGGGCGTTGATGACGAGGGATTGCTGCCGACGCTCGAATCCGAATTACAGACCGCCTATCCAGCGAGTTACGATATCTACGAGGAAGCAATCGACCTCCGAACTGAACTCTGCAACGATGACCACCTCGGTGACGGTGGAGAGAACACGGAGGCTGTCGATGATGGAGGCGACACCTCACTTTCCGAGCGGACGCCACTCGCAGCCCGCTGGAGCGGTATCGGTGAACGGAGTCGCGACTGGATGACGCCGCTCAAGCAGTACTCACAAGTCCAAGAAGAGGGAACCCAGTCGGGAAATCCGGCACGAGCACCACTCGCGACGGCCGTCGAACGGCTTACGGAGGCCACCGCACCCACCGCGTTGCAAGTGTTGTTCACCCGCTACGGGAACTGGCAGCGAGCTGCCGAAGGTCGAAAAAAGCAGATCGAGACCAAACACGATGGCGCACTCCAGTCCGCACGAACCAGCCTCGCCGATATGGTCTACGGTGCCGACCAGGAGCGCATTCGCGATCGTCGACGAGGTCGTGACCCACCGCACGTCGGCGAGAGCACCCGGCAGACGTCGAGTGCCGCGAGTGGAGCGGTTGCCTCCCGACAGGCACTCATCGACCAGAAGGGGCCCTCACAGACGTTTCTCGTGAACCTCCGCACCGTCACCGTCCTTCCAGATACTCCCGAGGACGCAGTCAGAGCCCAAGCTGCGAACAATATCGAGACGCTGGCGAACGCGTTCAACCACCTCGACGGCTACTTCTATCACCTCGACGGCAGTCGCGTCTCGAAGAGCCTGACGAACATTCGCGACCCAGCTCGGAAGGAACTGAGCCGACTGCTGAATCGGTCGTTCAACCAGTCGTGGATGGGGAAACGTCGCCCGCAACTCGTGTTGAACGCGGACGAACTTGCGAACTTTGTGGCGGTGCCGAGCGCGCAGACACTCACAACTGAAGGGTCACGCGGTGCTCGTGGCAAGGAACGACTCCGCCAGCCACTGCCGTTACCCGACCCGGATCTTCTCGAAGCGTTCTCGGGCCCAGGCATGGCGGTTGGGAAGCCGCTCCGGAACCGGAACGAATCGCTGGACGAGCCGATCCGCATCCCACCAGATCTCTTGACGACGAGTTACATTCGGGCGGCGTCGACGGGGAGCGGGAAGTCAACGGCCACGCAGGCCGAGATGCTCTCGCTTCACGAGCATGTCGACGGGCCGACTGTGATCCTCGAGGGGAAGGGTGACGGGATGGCCGAGAACTATCTCCACGCCCACTACGCCACGAACGGAAACCTGGACGACGTCTACTATTTCAACGCGCCAGACACCCTGCCGGCGGTCTCGTTTTTCGATATTCGCCCGGCGCTTGCAATGGGGCGTTCTCGTGCGGACGCTGTCCAGGATAAAGTCGAGCATTTCCACGAGATCATGCGACTCATCCTCGGTGAGGAGCGCCATAATCAGGCGTACGTCGCCAACGAAATCCTCACGTTCCTGATCAAGGGGCTGTTCGACCGGGAGTACGGCCACGACGCGTTCAGCCTCGAAGACCTGATACAGGCCGTCTTCCGAATGAGCCGAGAGAAGACGCTCCCCGAACTCTGTGATGCGAACGCGCACATCGAGCAGTCGCTGGTCCAGAAGTGCCAGGTCGATGAGCGTCAGTTCCAGCAGACGATGGGTGCGGCAGCGAATCGACTCGACAAGCTCGTCGAACACGAACACCTCTACCAGATGTTCACCCACGTCCCTGAGTGGGACGACGAGGCCGAGGAGTACGTCGGGAACGCCTTCGACTTCCGTGAGTTCGTCGACGACGACGCCGTCATCCTGTTCGACCTTGGTGAGTTCCGGGCTGAATCCCAGCATGCCCTGACGATGATTCTGCTGAGCAATCTCTGGGACGCTGTCCAGGGTCGCCGCGGAAGGGGCCGGTCGCTGACCGGGGATGGCAACGACGACGAGGATGCCGATGATACGATTGTAAATATGATCATCGAGGAGGCTGCCCCAGTCGCGACGTCCTCGCTGGTCTACGAGCAGTTCATTCCACAGGGACGTGCGTTCGGCGTGAGTCTCGGGTTGATACTACAGTACCCCGAGCAAGTAGCGCAGTACAGTACGTCCGATCGGGCGTATACGGAGATTCTGAACAACGTCAAGACGAAGCTCATCGGGAATATCGCGACGGATGCGAAGCTCGCCGAGTCGATGGCGCACGAGAATCTCAGCACGTCCGAGTTCCGCAATCGCATCAGTCGGTTGCCGGACGGTGAATGGATCGCTCAATTACCGAGCCCCCGGTTCGGAGAGACTGGTCCGGCGCCGTTCTCGCTCGAGTCGCTGCCAATTCCAGAGGGGCACCCGGAGAGCGAGGCACCGCTTTCGGGCGACGACCGGCATCTCTTCGAGGAGCAACAGATTCCCCGGGTGATGCGACGAACGCAGGACGAGTGCAGTTTACCGGGACGGACGAGTCGATTCGCTCGCGAGGAGGTTCGGGATACGTTAGACGATGTGGGCGATGACGTCGACGGAGAGTCTGCGTCGGCGAGCGGAAGCACAGCCGCCGCTGAAGCAGCTGCCGGCGGCACCCCATCGGAAACCTCATTCTTCGGTGCACGTAGCGCGAGCGACGACACAAGCGCGTCTGTGGACCGCGAGCAAACGACCGCGACGAACGAGGCCCAAATGTCATCGACTGAGGAGCGCTCCATCGGTAGCGCGCCCATGTTCGGCGCAGCTGCCGACGAGTCACAGGATGCTGAGAGAACTCCACAGTCTTCGACTCACGAGCCAGCAGGCGCGGCGGCTCAGGAAGGACGGGCCGACGATCCAGCGGATACGTCGAAGACGACAGAAGCATCGGGTGGGGCGTCACTGCCCGAGCACGTACGTCATGATTCGGATGCCGATCGCTACATCTGCGACCTCTGTGGGGCCGAGTATACCCCGTCTGAGGACCGGAAAGCCAGTGCGTGCTGTCAGTTCGCGTCGAAAGACGACGTCTTCGTCGCAGCCCGCCGAGCGCGGTCCACGGCCGAGAGCTCCAGCGAACAGTTCACGCGACTGGGGAACATCACCGAACATGCCGACACGTACGGTATCGAGATGACGATCCAGGACTTCGCGTCGTTGGATGCGTCCGCTGACGAGGCCGCCACCGCCCCCAACAGCGGTACAGAAGCATCACCAGAACCAGAGCAGGACCCGACCACCGACAACTCACCCCCGACTCGGTTTCAAGCGGCAACGACGACCATTCCGGATGAGACTCTCCGCGAGGAAGGTGTCACACGCGATGAGGCGGCATTTCTCGGTCTCGTGCTGGATGCGATGAACCACCAACTCGAGGAGTATTCGCTCACGGAGAGTATGACTGCGCTCGAAGAGCCCTTCTCAAATCTCGACATCGAGACGCTTACACAGAAAGCGTTCCTCGAAGAACACCGCTCGTTCCGCCAGAAGTACTACACTGTGTTACCGGCTGGCCGTGAGTTTCTGGATCGCTCGCTTGAGGCCAATCCGGGCGTCGGCGATCTCGGTGAGAAAACCCCACACAAAGCTGGCGTCGTCTTCCTCGAAGCCTGGCTCGCCCAACAGGAGGACGTCGCTCGAACGGAGATCTACTATCAGCATGGGGACGACACAGTCTTCGACGTCGCTGGCTTCGATGCTGCTGACGATCTTGCCTGGGTTGGGGAAGTGGAAACGCCGAGCAACAATTCCGAGGCGCTGCTCGCGGACTACGAGAAGCTTGCGAGCGTCGACGCGGCTGCTGTCTGGGCCGGTGAAGATAAGGCATTCATTCTGGACGCGATCGAGACACTCACCGACGCCGGGAAAGTCGATTTCTCGCTGAGTTCGACCCAGCGACGGACGATTAGCTCGCTTCGCGCAGCAATCGGCGAGTACGACGATCCGGGGATGAAGGCACTCCACACGTTCCGAAGTCTCGAAACGGAGGTGCCTGAGTAACGATGGCCCTCTCATGGCGAGAGGCGACACGAGAGGAACTCCACACCTACTACACGGAGGCGTTTCCCGAGTACGTTGACGAACTCCCCTCATTCGTTACCGTCGATGGGCCCAGAGAATTCGCTATTGCGTTTCGTGAGGGATACCCCATCCGGAAGCAGGACGCTCCGGATCGGTCGTTCATTCGCCGCAATACGTGGCAAACGAGTCGGTCAGGCGACCGGACAGTACAGCAGTTCGAGGCGACTGAGAACCTCGTCGAGTTCATTCAGCACCCCGCACGGTACGACCCCGCTCAGGGCAGTGCCTACGCCCTCGCCGATCCGGACCTCTTGGATCGACCGGAGCCACGCCCCGACGCGGTCTACTATGCGCTCGATCACTGGGATCGGCCGTGGGTGCTCGCCGTCGATATCGACGCGAAAGACATTGCCGCACAGCGTGCTTCCCGTGAAACCACCACTGGTGAATCAACCGACGATGTCGAGACTGAGCAGCTTCAAGCCGCCGGGATACTCGACAGCCCCCCTGAGGGATATCCCTACTCGTTCGACGATATCGAGCAGGCCCTCGACTACGGCTTTGAAGTCCAAGAGATCTTCGAGGATGACTTCGCGGCCGACGAGACGATGGTCGTCTACTCGGGCCAGGGCTGTCACGTCTACCTGCTCGATACGGATCGCGAACACCACTACGACGAACAAAGCCGCGAGGTCATCAACGACCTGCTGCTCGACGAGTATGAGATCCCCATCGACCCAGTGGTCACGGCCGATCGACGCCGGGTAATGCGGCTGCCGTACTCGCTACACGCCGATGTCTCGCGTGTCGTCCAGCCCATCGACGATCCAGGATTCGACTTCCGAACCGAGGCGACGCCCAACTTCCTTCAATCATGAGCCGAGACACACCAGCAGACGACGAGTACACAGCGTATCGAGTCGCGGCACTCCCACGGGACAAGGGAGAATTCCAGCTCACGCAGCTGTTCGAGCGCGGGTATCAGCGCTGGACGGTCGATGGCGAGCAGCAAACAGAGAAGATGCTCGCAGATATCGAGCGGTTCACCACCGAAGCGTTTGCGCCGAGCACGCGAGAGGAGGCTGCCGAGCGCCCCTATGTCGACGATCCGGGAGCACTTGCCGTCCTCACAACGCTCGGAGCGGTCTGTATCATGGACCATCCGAAACTCGAGGATACACCGTCCCGTCATCTCGCGCTCCTCGGTGATCTTCGCGAACTCTACGTCAACAATATCGGGTCGCTCGTTCGCGAGTACGAGGACTGGTCGCTCCACCAGGAGATCGCCGAAACGCTCTACGCGAAAGAGCCCGGGGAGGACGGCGTCCACCCAGGACGTGTCTGTACGGACATCACGACCCGTCCCGAGGTTGGCGAGGGGTACTATCTCGAAATCCCACTCGTCGCCGCCTCACGGAAATGTCTGGCTCGTGCAGAGGGCAATGAGAATCAGCAAGGCGAGATTCAGGCTCACCTCGCGGACAACAACCTATACGTTCCTGTCTCGGATTTCATGGCGAAGTACCGCGAGTACGCAGAAGACGCATTCGGACGCCTGCTCGCTGTGCAAGAAGAGGCGCTGACTGCAGACCAGCGGAGCTGGCTCACCGCGAACGAATCTGCGATTACGGAGCGCATCGACCGCTTCTTCCAGGCCGGGCAGACGCACCGTGTGTGGGAGAATTGGAGTCGGCAGAAGCGTGATATCCGGACGATCATCAACGCCGTCAAAGCCGCGGACGCCGATACTGCACAGCTCGATGAGCCGCAGACAGCACGAGATCTGTACGAGGCGCTGGAGGCGTACGAGCCTGACCGGACGTGGGAACGGCATGCCTGTGACTCCTTTTCGACGCCACGAAGTCTGGGGAACACCCTGACTGCGATGCAGAATCACGCGAGTGTCTCTGTCGAGCACAAGTGGGAGAATCGCTATACGCTCACCGAGTACAGCGATGGGGCGCGCCCCATACACGTCGACGACCTCGAGGACCTGTTCGAACTCCCCTGTATGGCGGCGATGGACGACCGTCTGCAGGAGAAGAAGCCTGTTCGGAAGGATCTGTTCAATCTGGTACGCATGGCGTGGTGGCTTCCCCAGTATCGAGACGCGAGTACGGAGGAATTCATCAGCGACGTGAAAGACCTGTTCTCGCGGTGGCCTTGGTACGACGAGGAGGAGACGGACTACCAGATTCGCTACGAACTCGACAACGACATCGGCGGTGAAATCCCCCTCCCGATGAATTGTGCGAATGATGATATGCAACGGTACTGCATCGGGCGTGACCAATGCCCCTACTCGATCTATGGAAGCCTCCCCTTCCCTGACGAGATGTACGAGCAGATCGACGATCAACCGAAACAGTCGCCACAGTAGCCGCAGTGACACCACCCGATCTATCAAAACTCAAACTCACTCTACTACTGGCTAGTCTGCTACCCAGGTGACCTGTTTGCAAACACGATTTAGGCGTTCTATCCGGTGAGAATAGTAGCATGAACCGTTCTCCACTCCTCGTTTTCATATAGGATGAGTAACGGTTTTCATATACGATGGGGTACATGATTCGGGCGTCTGACCGAAACTCCGTAATTCCTCGGTGAGAGCGTTGGATACGGTGCATATACCATTTCGTGGGTTCGAAATCGTTTGCAAACACGATTTGAGGAGACGAAAGCTGCCCTAAACACGTCTCCACGAGTCTACGTTCGTTATCACCCCGCCTGTACCTCGAAAATCGTCCAAAGAAAAGGTGGGGTGCAGGGGGTAGAATGGATGGTGTGTGCAAGGAGTACGAATCAACCGGGTGGCGACGACTGAAATCACAGACCTATCAGCAGTCGTATCTGAACTGATGCGACGATATCTGGAACTGGACTGTCGGTGGTGAGGAAGAGCGAGATCAAAGAAGTACAGAGGAAATGGCAGCTGGGCCTGAGCGAAATACAGCCGACGTCTTCCGGTTGAATGTCCATTCACTATTCTGATAAGTTGGTTGTGCGTGGTTGCTCTCTGCGCCGCTCTGAGCGGTGGTGACCACCACGTGAGTGGCGGTGGTGACGGCTGGCGCTGACACCGGGACTGTCTTCCCTCACGGATTCCGGTCAGCGCCAAGCACTGCGGTGTGGGACCTTCGGCCTGGGCGGCGACTGACCTACTCGGCTTCCGGGTACTCGACCAGCCGGGCCAGGTTCTCCAGACTCATGCCCCACCCGGTGGCGGCGTCCTCTGCAGGGATCGGCTTGGGGATGCCCTCCTGGCGTACGGTTACCTTGGTTCCGTCCTCGACTTCTTCGAGGGTGATGGTCACGGTCATTTCGCTCTGCATCTCGGGGGTATCCGTCTCGAATTGGTCTGTCTGGACGATACGCTCGTTGGGCACCAGCTCGACGTATTCGCCGCTGAAGCTGTGCTCGTCACTCTTGTCGAGCGAGGTGAACGTCCCGCGGTACGTGCCACCGACCTCACCGTCGGCGTGGTCGTATCTTGCGGTGTAGCCTGCCGGCGGCGAGAACTTCGCCAGCGCGTCGGCGTCCAGGAACGCCTTGTAGATGCGCTCGGCCGGTGCCTTGATCACGCGGCTCACTTCGATGCTTCCAGTCTCCGGTTCGTTAGGTTGGTCGCTCATGGCTGATCGTCTTCTTCGACTTCTTGCGCGATGGCCTCCAGCGTGTCCTCCCAGAAGATCCGGTATTGGACGATCCAGGAGAAGGCTTCGGACAGGGGCTTGCCCTGGAGTGCGCACCGGCGCACTCGGCCGTCGCGGGTCTGCTCAAGCAGCCCAGCGTCTTCCAGCACGCGCAGGTGCTGGCTGATCGCGGGCAGGCTGACGTCGTGGGGTTCGGCCAGCTCACTCACACTTTTCTCACCCTCCGAGAGCTGCTCGATGAGCGAGCGTCGGGTGGGGTGAGAGAGTGCAGCAAAGACCGCGTCCAGGTCAACGTCAGGATGCTTAAGCATCTTCTAAACTATCGCGTCCACTATACTTAAGCATTTGCTTAAACGAGAATAGAGGCCAAAATTCTGACCCCGGCCAACGTTCAAGCATTCCACGTGGTCCGGACGTGACGAACCCCCCTGCTGAACTACTTCTGGGAAGGCACCCGACCCAACCACTCTTTCGATTCCTCTGGTAACTATGCACCCTGATTCTTGCACCCCCGTTCTATCAGCTACAAGAAGTGTGCCAACCGAATCTCTGGGTTATCCGCGAATCCCTATGAGAAGCGGCATACAGAAAAGCGAAGTAGGCCTCGCTCTGTCAGATCCTCGATGGCAGCCGCAGTTCGTCTTCGACTTCGTAGAGATAGCCCTTCAACAACAGCTGCTCGATGTGCGCTCTCGCGTCGGCACGTTCGACGCCCTGCTCCATGAGATGATTGACGGCGTCCTCCCGGGTGAGGACCTCGTCGTTTTCCGCTGTGTCGAGGTACTGCTCGATGTGATCGAGTGCAGCTTCCTCGCCGGAGTTGATTGGCGTCCGCGACTCCCACATTGGTCCGTATACGAGGACTACAGATTAGGAATTTCTGGTCGCCGTCACTAGACTGTGACTCCCCGCTGATGCGTCACGCAGAGACGGCTACGTATCTTGAGCCGACTGATTGTCATCCCTCTCTGAGTCTAGGCCGTTGAGGAGACGGACGCGGAGCCGCTGGCCGTGTTCAAGATGGCCCGGTGGATTCTCAAGGCGGAGCAGAATCGCCCCATCACCCGCATCAACGACGCGGGCGTCGATGTCGTGGCCCGTGACTGCCGATTCGATTCGATCGAGACGGGCATCAATCCCCGACAGGACGGAATCGATATCCGGGTCACCGTCAGTTGTTGGTAGCTCACCAGCCATCCCGTCGGTCATCACACGACCTGTGGAGGGCGCCGGACTGTCAGTCTCTTGACGCGGAGCAGGTGTTTCACTTGGCGGGTGCTCGGTGTGTTCTACTGAAAGCCGGTCACTGAGCGCCGCCAAATCGAGGCCTTCCGTGCCGAGATCAACATCGTCGAGTCGCGTTACCGTCGGGAGCGGTATCTCCGCGTCCGCAATCGCATCGCCAAGCACTCCGCCCATCGTGGTCGTCCCGGACTGCACCCGACGCTTCGTCGACTCCGTCACCCACGGTGGCGGTGTCCAGCCCGACTCATCCAGAAGCGTGTAGCAGTCCGTGTTATCGGTGACCCAGACATAACTGGCGTACTTGTCCTTGTACTGGTTCGCAGCGGCGCCCTGTTGATGTGTAATTACCACGTGGACCGGAGAGAGTGCCTCGACGACGTCGTCGATCGTTTTCGGGATGGGGTGATTGCTGAGCGAAAAATGATGGGTCGTACACGCCGCACTCGTCACCGGGGAGCTTCCGCCATTGATGAGCTGGACGAGCGTCGCACCTGGATCGTCCGCGATCGTCTCAAAGAGCCGCTTGGCGCTCCCATCGATCGGTACCTCTGGCCCTGCGATCGTCACCCCATCCACTTCCAACACTGCCGACGGGTCAGCAAACTCGGCGGTCGTCGCGACGTTCGGGACGCTGTACTCAAGCCGGTCGTAGAGCTTGGCCACATGGCCAACGAGCCTGATCGAGAGCCGTTCGTCCCACTGCTCGGCGAGATGCCCGAGGAGATACGCCACCTGCAGTCCAGTCAGGCCACTGGCTGTCGTGAGCACCGTCGAGCCAGCCCGGACGCGTTCACAAATCGTCCCGACAGCATCGGTGAGGGTCGCTTGGAAGTCCTCGATCGTGGCGGCCGTCAGGACGAGAACGTCGACATCCACGGGGAGGTCGAGGTCGAAGCCCGGATAGCCAGCAGCACGACGGGTCGTGAAATCACCAGTAACGAGAATCGTTCGGCGCTCGTCGTCGGCAGCGACCTCGAAGAGGAAGCCAGCAGCACCTGGCGTGTGGCCTGCTGGAACGGGATGGACGCGGAGTCCGGGAACGATCTGCGTCCACTCATCAATCGGTTCCAGCTGGTGGAGCACGCGCTCCGTATTCGAGAGGTCGTAGTGGTCAGCGCCGGCCGCGAAGACGTCCTCGAGGATGGTGGCCGTATCGGTGGCGGCGTACACTGGCGCACCATGTGTGAGGGTGTCGCCGAGCGAGTGATAATGATCGAGATGGGCGTGTGTGAGACAGACTGCCGTGAGATATTCGTTGGCCGCTTCGTCGAGGAGCTCATCGATTGCGACGTTCTGTCCAGCATCGACCAGCACGCAGACCGTCTGGTCGGGAAGTAACCCATCGATCCGGAGGATAACCGATTCGCGCCCGGAGTACGGGTTCGCGTGCTGGAACTGGATCTCCATCGATGTCTCCCTCTTCAGAGCCCGACAGTATATATCATCACCACGACGGTGGACCAAACCACCGTGCAAGGCTGAAACATGAGGTGCAACGGCCGAGTCGGAGGCCTGCAGCGAGTCCTTCTGGATTCCGATCTCGATAGTGATGTTTATCGGCGCCAGGAGGCGCGAGGCGCTCTTACGACCGTGCCTCGCGTGAGTTCCTATGACTTGTCCAGATATACTCGACGACACTGGAGACGATCACGAACGACTCGAAACCGAACTCCTCGCACAAGACCGGGATGCAGCCCGGGTGGCGACGGCGGACGTCGACGAAACGATGGCGCGGCAACTCGTCAGTGACCTCGTCGACGACGGGGCCGTGACGGCAGTCGCCGAACAGCGAGTTCTCGTTCACGAACCGAGTGGCGAAGCCTTCGACTCGATTCTGCAACTCGCCATGTTCCATCGTGGCTGGTCGGCTGCCCGCGACACTGGCGAGGCTGACGAGTGATGCAGCAGACGCTCTCCGGCTGTGCCTTCTGTGATGCAGCACCTGGATCCACGGCAGGAACGGCGTATACGTGGGGGAAAGACGAGCGAGTCACCCACCAGATCTGCGTCGACTGTGCCGTCCAAGCGCGGCCCGACCCCGACGAGCGTGATTACCACGCCTGCGATGGCTGTGGACTCGTCGTCGACACGCTCACTGCACTGACGCGATTCCGCGTTGAACTCGGGCATCTCGAAGGGCCGTTGCAGCTGTGTACTCGCTGTAACCCCGGTGGGCCCGCGACGTACTGGACGCGGGACCTCGAGACGCACGTCGTCGATGAATAGACTGCCCTTCCCACCACACCCAGTCGATCAGCGAGATTGAACCGACTCAAAAAATACGTCGATACATCTAATACACACGGCGACAAAGCAATACATATGCCCATCGACATCGAGACGTTCGAATCCTCTCCCGAGGATCGCCTCCAGCACTCCGGGGAGACGAACGCTGATCGCGTGATGCGATTCCTCGCTACCCATCCCGATCAGGCATTCACTCAGAGCGAGATTCGCGATGCAACCGACGTGAAAGCTGGGAGCATCAGCGTCGTTCTCTCTCGACTCGAAGATCGGGGTCTCGTCCGGCACAAGGGCAACTACTGGGCGCTCGGTGAAGCCGACGACGTCGCCGCGTACGCCAGCATGCTCGAGAGTACGCGAGCGGCCAACGACCGCTTCGGCGAGGAGGACATGGACGAGTGGTTGGAGCACGCCGTCGACGACGAGGATACTGAATGAGTTACCAGCGCGGGGATGTCGTCTGGGGACCCGATCCGTTCAAGTCAGGTGAGAACCCGCGTCCGTGGCTGATCCTCAACAACGACAGCCATCCGTTCGGTGATGAGGAGTACATGACGGTCACGCTGACGACGACGCCCCACGATGAAGGGGTTCCCCTCAAAGGCGGCGACGGGATTGAGGGTGGGATGCCACGCCAGAGTTACGCCTCTCCGTGGGTAGTCGCGTCGCCGAAGCACGCCGCGATCGTCCGGCGGCAGGGTCGAATCGACGAGCTGAAGACGTAATCTCGGACCCTCCAGCCGATACTCGATAGCGAGTGGCGTCTATGGAGCGAAACTCGCCTCAGCCCCAAACAGATTGAACGCATCGTGCTGCGAGAATGGGCCTTGGGTGACCCACTCGTCGCCCTCGTCAAACTCGTTTTCGTCTCTCAAGATCCCGCCCACGTACAGCGCGTGGGCCGGATAGACGCTCGCTTCCCAGACCCGGACGAGCCGGGCGCCGTCAGCCATCACCACCACGTCCTGAAGGATTCTCACGGTTTTGGCTGTTGAACGTGTCACAAAACAATTCCTACAGTAAGGGGATAGAGACGGGTAATGCGATAGATATCGGTCGTCCAAGTGTTGGTTTCTTTTTGTGTTCCACTACGCCGAAACTGGGCTTATATTTGATTGTATGATTATATTAGCATGGTTTCGACATTCGAAGGGGTCTTGCAAGACCGGCCGCTGATTCTGGGGGTCCTTAGTGGGGTGATTACTTCGCTTGCTGGTGTCATCGGCTATTTTCTTCCACCGCTCATCACAAATGCCGAGTTCTACGGCCATGGGTTCGTCTTAACTGACAGAATATTCCAATTTTTTGCTGGCCAGACGCTCCTCTATCACGGGATAGTGCTGGCATTCGTTCCGTTTGTATCGACTGTTCTGATAACTCTCGTCGCTCATCAACAGGGTCTTTCCGGGTTCGAGGTGGACAAGAACATCATTGTTGGAACCATTCTCGGTCCCGCACTCACCATCCTTATTGCTGCGGCCCTTGCAATGGTTCTCATTGGGCTTACCGACGGTCTGGGAATACTGTGGTTTGCCCTCTTATTTGCCCAGCCGATTGTCCTACTCTTTCTGATTCTTGTGGTTCCAGTTGTGGCAGTGAGCACCGTCGCTGGCTACGCGTTCGTCCGGGGACTAGAACTGATTCGGTAACACATTCGTACCATCTACGTATCAGCTAATTTGACTCCGTTTTACGTGACACAACCCCTCTGAGATACATTCTATGACTGCCGCACTGTTCTCTATTGGCACGTATACGCCGCGCTGACACCACCTGGAGGGTTGGGACGGCTGGTAACCCCGAGAGCGACGAAATCGGCCTCATCACAATTTGCGGTCACATACGAGATGATTTCGTCCTCGTCCAGATAGACGACGATGACTACGGCGAAGGATGAGTGGAACTCCTCGATAGAACTCCGGTTCTTCTCGCCAGGGTCAAGGGTGTATCGTCCATGGAGTCGGGCCGAGTCGGGCAACTCGACTGCCGTGAAGGTATGATTGTCGCCGGGATTACCACCGCCAAGTCCTTGGCCAATGGAACCCGTTGCCGTAAGCCCGTCGTCGCGCCGCTCCGTCACATTCGCTGGGAGCTCGACCACCCACACCTCGAACGTGTGCGTCGTGTCCGCCGAATTGTTCACGACGACCGTGACTGGTCCCTTTTGACCAGTCGGCCCGAGCGGGCCGAGGGTGCAACCTGCGAGAACGAGGAGCACACCCACGCACAGAATTGGAAGAGGTCGCATGAGGATACAGTCACTAGACTGCGTGGTAGATGTTTCATCGCGAAGTTGCTTAACCTGTGTCATGGAAGCGGTGGGAAGAGGGGATCCGATAGTGTATTCTCGACAGTCAGGGCAGAGAGTATCGTGCCATTATCTGGGAATCGCATCACTGGATGCGGACCGATCCCACTGCGGAAGCGGTTCGCATACCCTAGCGACCCGAACGTCTCGAAGGGCGTCCGTCCGATCACGCGGCTTTCTAACGCGAACTCCCTGAACGCCGGATTCTGGCCGTCCCGCGTCCACTCAACCCCCTCCCGGAACGGCGTTTCATCCTGCTTGTTCCCGCCCACGTACAGCGCGTGGGCAGGATAGAAACTCGCGTCCCAGACCCGGACGAGCCGGGCGCCGTCAGCCATCACCACGACATCCAAGAACGCGTAAAACGACGGGATGTTTTGCCAGTACAGCGTAATTGCTAGCGGGATGTTTCCCAAGAACAGCTGAGCGAGCGTATACCCATTTTTCAAGGCGACGATGTAGGGATCGTTACCCCCGAGGATGATCGAAGCACGCACTCCCTCGACGGTCCCGCCGCTGCCGTCCGGCACGGTCACGATCTGGTCGGTCGTGTACGGGCCCTTCACGTTCGCAGGGAGGAAGTTATCGGCCCCATCCAGAGAATCCAAGATAGTGACGAAGAGGGTCGACTCGCCGGGACCACCCTCTCGCGTGATCGACGAGACCGAACTCGGGTTCTGCATGCTCGGGTCGTCGTACAGCGCGTCGTACTCGCCATTGAGGACTGTCCGGCCGTCCGTGTCGAAGCCGATCTCGACAGCTGTGTTGATCCGGAAGTTCGGGAACGGATCAGTGTACTCCTCGAGAGTTTTACTCCCAAGGGCGGTCGAGATACTACTGGGCAAGCTCTGTCTGTCATCGCCGTGGAACCCCTCATCTAGAAACCCGGGAATGGCGCTGTTTCGTGCTGTCGCGGTGGGATCGTTGGGATCACCGCTGTTCTCGTTATGTCCGAAGATGGACGTAACTACGTACGCCTCCTCGGTGATATCCCAGGGTACTGGGAGGGTCATGGTGATCCCCCATGGAACCGGAAGGTCTCTCCATCGATCGTCACCTCGCAACTTTCATCTGATAGAATCTCCGCCCGATAGGGAACTTGGGTGCCGTCCTGATGATTGAACGTACCCTCCCGAAGTGAATCGGTCTGCGTCTGGACGATTGTGTCCACACAAGGGCCGTAGGTTCGCGCGAGCGCCCGGCGTTTCCGGGACATCTGCGTGACAGCGACATCATCCGGATTGTCGGTCAGGTGGACGTTATCAACGTAGACCACCCCGCTGTAGTCAAAGCCCGACCCCGGCGGGTGGTCTTCCGGATACCACACCAGTTCCAGCTTGTCAGCCGAGGCGAGCTTCGTCGCACTCAAGCCACTCAGATCCCACGCGATTCGGCCGCCGAGCCGCTGTGCGACCGTCATCTCAGGAGATTCCTCGACACCACCCGGATCGGTGTGATGATACCGGAAGCGGAATGTGACCGCCGACTCCGAGTTCTCGACCGATGCTGGAAGCACATCGGCCAGCAAGCACGGATAGTTCACGAAGTCAGCCCGGTAGGTCGCCTGCTGGGTTTCGATGCTCGGCTCAGGGTCGCTATTAACGCTCACCTTGAGTGCATACTCACCCTGACTGACGCAAGCAGGCTGCTGGGCCCCATTTACTCGGCTACACTGATTCGTGCTGTTCGCCGTCCACCCATTTAGTCCGTGTTCGAATCTGCCGAGCGCGGTAGTCTTCAAAAGCCTCCACGTGTCATAGTACCGGTCGACGGAACTGGCTGCGGGCAGGAAATAGCCGAAGCCACCGCTCACCCAGGTCGTATCCGAGGCCGTAAGTTGCGCTGTTTGGGTCCCCGAACTATCGAAGTGCGTAATCGTGAACGTACCGTCAAGCCCCCACTGGACCTCGATTCGGTTCCACCCGACGATCGAGAACGCCGCCGTCGAACTCGCGAGTTCCGTCCACTGAGTTCCGTCGTGGACGTAGAAGCGAAGATCACCCGACGATTTGAGTCGAATCCGGTACTGTTCGCTATTGGGCTTGGTGTTCGCATCTCCTTGCGCTCCAAAGATTGCGAAATGCAGATCCGAGGTTGCTTGCTCGGGATAAAACCAGAACTCGAAGGTATCTCCCGCCTGAGGGGCCTGCGGAATCTGGGCCGGCATTGCAATCGCGTAATCGGAGCCGCCATTCCCAGCCTTCGCCCGGAAGGCGTAGCCACCCGAGTGAGTGGGACTTTGCACCAGATCGAACGCAGTGCTGTCGTCAGTCGTGTATTCGGCGAGCGAGCCATCGTCGTAGTCGTCGATGACCGTGATTGCTGCGGCTGCAGGCTTCGATGTTGCTGCGAGGAGGGCACTCCCGCCTCCGATAAATCCTGCAGTGAAAACACCAGCTGTTTTTAAATAATGACGTCGCTTGAGCGGAAGCGGTTTTCCGCTTGTCAAGAGGGAAGGAGTCTCAGACCGATGTCCATCGGTGGATTCGGTTTTATCGGGTGTGTGGTCGGCCTGATTCTGCGAATTACCCATCTTCTAACACCAAACTCACCAAAAACTTCAAAATACATGTAATTACGCATTTTCTATAATTCATCCTATCCAACTATTTTTCAACTCGATACAATCAAACGAGTCACCGCTTGGGAGTGACCCATTACTGGTTGCGCCCGACACCCGGACTCGGTCTGTCGGCACATTCGGTGAACAAACGCCGAAACAACCGAGCGTCGGGTGCTGACTGCACCCTCTGTATGTATCACGTACTTCCAGTCATGGTCTGATCGTTTCAGCAAAGCTCACGGACTCACTCTCTCACGATCAGATCGTCGTTG
The DNA here is from genome assembly GCF_029489995.1 of Haladaptatus sp. DYSN1. NCBI lineage: Archaea > Methanobacteriati > Methanobacteriota > Halobacteria > Halobacteriales > Haladaptataceae > Haladaptatus > Haladaptatus sp. DYSN1. The sequence goes on from NZ_CP120471.1 coordinate 90,482, forward strand.
AGCGACGTTCGACGCGCCCAGCGGTTACCGCGACGGCGTCTTTCTCTTCCAGCCGTCGCACAATCTCCTGGACGTCCGCTGCTGGCCAGTCGAGTTCCTGTTGCAGGTCAGCCACCGACTTCGGGTCGTCAAGCGCGTGCAGCACTTCGAGCTCCTCGTAGACGCGCTCAGTGATCTCGGCCACGGGGTCGTGCAACGGGGTCGTCACGTTGTGTTGTTCCGTGAGATCGGCCAACGCTTCGTTCACGGTCTGACTGTAGACGGTCAACTCACAAATACGCCCTACAGACAAGATATATGTGTTTGGGCCGCGAACGAACGAATATGAGTGACGATAGGTCGCCAACGGTTGACGCCGCAGAGCAGTGGCGTACGGACCGAACGACCTTCCAACGTGTCTACGATGTCCTCGTTGGGACGGATGAGCCGGCGTCTGCACAGCAGTTTGCAGAGTGGGCAGACTGCTCCGAGAATGGAGCCCGACAGGCACTCCAACAACTGACCGAGATGGGTATTGCAGACAAAACCGACACACGGCCTGCAACCTACACCCGTAACACCTCGTACCTCCGGTGGAAGCGAGTTGAACAACTCGCCCGTGAGCAGAGTCCGAGTGACCTTCGGGCACGGGTTGAGGAACTCATTTCAGAGGATCAGAGCTTCCAAGCAACCTATGGTGTCCCAGAGCCGGACGCTGTGGTCACGACTGAAACGGCGGTAGCTGATCACGAGATGCTTCACCAGCAGTGGGAGGACCTCTCTGACTGGCGGACCATCCGCCGTGACATTCAGGTCATCCAGCAAGCAGTCCACCGTGCAGAAGCACTGCGCGACGACCGAGCACGAGTCTGACCCGTGACCGAACGGACAGAAGGGCCAAGCGGCCCACTCGACATTCCAACGCTCACTGTGTTGGCACAGCGGGCGGCGACACACCCACTCATCACCGAGTGGCAGTTTCGGCCAGATTCACTCAGTCCACGTCTCCTCAAACTTCAAATCGATCCAACCCAGTACCCAGCGTCACTGAGTGGTGTGCGACTTGACGTCCGATGGTTCGAAGGCGGAATGTATTCATTCCACTATCTAGAGACTGCGTCGAATGAAACATGGCAGTGCCGCTGGGATAGACATCCGAAGCCACACGCGCCGACTGCTCACTTCCATCCACCCCCGGACGCAAATGACCTCGTTGAGCCCTCACCTCTCGAAGCAGACCACCACCTCGCGGTTCTGTTTGCTGTCCTTGAGTGGCTCGAAAAGCGAGTGAGTAAGCACCACGACATCTCGTGACACTCAGATCGTCACCGGAGGAGCGATGAGGTCGATATCTTTGGTCGTTTCCTTGAGTCCACGAAACGCCATCGATCCACCGCCGATAAATCACTTCCGTAAAGATGGGCTCGACGATTGAACCCCGGCGACTTCACGGGTGACTCACGGAGACTGAAGTGAGGCTTTTGGACTGAGATACGAACTAACGACGGACTTAATCGATAGCTTCAGCCGCTGTGATGTTTTTCGGACCAATATAGATTAGCAGGCTCTCTGGCCCGGAATAGTCGAACGTGTGAGTAAGCTGCTTGCCTTCCGATCTCGCAGTAATGTTGTATACTCCATGCCCGCTGTTTAGGCTGACTTTCTTGTTTTCTCTTCCGTCGACAGTATAGGTGTCATCAGCGATTGTCGAGTTGTTTTTCGTGACGGTCAGTGAAACCTCTGTAGATTGGTTCTGTTCATTGTACAGATATATTGTCGGGCCGGAAGGGTCATTGGATCCCCCGATACCGCCTATACAGCCCGCCAGTGAAACAGTACTAACCAGCAGCAAGCCGATTATGATTTTCTTCATATTCGTTACTACTATTTATTTTCATGATATGGTTTGTGGAATAATATATGTGCTGGTAACTAAACACCTCACTCATGACATTCCGAGGTTATAGACGACCTCTTGATTCACATCACCATACCGGTGGGTGAGGATATTCCGAAATCCGACTGCTTCTTCCAGCTGTTCCTGGACGTCGTGTGAGATAATATCTGCATTCCCGAGCGACTCAATCTCCTTTTTTGCGGTCCCACTGGGTGAGAGCCCCTCCGACGCGCGAATATGCTGGGCGAGGTCGATACAGGACTGAATAAGATTCATGAACGTCCGCTCAACCGCTCGCTGGACGATGATCTCGTCAACATACGCCGCCTTCGACAGTCCCCGCATTTGCTTCAGGTCATTCGTGTACTCGTTGATGTACCGGAGCTTGTCAACAACAATATCCTCGTCGACCACTAGACGTCACCACGAGCCAACCGATCGATGAATTCCCGTTGTTCTCGTTCTCGCTCGCTCGCACCTGCAGTATACGCTGCGTCGACGTGCTGTTTGTACGCGGTAATGACCGCTGGATCACCACTGATGCGAATCCCATCCCTGAGCGCAGCGTGCGCAACGTGCGTTGGCAGCAACTCGATATCGCTCACGTCGACGAATCTGTCTGCGTATGCTTGGAGGTCTGCGTCGATACGGTTGCGTCGGCGGAACCGCTCGGCTTCGGACAGGTCATCCGGGAACTGGAGGGCAATATCGACATCCGATGTCTCCTCTGCCGTTCCTTTCGCATGCGACCCAAACAGCACTGCGAAGATGACCTCGGTTTCATCGAGATAGTCCCTGATTCCTTCGAGGTCGATTGTTTCGACAGCGAAGTCGTCCGGTTTGGGCATACGAGTACTTCACGGTCTTGGGTAATATATGTCCGTACTCTCTGGCAATCGGTACGGCTCGCCCCGCTCGCCGCGTTCCGCCTTCCGGTGAGCAAAGCTCACCGTCGTCTCGTTCGCTTCGCTCACGAGCCCTCCGCGGCGCTCGCGACCGACCATTCCGGGCTGTCGCGGTCTCGTTCCTCCGTCACTCGACCGCGTTCCGGGCTAAAGTGCATGTGCCCTCGACGCCTGCATTAAGCGCGTTTTCGGTTGCGCCCCTCGCGGGCCGGACACGAGAAACGGCTTAACGCTGGCCGCTCGCTCCGGGCGGGTCGTTGTCGCACTCACTCCGCTCGCGCGACAAGCCTCACCTCGCTGCGCTCGGTGAGACGGCGCGCGGTGCTGGTTGATTGTCCGCCTCAGACGCGCTCTCGCTCGCGCCCCAAGGGGCGCTTGCGAAGGCGCGAGCGAGAGCGCATAGATGGGTCTGTCGGTCGGTGTCGTCGAAGAACCGCGATGTAATGGCATCGCGGTGTCGGGCGCTGAGCGCCTTCGGAACTGGGTTGAGTTCCAATGTCAAGTAAGAACGTTACCACTGATGTAGTTTCGGTCGACGAACAGGCATTCGAAAACGCGGACGAAGCGGCGGTCGACGAGGACGGCTTCGAGGTCGTCGATGAGACGCCGGCATTCCAGGCGACGGTGCAGATGGAAGTTCAGGCAAAGGTCGATGCGAACCACCCGGACGGGATGGTCGACACCAGTGACGAACGGATCTATGGGGCGACCCTCGAACAGGAAGAGCGCATTCGGGCGCGGGAAGCCGAACTGGAGCGCATCAGTGCCCAGGCAGAGCTGGGGACGCAGGACGGTCGGGAGAAGCGGACGCGAGACATCGCGGCGAAGCGGAGCGTTGAGCGGCGTGCAGCGTTCCAGAAGCGGGCGGCGAGCGTGAACCCGTGGGCAGACCCGAAGCGAGGTGATCCCCGTGCAGAACTCACGCAGGAGCAGTTGGCGGCGGTGAATAAGCAGTCGATGCGGCTGTCGAAGAAGCTAGATGGCTGGTCGCGAGCGGCAATTGGTCGGCGGCTGGGTGAAGCCGTCGTCGGTGGGAAAGACCTGATGAGCGCGGTCGTCGGGGTGTTCGAGGAGTTGCAGACGGCGCCCGGGACGGTGGTTCCCATCGGGAAGCTTGAGGACGTCAATCGTAAAGAAGTGAGCATCGAGGGCCGTGTGACGCAGCTTTGGGAACCTTCCAGTCCGAGCATCGCTCAAGTTGGGCTCATCGAGGACGAGAGCGGTCGTACAAAACTGACGAGCTGGAAGGCGTCGGATGCTCCGTGGATCGAAGAGGGCGAGCGCGTGCGGATTCACGGGGCGGCGAAGAACTGGTATAACGGGCGCGTCTCAGTGGCCCTCACTGGGTGGAGCACCGTGATGTTCCCCGAGCGCGGTCGGTGGTGGGAATAGCCAGTCTTCGCACCCTTCTTTTTGCTAAGTCCCGAACCGACCCGGACCCCACCTCCCCACCCTCCGCTCCGTGCTCGCTTCGCTGCGCGCGCAGCCACGACCTTGTCAGGACGTATCCAATCTTTTTTCATGGTCGGGATGTCGTAGCCGCAAAATGTATCATATGTTGTTCAAATTGCTGGATGTCTTCTCTGGTAACGGAATCGTTGCTTTGTGCGAGGTCTTCTAGCCCCAAGCACCAATCCTCGAATGCTTCTTTGATTCGGAAGACTGTGAACGGATTAGGTCTCATTTTATTTGGAGTTCGTAGTCGTTGTCGATCAGTCTCTGGGAGAAGTCCCAGTCTCTTCTCCAGGTAATTGTATCTTCGTCGAATTCGCGTTGACAATCTCACTGAATTTCAGGCAGAAGAGGTGGAGGAGCGTGATTTAATCCAGTGACAAGTCCGGTGCGGTCAGACGTAGTATATACTAGAAATTCGTTGCTGTCCATCGAGAACCATTTCCATGTTCGTTCACTGTCTAGGGAGGAGGCACACCGGCAACATCTCTTGGTAGAATTGGAATGTAATCGGAATCTCCGGATACCGGTAGAATAAGCAGGATATCGATAAAATACTTGTCCAAAACATTTTGATTGTTTTCCTATTTGTTTGATTTGTTGGGAGAGTAATCACTAGAATATATATTTTTAAATAAAATGGTATATTGTTTTTCTCTCTGAATCTAATTTAAATTTTGTATTTTATGCCTATTTTATTGGTGTAGCTTAAATAATATCGTATATTAACGGTGTATCCAGATATTTAAATTCCAGAAATTCAAATGACACAATAAATTTGTCATATAATTTGTCAAAATATAAGAAATTATGGGTGTCAATGCTAGCACGTATCGCGGATGCAAACAGGCGACTGTACGGGCGTTTTCTTCAAGCAGTGTGACAATAAGATAATCCGCGTACTCATCGAAGTAGTCCACCAACTGTGAAGTACGGACAACGTCAAACGCTCCAAGTGGGTTGAACACCATGAGTGGCACTTCCTCGGGTACCTCGTTAATAAGATACACTGCAAGCCCGAACACGAGACCCGACACCTGTCGATCTGACTCCCAAAGGGGGCAAACAGGAGCCATCCTAACTCACTCCCGCGTCGCTCGTTTGGCTCAGGTATCCCTTGTTTGTACTCCGATAACGCTCCTTCGTACCCGAGAAGAATTCTCCGATTTCGTCCTCTGTGAGGTTCGCGACAGACGTTACAGCAGTATGAATCAGCCCCTACAAATAAAAATTTGTAAATATCAAAACCAATATTTTCAGATAAAATGAAAATTACAACCATACTTTTGTAAAGGATTGATGGAGTGCAGATACGCACTATCTCCAATTTTCCAATTGGAGGCTTGCTGAGTCGAGGTGTGAGTGCGATTTCTCACCGTAGAATCACGCTCCCAAATCTATTAATTGTAGACAGAATGCCAAGCTAACTACACCTACACATCAATAATTACTCCCGGCCCTCCAATGAAATTTGTTATATACAAAACCAACGGGTTTTCGGTCGATATCTTGCAGTTGGATTGTACCTATTCCCTATAGAGCTCCCCAGTCTGAACGTTTACTTCGATAATATTTGCTGCTTCCATTACCGCCTCGGGATATTCTTCGACGAAGGTATTTCTCTTCAATCGACTCGATGGGGCGGAAATACTGATCGCTCCGATCGGGTCTCTCTGAGAGTCCAAAATTGGGGCCCCCACTGCTCTGATTCCAATAACAGCCTCTTGTTGATTTACGGCAAATCCGCGTTCTTGAATTGTTTCCAGTTCGGCGGCGAGTTTGTCAGGGTTGGTGATCGTATTGGGAGTTTTCGCCATTAGACCGTGCTTGTCGATGATATTGTTGACCTCTGAACGTGGTAGGTGAGCAAGAATCGCCTTCCCGCTGGCCGAATAGTGAAGATAGCGATCAGAATTTTCTCGATTTTTAATGTAAAATTCGATCCCGACGGCATCTTTTCCGAATGATTCGTAGAGAATCACTTCGAGTCCGTCGTCTTCGATGATGAGGTGGACCGATTCACCTGTCTTGTTGGCCAGGTTGTCTACTACTTTACGTCCATGTCTGTAGAGTGTATTGTGGTTCTTGACGTACTCACCAGCGAGGACAAACCGATATCCAAGGTAATACTCGTGAATGTCTTTGCGGACCAGACAGTGGTCCTCAAGCGTCGAAAGGTACGTATGGACTGTCCCCGGAGATAACCCAGTCGCCTCTGCAATTTCTGTGAGTGTCGCTCCGTCGTGGTCTTGTATCGATTCGAGGAGCTCCACTGCTCTGTCCACGGATTGAATCTTGCGTGGTTCGTTAGTGGTGTCTTCCATAGTATGAGCATCAATAGCATTTGCCATAATGGTTTTGATATATCCAAAATTCATTGCCCTCAACCTGCTGCTATGTTCGCTCCAATAGGCTCCCAATTATTCGAGTACCATGGTAAAAGAAATCATACGGACCGTTCGACACCCAATCACCCGAACTAAAAACTTGCAGTAGTGTAGTAAATGCAATCCGACAGTGCAGTCACTACAGAATAGTTCCAGAGAACCAAAACTGAATCCACGCTCGAGAAGTCAGTGAGACGGAAACTGAACCTACCGATAGGGACGAATCGCTTCGGTGACCCACTCGATGTTCTGTTCGGGAAGGAGGCCGTAATTGTAGAACGAAATCCGTGGCACTCCTTCCTCGATAAGTCCGGACACGATATTATCGAGAGTGGACGCATCATCGACGATTGGATATCCAGGGAGTACGCCCGCGTGTAATGGAATTTCAGGTGTAAGTTGGTCTGCTTCGCGTACACAGTTTACCGCATCTGCTCTCGTCGCTTCGTACGCTGCAACCGTATAGTAATCGACGAACTCGGAAAGTGCGTGGAGGTCCGCTCCTTGCATCCACGTTTGACCGACAGAAACTAACCCGACGTAGTACCCAAGGTTCGCACTTCCTGCAGCAGTTGCAATGTCCTCGTACAGTCGACTCAGAGTTTTGAACCGAACATCTGCGTACGCTGCGACGGTTGGGTGGCTCTTGAGCCACGCAGCCATGTCGGCGTCGTGCGGAACCGTGCCTCCGGTGATTCCATCGACAGTCTGTTGTGTGGTTGTCTTTGCCAGGTCGGAGTTGACTCCAGCAGATTCAGCATTCGCTTGACACTCCGAACAGAAGCACAAGCCAAAGAGGAACTCGCCGAGTGTCCCGAGTTCGGTGTGGAACTTGTCGTGGTGCCAGCCGAATCCAGAACCGTAGAAGTAGTCGAACATCTCCAGTTCGATTGCAGAGAAGATGTCCCGACCAGCTAGGTCTTCAACCACGTTTGTGAGGTATGCCTGCACCATTGGCTTCGAAGGACAGAGGCCAAACGCGAGAGAGTCACCGAACGCGTTTTCGATAGTCGCCTCGGGATGGTTCAACCCTAATCGAGAGTTGTGGACACCGACTGTCCACGAGTTCAATGCAATGTCGACGTCTCGAAGTTCGTCCGCAATGGTCTCGATCCAGTCGTCATCTCCCATCGTCTCATTCACGACCGGTTGGAGTGTCTCGTAGTGGTCCCCCGGTTGGAAGTATGAACTAGCCTGTGCGAAGAATGTTCGACGCTCGGGATTATGTGGTGTGAAGGCCTGTACAGAGTGGTAGTTCGTCGCGAGATTGAGTTCTGTGATCCCAGCATCTACCAGACGATCGGCGACAAACCGTGGATCTTCGTCGAGGATGTCCCACGGGTATGCCCAGAATGCAAATTCCATACTACTTCCTCTTGGGGCTAGCCCTTACTATTTATCTAGTAAAACTGCCAACTCGTCGCCCTTCTTTCGGAACCTGAGACAGAGTTAAGTGAGCGTAGAGAATGGGTAGTGATAGGATTTGTCATGGGAGAACTCGAACTCGAACACGTAACGAAAGTATACGGGGGTGACCCCCCGATTACGGCGGTCGAAGACATCAACATCGAGATTAAAGATGGGGAATTCCTCGTCATGGTTGGTCCTTCCGGATGTGGAAAGTCGACCACGCTTCGAATGATTGCAGGTCTCGAGGAGGTTACTGACGGCAATATTAAGATCAACGACGAGATCGTCAACGAGCAGCAGCCTCAAAAACGGGACATAGCGATGGTGTTCCAAAATTATGCACTCTATCCGCACATGACTGTCCGTGAGAATATGGAGTTCGGGCTTCGACTGTCTCACGACCTATCTGACGGGGAGATAACCGACACTGTCGAAGAGACAGCGAAAACCCTCGAAATTGCGGAATTACTCGACAAACTCCCGAAACAACTCTCCGGGGGCCAACAACAGCGCGTCGCCCTCGGCCGTGCGATCGTTCGTGACCCGGCAGTGTTCCTTATGGACGAACCGTTGTCGAACCTCGATGCGAAACTTCGTACACAGATGCGGACGGAACTCCAGCGACTTCAATCAGATCTCGGAACAACCACCGTCTACGTCACGCACGACCAGACGGAAGCGATGACTATGGGTGACAGAATTGCGATTCTCGACCATGGCGAACTCCAACAAATCGCTCCTCCAGAAGAGTGTTACGACAACCCGAATAACCGGTTTGTCGCCGGATTCATTGGGAGTCCGTCAATGAATTTCTTCGAAGTCTCGGTTACCAACAATTCAAGCGGAATCTCAGTAGATGGTCCCGGTTTCAGCGTGGGGCTCGACGGTATCAACCTCGATTCGGGGGAGTATACTATCGGAGTCCGACCAGAAGACTTCAGTGTTGTCGAAACAGGTGGAATCGAAGCCACAGTCGACGTCGTCGAGCCGATGGGGTCGGACAACTTCCTCTACCTCAATACACCTACTGAGTCCGAGTTCACTGCGCGTGTCGACAGCGAGTTCCGGCCAGAGGAGGGAGACACTGTGCGAATTGGATTCTCTTCGTCGGAAGTTCATTTCTTCGACGACACTGGGGACCGGGTCAACTCCGATGTGGAGACACAAGTAAATACAGCAGCGTGAGACGCGGGTAACGATTATCGAACCATCTATAGACTTAAAATAACAATGTACGAACATATAGGGTCCTCGAGTGTGGATTGGGCTGGAAAGTCGTATCAGGAAATCAAAAACATCGGCCAACAGGATGGATCAGTGCTTATCATTCCCGTAGGGAGTATCGAACAACATGGACACCACCTCCCAGTTTCTACGGATACCATCCTCGTCGACGCAGTCGCCCATCTTGGAGCGACTCGCGTCGAAAAAGACGTTCCCATCATGGTCACTCCAACGATTTGGACCGGATACTCTCCACACCACATGTCCTTCGGAGGAACCCTCACGCTCGAACACCGAACGCTCCTCTCAGTATTAGAAGAGAGTGCGTCATCAGCGCTCGAAAACGGGTTCGACGCTATTCTCTTCCTGAACGGGCACGGGGGGAACATCTCACTCATCGGATCCGCGGTCAGTACAGTTGGGACGGAGCATCCAAATTCGCAGGTTCTCGGACTTACCTACTTCCAACTCGCGGCATCTTTCATCGACGAAATTCGTGACAGCGAACTCGGTGGGATGTCTCATGGTGGAGAATTCGAGACGTCTCTCATGATGCATCTTCGGCCGGATCTCGTCTCCGAGGGGGATGCCAAGTACTTTCACGAACCGTACGAACACGGCGGGAAAGATCTTGTTCAGGGCGGCCCGCTCTCGGTGTACCGTGGATTTGACGAGTACTCACAAACAGGTGCAATTGGCGCACCGGAGCTCGCAAGCACAGAGAAAGGAGAAGCGATTTTCGAGTTGTTAGGGGACGAGATGGAATCCATCCTCACTCAAATCCACGAATTGAACCGATAGACTCCTACGGCGTCCGAGCAATGACTTCGATTTCTACACCGATATCGATTGGGAGGTCTGCAACCTCTACAGCACTTCGTGCTGGGTACGGTGCGCTCATGTACTCTCCATACACTTCGTTTACAGCGTCGTAGTTAGCCATATCTTGAACGAACACAGTCGCCTTCACAACGTCGTCGAGCGATGCCCCTGCCGCTTCGAGGACTGCAGCGACGTTCTCCAGTGTCCGCTCAGTCTGTTCCAAAATCGTCGCGCCAACGATATCGCCAGTCGACGGATCTACTGGCCCCTGTCCGGAGACGTAGATACGATCGCCATCGATGATTCCCTGTGAGTACGGACCGATACTGGCTGGTGCATTGTCTGTCTGTATCTCTTGCATTACAATACCAGTTTTACAGTACTGTGCAAAAAAACTGCGGACGAAACGGAGTGGAGAAACTTAGTCCTTGACGGCACCGCTCGTCATTCCGGCGACGATGTACTCTTCGAGGAACGCGAAGAGGAGGAGGAGCGGAATGACCCCAATGACCGCGACTGTGAGCATCATGCGCCAGTCGACACTCAAGACGCCGACCATCGAGAAGATACCTCGCGGCACGTTGTACTTCCCACTCGACGTAAGGAACGTCAGCACGAACAGCAGACGGTTCCAGGCGTAGAGGAACGTGTACGTGATGCTCGCGACGAGAGCAGGCTTCGTCAGTGGGAGCACTATCTTTCGGAGAATCAAGAATTGACTCGCACCATCGATGCGTGCCGCTTCTTCAAGTTCGACCGGAATCGTCTTGAAATATCCATACAACATCCAGATGTTGAACGGCAAGGTAAACGCGGCACTCGGTATGATGACCGACAGATACGAGTCCATCAGGTCCAAGGTGACAATGATGTCGAACAGGCCGACGATGAGGATGACCGGTGCGAACATCTGGACCACAAGGACTGCCAGCAGGAACGTTCGCTTCCCGACGAAGTCTTTCCGTGCACAGACGTAGGCAGCAGGAATCGCTAGCGAGAGCGTCAATAAAACGGTACTGATGGAGATAATGAACGAATTCATAACCCACGTAATGACTTCTGTTTCCCCCCATACCTGGAAGTACGCAGAGGGGTTCAGGTTCTGCGGGATGACCTGTGCAGGTGAATTGAATATCTCACCGGCTGGCTTGAGGGTCGTCGAAATCATCGTATAGAACGGGAACATCATTATCCCGAGAATGATAATGAGGACCCCGTAAATTCGTACCTGTTGGAGTGACGAACGCGATTCAGAGAGCTTGATGCTCATATCTCCTCACCTCCCTGCATGTAGATACGGAGATACAGGATGGCGAACACGAGGAGGATGGCGAAGCCAATAGAGCTGTAGGCGGCGGCCATTCCAAGGTTCCCGTTCTCGAACCCAGTCTTGTAGATCCAGATAACGAGGGTTGCCGTCGAGTCGAGAGGGCCACCTCGGGTCATCGTCCAGATAACGTCGAACCCGACGAAGGTCCAGATAGTCGATAGGAGAGTGGCGATGAGAATCACCGGCTTGAGCTGCGGGATAGTGATGTATCGGAACTGCACCCACCGATACGCACCGTCAACTGCCGCTGCCTCGTAGAGCTCTTCCGGGATAGACTGAAGCCCTGCAAGGAAGATAATCGCCATAAACGGCGTTCCAATCCAGATGTCTGCGGCTATCGCACCAAGCCACGCGATACTGGGGTCACCCAGGAGGCCAATTTGCTGATCGATGAGACCGAGTTTCAGTAGGATTGCGTTCAGGTACCCGTACTGAGGTTGCTCGATCCACCGGAAAATCACAGCAGAGATTGCGTACGGTATCCCCCACGGGATGAGGAACGCCGTCCGGAAGAACTTCCGACCTTTGATGTCCTGGTTGAGGTGAACGGCGATAAGTAACCCTAGCAGTGTTTTTATCGTCACCGCGAGCGCAACCCACCGGAACGTCTGCCAGAGCAACTGGTAGAAGAACGGATCGGAAAATATCTCATTGAAGTTTTGGAGGCCGACGAACACCTCGACAGTCGACGTTCGGGGTGATTCGTAGAACGCAAGTCTGAGCGTCTCGAGGATGGGATAGAGAACAACAGCTGCGAGGAACACAATCGATGGCGTAATGAGTGCGTACTCAGTCCAGTGGTCCTGCAGGTACGACACGGCCCGCTCGACGGTTCCTTGCGATTCACTGTCGTCCTGTGCATACTCAAATGAAGACATAATCAATGGCAGAGACCAGTTAGGCCTCGATCATTTCCTCAAGGTCGGCTTGTGCCTCGTTGAGGGCCTTCTCTGCCGACTTCCGTCCAGAGACAGCTTCTTGGACTGCCTTCACGAGACGGTTCGTTACCTCGCTCAAGTTCGCCAGCTTTGGCCGTGACCGGGCGTACTGTGACGCTTCGATGAAGGGTGACCACAATGGGTCCTCAGCGAAGTAGTCTCGGTTACCGACCTCTTCCAGCACAGGCATGAAGCCTTTCTTCTTCGAGTACTCGAACCGGCGGTCCGTGTCGAAGTAGAAATTGAGGAGGTCCTTGACTGCGTCTTTGTTTTCGGCCGACGAGTACATAACCATACTATCCGTCGTCGCAAGACTGTATCGTCCATCGGGTCCTTCTGGCATTTGGACGATGCCGTAGTTGGTCCCTGTCTTGTTCTCTTCGATGTTGATACCCACGTAGACGTGACCGATGTGCATCGCAACGTCACCCTGCTCGAACAGTTTCCGCACGTCGTGTCGGGTCGACGAGAGTGGAGACGATTGGGTTACCTTGTGCTCCGTGACAAGGCTACTGTAGAACTCAAGCCCTTTCACGCCCGCGTCGGAGTTGACGGCCGGTTTGCCGTCATCGTTGATGATGTCCGCACCGTGGCTCCAGTGATATGGCAGCCACTGTGAAACGGTCGTGAGTCGGTCTGCAGCGGGAAGGCCGTATGCAGGCGTATCGGTGTTCTCTGTGACTTTCTGTGCTGCAGCGAGAACGTCGTCCCACGTGTCAAGTTTCGGGTTCTCCGGGTCGAGGCCTGCTTCCTCGAAAACGTCTTTGTTGTAGTAGAACGCCTTGTTCGAATAGGCCCATGGGACGCCGTAGTAACTGCCGTCTATTTTGGTCGTGTTTGCGACTTTCGGGTAGAACTTGTCTAGGAACTCCCCTTGCATGAGGTCGTCGAGTGGGTCGATGGCCTCGAGGTTCTGGAACTGCGGAATCCACCGGGATGGAAGCCGACTCACGTCTGGGGCTTTGCCACCCTTCACTCGAGTGACTAGCGTCGATTGGGCGTTATCCCACGTGACGCTGGTGAAATCAAGTTTGTATCCGTTCTCTTCTTCGAACTTCGCGTTGTTCTCTTCGAAGAACCCCTTGATATTGTCCCCGACACCCATCGTGAGGAACTGGACGGTTTTTCCACTTGAACCGCCTCCCGAATCGTCACCGCCACCGGAGTCACCGTCTCCGCCACCACCTCCAGTACACCCTGCAACAGCGATCATACCCCCTGCGCCCCCGAGCGCACGCATCAGGGTGCGTCGAGTGACATCTCCGCTACTCTCGTCAATGTTGCTAGCTTGCTCCATCGACAAAACCATACTCCTTATCAGATATATAGGTTTGGGAGGGCATCACATAGCACTCGAAGATGTCACTCAAAATGAGGAATTACGTCGGATTCAAACACGTCGATCGTCTCGTATGGATCTCCACAGTTCGATCCAACGAGGACGCGAGTGACGCCCGCATTTGAAAACTCCTCTAACTTCTCGATAATTTCTACGGTGTCGTCGGTAATCGTATTCAGTTCCCTAATCTCTCGGTCACTCATATCACTCAGTTCTCTATTTGCCACCGCTTGGACGCTCCGTGGGTCGGGGTTGGATAACTCAGCGTGGTCGGGGATGTACTCACCACGCTCTCGAATCTCCCGAACGAGTTTGACGGGGTCGCCGTAGTTCACCGAAACCTCGGTGGTCACGTCGACATCTTTTAAGGAACGCCCAGTTTCGGCCAGCCCGGCCGATAGGTTCGGGAGTATTTGGTCCTCGATGAGTGAGGCAGATGCCGCCGTAATAAGGTGGTCAGCATACTTCCCCGCTGCACGGGACGACTGTGGGCCCCAAGCGGCCCAGTGGATGTCGATGTCTGAACGGGGGGGCGTGTGGATTTTGATATCCTCGTACTCGTAGTACTTGCCCTCGTGGGTAATGTAATCGTCTTCGGTCCAGAGACGCCGCATCAACTGAATCGTCTCGATGAGCATTCCAACACGTGTCCCCCACTCCGGCCACTCACCATCGACGAATGCAGCTTCGTTCAGCGCTTCACCGGTCCCGACGCCGAGTTCCAGACGGTCGGGGAACATATTGTCCAAGGTCGCGAGTGCTTGTGCAAGCACGGGTGGGCGGTACCGCATCGTAGGACACGTCACAGAGGTTCCCACCGGAACATCCTGAATCTCGCTCATCAAAGTCCCGAACCACGGAAGGATGTGGTGGGTGTATGGCCGAGAATCGAGCCACGGTTGAAAGTGGTCACCGATCCAGATACCCTCAAATCCCGCATCTACAGCAGCCTTCGCCAACTCGATATCCTCGTTTGGTGGTCGAAAACAGCCGTAGACGTTGTAGTGTATCTCCAACGTCATCACCCGATCAACGGGAGTTTCTCACATAAAATGCAGGGGCAGGGTTTATGTTGACACATTGCACATCAAACCTCATGGAGGTAGCTAGCGTTGACGTCACTACTGTCGAAGTTGAACGAAAGTTCGGGTTCGGAACGAGCACTTGCACCCTTATTGAACTTACAACGGATACCGGTGAGTCAGGGGTCGGTGAGATACCAGACATTGAGGACCCCGAAGCAGCCCCATCTGACACCGAGATAGAAGCCGAAATTGAGTCGTTTCTTTCCGGGCGTGATCCACGCCAAATTCAATTGCTCACAGATGAAATGTACGACGCCGTCTCGTTCGGAAAGTTCGAGTTCCACTCGTTCCAGCAACTCGCCTTAGGTGCCATCGATACCGCTCTCTATGACCTCGTGGGAACTCATCTCAATACACCAGTTCACCAATTGCTGGGTGGTCGGTCCCACGATGTACCCATTACCTGGGTTGTGTTCACGAGAGGTGGAGAAGACGAACTTACCGAACTGCGTGCAGAAGTTCAGGAGAAGGTCGAAGAAGGATTCACAGCGTTCAAACTCAAAGTCGGGGAACGTGAACCATCGGTAGACCTCGCACGCATCGAGGCTGTACGAGACATCGCAGGCGACGACGCGACAGTCCTCCTCGACGCACAAGGACTGTGGAGTAAGTCGGAGGCAATTTCGACGATTCGCAAGTTTGAACAAGCAGGCATCGATGGTGTCGAGACGCCCGTCGGCCACCCGGACAAACAAGCCGATGCACCGGGATATTACTACGACATTCCACTGTTCCCCGACGATATTGCTGAGGTTCGTGCTGCCGTCGACACGGCACTCATCGAGCACGTACTCGACCCGGCGTTTGGACTCGAACTGATCCAAGCAGACGCTGTCGACGTGTTCACTGTGGAAGTGTGTTCAGGTGGCATCACACGTGCAAAACGAATCCTCGACATCGCTGCATCGGCCGGTGTCGACGCACGTCTCGGGAGTACCGTCGAACTTGGCCCGGGAAGTGCAGCGGCGACGGCACTCGCGACTGCGTCGACGGCAGTGACGTATCCATGTGACCTTATCGGTCCAGCACTTTACAAAGGAGCAGTTCTCTCGAATCGCATCGAATATCAAGACGGGTGTCTCTCAGCACGTGACGCACCCGGATTTGGAATCGACGTCAATTGGGAACTTCTCTCTCCATGAGAGAAAAGCTACTCGCCGACGACGTCGCGATTGTCACTGGTGCAGGTCAGGGAATCGGCCGTGCGATTGCAGAACGGTTTGCCGGTGAAGGTGCGTCTGTGATCGTCTCAGATATAAACTCCAAAACTGGGGCTGAGACTGTCGACCGAATCCACGCCGACGGCGGTAAGGCGACGTTCGTTCGAACAGACGTTAGCAACCACGAGGACGTCAAAAATCTCATAGATATCGTCGTCGACGACTACGGGGGCCTCGACATCCTCGTCAACAATGCAGGTGGAAGCATAGACGACGATAATCTTCATCGAATCGACGAGGAGACCTTCGAGAAGAATGTGAACGTGAATCTCAAGGGAACGTTCCTCTGCTCGAAAGAAGCACTTCCGGTCATAGTCGCAGACGGTGGCGGGCGCATGGTCCACATGTCGAGCGTCAACGCACTCACGGGAATCGGATTGACCGCGTATTCGGCGGCGAAAGGTGGAATCCTTTCCTTGTCTCGCAATATCGCCACTCAGTACGGTCGACACGGGATTCGGTCAAATGCACTTTGTCCGGGAACCATCGAAACAGAGAGTCGGCGCAAGGAAATGGCCGAGACTGGCGACACAACTGCACACGTTGAATGGTTAGAAGAATATGCCCTCGGTCGATTCGGCCGACCAGCAGACGTTGCCAACGCAGCACTCTACCTTGGATCGGACCTCTCATCGTTTGTCACCGGGACCGAACTCGTCGTTGATGGTGGACTTACGTCGGGTCTCAACCACCGACTCGAACAAGAAGTCTACGACGTAGACGAGGTTCCGACCCGTGATTAGAGACTGATTCGGTACTGTTCGACCTTGTCTTCGTCGACGACCACTCCCAGACCGGGGTCGTCAGGGACCTGAATTTCACCCTCGTCGATAGTGAATGGAGTTTCGATGATGTCGTCTTCCCACGCGTAGTATACCGTGTCCGGTGGGAGGTTGATTTCTGGGGTCGATGAGACCGCATGGAGAACTGCAGCGGTCTTCACGCCGAGGTCAAACGCATTGTGGTGCGACAAGGAGATACCTAGGTCACCTGCGGTGCCAGCGAGTCGTTTCATCCCGAGAATTCCGCCGGATGGGATGATGTCGACGACGCCTACGTCGATTGCATCCTCTTTTCCAAGTTCGAGGAGGTTCCGCTGGAAGTACATATCTTCATTCGCACAGATGGGAGTTCGAAGACGGTTTCTGAGCCGTTTGAACGTCCCGAAGCTGTCAATTCGAATTGGTTGCTCCATGTACTGGAGGTAGATGCCCTTGTCTTCGAGCATCGCACCGACTCGAACGGCATCTTCAAACGTCCACCCTTGATTGGGGTCGAGGCGGAACTCAAGGTCGCCGTCGGCCTCGTCGTGCATTGCTTCGATACGCGCCACGTCCTGTTTCCAGTCACGACCAGCCTTCGTTTTCAATACAGAATACCCTCTGTCGAGTGCTCGTTGGGCGTGCTCCCGAGATTCAGAGGGACTAAGGATACCAACACAGTACGCGAACTCAACCACATCGTCACATTTCCCCCCAATGAGCTCGTGGACGGGCGCTTCACGATACTTCCCCAGGGCATCCCACATCGCCATTTCGACGCCCCCAATGAACGTGTTGATGTCCATGTACTCAAAGAAGAAGCTGTCAGTGAAGTCTTCGATCTCCCACACCTTCCGTCCTTTCACATGGGGTGCGATGTCGTTCTCCAGAATCGTCTTCGTCGCCTCAGGTGAGAGCGTGTTCCGCATTTCTCCCCAACCTGTGATTCCGCCCGACGTCTCGAGACGGATCAACATCCGTCCCATCGTCTCAACTGCGCCGTGATTCGTTACGTAGGGTGCAAGTCCCTCTGGTTCGTCTTTCGATTTTACACCCATCTCAATCGGAATCGCCTCTAGCTGTGTAACTTCCATCTTGTATTTCACCGTGTGGGGGACTATCATAAAACCCTACGCTGACAGAAGTTCTATGACTCTTCATCGAAATACCGTACTATGCATCGGATTACTCGAGAGCAACAAGCATCAGTTGGGTTTCGCTACGCATTTACTGACGACGATGACCCGCTTATCGAAATTCAGCCCGGAGAGACTGTCGTTGTTGAGTCCGAGGACTCATACCATGGACAAGTCTTGAGAGAAGGGAGACGTAATCGGAGTACTGAGCCACGGTCAAATCCACTCTCAGGTCCGATATACGTCGATGGAGCAACACCCGGGGATACTCTCGCAGTCCACATCGAATCTATCGAACCGCTCGACGGGCGTGCGTCGACATACGTTCCGAGTTGGTGGTGGTTTCTCGGTGGCGTTCCACTCCGTGAAGCGATGGACGAATTCCTCGAGAGTACCCATCCGGATGCTGGCGTCTCGTTCAGTATCGAAAATGGAACGGTGTCGGGTGGGGGGTTAGAAATGGAATACGACCCGATGCTCGGGACGATCGGAACTGCACCACGCGGCCCACCTGCACCGAACGGTCCTGCGGGACCGCATGGCGGAAATATGGATCTGCAGTGTATCAAACCTGGTTGTACGGTGTATCTCCCGGTGTCTGTCACTGGTGCAAATCTGTCCCTCGGTGATGCACATGCTGCACAGGGCGAAGGAGAGATTACAGGTGTTGCAGCTGAGATGGCTGCTCGGACGAAACTGCAGATTGACGTTATCTCGGGTGGGAATCTTGCTGCACCCCGCGTGGAAACGGACGACGCGTTGTTCGCTGTCGCTCCTCGAAACCACTTCGCTTCATTCGAGGAGACGATTAGGCTGGCATACGTCCTTCTCGTCAACTGGCTCTGCGAACGTGGTGACGAAAAGTGGGATGCGATGCGTCGGTGCGCCCTCAGTGGAAGATTAGTCGTCGGGAACACGAACTGTGTCGCAGCAGGATTAGATAAGTCACGTCTTCCGTACCGTTAGGAACCTATTCGCCGACGAGTCGTGATAGCAAGCCACCTGAGCTACGAGTCGCTGAAAGCGAGCCTTCGAGACGGAGACATTCGACCCAATCGGGACTGGGGACGCGTTCGTCGGTGGGCATCTCGCAGCTCGGATTACCGGAGACGGTCAGTTTGAGGCACTCGAACAAGGAACCGCAGCTGCTGCGCTCAAGCGTACTCCTGAAGGTGACCTTGCCGTAATCACACAAGATGAAGTTGACTGGGTTCGAGAGTGCGTGAGATACGAAGTAGTTTTGAAGAACCATCAAAAAATAATTTATTAACATTATTTGTCACGAGAGCGTTGCTAATACTCGCAACAAACCACATCTTCCGAAGTTGTTGGCTCGGCTGGATAAGAATACCCATATAGTAATTTTTACACATTTTATTTCTTACATTTAGTGGTATTGTTTGCTAATTTACGGTGCGTATCTCCCATTTCCCCATGGCAGATACACAAATATTATCCTTGTAGAACGATGGCGTTCTCAAGTCCAGAATGGCCCTTCTCTCCGGAGAAACAGTCTCTGACATACCCCCACGACTGAACTCAAGGGAGTCCAATCACAGACTTGGCTTCCACGACGACGTTCCCACCTCACCGATGGGTCGGTTGAGGGCCGAGTCAGTACGATCCCCGACCGAGATAGCGGACATCAAATATGGTCGCGATGAGGGCATATCCCTCCCCCAGACTGGGTTGCACAACCAAACGCAAGGCAATGGTTGTTCCGGGAAATGTCTGATTTCCACAACTCAAGCCGTGGGTTTTTCTCCTCGATTCTATGTAACCCGACTATTCATCTTGTACGGACTCGCTCAACCGATATTGATGTAATAATTCTATTGTTTCATTCTTCCTCTCAAAATTAAGTACCTTTCGAGGTGCTTTACTGGAACTATCGGAGAGAGGGTGTTCCGTCGTTCTCCTCAATCGGTCCCCTCCGCTAACTACTGATTCGTGTTCTGACCGAGTATACTGGAAACGTTGGGGTCTATGTAGTAACTAATGGAGCCTTTACTGGAAATGCTTGAACCTCGTGGTCTCATCCTCTCGAATTGACCTCTTCCAGAGCCTAAAGTCACGGGAATCCAACCATGGAATTTCAGGCCGAGCGCAGCCCTAAGTTTTCAAGACACATTTGTTCTAAGCGTCTCTTGCTGGGTATCATCGGCTTGACTGTCTTGTGAGACGGTCAAACGCCCCCCTTCCTCAGCCGAGTAATCGCCATTCGCAAGATGACCGAAGAACAATACGACAGTGAACGCAGCCTCCAGGAAAGTCTGACAGACTTTCCACGGTTACTGGCTGGCGACCAGATGACTGAGGGAAACGCTCGTCGGTGAGAGTTAGTCGCGAGATGGCTCCAAGTCGGAGGACAAATGAAACTCCGGAAATTCAACGAATAGTCCCAAATACGTGAGACCTCGATCCCTTCGTCGGAACACTCATTCCATGTCTATCCATCTTTGAGGAAGGATGTCGAGCGAAAAAGAAGGAGCCGATACAGCGGAGGTAGGAGCAACGCTACAGAAACTCACAAAAGCGTTCGAGGAGATGGGATCTGAGGTAAGAGTCCCCTCAATTTTCAGAATTCGAACTCGTGAGCGGCGTCTCACGCGCTTTTACGCGAGGATCAACGCTCTCCATAATACCAGCGAGTCTTCCATCGGTGTACTCGCCGAGGACTATGCCAAGAGCTGAGAGCGCGGTCGGTGTCGATGCCTGCCCATATGGGTGGTTCGCGACTGTCCTTACCGGGGGCAGCATCGAAACGGAGCTTTACGAGGACTTCTCCGCTGTTCATTCAGATTACCAAGAGGCTCGAATGTTTGTGGCTATTCCAATCGGACTCCCGACGGGGAGTAGACGCCACTGCGACATCGAGGCGCGTGACATCCTCGGCTGCCGTGGAAACTCTGTTTTCTTTCCGCCGTGCGAGTCTGTAGCCCTCATTGGGGATTACGACGAGGCGAACGCGAGGCATCGAGAAGATATGGGGCACGGTCTCTCCCAGCAAGCACACGCTATCAGCGACAAAATCAACGAGGTGGGAGCGGTCGTGGGCGAGACCTACGACGGGCCAATCTACGAGAGTCATCCTGAGCTCTGTTTCTACGCGCTCAACGGGCAGCCGATTGCCTACTCGAAGTCTTCAAAGCGAGGCCTCTCGTTCCGTCGGCACCTCGTTGAGCAGGAGTGCTCTGGCATGAACGATGAGTACGAGCAGGTACTTAAGGACACTTTCCGAAAGGACATCCGGCGAGATGACATTCTCGATTTGATGGCTCTCGCACTCGCCGCGCAGAGTGAGGAGTTACAGAGCGTCCCGGAAGACCCAGGACCGGATATCCCGCGTATCCACTATCCGACCACACCCACGCTTGTAGATAACTCGTGGAGTAAACCATGACGATTCAGGATGCAATCGACCGACTGGACGCTGAGTTTCAAGAGACACCTCTCGGGTTCACAGTCGAGACCGCGCTTCAAGCCCGGCTCCTTGAACTCCTACGGGCCAAGGTGGGGGAGACGATTCAGGTACGCGGCGGCTACAATACGGCCGATACGACCAGGTACAAGCGAAAGTATCTCGACCGAATCGCGAAGCCACAGTCCATCAGTAATGTCCAACCCGAGGTGAACATCGCAATTCTAGAGCCGCGTCACGAATCAAAGTATGACGACCTCGACTACCTTCCGGAAGTAGAGGGCCCAAGGGTCACGGTCCGCCTCGTCGACGGAAGTAAGTACTTCTCGGCCGCGTCGGTCAAACACGCAATCGAACTCAAGTACATCAAGAACGTCAACGTCGCCGGCGCGAAGTTCGAGCACAACAACATCGACGAATGGCCGCATTTCTCCTCGGATTTAGCCAAGCTCGGCGATCTCTCGAATGCGGAGTCACGGCACCTCATCGTCGTCTCGAACAAGAATCCATTCCAGCAAGGAGAGGCCGATAGTCGGAGCACAGCGAAGGCTCGGCGTCGCTACGAGCGAGTAGAGGGGGAATGTGAAATGCGGGCCGTCGAACTCACCGAGATACATCCACGGGAGTAGGATAGGCAAAGCAGTTGCTGAGGGGTACATTACTAAGCCACAAGTCAACTGACCGAGGTCCGTAGTCGATAGCGTTTATGGTCCCCTCAATGGGTGAGGGGCTCGCCGTACTTGCGGGTTCCTTGAACTTGGTGAGAACGATGGCAACCAAAAACATCTACGAAACGAGCTTCGACGAGAACGTCCAGACGAACTCCAGTACGAACTCCTGTCCCGAGTGCAGTGGCCGGGTCACTACCAACTCAGTCGAAACCATCTGTGAGGACTGTGGACTCATTATTGACGAACAACGAATCGACCATGGCCCTGAATGGAGAACTCACGACCAAGACCAGCGAAAGCGGACGGGCGCTCCACTGACTGCAGCACGTCACGACCGAGGGTTGTCGACGGAGACCGGTCGCAGGAAAGATGCGAACGGAAACGAACTCTCTGGGCAAAAGCGCCAGCGACTGTCCCGACTGCGCCGGGAACAGTATCGTGGTCGGTTCCAGTCGAAAGCCGAGCGAAACCTCGCACACGGGCTGGGTGAAGTACGAAGAATCGCCAGCGCCCTCGAGCTTACAGATTCGGTCCGTGACCAGGCGTGTCAACTGTTCCGGAGCGCTCAGAACGAAGACCTGCTTCGAGGCCGGTCAATCGAGGCAATTGCGGCAGCGAGCGTCCACGGGGCCTGTCGATGTACCAGCCACTCGCGGTTACTCGACGACATCGTTGACGCGGCACGGGTTGACCAATCGCGAGTCACGAATGCGTACAAGACCCTGAATACAGAACTTGGGCTCCCGACTCAGCCAGTTCGCTCGAGTGAGTACATCCCCCATCTCGCGTCAGAACTCGATGTTCCAGCATACATCCGACAGCGGGCTCGGCGGTTGGCTGAACAGTCAGAATCGTCAGGAGCCGCGTCGGGTGTCAAACCGTCAGGATTCGCAGCGGCCTGTTTGTACAAGGCGGGTCGCAAAGAGGGACAGTGGCTGACGCAGGCGGAAGTGGCGGAGGTGGCGAGCGTCACTGCATCGACCATCCGGTCGCATCGAGACACGCTGAACGAATTGGCGATCTGAAGACGCTGTCTGCAGGTTTTCTGCGGACGCCGGTTTAGGGTATTGCACTCGCTCCAATCAGTCCCAGGGTGCCGATCAGAGCTTCGTACTACTCCGTGGAATAACTCCGATATCGACCTGCGAGCGGCTGCTCAGACTCTGAGTCATCAGTCACGTCGTGAATGAGGAGATTTTGTGTGTTCCATCGAATGAGCTGTTCGTGAATCGTCTCGAAGACAGCGTCTGCGAGAGTCGTCCGGCCCTGCATTTGGACGAGGTTTTCAATGCCAGCAATGTACAGACAAAGTCCATCTTCGGCGTGGCGCTGAAAGACCTCAATGACTCGGTCACGAGTTCCAGCAACATCTTGTGCGATGAGGTCACCCGCTCGGACGGACCGAAACCGGACGTGACGGTCGTCGACTCCCTCAAGTCCGTCACACCATGCCTGAGCAATGAGTTCCGGGCGTATGTCCTCTATTGATTCAAGAGCGATGATGTTCCCGTCACCGCAAAGCGTCAACGCTCCCAAGTGAACGTCGAGTTCCTCAATCGTCTGATCGCGATAGGGCGTTGTCGGTTGGATATCACGGCTTTTAATCTGTTCAGTCACTAAGGACGCATTGAGTACCGGCTGTGCTTCACTCTCCTGGAGTTTGGCGGCAGCTTCAATGAAGAGGTCCTCGATATCTGCCCCTGTGAAGCCGTCTGTTTGGCCTGCAAATTGGGTGAGAAGCGTTGATTCTGTAGGGTCATTCGCTAACGCAGTTAGTCTCGCGTCGAGATGGCTAGATTCGGCGTTACGGATCTGCTCTATGTAGTGGTGAAGGATTGCCTTGCGCTGTGTCTCATCAGGTCGTGGGAACGAGATTGGGGTATTACCAAGTCGACCGGGACGCAACAGGGCTGGATCTAGTACCTCAACGAGATTCGTCGATGCAATCACTTTCGATGCACCGTCAGTTTTCGCTTCAACGCCGTCAAGCAATACCAACAGTTGAGCTACGAGTTGGGCACTATGCTCTTGTGACGCGTCACTCCGACTCCGAGCGATAGCGTCGACCTCGTCGATGTAGAGTACGTTCGACTCCGTATTCCGAGCTTCCTGGAACTTTTTTCGGAGTAGTCGCTCGGATTCGCCCACCCATTTACTAAGAATTTCGGGGCCGGAGATAGTAACCGGCATCGACCCAAACAACTCTTGACAGGTCTCGATTACGAGTTCTGTTTTTCCAGTTCCAGGCGGGCCTTCGAGCAGTATCCCAGTTCGATCTGCAAGCCCCCAGTCGCTGTTCGTCATCTGGAGAAACCTCCGAAGGTCTTGTTTCTGTGAGTCGAGGCCAGCGACTCGTCCTGCAGGAACCGCGCTTACGCGGTCATCGGCCAGTAATTGTTTGAGTGGAGCCCTTTGAAGAGTAATTTCCTCACCGGTCTGTTCTTGAATCGGATCACTCTCCGCAGGAACCTCGATGAGGAGTCTCGTTTCAGAGTCCTTGGCTCTCTTATCCGTACCAACCGTAAATTCGTATTGTGACCACTGGTCATGCCGCAAGTGTTCATCGTCTGGGTTGACGATGACGCGGTTCCATATCTTAGGGGTACTCTCGTCCGCCGCGGTCTCGAATGTATACTCATCCCATTTGGCGTCAAGGACTCGTTGTGGAGACAACCAGCCTTGTTCGTCTCGGAATGATAAGTGAAGAACACCGGTCTTGTCTAATTGTTTGAGGAGCCACGTCCCAAAGTCATTGTCTACGCTCATTCGTAAAGCACCTCAGTCAAATCCGTCACGAGTCGAAGACCAATACAGGTTCCATTGTTTAGTATTGGAATACAGCATTTAACAGTCGTTTCCTCAAGAACTGCTGCGTTTGCAGTCACGATCCCTTTGATTAGTTCAGCTTGCTGTCTCCCGCGGTACAGCAGACGGGGTGGGATAACGACATAGATTGAATTGATATTCGACGTCTGACCCTGATATTTATCGAGCGTTTCAGCAATCTTTCGGTACTGGAACGCACTCTCCGCAAACCCGGTCTCGAACTCAAGTACAGCGGGGACATCTTCATCGAGAATCTGAAAATCAGCAAGGCCGTTTCGTATCCACGGCTTGCTTCCTTTTAGATAGATGTCTGCGACAACTGAATTCTCGCCTTCACCAAATCGATGTTCAGTCGTAAGGTAATCCTCTGGGAGTAACGTTTCTCGGACAAATCGACCGAAGGACTCGTTGTTTCCGACGGCTTCACGTCGAAGAGCCCGGGCGAGTCCCTCAGTGATCACGCCTTTCCAGTTATAGTGTCGGTCGCTTTCATCGCCAGTGTCCTGCCGCTCCGTGAGTACAACTTGCGTCCAGCGTCCACTCCGAAGCAGAGTCTGGAGTGCCGAATCAGCCTGTGCGATCGTCTCCCACGAGGTGTTGGGCATCGAGTCGAACGCGTAATACTGGGCGACACGCGCACCAAAGACCTCGGGATCGGTCACTCGCGGTGTTGCGATTGTCACAGGTGAAATCTGGAGTTTCTCAAGGACGCCAGTTTTTTCAGTAGTATCTCCGCGTTCATCAGATTCTGGCATCGAGGCAGCAGTTAGCTGCTCAACGAAGGCATCGAAGAATCCGGATAACCGGAACGAGTCATCCCAACTATGGGGAAGATTGATTAGAAGATATCCGAGCCCTCCACCGTACAGCGTTTCAACGTGGTCGACGAATTCAGGAACGATGTCAACACCCGAGTGCTCGATACTCGGACGACCGTTTGTGAGTGATGGCGACCAGTCCCCGTCCGTCATGTCGACTATGACAATTGCTCCGGGGACAGAAGGGACTCGGAGTTCATTCGCAACGAATTCAGCCTGTTTCACACGCGGTTCTCCTCCACGAGTCTCCGCATAGACGTCTCTCAAACATCGCTGTAAGAACTCGAAAGAAGGAACAGCTGTATCATCGCGGTGGACGATGCACTTCGGACGATCACCACTGTAGGGGAGTCCACCAATCCACTCGAACACAGGGTCGATATCCTCTAGCTCATCGAGGAGGGCAGCTGTGCTACTCAGTGGTGCGAGTTCCAGCGTTGATTTTGGCCTCGATTCTCTCCCAACTCGCTCGACGATGCGAGTGACATCAATTTCGTGTGACTCGATAACAGAACCTCGTGCCATCGAAGAAGTCGTTCGAGTCGCATTTACGGGTGACTCGCTGGTAGCTGTTTCAACTATCCGTCGAACCGAAATCTGATGCCCAGTGAAGGTTAGGTCCGAAAGACCCTTGACCGGTTGCGGGGCGACTTGTCTGATGATGGTATCGCTAACTCTGTTCACCCCAATCTCAGCCGTTGATTCGAGATGTGGGGAGACTCGATCAGAAGTTGATCGCAGTTGAATTGGCTCCCCAATAGTCTCTTCCTGTTTCCCAGTTGTAATTTTATCCACTCGTTGGATATCAATTTGTCCGCTCAGTAGGCTGTCTCCGGTCTCAGCGTCATCCGCCTCGCCAGTCGCTTTCGACCCAGTTATGGGAGTGTGGTCTGCTCCGCTTTCGGTGTCGTCGACCCGGTCAGGCGACTGTTTTTCCTTGTCAGTCATTTTCTAGTGGATGACCGTGTTCGGCGAGAGTTTCGAGGATCTGCCTAGTAGCATTAGAGTTCCCATACCGGCTCTGATGAGTGAACACGACTTGGTCGGAATCAAGTCGCAGTGGCATCCTGAACGCGTAGTTTGCAAATCGGAATCGTTCTGCCTCCGAGAGATTTGTATTATCTCTCGCGGCCTGTAGCCAGCGCTGTTCCTCAGCTAGTCGTCGCTCCGTATCCACAGCCCAGGACTGATAGTAAAGATACTGGAGGTCGGTCAACTCGTCTTTGTCGTGTTCAATATTGATGACGAGGTCGAATGGGCCTTCAATCTCTAACAGAGTTGTGAGGTGTTCATAATAGGCTTCGTTGAACACGCGGGCGTCCTCCTCAGTCGACTCGAGGATTTTCAGTTCTTCGAGGCGCTGGAGGTTCTCGTCTGTTATCGCATGACCTACAGACCGGCGCTCGGTTCCAACGTTCGCACGCAACAAGGCGGTCATCGTCGGTTCTGCTGGTGGACAGAGGTTGAGTACCCGACCAAACCACTGTTCGAACGAATCAGTAGTCGCTACACCAGACTCGGGAAGCATGAAGAGTTGGTCTGGGAGTTCGTATTGGCTCGCCTCGATGCCGTGTTTCGCTTCGAGTTCTGCGGGATCCATCTGGAGGGCGCTATTGAGGCTACCTTCCAACGCAACGAACGCATCGAGCGCCTTAGACAAGGCTTCCGCACCGGAGAGTTCGATTGACTGAATATACGTCGACTCCCGAGGGTACTGTTCAAATTCGTCGAGAGTGGAGTCGCTCAGTTCTAACTCGCTGAGCTGTTCACTCGCGACTGTCCATTTGAACTCACGCAACCACCAGGGGAGTCGTCCTCCATCACCTTCGACAACCCCAATAAGCCCTCCGTGAGCCTTCTGGATCTCATCGTAGGTCCGATCTGCTCCAGCGACGCCAACTGTGGTCTCGATTGCCTCTGCCGCACGCCGTCGAAACTCATCTCCTGACGGCAGTGCGTTCAATTTGACGACCAATACCTCGAGATACTCGTCATCGAGCCAGCCGAATAAGTCATGCTCCGCGGAGGATTGAGACATGTTTCTGCCAACTCAGATAGTAGTGTTATAGTTTTGTACCGTCATCTTCTGTGCCGAACTCTGATCGTGTCTACACAAACGTGTCATTGATGAATCCTAGAGATCAATGCGATTCAATGCCGCATTTGCACATATTTGATGAATCCGAAGATATATTGAGAGTGGCCGCCTACAGATAGGTATGACCGAGTTCGACCCGGCCCCCACGTCCGACGATACGCAGCGCCGGTGGCAGACGGGGACAGACACGTTTGGTCGTGTCTACGACGTCGTCCTCGGCGTTACCTCTCCGACTGCCTACACCGAGATCGCTGAGCTTGCGGACTGCTCTCCGAATGCCGCCAAAAAGCACCTCGATCGCTTGGCTGAGATGGGCATCGCTCGAGCCGAGAGAGACAGCCGCCCGGCGACATACGAACGAAACGAGGGGTATCTCGAATGGCAGGACGCCAGTCGAATCGCAACCGAGCTCTCTATCGAAGCGATCATCGACCGCGTGGAGGCGCTTGAAGCCCAGCGAACGGAATACGAAGCGCAGTTCGAGGCGACCGACCCAACGGCTGTCAACGTGTTTGATCACGATAGTCACGAAACCATCCACGAGCGGATGACTGCAGTCAGTGAGTGGCAGGGCGTGATTCGAGATATCCGGCTGTACGAGCTTGCTCGCCAGCTCTCCCAGAATGACGGGCATCTGATTCGGGCGTAAATGAGCCAGCCACCGGAGGATTCGGCCCCACGCTCGACAGGGCCAGCGGACAGACAGACGCTGCGCCTGCTGGAGCGACACCTCTCGTCGGATTCACTCGTCGCCGAGACTGCGTTCGACCCGGATTCATACGAACCTCGACTGCTTCGTGGACTGCTCGACGCTGGACGATATCCTGACACAGTAACAGCGGCCCGTCTCGACATCCGATGGTTCACGACTGGCGATTTCTCAGTCCACTACGTCGAAGAGCACGAGGACGGGAAACGCTGGGAATGTCGCTGGGACCGGCACCCGAACGCGCACAACACCCGGTTGCACTTCCACAAGCCACCGTCTGCCACCGAAATCACCGACCTCGAACTCCCGTCGCTCCATCCACTCGAAGTATACTCCACCATCCTCACGGCGATAGAGCAACGCATTGAGACACTGTGGCCCTAGCACGTGCTGGACTCGGTCGAGAGATATTCCCGTATTTAACAGAGATGCCACCTTCAGAAGTAGACGTTTGGTAAATACTGGCATTCCGGACTCTTTTATCATCAACCAACAATTTCTACGTATCATGGTTCGTCCGCTGACGGAGGAAATGGAAGACTATGCAGAGGAAATCTCTGAGGCCCTCACCAACACCCAACTCATTCATCTCTCCCACATTCTCGCGAACAACACCAAAGCGCTCTCCGACTACTACGGTGAGAACACGATTTCCACGTCGAACGTAGACAACCACGCGCTCCAACTCGCACGCGATCACCAGGAACTGGTGGAGGAATTCTTGTACCGCAATAAGAACGAGTGGACTCCATCGAATAGGACCCGGAGACTCCTCGACGACCTACTGATGGAGAACGGCGTCACCTTCGATGAGCTCGACGAGTACGACCTTAGCTACACCGAGTACCTTCTCGCCATCTACCACTTCTACTATCACCCTTCCGAAGAAGCCGTGCAGAACTACGACCTCATCAATGCCAAAACACTCCTCTTCCACAAAAACGCGGGTCGCGCTTTCGACTACTCGGAGCAACTCCCACTACAAGAGGACTACCTTGAACGGAAATGCTCTGAACTGAGTAGAACACTATCCGCGTCCAGGCGGAACTTCCACGCAAACCTTCTCCATGTCGAGGAAGGGAAACAAGCGATTGTGAAGCTCTACTGGGAGAGAAACCGCACACCAGAGATGATTTTCGGTGACCGTCTCCCAGACATCCACCCGAAGGCAGGCACATCCGGAATCGCCCATCGAGCGGCATACCCGATTAAGACAATCTCTCTGAAGATCGAAAATGGCGACGACGGCGCTCGAGTGTTCTTCTCAAAGTCGACCAGTGGGTGGACAAAGAAACTGAAGCGGTTCTTCAGTCATGTCTTCGGGATCGATGACCCGTTCAACACACTTGAGGAGAAACGCAACGAGTCTGTAGACCGAATCATCGGAGCGGTCCGCGAGGCTGCTACGAATGACAGAGAAGACTTCGATGACGACGAGGAGAGCGAGTCAGTATTTGAGGCGGTACAGCGCGAGGTGGACGGGGTTCGAGAGGAGACCGTAGAGCAGGCCCGAGATGAGGAAGGTGACGAAGTTGCTGAGGAGTTGGGTGAACGCTATGAGTCCATCGAGCCGACGGGGATAATCGTCAGAAACGTCAGGGACACGCTCACCGCCGAGTTCTCCGTGAAATCGGACTCAACTCTCGAAGAGTGGATGGATCGAAATCCAGGGGCACGAGAGATTATCGAGAGTGAGGTTGCGAACGCGGAAGAAGGATCGATTGGGCTGCGGTTCCGCGCGCGCCTCACCTCTGGAGATGAGTTCGACGAGTTCGTGTTGCAGGATGGCCATTGGGAGACGGAATCTGGTCGAAGAGTTCCGGAACAGACCCGTGAAATTCTGGACCGGTTGTTCGGTGGTGAGAATGAGTAAGAGCGTTTGGGCACTGCTCTCGGATTTCCTCAAAGATGGTGGGTTAACCGAAGGAGACATCCAGGTTATTGACCGGTGGAAGATAGAGAGCGAAGTTACTCCCAATTGCCCTGAGTGTGGAGACGGGTTAACGAAGAGTGGAGAAGGTTATGTCTGCAGGGGAGGCGAACGCCATATTGTCGCCCCACAAGACATCGCCTCTGTAACCACAAACCTCGACGTGAAAGCGGTTCTCTCTGCTATCTGTGATACGATTGGGTTAGAAGAGTCAGCCTCCCATCAGAAGGATGAACTTCCTGCTGCCGCGAGCGTCGAGACTTCTGCTGGGGCTCGCATCACACTCGTTTGCGATGAGCGGTACCAAGAGAAGACGCTTAACCGAGTGTTCGGTGACTCAGTTCGGAACCAGAGAGTGAATGTGATCTTCATGCCCAGCGACCTGAAAGGGTCGGTGTGGGAGCAAGTGTCGAAGTATCCGGTCGGAAGCCTTGCGCCGCCGTTCCCGCTTACACTGCTCGACTCACCAGATGTTGTCTCCGAAATTGTGAACCAAGGGTTGGTAGCGAGGAGCCGAAGTGGGCTGGCGCTGGACCTGCAGGACATGGAATCTGGGCTGTTCCAGCTCTTGAATCAGAATCCTCGGCTTATTGAGGGCGAACTGTCGTATACCCGAATTCTGCGTGAGAATGGAAATGGACGGAAGGTTGGGGATCGATTAGAGGACGTCTGCAAGGCTGCATTCATGACGATGGATATGCCGCTCAGGCCGTGGTTTGGCGGGAAGTCTGGAGGGAATATCACCGATATTGCTGCGAAGATACCGAGTGCAGAGAGCTTCTCACCGAGTACACCGGTGTTGGCGTTGGTGGATACGAAGTCTGGTTCAGATCCCAATCTGAGCGACGAACAAATCGTTCAGAAACACGCAGA
The DNA here is from genome assembly GCF_029489995.1 of Haladaptatus sp. DYSN1. Taxonomy (NCBI): domain Archaea; kingdom Methanobacteriati; phylum Methanobacteriota; class Halobacteria; order Halobacteriales; family Haladaptataceae; genus Haladaptatus; species Haladaptatus sp. DYSN1. Next base: position 121,713 of record NZ_CP120471.1, read on the forward strand.
GTATCTGCGTCAGGCAAATCCAGAATCGTTTGAGGGATGGCACATCGCGCATATGTTTGTTGTCTACCGAATGGCCGGGAAGAGCGCGAATGAACTCGACTGGTACGACGCGATTCAGGACGCGATGCAACCGACTACTCACTACAGCGGGGATACTACGATGATTGTTCTATTTGCTGGTGCACTAGCACACCTGGTTGACGTACATCTCTCAGTGGCCCAGCGCAACCAGATGAACCTCTCTATCTCGAACCTCCGAGATAGTCTACATCCACTCTTCAATTGGAGAGAGTTCAAACGACGCGTTCCGGACGACATTCAACAGACGACGCGCATCGAACGATCCGACGAGGAGGAATTACCGAAAGCAGATCGAGAGTATATCGAGGGCTATCACAAGCGCGAGCAACTGCTCGTGATTACGCCCGAGATGGTTGATGCCTATCTGCGAGAGATTATGACTGAGGACGACTACGATATTGTTGAGGCGGACCTCTCGAGATATCCCTCGAAGTGGTGACTGTGCAAGAAGGAATTACAGTTTCTTTGTGGTGATGTCTTTCATGAGAACGTAGGCGCGGATGAGTTCACCGAGCTTCCAAGTACGGTAGATGTCGGCGAAATTGTCAAACAGCATCGCGATCGTGACACAGCAGCCCTGAAATCCCCGGTATTAGTATACCCATAGATATGCCTACAATACATAGAGTTCGTGCCAGCGTTCGCACGTATACTATTTCGACGTCTCACGTCGGACTGCCTACAAGGTCGTCAACGACCTCGAATCGGATGGCCTCATTGAGGAAGTGACTGGGAAAGAGCGCGGGAAGGAGTACAAAGCAGCGGAGGTGTTCGGCATTCTGGAGTAGCCGGCAGTGCCTTGGTTTCAATCTGGTTGTGGATTTTTCCAGGTCTCGAATCAGTTGCACACCTCCTGAAGTTGAAATACCATAACGAGGGAAGCCATTCACAAGAGATGACGGACCACTACTCGGATTTTGAGGAATTACGACCACTTGGCGAATCGACCCACGTTCCCGACGACGAGGTTTCTGGACGGGGGAACGCTGGACGAGTAGAGCGAAAGCGAAAGGAAGAGCTCGGATCGTATCCTAATCGAGTGAGATCGACGCGGAGCGAGTTTTCCTCGTGCGGTGCGTCGATTCCTGCGAACCGTACCAAGTGTCGGTTCTGCCTCTCAAACCATCTCGATGGAACCAGCGACGATAGTCGCACCCCAGATACTGAGTGGACACTACTCCACGTCGTCCATCTGCTCGTCGAAGCATCGACGTTCTATGCCGCCGTCGCGAAGGGTGCTGCTGCAGCCACGCTCCTCACGAAGGCCGATAGAGATCCAACGGTCGACGACTGCCAGCTGCTCTACGACCTCGATACAAAGCCCGCCGCACAGCTGACCGACAAGTGGCCCTTGCTCCCCGAAGCAGTTCGAGTCACCTCTGAAAGCGGTGAACAGCTACTCACAACCGCTCGTACGCGCACGGAACAGACAGAGTCGACGCAGTCGCCGTGTGAGGGGACGCACACGACGTTCCTCTACGACGAGGGAGGGTACGACGTTAGTGAGGAAAGTCTGCTTGCAGGCATACTTGAGGGGGCCGAGAGCGACGTCTGGTTAGTGCCAGCGATTGCACTTCAGCGTTCCGTCGACGACGAGCACTCCGAGTGTCGTCAACCCAGTGTTCCCTTGAAAACACGGCTGGAATGTCGCAAGTGCGGTCGAACGACTGAGCATCAGTTCCAGGAGTTCGAGTCGCTCCCAGCTGACGAGTGGTCTGGCCAGCCAATGTGGGAGTGCCAGGTGTGTCAGTCGCCTCGTCACGGACCAGACCCCGAGTAGGATAATTGATTGGACAACATCTTAACCAACAGAGGATGTCTAGACGAAGTCTGTTGGTTAAGGCTGGTGCAGGGCTTCAGCGGGAGACATCAGCGTACCTGCGTTGTTTTTCTGCGTCCCCAGAACCCTCTGCGTTCTGGTGTGCGAACGAGACGCGCCGCGTCTCGTTAACGCCAGAAGTCGGCGGAGGCGTACATCATGGACCCACGAGACACACCAGGATACCGACTGCATCGCGCACTCAGCAACCTCAGCAGCATCGATATCGAGCAACTGGACGCTCCCGACCGAGAGCGAATCGTTGAGTCCACGACGCTTCTGGAACAGGTGGGACTACTCACTCGTCCAGGTGCTTCGGAGAAAGCAAACACCAAGGCCGAATCCTGAGGAAAGGCTCGGTCGAACAACGTCGGTTCAGCTTCTCTTCCAGTCGATTTTATTCCCCCCGAAGGGGTGCGGGGGTAGGAAAATGCCCTCAAGTACAGACAATGGTAACGTTCGATATTGAGTACTGAAGTTCCCGGCAGAGCTCAGACTACTGAGCAGCGTCATCGTACTGTACCAAATAGTCAGCACTTGAGGGTAGACAGAAAGATTAAACCCATGATGGTCGTAGAGTCTACTAACCCATGCTGACGCGCGCAGATGAGAGCGATTTAATTGACGATATCAAAGAGGGTATTGGGATTGCTCTTGAGTGGAGAGGTGCGTCAGCCACATCGATTGATTCGATTAAACTGAACAAGCTCGTGTATCTCGCTGTCCAGCGATTAGAGGTCCCACTCACCTTTGGGTGGTACAAATATGGTCCTGCTCCTGTAGATCTCCAATACTCCGAAACTGCTGTTTCTGCTACGTCGCAAGACGACCTTGACGCTCCTCATGAGTCACGGATTCCCGACAGAGGGTACTACAGCCCGATGGAATATGCCTATTTCTTCGATGAGACGTTAGACGAGTTTGACGTTATTCTACAAGCCCGTACGAAAGAATTTCTTATCTCTTTCTATGAACGTGAGGCGCCGGAACCATATGGCAATCTGTATGTCAAGAATGCTCAGCTTCAGCAGATACTAGATGAAATCAAGTCCGATGACACATGGCATGATGATGCTGATGTGTACTACCGTGAAGTAAGTCAGCGTATTGGGGAGCTCACCCGAGAATTGATGAAAATTGAGAGTCTACGGGAAGTGCAAGCTCCATTCCGCCTCTATGCAAGATTCCTAAAGCAGCTAATCGCCAATGCTTCCGCCCAGGATGCACTATCGGCATCACAACAGCGATTTATTAAACGAATTGTCGATTATTATTATGGCGGTGCGTGGAAATACGTAGCATTGAAAATTTCAGAGAACACAGTCCCTCTATCGCCAGGGAATAACAAGGACAAACTCCTGACGTCAATTGAGAATAATCGTCAGGAAATGCGTAGTGACTATCAAGACGATTTAGATACATTCAAAGAACGCGCAGTGCGCTTAGATCTCGCTCAGGAAACGGCCAGAGATAATTCTGTGTCACCTTCAGACAGTGGCAGCAATGAGCCCTCCGACAGAGAGCGTGCAGAGCTATGGTCCCGTGCTAGTGCTGAGGCACTAAATAAAAGTTATAAAAAGAGCGAGACGCCGGATGACCGTAGCTAGAGGTGATATTGTAAGGGTAGATTTTCCAGAGGAAGACGAAATACCTGACTGCGAGTTCGATAGCCCACATCCAGCCGTTGTCGTTCAAAACAACAGCGCAAATCACCAACTGGATACAGTAACAGTCATTCCCATCACAACGAACGAATATAGTGGGAAAGATTACGAAGTTCAATTGTTCCCAGACGAAGATGGTGTTGAAAGACTGAGCGTGGCAAAGATCAATCTCATTGCAAGTGTCTCTATACAAGACCGAGTCACGAACGAAGAAGAGTGGAAAATGGGAGAAATTAGCCCAATCAAGATGGACGAATTAGAAGCTGCTATCGCAAGCCACCTTTCTATTTGGTGAACATTACAACCAGATTTGAGAGATTGCGAGTACCACGTCGTCTACAATTCGGATACACTTTCGGTTGAATTCAAGACTAATTACGAGGCCAGGGACCTAATGACCACCGTTGAGGATTAAGACTGCCAGTCGGAGACCGAGAACGTCTAGCCAGCATCGTCAGTACTATTTTTGAGTGCCGGCGCATCACGTAGCGAGGCAGTGTGCAGTCGCGTGCGTCGGCAGACGAAGGTGAAAACCATGCACATGGTCATTTACGTACTGGTAGAGGCACCGACACAGAACGACGCGTTGACCACTGGGAAGACGGTGTTCGACCGACTGGTGGGTGCGGATTCACATTCATCCGCCGTGTTCGACTACTACGTGACCTTCGACGAGGAGGACACGACGATTGCGGGCAAGGCTCGATGGGGTGAGTTACCGACCGCAGCCCCCGTTGACTCGGACGATGGGCAGCAGCCCTTCATTCCACGACTCATCAGCGTTCGATAGGTGTTCTTGATCAGTTCTTCGGCTTTTGCTGTCACCTCCTCCGGCTCCTCGCGGAACTTCTTCTTGATACCAAAGAGTGAACGGTCCGTGTTCGCGCGGGCTTCGTGATCCACGACAATCTCGCCATCACGGTATTTCAGGTCATTCCCAATAATCACGCCAACGTAATCGAATTCAAGCCGCTGGCACGTATGAATACACCCGACCTCGTCAATCGAACCTTCGGCGATAGCCCACAGTTCGCTCGTGTCAAGATTCCAGCTCCGCTCGTACTCACCAATTTTGATATCCGTCGAATCAGGATCAGAGCGACTCTCTTTGTTCCACTCCCAGCAATACCCAGCGACGACTCGCGATAATCGGGTCTGCTCGTTCTTCGTTGCGATGGCCTCGTGAAGCGCCTCCGGCGTATCGAACACCTGTAGGTCGTAGTCGAGATCGAACCCGTCTGCGTTCGCCGTGGCCCTGATCTCCAGGACATCATTGAGCCACGCGATGTAGCCTTCCGAGCCGTTGCATCAGAACTGTGAATCCAATTCAACCTCCACAATCTCGGCACCCAGGTCACGGGCATGCCTTCGAATCTCGGCTTTCGAACCGATATCGTCGATATGGACACGCTGACTTTCGTCGATGAAGAACACGCTGAACTTCAGAGACGGGATTCAGGGGACGGTCTGTGGCCCACAGACGTAGAACTGCCAGTACAGTTCTTTGCAATTGAATGCCGACGTCAATCCAGTATCTGACTCCTCCACAGCCACCGTCGTTCCTTCCGACTATGAACCAGTTACCACTTCTCTCCGAATTCGCACTGGAGGCCCACCTTGTCTGGGAGTTCCCGAAGATATCGTTTCTTGTCCTTGGCACTCAACGACGTGAATAGGTAATATTCGCCTGCGACCTGCTCGTACTGTCGCATCTCTCGCCCGTTCGTGTGTGTCGGTTTGGCGTTGAGAAGTGCTCGACTCCCCCGACCGGTTCCCGGGACGTAGGGAAGCGAAACAGCGTTGAGCAACTCCTCCGTCTCGATGAGGTACTCTACGAGTGCGACCATCGCTCCTACCTGGTTATCGGCCACGACGCGGTGAACCTCAGAGCCGTCCTTGAGAAGCTTGATCGTGTACTTTCCACCATCCACTGAGTCCTCGTGTGTCCTCGAACGTGACTCGTCGGCAGGTGGTGTCCGGTGTGCCTGCTCTTCCAGTGTGGCGACGAGATCGTCGATGAACCCCTTAGCCTCATTTTCTACCGTTTGAGAGACTGACTCGCCCACGACATCTGTGACCACCACCGTGACTTCCTCCGCAAGTGACTCCTTGTTGTCCCGTAGCGAGTCGACTGCTCGCTGTACTGCTTCGATAGTCTCGGCGATGCGCTGTGACTCGCCTGATTCTATCGAACCATATGATATCGCTCGCAGTGGGTGTTCGTTCGCGGTGACTTCGTCGACGGTGAAATCCACCAGTTGAATCTCGGACGGACGGTTACTCGCGTGGTCTCGGCGATAGAGTCTGAAGCGGCGTCCGTTGGTGAGCAGTCCCCAGTCGACGCCGACCTGCCGCATGTAGCTGGACAACTGTCCCTCATGGCCGTCGATGGGCGTATCGCATCCCTTCGCTTCCACGAAAACCACCGGCGTGCCCTCAAGCTTGAGTGCGTAGTCAACCTTCTTCGTGCCCGTCCCCATCTGAACGGAGTACTCTAGTTCGACGTCTGCGGAGAGCATATCCCAGCCGAGAAGCTCGAGAAGGGGCTCAATGATTTTTCGCTTCGTGTTCTGTTCGTCCATCTGCGGAGACGCTTCGATGAGAGAGGACGAACACTCCGAGTAGTCGGCCAGACTGTTGCTGAGGCCCATTCGTTATCTGCTATTGCGAAGCCCCTACATAAAAGTGTGATAACGGGCCTGGCTTGTGGTGGAGACAACGGCCGTTCGATTAGTAGGCACAACAGGTGAACACGAGTAGCCTTGAATAACGCGTCGTCTCCCCCTGATGCTTCACCCTCGGTAATGCCAGACCACACTCAGAGTCTGAACTCCCAGATTCCCCTCACTCCTGTAGTCTCACCCAAACATGAATATGGATTGACTTTCATGTAGTGGACAGCATGCCCGAAGATATTGCCCGGATAGAGGAACACGAACTCCGGAGTGTCTGGCCGCACGAAGAACGAGACTTCACCAAGTGGCTCACCACCAATATCGATGAGTTAGCGGCAGAACTCGGCCTCGAGATCGAGGATGCAACCTCCGAGGAAGCAGTTGGTTCGTTCTCAGCGGATATCGTGGGCAAAGAGATGAACAGTGGCGGAACCGTCGTAATCGAGAATCAGTATGGCCCAACTGACCACGACCATCTCGGGAAGCTGCTCACGTACTCAGCAGGCAAAAGCGCGGAGTTCACTATCTGGCTCGCAGAACGCTTCCGTCCCGAGCACCGGAGCGTGCTCGAATGGCTCAACGAAAGCGGCCCAAAGGACATCAAATTCTTCGGTATTCGACCACGGGTTGTGAGTATCGAAGGGGCCGCATCCAGAGGATTCGAGTTCGAGATTCTTGTCGAGCCAAACGATTGGGAACGAGACTTAACGGACGGGTTGTCCGAGACCGAGCAAGCGTACAAAGACTTCTTCGGGCAGCTGGCGACTGCATATGCAGAACACCGTCCTGAGTGGTACAAACTGACACCACAGCCACAGCCGTGGCTTGCCTTTGGCGCAGGTCGGAGTGGACTGGCCTTCGTATGGGCGTTCCACAAAGGGCCCGAGTTTTGCGTTGAACTCTATATCGACACATCCGATCCGGAGGAGAACGATGCAATCTTCCAGACACTCCAAAGCCAACAAGAAGCGATTGAGGCAAGTTTGGACCAGGAGTTGGTCTGGCAACATCTTCCAGAGAAGCGAGCGTGTAGAATCAAGCTCACGCTGGACATCTCGGGGAAAATCACGGAACTTGGAACCGTCGAACAGAACAAACTCGTCGAGTGGGGCGTCACACAGATGGATGCCTTCCAGGATGAGTTCGAGAGCCGAATCTCAGAGCTGTAGTTCGTTCGAAGTCGGTCACGGAACGCTGGCGTTTCTGTTGTCCGAGTGTACTGTATTTGGCGTGCTATCAGGAACTCGATCGCCCAGATTCTAGTTGGAACTCTAACATTTATCGTTCTTCTTAACCTTCTCTTTTGAATGGGCAACTCACCACTCGAGGACCTTCGGTCACGACTACTCGGCAAACGCTTCTACAACCAGGGCATCGACGAGTCGTTCACCGTCGTCGGCATCGACTCGACCTTCGTGTATCTGCAGTACGACGACGGCATCGGCTGGGACGATTTACCCGGCCCAGACCTCGTCCCCGACGACGTCGCATTCATGATGGACGTGTCTGAAGGCGGCATCGACGACAGCAACTACATTCCCCTCGAACACGGACTTTCGTTCGACCACGCCTGTGCCGATGGCGAACACGCCTTCTATCCCCTGCCCCGTCAAGTGGGGTGGGATGATGCGTCTGTGTGGTACAGCTCGATCGACGGCCAACTTACTTCGAACATCTACCTGAACATCGTTCGGTGTAAACGATGTGGCCTGTCGGGGAACGTCCTCATACAGTTCCTCGACCACGAAACGCCCGACATCTGTGCGAAGTGCAGTGACGAACTCGTACCCGGCGAGGACGAGTTTGTCCGCGATGCAACCCCCGACTGGGGTGATGTCATCCTGTGTGAATCCTGTGCTGAAGCAGAGCGGGCAGCGTTTGACGACGTTGAAGTTGCCTGTGCTGACTGTGGGACAGTACTCGGTCTGGCAAGCGAAAACGAACGGATTGCTGGCAATTCGGTCCTCGGTGAGCGGCTAGGTATCGGCTCGGAAGAGTACTTCTACATCTGTGGCACCTGTCTCCAGAAGCATTCGTCTGCTTGAAGCTTGGAAGAGACCGTCGCTATCGCGCCATTTCTACCGCGACTGTTCTGAAGTCAGACGATGGTACCACGCTGAACGCCCCCGGCCGCTCGCGGTCGCTCAGGCGACATCTCGTCAGAGCCGAGAGGGGTCGCTGAGACGACCACGCAGACGCGAGTGCCCGGCCCCGTTCACTCCCACCCCGTGGTCTGGGTGGTCTTTTCCTACGGTGGATGGGCGGTGTGTCTTCGATGAACGCCCGCTCGAGCGACCGCGCCTCCGCAACGAGACCCTCCTTTCGGTCGTGCCTCGTCTGCTGGCGACCGACCATTCCGGGCGTGCGGCCTGCGGCCGTTCCGGGCGTCTGGTTTCGACGCCAGCACCAAGCGCGCTCTCGGTTGCGTCTAGCGACGGACACGAAACCGGCTTGCGTGCTGGGCGCTCGCGCCGGGTGACGCTGGCGCGCGGTGCTGGTTGCTTTGTCTCTAAGACGCGCTCGCTTCGCTCCCGATGGTCGCGTGCGAAGGCGCGAAGCGAGCGCACAGGCTGTAAAGGTGTCTTGATGGAGTTACTCTACCGTGGATACTCCACGGACGTGGAATCGACCTTGGTCGATTTTGACACAGCACTCCACTTCCTCGATGGATTGCTCGATTCGCGATCTGAATTACAGCGAGAGGTCGAGAGGGTTATCGATGGGTTTGTTTCGGAACTTGGCCCACAAATTCCCGACGCCAGTACGCTCCAAGCTATCAGATTACCCCGCCACGAACGCGATGAGCCGCTCGAGTACAATCTACTCTCGGTCATCTTGGACTACGATGGGAGCGGGATTGTCGACCAAGTCTTCCTGCAATCGGAGTTCGACCGAAGCAACCGAGTTGATACTCCAGAGCTGTTTGGTGCTGAGAATGACACGCTCCCCGTCAGTGTGCTATTGAAACTGGTGGATGCGAACTACTTAGCGTACAAGCTCAACTATTGTGGTGTGGATTCAGGCGAACCGAGATGACATTCATGTCCCAGACGAGTTCGAAGACTTGTCGGATTCGATTTCTCCCCTTTGCGGTTCTGAAGCCGATGACAAGTGTGTTGACGATAGACTCCGTGCACGATATCTGTCGAATTCTACGGAACCACGGATTGGTTCCATTCAGCCCGACTAAAACAAATCTAGATTTTCAGCCTAAACCCCAGACAGCCCATGTTGTCTGGTCTCTGCCATCTACTGGGCCACAGTAGAGTAGTGAGGTTTGAGATGTGTCTACGGTCGATTGCCCGGTTTTAAATCGTCCTAAACAATACTCGAGCGCGAAACATTCAGCGAACGTTGCTTATCAGACTAAGTTCGACGACGGAATGGTTTCGGTGGACTCAGCAATGTAATCCGGATTACAACGAAAGAAATTGGCACGTTGAGCAATGTCAACTGAAGGTACTTTTATGCTCTCTGACGATGGATTCTCATTTATGTCTAAGCGCCATAGTGTTTCCATCAACCCAGACCCGTCGTTGATGGAGGACATCGGAGCGGCGAGTTTCACGGTTGCAGAGGCTATCGTTGAACTTGTGGCGAACAGTATGGACGCCCAAGTCGAGGGAACCGATATCGAGGTTGATATCTACATAGACCCATCCGAAATTCGAGTAATCGACAACGCGAAGGGGATGAACGGCGATGTCTTGGCTCAAGCGGTCCGCCTAGGGGTGAAGATGAACAAGATTGAGAAGGTCTCGGGCTCTCGGAAGGGGATGTTCGGCCTCGGGATGAAGACTGCGTGTGCCAGCCTCGGACGCCGGTGGTCGGTTACAACCCGGCCGTTGGATGCGGACACGGAGTACTTCGTTGAGTTCGACCTCGAGGAATGGACGAACCGAACAGGCGACCCGAACTTCGAGTGGGAAGTCGAAATTGAGGAACGAGAACCTGACGAGGATGGAGTCCTGGGAACTCGCGAGCACGGAACCGCAATCGTGGTCCAAGAACTCAGGGATTACAACCCACTGGCCGGTCCTGTGCTAGATAATCTCGGCCGGGCATATAAGGGACACATCGAGGGCGGTGACGTCATCAAGGTGAACGGTAATCGAGCACAGCCACCCGAATACAATTTCATAGAAGGGTCCAAACAGGAGTTCGAAATCTCATGTGGGGACGATGAGGAACACCGAATCTATGGATGGGTGGCGTTGGACAAGAAAACCCACAACGATGACATCTTTGGCCTCAACCTCTACCGTGAGAACCAACTCGTCGAGCCTTGGAACAAGGATTTCTTCAAAGCTCATCTCATGACATCCAGAATCATCGGTGAGGTTCATCTCGATTTCGTCCCACCGAACTTCTACAAGCGGGGGTTCGAGCGACAATCTAACGAATGGAAGGAAGCCAGAAAGACGATGGAGGAGTTCCTCGGGCCGGTAGCCAAAGCCTCTCGGGAAGCGAGCAGGGGCAAAGACCCAAAGAAGTTCAGAAAAGCTGCCAGAGGCCTCCAGAAGGCCTTAGGAGGCGGGTCTGAAGCTGCGGACCCTGACGGTGGCGAGGAGGGAGAGGATGAGGACACCTCGGGGGGCGGGACAGGGGACGATGATGGTGATTCGACGCAGGATGAAGACGAGCTAGTGCAGGTCGAAGCCAGCACCCTCTCCATCGATGGCAAACGGATTCACCTTTCGTACGAGATGGCCGGGATACCCGACGAGCGTCTCCCGTGGGATTACATTTATGATGAGGCAACGGAGGAACTGCAAGCCATTCTCAACACCAACTCGCGGCTCCTCGACAAATCGGAAGACCACGAGATTGTAGGAACGTTGGCCTTGGCGGACTGCATCGCGTCCTTCCTCACTGACGAGATAGGGTACGAATCGTCCGATGCGAGACGCTATCGTAACATGTGGCTATACCAGAGGCTGGGTGAGTGAAGATGAGCGACGAGCGAAGCGATACGGCCGGCGAAGTTGAGGCTGTAAATCTCGAATCCGAGTCGCCGAAGCTGGCCCTCGTCGACCTCTGGGATTCATCAAGAGACCCATTCGACGAATGGGTACTTTCGGTCTCGCAGACCTTCTACGAAAGTGGCTTGGGAATCGAGATGGTCGCGCGGTTCTTGGACACGACCCCTGGAGAACTCGCTGCCGTCCTCGTCCTTGCGACGATGGAGGAAGACAACCTCTCGATTCTCGCAGAAGACGTTCCACCGAAGACCACGTGGTTCGCCTTCGCGGATGCAACCACCGACGAGATTGTGGCTGGATTGAAAGCGCTCGACGATATGTCCTCTGACGATGCGCCGCACGCGGTGGTGAAAGGGGCTTTCCGAGAGGTCAGCGGACCGCGGCCGGAGGAGAACGTTGCCGAACTCCCTGGAAAGGTCTTCTTCCACATGTCGACCAAAGCGAAACAGTACGGCCTGTTGAGCGGAAAGTCGAGGAAATTCCTGTTCGATATGGGGAAGAAAAGGAGAGCGGAATACGATATGTCCCCTGCTCAGGCCGATTACGCGTGCGATTTGCTTGAACAGTTGGCGGACAAGGAGGCGGTCACTCGTGATTCGCCCGACGACGACCAAGACATCTGCAACCAGGTCTTGGACGCTCTCGGACGATGACGTCAATGTCCTCGAATGATGCGCTCTTCACGGAGCTCGATTTGGACATCCTCTACGAGGGCTGGGGTCAGGATATTCTCGATTCGTTCGTCCGCCCCGTCCTCAAGTGCGCTCGTAGCTACGACCGACTGACCGGGTTCTTCACCGTCGACTCGCTATTGGCCGTCGCGGACGGTATAGATGCACTGTGGCGGAAGCAAGGGACGATGCGCCTAATTGTCGGTATCCACGACGTCCCTCATGAGATTCTCGAGGCCGAAAGGCTGGATGCAAAGACTGCTGACGAGATGGTTGAGGAGGTTAGAAGACGTTTGCTCGAGGAGGTATCGTCTGTCCAGGACGAGTTCGCTCGGGACAGGCTCGCTACGCTGGCATGGATGATGAACGACGGGTTGCTCGAGATTCGTATCGCCTGTCCGGTCGACCTTGAGAACCACCGGTCTGGAGGTATCTTCCACAACAAGCGGATGATATTCCGAGATACCGAAGGCAACACCGTCGTCGGTGTGGGCAGCCCGAACGAAACAGGCGCCGGAATGCAGGGGAACATCGAGGAGCTGAGCGTCTTTACCGATTGGGAAGAAGGGCAACGAGCGTTTGTTCAGCGCCACACAGAAAGCTTCGAGAACATTTGGAATGATAACCGTGAGTACCTCACGGTCGTCGAACTCGATGTTTCTTTCGCGAACGAACTTCTAGACCAGCTCGACGCCCCGAAACAGCCCCCTATGTTGCAGCAATCCTCCTTCGTGAAGCTCGACGAGGTACTCGAAATCGTTAAATCTAGCCCTGCATATTCGGTACTCTCGTTCGACAACGTGGGATTGTACCCACACCAAGAGCGCGTGGTCGTTGAAGCACTTAGCCGATGGCCCATTCGAGTCCTCCTCGCAGACGAAGTTGGCCTTGGAAAGACCCTCGAAGCTGGGGCGATACTGACCTACTTACTGGAATTCGCCGATGTCGATAAAGCGACAATTCTCGCCCCAGCCAACCTCCTCAAGCAATGGCAGGAAGAACTCAAGTTGCATTTCGGGCTCGACTTTTGGCGGTGGGATTCGACGCAAACAGAATATATCTCACCCACGGGTAAAATCTGGAATCAACCGCTCGGCGGCAATCCAGTCGGTCCCGCAGCCCCTTCACGTGTCTTGATATCCGCACAACTCGCGAGAGGGACGAGGCAGCAGGGCCATATCTATGAAGACGCAGAACAGTTCCCTGACGTCATGCTCGTTGACGAGGCGCATGCTGCAAGGGTTCGACCGACCCTTGATGGCTTGTATCGCCCGACGAGACTCTGGCGACTGCTTGACGACGTTTCCCAGGAGGTAGCCCATCTTGTATTCATGACTGCAACTCCCCTTCAGACGAATCTGTATGAGTATCATTCGTTGCTCAGGTTACTGGGGTTGCCGGAACTCTGGGACGATTCTGAGGTGTACAAACGGTCGCTCGAGATTCTCTCCGGTGGCGAAAATGCAAAGAGTCTACAGAATGCTCGCTGGATTCTCCGATTGTTGGAAGCGGTAGTTAATGACATGGAATACACTCCCGACAATATCTCGCCTACCCAGCGAAAGCTCCTTGAGATGGCGAAACACTCCGGCGAGAGCCCATCGCTAGACGCTATTAACGAAGTCATGAAGGACTGGTCAAGCGCGTTCAATCTTTTGGTCAAACTCCATCCCGCACATCTTCTCACACTCAGAAACAACCGATCTTCACTCGTAGAACTCGGGTATCGTTTCCCGGAGCGGCGGTTCGAATCTCCCGCGCTCGATATCCCATTGGAAGTCAATCGGTTCTACGATGGTCTCCATGAATACCTACGGGAGGCGTACGGGTCAGTTGAGGAAGCAGCAGACCCTAATCGGGAGATTAGTCTTGGGTTCACGAAGAGTTCGTATCATCAACGGACTGCCTCGAGTCTCAATTCTGCCATCTGTAGTTTGGAGAATCGCCTGAATAAGATTGACGCGATAGTGGAAGGATACGACACGGACGCTGATGTTCTCGAAGAAGAGTACGAAGAGCCGGATATCAGTCCGGATGAGGAAGAGTCACTCTCCGAGAACACCAGTTCCGAGCAGCGACGGTTGGAACGTGCGAAGAGTATCGAATTAACTTACATTAAGGATCTGATTGGGCGATTGGAGAACTTCGTCATTGATGGTCCATTCCGTGACCCGAAGATGGATACGATGGTCGGGTTGCTGAGTGAGCACCTCCCCGAAGAGGGAGTACTCGTTTTCTCACGGTACACCGACACTCTCGATGCCTGTCTCGAAGCGTTCAGAGCAAATCAATCGGATAATCTGGATGTCGGATACGGGTTGTACACCGGACAGGATGCGTGGATTACGACGGACGAAACACAGCGTCCGGCGACCAAACAAGACGTAAAACTCGCCTTGGAAGACGAGGATATTCGGGTTGTCTTCTGTTCTGAGGCCGCCGCGGAAGGGTTGAACCTGCAGGCGGCTCGGGTGATGATAAACATCGATGTTCCTTGGAACCCGGCGAAGCTGGAGCAACGAATCGGTCGCATCGCTCGCTTGGGCCAAACGGCTGACGAGGTGGTGATATACAATCTGTGGTATCCTGATAGCGTCGAAGCGAAGATGTACACCCGCTTGACCGAACGCAAGGATTTGTACGATATCGCTGTGGGTCAGTCGCCGGAGATTGTCAGTAACGCAATCCGGTCGAGGGTCGTCTCAAGAGATAGGCGAAGTGGTGGCAACATCGAGGAAGCCATCGCGAACCTTGGCGAGATTCGACAGAGTGTCCAACATGCTGCAATTCAGAAGGTCTGGGGTTCGCCCGAAGAGCTGATTCCGCTCTCAACGAGAGTTCGAAGAGCGTTCTTGGAGGTATTGGCAGCTGTTACTCCGAACGCGACGCTCGAATCGGGGGCGTCTTCGGTTCGCGTGACACTATCCCAGCCCGATGGCAAATCGATTGTCGCGGAATCAAATCCAGAGGATAGGTCGGTCTTGACGCTCCACCATGAGATGCTGCAGGTGCTGTCTGACTTGAAAGGGACCCTACTGGCAGACGAAGAACTCTTCGTGGTCGAAGATTCGGCATCCAACCACCCGATTGGCCTTTGTCTCAAAAGGGATAATTCCATCGCCGTTATCCCCCCTGCTTCTCTTCCTCAGTTGGTCTCAAGGCTCATCAATGGGGAATCAATGCGTGCCCTTGTCCGCGAAGACGACTGGGTTCCGAGAGACGAAGCGGACATCCGCGAGCAAATCTATGCGACGTCTCAATGGCTTCCGAATCATGCTCTGTTGAAGGTTCCGTTCAATGAGTCGGACTCCAACGAAGAGCAATCATCCTGGAGCGAGCCGAATCTACATATTAGATCTCTCTGATACTCGTCTCACAGCGCAAATCGGTTAACTTTCGGCTCCTATTGGCTTCCCTAGAGAGGCACAGTCTATTAGTGACCTCCTCAACCGGCGTTCGTCCGTGATAGAAATAATTCTGCGATAAGCACATCGTACAGAGTTCTGTCGTCACATCTCCAGGGAAACTCTCGTTCATTATGGACTTCCATACAAGAAGAGAACGGATGAAATCGTTTGCTGAATCTGGTGGTTCCACATCAAACACTGCTCATGGTGTGTTCGTCATAGAACATCGTTAATACTCCTCCGGGTGAGTCACCGCTACGAATTCGGTTTTCACTTTCACCTTGTAGCCGGCGTTCATGTCACCGCGTGTGAATTGTGGTGATATGGCGGACGCTGAAATTAGCGATGACCCTCCTTCGTCGGTCTTTGAGTCGGTGCTCTCTCACCTGCGACCCGATACCGAAGACTCTTCGTATCTTGATAGACAATCACGCGAACAACTAGAGTGGTTCACATATCGTCCGGGCCGGCCACTCTCAGAGATGTCTGACGGTAACCGTCTCGTTCCCGACTCAGTAGCAGATGTTGATGGGAAAGAGTATCCTGGTCAAGCATTTCCGATGAACCAGCGTGTCACCTTGCTCTTACCCGCAGATAACCTCTCCAACTCGTCGGTAGAAGTCAATGTGGCTGGGTTCCAACCATCCCAGTTAGGTTACCGAAAGCCGTGGACGATTAGTTGGTCTCGCGTCCGAGATCAGGCACACGATGGGCTGGAGGGGGGTACCATCGGAGACTACCAAATCGAGATTGCTGGTCGAGACGCACCGAAGACGACCACTGGTCCTCCAGTTGCGTTCGAACACGGTTGGGAAGTAGAACTCAACGACCTTCCATCGAACACTACCGTCAATACGCCATGTCATTCTGCAATTCTGCGCTATTGTAATATGAACGGTGATAATCTCACGACAACCGAGACCGATTACGCTGGTGAAACAGATGCAACTCTAGACCCCGATAGAAACCGTACTATCGCTATCCAGTACGAACGACGAGAACTCGAACTGGAGTTCGAACTCGAATTGATTGATAATGCTCCTGCAGGTTACGTCCGTCTCGCTGCCGAACTACGGAACGTTACCGACGTTGACCCTGATGATTTTGTGGAGAAACGTCTCGGGTCGGTGTTGAATCCGGTGTTCTCGCTGACTTTCGAGGGGACATCTCCAATTTTCCCTGCTCAGCAACACGCACCAAACCTCCGAAGGGAGTTCGGAGTTGGAACAGTTGATGAGACTGTCGAGGAACTTCGACAGCGGGGAGAGCAACTCTACACCCAGAGACATGGGATTCTGACGCAATCTGTTCAAGATGGACAGAAGTTCCTTGCTACGATGTGGGGGGTGTACGACTTCGTAGAACAGACCTCGCCGGAGGCAAACAATGTACGTCTTGATTTGTTGGCTACTGACAAGGAGTATCTATTCGACAATTTGACTCGTCTGAGCCAGGGCGAGCGTGATGCACTCTCGGATTCGGACTCGACAATTCTCGATAATCTTCAGAGGATTCTTGCCGCCGTTCCTGAAGGCCTTGGAATCGAGGATTCTCTGTACTCAGTACAATGGGCTGCTATACAAGAGCGGATTCGGATGCTCTTGAATGACGAGTCTGGATCACTGGTCGTCAGAGCACCCACTTCAGCTGGAAAGACAGCTGTTTACTTCATCTCGACGACGTTAGTTGTCCTCGAAAATGATACACGTGCATTCCTCCCATTCCCGACGACGACACTTACAGATGGGATGTTAAAACGGCTAATAACGTTCGTCGATGCGCTTCGCGACGAGAGTGATTTCGACCTTACCTGTGGGGTCGTTATGGGGAAAGACACCAAACCGACCGAAATCGGATTGTCGCGAGAAGATGACGTCTATCTCGATGCTGCAGAGTTTACTGATTATATAGAGTCCTGTCACCAATGTGGGAATGAGCATCTTAGTGTCCACCGGGAGTGCGCGAAGTGTGGTTTCAGGGTCAATGAGGGGTGGACTAAGAACGGCCATCACCAATTCGAATGTAGAGATACATCCTGTAAATCTACTGGTGCACGCCATTATCTTGTCTGTGAAGACTGCGATTACAAGTACGACTTCGTCTTCGACCACGATGGCACAGTCCGCTACCTTCCGGACTTAGTCGTCGGTACACCGGATAAACTCTATCAAATGGCGACTACGGAGGCGTATTCCGAACACTCGACATATTCATCGCTTCCATTCTTCGGAGCACCACATACTCCGTGTACCAAGTGTGGACGTGCACTGACAGATATGAATGGGTACAGGGCGCAACAGGGAGACACTCGTATCTTCTGTACAGCATGTAACCATTCGACAGAAACGGGGTGGAATTTCCTTGACCGTCCCGAATCGTCAGATATCGAATACCGGCCGGTTGGTCACGTCGTCCTCGACGAAACACATATGTATACCGGTGAATTCGGCGCTGGAATCTCCGTCATGGTCGCATTTTTATGTGTACTTGCAACACGGCTACGAAGCCCAGGTACTCTAGGTGATATTGACCACGAAATTTCAGTAGATGCTGGCACGGCGACTACTGGGAACGCGCTTGAACACATCCAACGACTCATTAGGGAGGAGAATCCGTGCGTTGTACCGGCTGAGGACGAGAGGGGAGAACACTTTGAGGCGGACGAGGAGTCTGTCCGATACCGGATACTCGCCTTACAACCTGTCGCGACCACCAACCGGAACTCGTTCCGACGAGCAATGGTTCATTTGCACCAGGGCCTCGAAGGTGGAGACTTCGAACGAGAACTTCAGGATGCTATTTCCGATTCGGGAAGATTGTTCGATGTTGATGCCCTTCGTCTTCTACTTGGCTACGTTTACCGAAAATCGGATGGGAGCGCACTTAAAGAGACCATACAGGATTACTATCGAAAGGAAACCGGAACGAATCTCAATCTTGAGTTCATGTCCGGTGAGATGACTAAGGGCCGCAGACGGGAACTTCTAGATGCGGTCGAGAATCTTCGGATGCGGATGTTGCTCGCAAATATGGTCGTCTCACTCGGTCTCGACATCGATAATCTCAACAATATGTTGTTATATGGCGCGTGTCGATCGACAGCAGAGCAAATACAGGCCGTTGGTCGGACTGGTCGTGGTAATGCAGCAGGACACGCTGCAATTCACCTCTTCCCTAATCGGACCAGAGACGCCCACCTGTACGCCCGCTTTCACGGTATGCTCGCAAACATCGACGAGTATGTCGAGGAAGCAATTATCCAACCTACGAATCCACATGTCACCGACCAACACTTCCTAGACGTGTTGAGCCCACTATTGACGAACCAGATGGCATATCTCGAAGCAGATTCCAACCACTATGTCAAATCCCTCGTGAATCTTCTGGATACTTTGGACCCCGCAAAAGAGGTAATCGATTACTCCAACCGATACGATGGGTCTGACCGCTCCTCGATGCATCTCCGGCTACTTGAAGATATTAAGACTATTTTCGCACCAGATGGAATCGACATAGCAGAACCATTCATAGAGATAATCTACGGAAGAATAATCGACATGTACGTCGATACGATGCAACCAGAGGCAGGTCGTTTTTACAAGTCTGACCCTGGTATACTGTTGAACAAATGGTTTCAGATTAATACTAGTGACAGTGGCCTTCGGGGGTTGAGTGAGGGACAGGTTGGAATCAATATGCAGACGGATTACGGAGAACCACCGCAATGACAAGACTTTCAAAATTCAGCACGCTGACCAGACGATATCCGAACCGAATCATCATCAGAAACGGTATTCGTGCTCGCTGTCGAAATATCGAAAACACTCTAGAAGTCGAAGGTTCACGAGCACTGAAAGAAGCGGTAGCGAATCAGGTCGACGAAGCCCAGCGACGACTCCAACAACGGAAGGATGAACGAGAACAACTAATCTCAGACGCTGTTGGAGACTCGGATTCTGATGAGACAGCGCGAGACGACGCACCCACCGCCGATTGGCTCGGTCGCGGAAAAGCGATGAACGAACGTCAACGGTTTGGTGTCTCAGTGGGAGATGTCGAATTCTCGGAGATAACCGGAAACTCAGAGGTCATCGTTGAGCCCTACCCACGGGCATACCGCTGCGAGTGCGATCATCTCGGTTTTTTGAGTCCCGACATCATCGCGGACGAGTCGCAAAGGGCCAACGTTCGATGTATTGATTGTGACTCATTGGGCGAATTCGACCTGTTCCCCTACGTGTTCGTTTGTCCGCGTTGCGCCCATCTCGAACAAATTGCACCGGATGGTAACCATGTCAACCATGAGTTCGAAGGTACACTATCGTGTCCAGAGTGCAACAGAGGACATGTCGATATAGTTGGTGACGAGAACGACGTTGGCAATGTCAGCTTCGAAGCAGTCAACTGTTCAAACCCTATAAATCACGGTCCCTGGGATTTGGCGGGTGATTGTCCCGAATGTGATTTCCCAGGGACCAGTGTGGATGACGACGATGCCTCAAAACTCATCCCCGGTTCAGTTGATTCAAACCTGACCCGTGCCTGTCTTCTGAGTGATTTAACACGAGGTGGTGTCGGGAGCTATAACGAGTTCAAACGCAAGGCCGACCGCGGTGCAGGCGATCAGTTAGATTGGAACCTTGAGGAAGAACTCTCTCCACCCAGTCAGCGAATTTACAGGGAACTTGGTGTTGTGTCTGCGTTTAGTCTCAACGACATGGAGTCATCTAACGTTGCGTACGGTTACACACCAACGACAAGTCGAAGACGATCATCCATCGGTGATTCCGATAAATTCATCCGGACATTTAAGCCAAAGAACACTGGTAACAGGGCGCGCGCCTTCTTGGTAAAGCAACAAGGTCGTGCGGTCTTTATCAGGTTCGATCCAGAGCACTTGTTGAATATCATCCCGAATACCGATGACGAGACTACAGTGAGTGACGTTGCCCGCCAAGAGATGGTTGTCGTAGAAGAAGCTGCACCGGGACCATTCGATGAAAAAGAACTCACTTTAATCCCAGCACTCCATTCGCTCCAACACGCTCTCTTCGAGGCTGCACGTGAGATGGCCGGTCTTGAACAGTTCCTTGGAAGCAAGATGTTCATCGAACGAGGTTCCATCGCATTAATCGAACGGGAGAACGTTGGCATGGGCGGACTGACCCAACTCATCATAGAAGAGGATGGGTCTGTTTTCATCGACTTTCTGAAACGTGCAAAAGAACGGTTGAAAACGTGTGATCGTGATTGTGATTCGGCATGTCCGGCATGCAGCTACATCGATGATGCACACTGCCACCCGTTCCTTTCTCGGGAAATAGAAGAGTACGTGCCAGCCAATGCACTCCTTGATCGGAAACGGGCTTACGAGGTGATGGGCGGTGCGTGATGATGGGCTCTACCGCTGGCTCGAAGCGCAACTTCTGTCTGGTGAGCCAGTGCAGATTCAAACGGTTGCTGAAGTGTTCGGTGAAGGTGCACCAACATACGCAAGAGAGACACTTGAACTGCTTAGGAAAAAAGAAGTCGTGGAAGAACGCCCTGGAGAAGGATATGTCGCCGTTGACGAGAATGGCGTCGAAGATGAGTTCCGTGCATTGTTTGAAGACGTTCCAAGCGGTAAATCGGATTCCGAACCGGCTGCTCCCGATAACATGACCGATGTGGAAGATAAGCTCACAGAGAAAACTGAACCCACCCCCGACACGTCGGTGACACCTGCAACCGACAGAATTGTCGTCTCTATCCCAACTGAACTCCGTTCAGAATTCGAGGACGAGGTCGATTATCCGGCGAACACTGAGGTAGTCATGCTCCGCGATGCCCTCCGAAGTGTTCTAAGCGAAGCCGAAGAGTGTGTCCGACTTTGTGTGCCGTACTTGGAGATTGACGGAATAAATCTTCTGCAGTCCGAATTCGATTCATTGGCGGAAAGTGACGTGAATCTCAAAATTCTCACACGCGGTGTGTACGACCCGATGAAATACGAAAGCGGACGAGCCCGTGATCTACATGCACTTTATCAACTCACTCAACGTTTCGCAGCCAAATCCAAGTATGGTGTTGTTGGCATCCGTGACTTCCAGGACGTCATTCGTGCCGAATCGGGAAGTAACAAACTTGAGGAGAAACTCGAGAAGAGCGTACACTTAAAGGCGGTTATCGCAGATAATCGTCTAGCATATATCGGGAGTGGAGAAGTCCGTGACAGCTCAATGTACACCAACTTTGAGGGTGGCACGCTCATTGCTACAGACGAAGTGGTTTCATTCTGGAGAGATGCGTTTGATTTCTTTTACGAACGCGGTGAACGCGTCAATATTGAATATCTCAAAAAAGATTAGTACCATCTACATATCTGAAAATCATTTGGTTTCTCATTTTTTAGGTTTCTAATGCTGTTGTACAGTTGTTTTGTTGCTATTCGCCCCTCGGTTCAACATTCAAATTTGACGGTCCAGCATTCCTATTCAACGCATCGAACGCTTCTCTCGTCTTCTCGTCGAGGTCACCTCCAAACGATGTCTTCGGTTCTGGGTGCTCGCTCCTTGTCGTTGCAAGCACCTTTGCTAACTCGGCGTCCTTCTCTATATTCAGGTCGATACGTCGCCTGATACGAAGTTCGATTTCAGACATATCCAATAGATTCGCGAACTCCATGAGCGTCAGCACCTCGTCGGCTCTATCAGCCAACCCTCGTGTCGGCAGCCCGTCTGGTGTAAGTGGGTTCGCTGGCTCGTCGAGATGTTCGAGCGCGAGCTCCACGAGGCGATTCCGTGTAGAACTCCGCATGTGCGTGTGGCTGGTTTCACCGAAGGCTTTCTCATGACAGCTGTGGACAAGCCATCGATGGTTTCGACGGTCAGTTGAAGTGGACGTCAAAGGTCATCCCATCGCTCCTCGATGATGGGAATACGCTCTTGAGTTGGCGTGAGATACAAAACGCTATCCACCACTCCCGTGGCTAAATCGGTAGCCTCAGCGAGTGCGTGTCGGTCCAGGTGTTCAGCATCCGGACCGGTGAAAAGCAATCGAGATATCTGGATTACTAGTCAATTTCGGAGATAATTCCCATGTAAATTCCCCCCGAAATATACGAATCGAGAACTCACCGATATCGGTTGTTGTTCACTAGTCAGTATTATGTAACGCTAGACACAAGCTCGTTGAAAAGGTGACTATGAAGGGAGTTTTGTTCAATATCAAGTCCGAACTGGAGATGGATATCATCTGGGATGCGATGCGGAATGGCATCTTCGGACCTGTACTAACGGTTCCTGGAACCGAGAATAAACATTTCGAGGGTAGGAAACCCACATTCGAATGGTCAAGTCAGATGGCCGGAACATTCGGAGATCTTGCTGCTATCGAACCTGGAGACAAAGTGTTCTTCTTTAAAGCGAAAACCATCTACGGCGTCGGTGAGGTGCTGGATATTGAAGGAACATCACGGAATCCTCTATTCCTTAACTTCGAAGACGCGTCAACACCGAAACCTACCCAGGTTGACCTCGATTGGCTCAATGTGAATGAGGATGCCCCCGCTGTGGAAGATGCTCAAATATCGTTTGATAATATTTCAGATGGACTGGAGGATTCTCAGACCTCCGATGATGGGGTCAAGTACAATCTACCAGACAGTGACGTACTCGACATCAAGGAAGATGATGCACTGTACAGCGGGTCCGGGTGGACGAACGCTCGAATCGTAGTACCGTTCAGGCCTGCTCCATTATTCTTCGAACAAGGAATAGACATGGATTTCGCGCTATCATCTAATGCAGCAGCACGGTTCTCGTATCTCGAATTCTTCGAAGCGAAGAACTTTAGCTTACTTTCTGAGGACGAAGCATTAGGGCTTCTTGAACTCCTCTTACTGGTCAATAACCCGAATTCCGGTGACGCCCAATCGATAGCACCTGCAAAGAACACTAACGATTTCATCGAATTGCTCAATCAGAAGACCAAGGGAAATTTCTCGATTCATGGATACGTTGCGGACAACGTTAGCGGGTTACGTTCGAACGGTTTCTTCAAGAAAGAGAACTGGGTGCATGCTCTCGCAATCGAGGCCCTACGAACCAACGATTCTACCAATTTACCGGATTGCCTTCAGAACGACCTTCGACGGAACGTGTTCCGAGAGTATCCTGTCTCTCCAGCGAAGCCAACGACGTGGGCGAACCAACTAGACATTCTAACTGAAATCAGCTCGAGAAATTCAGACGATGGCATTCCAACCGCTGGAAATGAGTTCGTCACCGTAGGCTACGAACTAATCGAGGTAAAGAAAGATGAGACCACTACTATCGACGGGCTTTCGAAACAGCTTGGTCAATTATTGAAATACACAGATTACATCGCCAATACTCACGTGAATGGCCACTACGCGGCTCTCGATGCGTATCTTTTGACGGGTGGGTACTCTGATGTAGTTCTTCGTGCATTCGAAAGCCAGCCTACCAGTCCAAAGGACGAAAAAAATTCCGACTCTGAACTTCCACAGATATATCGTGAGTACGTCGTTGAAGCGAACCCTTCAGGTCCGGATGTTGATATTTGGAACGATGTCGTTCTCTTGGAATACGACTGGAATTCAAACACTCGGAGATTCGAGGTTCGAGAACTTGTATCGCAACCCGAAGTTACAGATTTTCAATAATCTAAAATTCAGTTTCAATCGCCTCAAGTATTTCTGAGGCAGTGAATTCAGCAAATCCATTAATATCGATTTCCCTTCGAGCATCGTGTTTGTGATAGGTCCCCTTCTCCAAGTTGCGCTTTTTTACTGTGTTGAGTGGTTCTCGTCCTGCTTTTCTCCTGGCCCAACCTGAACTCATGTAGACAAACGTCCTGAAGTGGGATTATTGAGAGAAGTCGGAGAGACCGGATTGCCCTTGATTATCCCCAGTCAAGAACGTCTCGATCGCCGTTGCATCGGTCGCACGTTCTTTCGACCTGGCCCATAGAGCCTCCTTCTTCACGTACTCAGACCGCCCCTTGGGTACGATTTCAAGATTCGCATCATCAGCAAGCATGCGAAGAAGGAATCGTGATGGAATACGCCAGCTACGGCGTTCCGGCTTCTCCAGATGCGGGTGTCCACTGTTCACGACGTACGAACCTGGCTCTCGGTTCGGGAAGTCGTAGTTGTGCTTTGGACAGGTCTGGAGGATGTCGTTCCCGGCCTTCGTTTCACTCAGGTGTTCGCCCTCGAGAATCTGCTGGCGAATCGTTTCGTACTCAGCCTGAATCTGCTCGTCGAGGTCTTCAGATGGAGACCAGTGTTGCCACCAGACAAAGGGGAATTCACTCCGGTCGCCACCGTCATGATGGAACCAGACGACGAGCAGGTTCAGAAACTTCCTGTCGAGTTTCTTGATATCTCGCCAGTACTCGGTTTCAACGACTTCCGCATAGTCAATCATCCCAACACTCAGCGGTTCCTTCGGGTAAAAATAATCGCCGTACGACGTCTTCAGTGGCTTACACTTGAGCTCGATTCCCTCCTTCCGGAAATCAGGTGCAGGATCATTGTCGTTGGCCATCCCGTAGTAGATTTCTAACAGCTCCCCAAGTTCGCCTTTTACCTTAGTAGCCTCAGCGTCGATGAACCCTTTCTCAACGATGTCACCGAAGTTTTGCCCCAAGAGAGCGTCTGATGCGGCTACTATCTCTTCGTAAGAAGCGTCGCGGCCGATAGGTCCCAGTTCCATGATTACTTCTCCAATTTTCAAGGAGAAATAACTTATCAATATACAGTCATTTAATTCCACTATCAATTAGATTGGAATTATCACCGTCCAGTCATCTCCACTCGATAAAAATTACACCAATCATACATTCTTGAGCGATGCATTCAACGTTGCAAAACTAAACGTTGAAACCCGATGACGTCGCACTTTCAATAAGAATGGGTTTGGAGACCGTCGAGTTATTCGCAGGAGTCGGTGGATTCAGAATCGGACTCGAAAGAGCCGGTCACGAAGTCATCTGGAGCAACCAGTGGGAGCCAAGCATCCAAGCCCAGCACGCATCGGAGTGCTACGTCGCACATTTCGGCGAAGAGAACCATACCAACGTAGACATCAAGCAAATAGACGAATCGAGCGTTCCTGACCACGACTTGCTTGTTGGAGGATTCCCGTGCCAGGATTATTCGGTCGCAACGACAGGTGCCGAAGGTATTAAAGGGGAGAAGGGAGCTCTCTGGTGGGACATCGAACGCATCGCACGTGAGAAACGCCCAAATTACCTGCTCTTAGAGAACGTCAACCGGTTACTTCGCTCGTCTACGGACCAACGAGGACGTGATTTCGGTGTACTCCTCCATTGCCTTCATGACCTCGGGTACACCGTCGAGTGGCGCGTCATCAACGCGGCTGATTACGGCTACGCGACGAAACGCCGCCGTGTGTTCATCTTCGCCGCCCAGGCGAATACCGAGTGGGGGCAGTGGATGACCTCGAAGGTTGAAAAGCCTGATTACCTCACCCAACGAGGCTTCTTTGTCGACGAATTCCCCGTCGAAGATGTTCAGACCCAACTGCCCATCGCTCATCCCCCGAACACGACGCTCGAAGGCGACCCGAAGGAGACGAGCGATGAGTTCGAATTCGATTTCGAGGAAGCTGGTGCGATGGTCGATGGTGGCATCTGGACTCGAGAGGTTACACCTGTTTATCAGGGGGGGAAAGTCCTCCGAGACGTACTGGAAACGGATGGTGTTCCTGAGAAGTACTATCTCGATGAAGAGGAGGTTGAACGGTGGGAGTACGAGAAAGGTGCGAAGGAAATCGAACGGGAAACCGACGATGGGTACACCTACACCTTCAAAGAAGGAGCGATACCGTTCCCAGACCCGCTCAATGAACCTGCACGGACGCTCCTCACGAGTGAAGGTACCACCGCTCCTGGCCGCGTGAAACACGTCGTCGAAGATCCTGCCATCGGCCAACTCCGTATCCTCACGCCTCGTGAGGTCGAACGTATCATGGATTTCCCAGATGACTGGACCGATACCGGGATGCCCGAATCGTGGCGCTACACGTGTATGGGGAACGCACTGGTCGTCGGTCTCGTGGAACAGATGGCCGAACAGCTCACTCGAGATCCGGATAACTGAACGTCAACGAAAGTGTAATTTCTCGCACCTCGGACTGGTGAAATCGGTATCGGATCGAAAGTTCTTAATGCGAAGACGAACGAGAATGGTGTATGAGCGAGAAGCCGACGGCAATCGATTTGTTCTGTGGTGGCGGCGGGTTCAGTGAAGGCCTTCGCCAAGCAGGATTCGAAATCACACACGCCGTCGACATCGATAGCGGTGCGGTCGAGACGCATGAACTGAATCATCCGGACACCGAGACCATCAAGAAAGACATCATGGACCTCGACCCAGAGGACCTACCCGACGACGTCGATGTCCTCTTCGGTTCGCCGCCATGTACCGAATTCTCCTGGGCAAAGAACGGCGGGGGCGGCGATATCGAAGCAGGGATGAAGCTCGTGAAGCGGTTCCTCTACTTCGTCGACGAACTCGACCCTGATTACTGGGTGATGGAGAACGTCCCTCGGCTGAACAACTACCTCCCAGAGACCATCGACTTCGCAGACGTTCCATGGGGTGAGGGAACCCATAGCGTCGATATCACGAAGGTCATCCTCGAGGGTGATGACTATGGAACCCCTCAGCGCCGCAGCCGTCTCTTCTCGGGTGAGTTCCCCGTCCCGGAACCATCGGAAGATTCGGTTCAGTCCTTCGGTGACATCAACCATCACTTCCCGACGCCCGCCACGGGTATCCCCGAAGGAGCGACGGCCACCGACCCGAACTACGATATCGAACTCCCCGCAAAAGAGCTCACAGACCACTTCTACATCAGTCACGTCACGAACCGCGAGGCTGAGGAGATTCGCGTTCGCAAGGAAGACCACTCCTATTACGGCCGGATGAGCTTCCCCGACGACCCCGAGGTTCCATCGAGAACAGTACTCGCGACGAACCGCCGTGTGGCTCGTGAAACCCTCGTGATGGAAGAGGCAGATGAAGATACGCCAGATGGAATCAGCCGATTCCGGAAGCCAACGATTCGTGAAATCGCGAGTATCCAAGGATTCCCTATCACCTATCAGTTCACGGGGAGCTCACAGGCGAAGAAATGGCGACGGGTGGGAGACGCGGTTCCTCCGACCATGGCGTTTCGCGTTGGCTGTGCGATTCGCGAAGCGATGGGACTCGACGTTCCAGAAAAACCAACCATCAATCGCGACACGCCACATCCGGAAACGAATCTGAATGAGAAAAATCCATCCTGGCGCGGCCGTCGTCGACTCTCGATTTCACGCAACTTCCGTCATCACGTCCCGGTCGACAGCAAGCAAAAGTTCCGCGTGGACCTCGAGACAGACAAGGACAGCTCGCCACCGCACCCGTTCGCCGCGCAAATCGACCAGGATTTCACCCATCCGGTCGAGTTCGGTGCCAAGCTCTATCGTGGTTACTCGACGGACGTCGTCTCGACCCAGGTCGACTTTGAGACGGCAGCTGAACTGGTAGAACAGCTCATCGAGACGCAGCCTGAACAGGCGGACACGGTCCATCAGGTGGTCTCTGGATTCCTAACCCGCCTCGGTCCTGTGACCCCAGACGCGACGACGTTACAGGCGATTCGCTCCCGGAGAGCGGACCGTGACGAGCCTCTCGAGTTCACGCTGCTCTCGACCATCTCCTCGTACGACGGCGACGGCATCGTCGACGAAGCGCTCCCGAAGGATGTAGCCGAAGGCATCGACCCACTCACGGTCCCGGACCTGTTCGACGATGCGACGGAACTCCCTGTTAGGGTTCTGCTCAAACTAGTCGGCGCCACCTATCTGGCTGAGAAACTGAATCGGTGTTCGAAGTGGCTGCTCGCGAATCCCGAGGAGGCGTTCATCCCAGAGGATTTCTCGGTAGACCGTTCGGAAATCGAGTTCACAGGCTTGGAATGCCAACGCACATACTGTATCGATTCAGAAATGGAGAGGCTTCTCATCGACTCACAAACAGGCGAGAACGCTGTGTCTGCGAGTACGGACTGATTGATTTCCGGATTATCTAGCGAGTACATCTCATAGTTCTGTTCATTCCTTCAGTTCCTTTGGGTGTCATTTTTCCACATTCTACCAGCGCACGGCTTCACTCAGCTCACTCCACGTTCATCAAAGTCTCGTCGGTATTCTTTAGAGTCGGCACACTCGATAGAGCTGAAACCTACATCTGAACTAACAAATGCCAAAACCACAGGGTTTATATTACCCTGCGGGAAGGCTCTCACGAATAGTTCACCCATCTCCAATATGATTATTCACTACTCTGGCACCACCTGAATTCGATTTTCCTCTCAGATTGTACCATGAAAAGGTACCTAGCACCGCTTATAATCGGTAAGCGGCTCGCAAACAGCAGTGGTGAACTGTCTGAAAAAGACATCGTACTCCTCCGGAGACTCTACGATGGGATGTCGGATGAGGAACTCCTTGGCGAGGCCGCCATCGAGTTCTCTGATGACATCTCAATGAAGGGAATAAGAGACGTGAAGCAATTGTTCGAGAAGGTACTCGGTATATCGTACTGGGAATCGATGCGGCGGACCGACCTGGAGACTGAGCCGAAGCGTTTCGGGGAGAAGAATTGTGATGTGGCGCTTGCTACGTTCACTGACACGTCGACGTTCGCAGACGTCAAGCGACTGATGTGGTTCCTCGCAAACCAGTACGCAGTACACGACTCGATTGACTCGGGATTGATACAACAGTTCGACGACCTCGAAGCGGCTGTCAGCCAAACTGCAGACCTCGCGCCACTGAGCCGAGGTAAAGCTGAAAAACGCATCTGGGCGGTGTTGATGGATGAGTAAGTTACAGGGGCCACCGACCGTGAACTGGAGGGGACTCAACGGCGGCGAGAAGGATGTCCTCGCGAAGTTCATGTTCGAGGGGCCACTCGACATCACTGCTCTCGAGTTCGTTCACTGTCAGGTCCCACTCGGCATCCAGCGTGTCGA
Source organism: Haladaptatus sp. DYSN1 (assembly GCF_029489995.1). Lineage (NCBI taxonomy): Archaea > Methanobacteriati > Methanobacteriota > Halobacteria > Halobacteriales > Haladaptataceae > Haladaptatus > Haladaptatus sp. DYSN1. Next base: position 151,063 of record NZ_CP120471.1, read on the forward strand.
CGACGCCTACCGCGTCCAAGACGGGAAACCGACCGGGTACAATGAGAAGTTCGCGCGGTCGTACGCGGAGTTGTTCCGCGAGAATGGCGCTCCGTGCGGGTTCTGGAAGTCAGGAGAAATCTCTGACATAGGGGGGTTCCTCTTGCAGTCCTACACGCGGTCTATCGACGCCATTGCGGTCGGTCCAGCTGAGGTACACCTACTCGAGATAAAAACATCTGGTGAGAAAATCGAGAGTTCGAGCGATGTCGATAAACCACTGGGCCAGATTGTGTCCTACACCAACCTCTTCAAGGAGGATTATCCGGATGTTTTCCGGAATCGGGCGCTCAAGCGCTGGGTCATCACGATGGAGTCAAAGGTCGATATGACGCTCGTTCGCCCAATTCTCGCCGAGTTCGACGTTGGCTTCTTCGACTGCACTCGACCTGACTGCACCATCATTCCAGAGCGAGTATAAGCCGGTCCGTGGGATAGACGGTGATTCGAATTCCGGAATCCCACCTTCCAAGGTCTGTTAATCGGAGATTGCCAGCACAATTTGGAGTGGTGTTGATACGAATAATCCAGACCTACTGGTCAGCCTCCTTTCAGGTCAGAGCATTCACAAATCCGGTGATGGCGCCGTGTGCCAGGCCATCTTCCCCACCCAACACAGTGGTGCCCGTGAGCTGAGTCGGAACACGTGTGCGGCGTTGAACCACGAATATGGGCTCGATGGCGACTGACAGTACCTGTGTGGGAATACACTGAGCGAGCAGCATCCCAAGCTCATGCAATGCGCAGGTACTCACTTGAACATGAGTGAGGCTATCGCGGAAACGACCGAGAAGTGGGGACTCGCTGGAGGACCAAATCGAGTGGCAGAAATTCACAGTGAAGCATCTCATGGACTAGATGGGCCACGAACTCGGGAACTTCCCCGTGTGAAGCATGGTCAGGTTTACCCCAGCGATTTCCGTTCGTATAAGAACCGCCCATTGCTCATCCAGATTCAATCTACTGACTCCCTGAATCTACTTCCCTGACCGCCAGTTTATGCGCCCCTGAGGGGCGAGGGGCTTCCTGTCCCTCGTGACTTCGAATGGCGACGAGAGACATCTACGAAACGGCGTTCGACGAAGACGTACAGACTTCCCAAAATACCTGCCCCGAATGCGACGGCAAAGTGTCCACGAACAGCCATGAGACGGTATGCGACGACTGTGGTCTCATCCTTTCAGACCAAGCTATCGACCCCGGTCCGGAGTGGCGGTCATTCCCCGAAGACCAAACGAATCCCGAACGGACAGGAACACCACTCACTCCCTCGCTCCACGACCAGGGACTATCGACGACCATTGGAATGCACCACGACGGAAAAGGGCGCGCCCTTTCACCGAAAAAACACCGCCAACTCAGACGCCTGCGTCGAGAACAGGGCCGTGCACTGCGTTCGACGACGCGGGAACGCAATCAGATGCGCGGGTTCTACGAGATTCGACGCATCGTGAGTGCTCTTGACCTCGGGCGGAGTATCCGTGACCAGACGTGTGCCCTCTTCACCACGGCTCAGAACGAAGACCTGCTCCAAGGACGCTCACTGGAAGCCATCGCTGCTGGGTGTGTCTACGCGGTCTGTCGCTGCAATTCCCTCCCCCGATCCATCGAAGAAATCGCTCGATTCGCCAAGTGTGACGAGGATTCGGTCCGCAACGCATTCGGCGTACTCAACACGGAACTGGGCTTGCCCACACCTCCTCCCACACCGCGGCAGTTTATCCCCCAACTCGCCTCGGCGTTCTGCCTCTCTCCAGAGGTGAGACATCGCGCAGTCGAGCTCGCTGAACAGGCACGAAAACAGGGCATCGACAACGGCTGTAATCCCGCTGGGGTGGCTGCAGCGTGTCTCGAACTGGCGAGCAATGATATTGGAGAGCACGTCCTCCAATGTGAGTTAGCTGCAGAGGCTAACGTCTCCACGGCAACGCTCAGAAAGCATCGCGACGCGCTCGCCGAAAAACTGGTGGAGATACAGTGAGATGTTCCGCCCACTTCAGTGGATTTTCAGAATGGAGAACCCACCCAAAGTCGTTTATGTGTGTCGGCGATGTGGGACGTCGGTCGAAGACCGTACTGCTGTGTGTCCAGACTGTGAGCAGAGTTCGATTGCGATGTTCAAACTCTTGTAACATTTCGTTGTTCGATTGTTACTGACACAACGTTAGATTTCGATTTCTGCGACGATTGGCGCGTGGTCGCTGTAGTCGTATCCTTCGGACAGATACCGACAGTCGTTGAGCCCGAATTCCTCAGAGATAAACAGATGGTCGAACCGCTTCGTTCGATCCCAGCTCAGGTCCACCTGGTCGATGTCTCCATATCCATGCACGGCGCGAAACGCGTCGATGAGTCCGATGTGACCAACGCCCTTGAGCAGATCGAGCTCTGCACTCACCTACCGATTCCGTATCTCTGCTTCTTTCTCGTACCCAAAAGGGATGGCTTGCCCATCTGCGAGTACTGTGTTTGGGGCGTTGAAATCCCCGGCCAGAATTCGTGGCTTTTCGCCCGTCGTGGTCATCCACTCGTAGACTTGTTCGAGAATGATGATCTTCTCGACACCCCAACTACTCCCGGGGACGGCTCTGATGTTCAAAACTTCAATCGTCGCCTGTGGGAGTTCGATATCGGTGATGAGGATTTTCTCAGGGAACGCTGTGTCAAGTGTGTCCAGCTCAACGGGTGTGCCAGTCGAATCACGGTCGAATCTGTTCTCGGAGAGACGCCAGTCCTCGCGAACAGCCGTGACATGGCCATTGCTGTTGTCGAGGTCACGAGCCCACTCGATGGTGTCAGTGAGCGCAGTGTATCCCAACGTTTCAAGCAATAACTCGTGCCAGAGATCTCGCTGGTTCAGATTCACTTCCTGGAGGAGGAGGATGTCTGGGAGCTGTTCGAGTGAGGCGAGCCACTCGACTTTTGCGTTGACAGCGGCGGATGACCCGGCAGGAGGGAATGTCCCGTCAACATTCCACGACATGACACGAATTGACATGCGAATTGTACAGGGTGAGCTACTATACAACTTTGGCAACCGGGAGGGATTGGTGTGGATGGTTGGTAGAACTTTGAACATCGTGTTTTCGGGGGTTTCGCACGCCAGTTTATTGGCCCCCGAAGGGGCGCGGGGCCACTCACAACTGGCCTCGCTGTATCCCCATGTCAGAACACATCCTGCAGCGATTACAGTACACGAACCGCTCACTGAAACGCGCCCAGTACGAAGCCTTCGAGTTCTCACTCACCGACCGAGGTATTCTCGTCAGAAACGGCAGTTACGCCGACCCAGAAAATCACGAATATCTCGTGTCGGTCAGGAACGGCGTTCCCACACACTGCGAATGCCCTGCTAATATCCACTTCGAAGGTGCGTGCAAACATCGGCTCGCCGTGGCAATTCGCGCACCAATCTTGCAAGCCGCACAGAAGGTCGAACGCGTCGTGACCGATGGTGGTGTCGCATCTGCGGAGCCCCCAGAGGCGGACGAGCCCGCCTGTGAAGAATGCTTTCCCGGGTTCACCTGCTGGGAGTGTTACCTCGCGGAGAAAACAGCGTCAGTCGAATGACTGGAACACACAGAAATCCAAATTGCTACGAAAGCGGTCGACCTGCAAGAAGAACTTGCGGAGTGTACCTCCACGGACGAGGTTGAATCACCGACCGCGCTTCGCACATCTATTGCAAGTGGTTGCTTCACGCCGCAGAGGCGCACGAGCGGCTCGAAGCTGTCTCGGAGTGGGAGTACGCCCGGTATCGGCTGTCGATCGTTCGTGATGCGCTCGACCATTACGATACGTATAGTTCGTCGCGTCCAGCGTCGGCATGACCGGCGGTCGTTCAGGCAGTGGGTCTGGGGCGGACCGTTCCTGAAAAGGACTCATCACAGCCGCCGCCTGTTGTTCTCGTCGTATGCTCTGAGGTCCTGCGCCGCAAGTTCGACCGTCCGTTTGATGCGCTTTTGCCTGGTTTCGTCCGTCTTAGCCTCCTCGACGGCCGCGATGAACGCGTGCTGGTCAGTGTTCGAGAAGTTCTGAAAATTCTCCCAGGCGGTCTCATTCTCACGCAGCGCCGCCTCCAGTTCGGCCGGGGTTTCGTGGTCGTCGGCGAGCCGATAAGCAGCCGCCCACTCGCCCGACTTCTTTGCTGCTTCGACGAGTTCCATTCCGGTCGAGGTCATCTTCCCCGCCTCAATCATCGCTTCGACCCGCTCCGTGTTCGCCTTCGACCACTTACTGTCGGGGTTCCTGGGTGTGAATCGACGGGTGTACGTCTCGTCGTCGATGCCCTTGACCAGGCCGTCGATCCACCCGAAACAGAGCGCTTCCTCGACCGATTCGCCGTACTCGATACCGGACCGCTCGGCGTCGACCTTGTAGTAGCCGACCCACAGCTCCGTGGCTGTGTCGTGGTGCTCTTCGAGCCAGGCGCGGAACTCGTTGCGAGAGGCGAAGAAAATTGGGTCCATCGTTCAAGATGGACATCGCCCGTCTACAATCATAGACTGTTCGCCTGAGCGAATTCATCTCCCAGCTCGCGTCAGGTTTCGATGTTTCAGACGCTATTCGACAGCGAGCTTGAAGGTTGGCTGAACAGTCAGAATCGACAGGAGTAACGTCCAGTGTCCGGACATCCGGCTTCGCAGCGGCTTGCATATACAAGGCGGGTCGCGAAGAGGGAGATGGTTGACGCAGACGGAGAACGCGAGGGTGACGGGTCACTGCAACGACCATCCAGTCGCATCGAGATACCTTAGAGGAGCAGGGAGCCTGACAACGCTTCTGGACAAGCGTCTCTGAGAAAGGAATAGTTTTCTCAAGAAAGTATATTTTCTGGAGCGCGTAGCACCCAGTATGACTGAACCGTGGGATGACGTCAACGAGCAGGTCAAAGCGGGCTGGAAAGCCGACACCACACCATTCGAGCGGGTGTACGAAATCATCGAACAGACCCACGACGGGCAGTCCGCAGCCAACATTGCTGACCGAGCGCTCGTGAGCGAGCCAACGGCACGCCGACACTGCAAGGCGCTCGTGAACACCGGGTTCGCCGAGACAGCGCAGGACGGGCAAACGACGCTGTACAAACGAAACAGCGACCGGATTTTGATGTCTCGGATCCACGAGCTTCGTAACGAAACGACGCGGACAGAGCTGCTTGACAGCATCAGAGAAATGAAGGCCGAGATTCGGCGCTATGAGGACCGCTACGACGTAGTCTCACCCGAGGAACTCGCCCAGCACCTCGACGCCGACGAGTCGAAGGGTTGGGACGACCTGACCGCGTGGCGCACGACGCGGCAGAATCTCGCCGTCGCCCACGCAACACTCGCCTACGATGAAGCCAGCCATCAGCTCGCGGCATGAGCGACCACAACTGGTCGGGGAAACCACACCCGCAGGAAAGTCTCAACGAAGTGTGCACGGACCCTCACGGTGGCTCCGTGGACCGGTCGGCGAATCCCCAACAGAGGACTCCTCGCGCTGTAGCGCGGGGAGGCTGTCACGCCGGGGCGGGAGCCATACCGATCTCGGTGAGTCGCTCGACAATCTCCGTCACCGCTCGTTTCGCGTCGTCCGGTGTCTTCCCGCCCGTGATGACGAGTTTGCCGCTGCCGAAGAGCAACGCAACGACCTTGGGGTCGTCGATGCGGTAGACGAGGCCGGGGAACTGCTCGGGTTCGTATTCGATGTGTTCGAGCCCGAATCCGATGGCGATGGCATTCAGATTAAGGTTGACACCGAGATCCGCAGAGGCAACGATGTTTTGGACGATGACCTCGGGGTCGTCGTCGACGGCGACGCCGAGCGTGCGGAGTTCGTCGAAGACCCGCTGGCAGGCGGCGTGGACGCCGTCGACCGATTTCGCGCCTGTACACACGATTTTACCGGAGCGGAAGATGAGCGTCGCGGCTTTGGGGTTTTGGAGGCGGTAGACGACACCGGGGAAGTTTTCGGGGTTGTAATCGGCTCCCTGGAGATCCTTCGCGAGTTGTTCGAGTTCGAGTTCGGTCCCGATGCCGGTCGATGCGACGACGTTCTCAATCTTGATGGTCTCGGTGGGGTCTCCCATTACGTCAGTAGCTTGTGCTATGAAGACGCACATACCTGTGGGTAGGGGAGAATCCGGTGGTGAAAGAGCGTATGACTCCCTCGGGAGAGCTACCGACACGTGACGTGTTGGTCCGGGGAGCGTGCTGAAATGAGAGCGCGAGTCGGTCACCAACCACACCGGGATCGGGAGAGCGAACGGCCCTTTCAATGTCATCTACCACTTGAGTGCGGAGGCGGAAAAGGGCCCCCAATAGCGGACACAGACGGTATGATCCGGTTCCGCTCGTCTGACCGCTTGAACAGGGTATCCCTCCCGGAAGCAGAGAAAGCGTCTAATGGCACCGAGATCTCCAGAGCGGATGGTCACGGAGATGGATGACGTATTCTACAGAAGGAACAAGGCGAGTGCCTCGGGGCTTGTCCCCGAGGTACTTCACCGGCTTCCACACATTCGGTGGAGCGAGTGGACGAAGGTGACCTACTCTGGAAGGGCTGCCGGAGTTATCAGGGTGGCCTGTTCCTGGTAGCCATCCATCTGCGCTTCGACCCACGAACGGATGGTCTCGTTCTCAGTTTCAATGAGTGCATACTCGCGCATCTGTTCGTCGTACGGGAAGATGACGGCGATCTCGTCGAACAGTGCAAACCCGATTGGAACCTCGCCATCGTAGCGATAAATGGTCATCTTCCCTGATTCAAGCAGCTCGCGGGCTATCTCAGCGGCCCCGGGCTGTGAAATGATCGCGTCGAAGGCAGCCGCCGATACAATCGCCTCTTGGGTCTGTCCGCCTTCGATGACGAGCTCGCGCGTTTTCGGGAGCAGGTCGGGATAGAAATTTGCTGTTAGAGAGCGGGCGTGCGACGCCTCCATCGCGAGCGTTTCCGCACGTCGGGCGTGGGCGAAAATGTCGGGCGGTTGTGGAGCCGTAATTCGCGCATCGCCGAACATTCGAACGTCGAAGTCCATCTCGTCAAGCGGAAGGATCGTTTCGAGTTCTGCTAACATCTGTATCGTTTCAACGGTATCCAATAACACGCCGAATTCGTCTGCCAACAGTGACCCGAGCCGAGTGAGATGATAGCGTCTTTCTCTTTTTTTGATCCAACGACGATCCTCGAAGTCCTCAAGAATTCGTCCGAGGGTCGGTTGGGAGACACCGGTCAATTCGTGCAACTCTCCCCGTGTGTAGGGTTCGACAGTCAATGCTTCCAGTACCGTCACTCGGTTCTCCGAGCTGGCTAAAAATTCGACATCGTCAAGTGGTGTGTTCGAAACCATGAATTCCTCGGCGAACAGTTACTGCGTCGCTCTCCTCTACATACACCGGCCACACCTATTAGGCTTCAGCCAGGTTCTATCGCTCATGCGGACAGTACTCGACGACGTGGGCTTCCGCTCGCCGACAAATCGTCGGGGACGAGTGCTTGCTCTCCTGGCGGACGGTGACCTAACCCGGAGCGAGATTCGGGCGACGACCGACATCCCGCAGCCGACGCTGGGCCGAATCCTCGATGACGGTATCAAGCGGGACTGGGCAACGACGGAGGGACAAACGTACCGGTTGTTGCCGTTCAGCAAAGTTCGCGCCAAGAAGGTCTGTGACCGCTTGACCATCGTTGAATCGATGCAGAATCTCGACGTTCACGGTCGCCAATCTCGGACGCTGACGCCGAGAATTTCATTACGTGACGAGTACTCACGGCTCGAAAACCTGTCATCGAGAGTGATGATATGGCGAGCGGTCGCACTAGTAGTCATGGCAACACACAACCGTTTCATCACCCGAACCGTCCTCGCCTCCTGCGAGGAGCCCATGACCCGCCTGCACTGGGTCGCCGCCGGGCTCGCCGTGACGACGGGGCTCGTCCACCTGTACCTCTACTGGGTGCAGGGGTTCGTCCCGTTCTTGCTCGCCAGCCTCGGCTTCCTCGGCATCGTCGCGGTCCTCGTGGTGGGCGTGAACCGCCGCTTGCTCTACGCGGGTAGCGTCCCGTTCACCACCGTCCAGATTGCCGTCTGGGTCGTCCAGGGCATGCCCGAGTTCGCCCTCGGCGTCGCTGACAAGACCGTCCAGGTCGCGCTCATCGTCGTGCTCGCGTACCTGTTCGTGACCGAGCGCCGGGCGAAGCGCGCGCGCACCACCGACACGTCGACCACTCCCGTCGCGCCCGTCGCGACGGGCCGGTAGGTGAGAACATGCACCTGACCCGCCGGACCTACCTGCAGGGGATGGGCGCGCTCGCGCTCGTCGGGGCTACGGGCCTCGCCGGGTGTGGCGACGCCGACGCACAGACCGGGCCGTTCCTCGCGAGCGAGCCGGCCTACGACGGCTGGTTCGCCGACGTGGACTCCTACAAGGCGACCTACGACCGCCGCGGCGAGCCCGCGGTGACGGTGACCGTCGGCGCGAAGGATACGATGGGCTATTTCGAGTTCGCCCCCGTCGCCGTGGCGGTTTCGCCCGGCACGACCGTCACATGGGAGTGGTCGGGCAAGGGCGGTGCCCACGACGTGGTCGAGCTGGAGGGCGCGTTCAAGTCACCCTACACCGACCACGCCGAGACGACGTTCGCCCACACCTTCGACGCTCCAGGCGTCTACAAGTACTACTGCACGCCGCACCGCGGCATGGGGATGAAGGGTGCGATCGTGGTCATGGAGCAATGAGCACGTTACAGATTCTCAGAAATTTCTGGGAGCGACCCGCAAAGGAATCTAAGTGAGGAGCGATTTGAGAGGAGGAGAGTCGAACAGGGTGTGCTCTTCTGTCCGACTCTTCGATTAACAGTCCTGCTGCATACACCCGCTGAGTCGGTCACACCATCCTGATAGCATTTGAGTGAAGGTCACCGAAGCCACACAGTTCAGTCGACACCAGGAGTAAGCTACCACGCCCTGAAGGGCGTGGCATTCAGCGTGGACTCCCGTTCTAACCGCTGAGAGCGGTAGGCGAATACTCGCCGTTCACGTTCAACGTCCCGCTGTTCAAGCGCACGCCTACGGGTGCGCCTCCGCGTCCAGACTTTTGCTGGTCGCGGAGATACTTCAAGCCAATATTCTTCGCGGCGTTGTAGTCCGCGTGAACATCGTATCCGCACTTCAGACACCCGAACTCATCCTGCCCGTTGTTATGGGGGCGATTATCTTCGTGGGTGAACCCACACTTTGAGCACCGCTGGCTCGTGTACGCCGGATTAATCTGCTTCACTACAAGCCCCTCAGACTCGGCCTTGTACGTGACGTACTCGAACAACCGATGGAACGCCCACTTGTGAACCGCCTTCGCGTGCGGGAGGCGTTCGCGGATGCCTTTGAGTTGCTCGAACACGATATGTGTGCAGTCAGTTTCGAGAGCTTCCTCGACGAGTTCGTTTGAGATGGTGTGAAGCATCTGCTCGAAGCGACCGGTTTGCTTGCGACCAACTCGTTGAACGTTGATGTGCGCCCACCGAGTCCCAGTCTGTTGCAGGTCGCCACGCCGATGTTCGTATTCTCGATGCCAGTGGTTGAGTTCGCCGCCGCTCCAGAATCTCCCGGTTGAGGTGGTTGCGATGTTTGTGATGCCGAGGTCAACACCAAGGACGGAGACGTGCTTGGCATCGCCTTGCTCGGCCTCATTGTTCTCCACGGCGGGCTTTGTCCGCACGTGAAGGTAGAAGCAGTCCTCAACTGTGTCGTAGTGGAGTGTGGCTCCTTTCACGTCGTAGTCGTCGTTGAACAGGTACGCCGAGTGCGGTGTGTCTCGCTGTTCATCGGGGAGGACGAACTCTGCGGTCACTCGACCGTCTATAGTGGCGAGTGTGGCGTGGTTGTCGTTGACGGTGGCGGTTCGGGCGTCGTAGCTGGAGAACCGTGACGTGAAGTGTGGTTTCGAGGCTTTCTTGCCTTGCTTCCATCGTTCGACACAGCCTTTGACGGCTTCTGCGGCGCGGTTTCGTGCGGCTTGCACGAGGTTCGCCGGGAGTGGCGAGTCGTCTCGAACGTCGTAGTAGGTGAGGTCGTGGAGTTTTTGTTTTCTGGTGATTTTCCAGTCTGGTTCCCACGCTACGTCTACGACGTAGTTGGCGGCGTCGAGGAAGTGGTCGGTTGTCTGGTGGAGAAGGTCAGCCGCACTCTCGTCCACATCGAGTTTGATGGGCACGGTTCGAGTGCTTGAGTCTTCCACTATATATACTTCATATGAAGTAGCGTGTATTTATAATAATTCGGGTTGGAGTGGGGGAGTCGGCCTGCTATCGAGCGTAGTTTGTGTCATCGAGTTTCGGCTTCCTCCCGCGCCTAAAGGCGCGGGTTTCCGCCTTGCAGTCAGTATGAGGCTGGTATTAAAAACGGAAGACGAACGAACGTGCTGGTAGACGTCCCCATGGCCGATCATTACGCTGACCTCGAGGAACTCCGACCGCGTGGCGAGGCGACACAGATTCCCGACAGTGAACTCACCAGCAACGATCATCGCGAGACATCCAGCGACCGACCCGGGGAGACACCCGCGGGCTATCCAGTCGACGCAGGCCCACCAGCGACCGAATGTGCTTCCTGTGGTGCATCGATACCAGCCAGCAGACGAAGTGCCGGTTCTATCTCACGAATCATCTCGGGACGTCCACCGATAACCAGCAGCCCGCAGACACCGAGTGGACACTCCTTCACGTCGTCCAGCTGCTCGTCGAGGCCTCGACCGTCTATCACGCCCTCGCGAAGGGCGCTGCGGCAGCGACCCTCCTCGCGAAGCCCGACAGAGATCCAGCCGTCGACGACTGCCAGCTGCTCTACGATTTCGACGACGCACCTGCCGCGCAGCTGACCGACGAGTGGCCCTCGCTTCCTGACGCCGTCCGGGCGACCTCCGAGCGTGGTGACCGGCTCCTTGCGGTGGCTCGTGAACGGACTCCCTGGACTGAGCCGACCGAGGCGCCACATGGAGAGACGCACAGGACGTTCCTCTACGACGAGGAGGGTCACAGCATCCGCGACGGAAATCGGCTTACAGGCCTCCTTGAGAGCGCCGAGACCGACGCCTGGTTGGTGCCAGCGATTGCACTCCAGCGTTCCGTCGACGACACGCAGTCCGAGAAGTATCAACCCAGTGTTCCCTTGAAAACGCGGCTTGACTGTCACAGCTGCGACCGAACGACTGTGCATCAGTTCCAAGAGTTCGAGTCTGTTCCAGCTGAGAACTGGACTGGGCAGCCGATGTGGGAGTGCCAGGTGTGCCAGTCACCTCGTCACGGGCCAGATCCTGAATAGGAGAATCGGTTGGATACGGACTTAACCAACATAGGATACCTATACGAAGGGTGTTGGTTAAGGCTGATGCAGGGCTTCGACGGGAGACATCGACGTACCTGCATTGTTTTTCTGCGTTCTGGTGTGCGAACGAGACGCGGCGCGTCTCGTTAACGCCGGGAGTCGGCGAGGCGCGCATAATGGACCCACGAGACACGCCTGGATATCGACTGCATCGCGCTCTGAGTAACCTCAACAGCATCGAGATCGACCAACTGGATGACCCCGACCGAAAACGACTCGCTGAAGCGACGACGCTTCTGGAACAGGTGGGACTGCTCACCCGGCGAAGTGCTTTGGATGAGACCGACGTTGAAGTAGAATCCTGACCACACGCCCCATCTAGTGCGTGCATTCATCTGCAGAACACAGCTGTTCATGGCCGAGTAGAAGTGCAATTGGTAGTTCGTGGCCAAAACAAGTACGAGCGGAACCAATTGTCACGTACTGCTGAACTGTCGAATTCCTCCCACGGCTAAAGCCGTGGGCTTTCTCCTTGCATCTGTGTGAGACAAGCATAACCGTCCTCCACCCCTCCCACTAGAGAGTTACTCATGGATATCTCCGAGATCCTCTCCACGAAGTTCACCGAGTTCGATATTGGGACACCGCTCTCGAAGGTCGCCGGCGTATTCGAGAATCAAGAACTCGATGCCGTCGTGGTGACGGACGGTGACGAGTATCGTGGTGTCGTCAGCCGCCGACAGTTGGCTTCCTCGTCCAATCAGCCTTCTGCGAAGGTCGGCTCACAGATACAGCATGTCCCGACTGTTGAACGCACAGAGGACGTTCGGGAGGTCGCGCGGCTCATGATCGGCAGTGACGCCAAAACGCTTCCCGTACTGGATGACGACCGTCCCGTCGGTGTGGTGACCGCAAATGCTGTTCTCGAGGCCGTCCGCCCCTTCCTCGATGCGGTGACCGTCGCAGATGCGTATTCGTCCAAGCTGGTCAGCGCGACCTCCGAGACGACAATTGGAAAAGCCCTCAACATGCTTCGGGAATCCGGCATCGCCCATCTCCCTGTTATCGACGGAGACGAGCTCGTGGGAATGCTGAGTCTGTACGACGTCATCGAATTCACGACGCGGGGCGGTAACAAGAGTCAGGGCGGTTCGTCGGGCGGCTTCGGTGGTCGCGGTGGCGGGGGGCAGAACCGTGGCGGATTCGGTGCGCGTGAGGGTAATGCCGACCGGATGCTCGATCTGCCGGTGCAGAATTTGATGTCCGATGCAGTGGTGACGGTTCGGCGAAGCGCCCCGCTCGACGAGGTCGTCGAAACGATGTTCGAACATGAGATCTCATCGCTCGTCGTCACAGCCGACGAAACTGATGACCCGGTCGGTATCATCACGAAGACGGACGTCATTGAGGCGCTTACTTGGGAACGCGGCGACCGGAACGCCGTGCAGGTGTTTGGCCTCGACCTGCTGGAGGGAATGGACTACGATGACGTCTCCGCGCTGATCGAGAATATGACCTCGAAGTATGGTGAGATGACCGTCATCAAGGCCAGCATCGAACTGCAGGAGCATAAGGAACAGAGCCGGGGTGTACCGCTGGTGCTGGCACGGATTCGGCTGGTCACCGACCGTGGCTACTTCACGGCCGATGGCGAAGGCTACGGTGCCTCCCACGCGCTTCGACTCGCTGCGAACGCGGTCGAGCGCCAGCTCCTCAAAGGGAAGACGTACGGTCAGTCGAAGAAGCATCCCGACACTGACGAGCAAGAACAGCTCTACGGCTGGTGGCTCGGGGGTGAATAGTGTCAAAGGGAGCGAATACGCTGATACGACTCCCCCTCGAATGGATAAAGTATGCCGACCCACCGCCATGGAACGCAGTCATTCATCGACTTCATGCAGACGTATCTCCAGGACCATCCAAAACGCTGCAAAGAGTGTGGAACCGTTGCCCGCGCCCGGTCGGAATGGCGCATAGAAAAACGTGGTGAGGACGGCCTTCACTTTGTACATACCTGCCCACGGTGTGGCGCGGAGAACGACGTGTTTCTCAACCTTGCCCCAGAACACGAACGATCTCGGGAGTAGGGAGGGCTATGTCCAACGTCTCACGTACTATTGGTTCAAACACCTCAGATTCTGCTACGTCACGTCGGGGTCTGGGATTCATGCGACGCGAAACGGAGTAATCGTATGCAAGAATTCACGATCGGAGTCCAACAGCAGATAGCTGCCTCGGAGACACCAAGTGCAGAGTTTCAGGCACTCCCATGGACACGACAACGAGTCGTATTCTTCCAGCTACCCGAGTCGATCCAGCGAGACGTACTCGATGATATGAATCGGCAGGAAGTCCGGCGATTTATCCGCCGACTCGATCCCGACGATGCGACCGACGTGGTTGGATTACTCGACGAGGATACTCAGGAGGCCGTACTCAGTCAGCTCGATTCCGACCGAAGGGAGCGGATTGAGTTCCTCTTGAAGTTCAGCCCGGACAGCGCCGCCGGTATGATGGATCTCGGCTACGTCACCGTCGACAAGGACCAGGGATTCGAGGAGGTGGCACGGCTCGTCCGACGCCACGAGGGTCGAACGGGGCGCTTCCCGACCGTCTTGGTCACCGATGGAGACGAGGTGTTGGGGGAGTTACCTGGTCATACCCTGGCCCTGGCTGGCCACAGGCCGGCGGTCATCACCGAATATCTTCGCCCCACCCCAACGGTTCGATACGAACAGTCCGACTCGGAGGTTATCGAGGTGTTCAGGACCAACCCGCAGAGTAAAATCGTCGTTCTCGACGAAGACGACAGTATTCTCGGAGTCATCTACGCGGACGACCTCTTGCAGGCCATCGAGGAAGAGGCCGGCCAGACACTCTATGAGTTCACTGGTGTTGACGAGCAGGAGAGCGTTCTCGATGGCGCCTTCGAGAAGGTTCGCCGGCGGTACAGGTGGCTCATCATCAACCTCGGGACCGCCTTCCTCGCTGCGGCGACTGTCGGGTTATTCGAAGACACAATCGCGGCGTTGACGCTGCTGGCAATCTACATGCCAGTCGTCGCCGGGATGGGTGGGAACGCCGGCACGCAGTCGATGGCCGTGACGGTCCGCGGAATCGCACTAGAGCAGATCTCGCTTCGAACAGGAAGGCGCGCCATCGGCAACGAGGTGCTTGCAGGGGGCGCAAACGGCGTGATTACCGGTAGTATCGTGGCCGTCATCGCCACCCTGTTCAACCAGAGTCCCATGTTGGGACTGGTCATCGGAATCGCGATGGTCTTGAACCTCGTCATCGCCGGGTTCTTCGGCGCACTCGTTCCACTCGTACTGGACCGGGTCGGCTACGATCCGGCAACCTCTGCGACCATATTCATCACAACCGCAACAGACGTCCTCGGATTCTTCATATTCCTCGGATTGGCGCAGGTTGTTCTTCTCTGAACTGACTGTTGGAGATCTAGTCCGTACCGGTGATCTAGCACCTATGCAGATGGGAATCGACTCATGAAATCCGCCTGAGACGATGGCGCGCTGGTACTCAGTGGGGACCACACACGACGAAAAATGGCTCAGCAGGGCGAAAACAGAGTGAAGTACCTCGGGGACAAGTGGTTCCAGACTGCAAGCCGTCTTGGCATCACGAGAGAGCACGCTCTCTCGTACGACCTCGAGACACTCGCCTTGCTTATCTGTAGACAAAAGTGTCAATATGACCAGCCGCACCAGAGAACTACCAGGCTAGAATTCGGCCCATTGCCAGCTGATTCATTATCGGTGTATCAGTCCTAGTATTCGACTTCGAACGTCATCGGCGGAGTCGTACGTTTGGTTATCAGTTAGGGAAAACACTTCATCGAGGGACTCTGTTCCGCCTTGTGTTTCAATTTCGTAGTCGCCATAGGCCTCGACCAATTGATCCGTCGTGGTTGGATAAGCGTGGGTTTCGAGTGCTTCATCGAGGTCACCAAGTCGCCCACCAGGGTCACCGCTCATCGCTCGGTCTTCATGGGCGCGGTTACGTACCCCTTCTACCTCTCGTTCTGGCTGTTGTCGCTGTTCGTCGTCTCGGCTCCGTTTGTCGTCTGACATCCTTTCTAGTAGGCGTCCGGTTCGGATAACTGTGTGGACGCTCGGCGGTGGGAACACGGCGGGTACAGCTCGTGAGGGTATTTGTCGAACGTACTCACTGGTTTTCGCCAATGGAGATGAACGGTCTCAACGAAAACGGCTGACGGTGCCAGCTGATGAATTCTAGGAGTACAATCAGCGTGCTCGAGTAATCTGAGAACGGGTGGTTAGACGCAATTGCCGGCGAACAGTCAGTGAACGAGAAAGCCACGAGTGCCATTCAGACAGCCGTTTCCCCTTATCAACTCGTGGAAAGAAGAGGCTATCGTGTAAACCAACTACCGGTCCATGTGGGGCTGATCCTGAGCTGGGGTCTAACTCTGCGTTTGACGGGCGAACTCCTGGAGCTGCTCTCCGATGAGCGTCGCAACCCGTTCACTATATCGCCAGAGTGCTGCGTTGAGTCGCTCTTCGGTCTCATCGTCAAGGTCGTCGGCCCCACGAAGGACGGAGTCTTTGGTTATCTGTGGGTGGAACACACAGACGACGCCGAGTGAGGTATCCGAACTCGAGGTCCCTGCGGTGTGGATTCCGTATTGATCGGTTCCCCAGACACCATCGCCGCCCTCTCGCTCCAGTTCAGAGTCGAGCGCATCGAGCAGCTGCACCTCTTTGGGGGAGAGGATGGGATCCTCACCTTCGAACAGCTCGGTGTACGCCTCCATCCGGGCACTTTTCGTCCACTGGTCCAACTGGGAACGCGCCCGTAGTACGAGTTGTCGTTCGTCTGGAAATTCGGCCATGGTCCTAGAAGGGGTGCAAGGCGAATGAGTGTTTGTACAACGTCTACGGATGGTGGGTGTGTCAGTGGTGACGGTGTACTTTAGTAGTCTCTGTCACGGGCAGAGCATTCAAACGGATTCTCCATGTATATCGAGTATGCTGGTGAGTGAGTTATCATAGAATCCAACGGCGGTCAAGCGGAGTATGCCACAATCCCAGAAACTATCGACATCCTCAAATATGTCGCAGAGAGTTTGAGTCTCGCTTTCAGCCGGTGGGACGAACCATATGTGACCGGACCGAGTCTCTATTTTATTGTCGTTGCTGACATCGATTTCGGTAGATACACCGACCCGCTGGGAGACAACACGTGGCCTGTCGACCAGTGTCGGTCAGTCGCCATCTCATCCGATGAATTCATCGATGCAGCCCGCAACGTGGCATTCAGCTGTGATGGGGCAGTCGTTATTGCTGCGGATCGGACGATCCAAGAACAGATGGTTCGCGTTCGGACTCCAAATGCTACGGAAGTGGTCGAAGAGCCACCCCTCGCTTATGCCGATTGGATGGGAACCAAACATCTCAGTGCGTTAGAAGTCTCCCTCCGGGAAGAGGTCATTGCCAGTGTAACGCTGAGCGAAGAGAACGGTCGTGTGACAGTCTTCCGCGATGGAAAATATAACGATTGCGAACGTGAGGAACTTGGGGGACGCTGGCGGACTGCAGACTGAGGTTGCGTATCTCTCCCCGTGACGGGTGTTCTGCGAACTTAGTTCTCGAATTCGTCGTCGTATTGTTCGTAGATAACCGTCAGCTTGCCTGCTGTGGGACGTTTCGCTGCATCTCGAAGCGTTTCGAACGATTCGAGGAGTTCGCTTGTGTCGGTAGAGTCCTCCCCGCCGCTCGATGACTCCTCTCGAATCGTATCGTATACTCGCTCCAGGATGCGTCGAGCGGCATACGAATCGGTTTGTGAGTCAATCTCGAAGGAAGCCACGTGACGAGACATACACAGATGTCGTTCTCCACAAGCATAACAGCCATCATGGTTCAGCCGGTGGCGTGTCATCGTCGCTGTCCGAGATGATTCTCGTCCCGCCAAATTCGCCGGTTTGGACAGCGATGAGGATGCATTCTGGATCGGTTCCATCGATAACCACTGTTTCGCAGTGTGCACGTTGGATCAGCTTCGCAGCGAGAAGGTCGATCGGTACACGACTCCCGGCAGTACTGTCCATATCGAGGATGAGGGTAATGAGTTGGCTCGCGCGTAACTCGCCGAATGGCTCTGCGTCTGGGTGCGTGTGAGGATCCGCGCTAAAGACCCCAGGCACGTTCCTCGCATAGATGAGACGCTCTGCGTTGAGGTATTCAAGCAAGGAGAGCGCTCACCGCGTTAGTAGTTTGACCGGGTGCTGTTCCACCCATGACGACGATGTCGCCACAGCGGAGCGCTTTGCCCGCCGCTTCGTAGTCTTTTGCTAGCGTCAAGACGGCCTCGTCGCCGATTGCCGCAATGAGAAGGCGGGCATTTAGCCGGGTAACCTCGATACCGAGATGATCAAGCTCGACTTCGTTCGCACCGAGAGCTCGCCCCACACCGATGAATTCGCGCGCAGGAGATCCGCCCCCGGTGACGACACAGACGTCGTGCTTCTCGGCGAGTGTTGTGATGACGGCTGCGTACTCCCGAAACTGCTCTGGGTCAAGCGTTGGCATGAGGATGCTCCCGCCAAGTGAGAGTACGATGCGCATGATGGTCTCTAGACTGTAGGACAGCGTCAAACAACAATCTAGCACCTCTTGGTGACCCGCCAGGTTATGGACGCAGCCCGCCTACTGTTGGTCATGGCGACGATTGTCTATCAAGGCGTGGATGAGACCGTTTCGGAAGAGATCGACGATGAGAAACTCAACTATCGAGAGGACCACTGGCAGATTCACCACGGCGATGACGAGTACACGTACATCCCCAGAGAGCGCGTCTATACGGTGAAAATGACCGACCCGCACCTCATAACGGACAAGTAGACATACGGTCATGAGAACGGTCTGGAACCGGAGTCCAGATAGCTCACCTCCTAGTGTGACGGGTCTGTGAACCACAGCGATTCACGACCGCTCTCGGGATGTCTTTCACTGCTGAGTCAGCACACCCGCGTCAAACACGGACGCCCCAGAAGAACGCAATCCCGAGGACAGTGACGACCGACAACAGCAACTGTAACGGTCCACCAACACGCAGAAAGTCCGAGAACCTGTAGCCACCAGGCCCGTAGACGAAGAGGTTCGTCTGGTAGCCAACTGGCGTCATGAACGCCGTCGAGGCGGCGAACGTCACGCCGAGGACGAACGCGAACGCGTTCGCCCCAATCGACTGAGCCGCACTGGCCGCGGCAGGAATCATCAACACGACGCTCGTGTTGGTACTGATGACACTTGTCAACAGGCCGGTGGCGACGTAGAACACTCAGAGGACACCGATCGCTGGCAAGAACGCCGCAGTCGAGGCGACAGCATTGCCTAGTAGCGCCGCCGCCCCGGTCTGCTGCAGTGCAATACCGAGAGGAATGACGCCAGCGATGATTCCCACTGCGAAGGTGATCTTCTCGCTCCGGTAGGTCACCTCGTCGAACTCGTGGGCGACGATGAAGTCCTGGTTCTCGACGAGTCGGGTGAGCATCACTCGCTGGACCAGGAATGAGATAAGGATACGAGATCCATAACCTCATCAAGATGCTGAAGAACGTGTAGCGAGGCCGGGTCGGCCAGCGAAGCCAGCCAATGATAAAACTCGTCACCGTGATGAACAGACCGGTCCCCAATGCCAGTGGTTGATACCACGACCGTGGGAACGGCATGGAATCCGAAGTATACGTGGGATCTGGAGAAAACCCTTCAAAGAGGATGGCACCGAGTGCAATCACGACAATTCCGGTGAGCACGCCATAGAGTGCTATCGTCGGGGAGATTCGACCGCTTCGCTTGCTAACAATCGCCCCACCGAGGAGGATAACCCCGATGACACCGAGGACGAGTCCGTGACCTTTGGGAGAGCCCCGCTGTCGCCTCGTGCGCCGATGCGACGGGAATCTGTGTAAGCGTGACGAACGCGAGAATGAACACAGAAAGGGGACGGAGCAATGCGAGATGGCGTGGACTCTCACGGGCATCCCTGTCCCTCGGGTTTCGTCGATCCCCGTCCATTAACGAATCTTATCCTGTGACCCACTTGTGAACTACCTTACCCTACTCGCTCACGGCTGACGCCGTTCGCTCCTTGAGGGTATAGGGCTTCCTGCTTCCACGATGCGCTTTGCAGATACAGGCGTATCCACAGGGAGCGCAGTCTCCACAGGCGTTGATTCGGAGTATCCCACTCCTACGTCTTCGAGGCCGCGAGAAGGGATGTTCCACGCCGCGTTCGCGTCCCTGTCCGCCTCAAACCCGCAGGCAGGACAGGAGTGTTCACGGACCCACAACGGCTTCTCCGTCGAGACGCCACAGGACGCGCACTCCTTGGTCGTCCCTCTCGGGTTGACCGCCACAAAGTGCGTCCCCTCTCGCTCGCATTTGTATTCGAGCAACGAGATGAACGTCCGCCATGCGGCAGACGCCGTGTTGCGGCTGTTCGACGGCGACTCCATCATCCCCTCGACGTTCAGGTCTTCGACTGCCACGAGGTCGTACTCCCGAGCGTAGTAGTTCGAGAGTTTGTGCAAGAAGTCGCGGCGCTTCCGACGGAGGTCTGCGTGACACTCCGCAACTCGCCGCCGTTGCTTCTCGTAGTTGTTCGACCCGTGTTGCTTCCGCGAGAGCTTCCGTTGCTCGCGCTCCAAGCGTTCACGCTCGTCGGAGAGGTCGAGCGACCCGACCGCCGTGCCGTCGGTGTCGTGGGCGTACGTGAGAATCCCAACGTCGATGCCGACGCATTTCTCGGGTTTCTCGGGTTTCTCCGGTGGGGCGTCCGGAGTTTCGACGCCGAAGGTAGCGAACCACTCGCCCGTCGGTTCCTTCTTGACCGTGACCTGCTTGAGCGTCGCGTCGTCGGGGATGGCGCGGTGAAGCCGAATCGGGATGTCCGCAAGTTTCGAGAGTGACAGCACAGTCTGACCGCCCTTCTTGTCGAGCTCGAAGCCAGACTGACTGTACGTGAAACTGCGAAACTCCCGTGGCGGCTTCCACGTGAGTTGACCAACGCCGTAGCCGTTCTCCTTGAGTGCGGAGAGGCCTTTGACGTTCTGCTCGATTCGCATGACTGCCGTTTGCAGAGCTGTCGAGTACACGTCCGAGAGGCTGTCCCACCAATCTTTCAGGGACGGGATTTCGTCTCGGATGGACCGAACACGCTGGTTGAGAGTGCCTGCGTCCTCGGGTATTTGGTCGAAGCGGTAGAGCGCGTGATTGTAGAGTTGCCGACAAATGTCTCGGTGGCGGTCCAACTCCTCTCGGTGGGCGTCGGACGGCGTGAGACGGTACTTGTAGGCGTAGTACATTCTACTCGCGTTGGTCCTCTACGTACTGTTTCAGCACATCCAGCGACACCTGCCCCGTCGAGATGAGGCAGTACGAGTCGTTCCAGAACGAGTCGCCCCACAGTTCGGTCTTTAGTTCGTCCGCGTACTCGTTGCGGATACGGCGGGCAGTCGCGCCCTTGACCGTGTTGATGAACTTCACGAGGTCTGTGGTTGGCTTCGCTCGGAATAGGATGTGTACGTGGTCGTCCTCGCCGTCGAGGTTCGTCAGTTCGACACCGTAGTTGTCCGTGAACCCGCTGATGACCTCGTGTATGAATTGGGTTCGCTCCTCGGTTAGCACTCCGCGCCGATACTTCGTAGTGAGTATCAGGTGGTAGTGCAGGGAAAACGTCGAGTGCGCTCCCGAGTCGAGGTCGTATTCCATTGGGTTCGTTCAATACTATGCTACCCTACTGCAAACGAATTGCGACTGCGTGGGGCTGTGGGCCTGCCACCGAATCGTGTATGTGAACTGTGCGGCGTTGACGAGACGCGTCGCGTCTCGTTCGCACACGAGAGAAAAGCTCTCGTGAACGCTGTATCCCCTCCCTGCTCGCGCCTTCGGCGCTCGCTGAGGAAGGGGGCTTAGCGCCTCAATTCAGCTAATTGACTGATTCTGACAGTCCCCTACTAAGTGGGTAGTGGGCAACAACACGCTCTTACGAACGACCAGCGTACGGTTCGCCATGCGAGAGTTCGTTTTCACACTTGCCTACGATTCCGGGACGAATGCCGTCGCGGACGTCCTCTCTGCGGCTCCCGACACTCGTATTCGGTCGCTGTCCTGCCACGTCTCCGCGAAGCATCTCTGGCGCGTCGATCACATTACTGGCTCCGAAACAGTCCGCGACGACATCGTCGCCGCAGTCACGGACGGTGATTACTACCCGGATTGCCTCGCACGACGGGACTGCGAAGCGGACTGGCAGACCCAGGTTCTCGACGAATCCGGAGATACGCTCGTCATCTACTCTTACTGGACGCGGACGCCCTCCTGCATGTCCATTCCCCACCTCGCGCTCGAGCACTTCGGTGACGGACTGATCTTCGAGACCACCTGGACAGAGCGACAGTACGAGTGGCGTGTGATCGTCCCGGGCAGTCCCGAGTTTAGCACCTTCCACGACGACCTCACCGCCGAAATTGCCGACACGACTGGCGTCGAGATCCGTCGCATTACCAATTCACCTGCCTCGCCGAAACACGATATTGACGAGCAGAAGCCAGCGCTGTCCCCGGAGCAGGACGCCGCGCTTCGGGCTGCCGTCGACGCCGGGTACTATCAATCACCGCGAGCGGCCGAAGCCTACGAACTCGCAGACCGGCTCGGTATCCCTGGCTCGACATTCGCTTACCGACTGCGTCGGGCTGAGGCACAGCTTGCGCTCGCCTACGCCGACTCAAGCCGCCCCGATACTCTAACTGATGAGGACGGCTGACGACCGAGGAAGTTGCTGCACAGCAACCGTACCGCTTTGCCCGCAGCGTGACTACTAGAGGTAATGACTCAGGATTCGGGCGGCCCGACGGACCCACCAGCGGGTACCCAGCGGATCTCATTGTCGGTACCGGACATGGATTGTCCGTCGTGTGCGGAGAAAATCGTCAACAGCGTCTCGACCCTCGACGGTATCCACGAAGTCGAACCGCAGGTGATGACCGGGACGGTCACCGTCACCTACGATCCAGACGACACCGACATCAACGCCATTGAGGAACGGATTACCGCTGCAGGATATCGGATCGAATCACCAACTGAGACGCAGACGGAGTCGCTGCGTGTCCCGGAGATGGACTGTCCGTCCTGTGCCGGGAAGATCGAAACCGAACTCGCCGCACTCGCTGGTGTTCTCGAGTACGATACGGTGCCGACGACCGGCTCAGTCGTCGTGAGCTACAATCCCACCGAGACAGATCACGATGCGGTCGTGGCGGCCATCGAGCGGGCGGGGTACGCTGTCGAAGCGACGGAACGGGAGGAGGGAGAAGGCAAGGACGCCCAGACCCAATCGGTATGGACGAGTCCTCGGGCACTAAAAACGTGGACGGGCGCACTTCTGCTCGCTCTCGGTGCCATCATCAGCGTCGGCCTTCCGAGCATTGATGTCGTCCTGTTCGAGCTGTTAGCCCAGCAGTTCACCGTCTCCGGCGTTCTATTCTTCGCGAGCGCCGTCGTCGCCGGTCAGGAGATCGTCCGCAACGGCTACTACTCCGCCCGGACACTGTCGCTGGATATCGACCTGCTGATGAGCCTCGGCATCCTCGGTGCCCTCACCGCGAGTCTGGCGTTCGGGGAGTCTCTCTTCTGGGAGGCCGGGATGCTTGCCGTCCTGTTCAGCGTCGCCGAGCTGATGGAGCGATACGCGATGGACAGGGCTCGGTCGTCGCTCCGTGAGCTCGTCGACCTCTCTCCAGACACGGCGACGATTCGTCGGAACGGCGACGAGCACACGGTGCCCGTCGAGGACCTCGAGATTGGCGATGTCACGCTCGTTCGTCCGGGCGAAAAGATCCCCGCTGACGGCGTCGTTGTCGAGGGGGCAAGCGCGGTCAATCAGGCGCCCATCACGGGCGAGAGTCTCCCGGCGGACAAAACGATGGGCGACGAGGTGTACGCTGGGACGATCAACGAGGAAGGGTACCTGGAGGTCGAGGTCACCGCTGAGGCGTCCGAGAGCACGCTCGCTCGGATCATCGAGTTGGTCGAGGACGCCCAGCGCGACCGCACCGAACATGAGCGCTTCGTCGACCGGTTCGCCGGGTACTACACGCCGGTCGTAGTGACCTTCGCCGTCCTGGTCGCAATCGTCCAGCCAGTCGTCTTCGGTCGGCCGTGGGCAACGGGGTTCACCCAGGGGCTTGCGTTACTCGTGCTCGCGTGTCCGTGTGCGCTCGTCATCAGCACGCCGGTGAGCGTCATCTCGGGCATCACGAGCGCGGCGCGAAACGGCGTCCTCATCAAAGGCGGGACGCACCTCGAAGCGATGGGCGCGGTCGACGTCGTCGCCTTCGACAAGACGGGGACGCTCACGAAGGGCGAGCTCACGGTCACTGACGTAGTTCCGCTCGGCGGGACGACTCGAGAGCAGGTGCTCGCGACGGCGGCACGGCTGGAAGCACGAAGCGAACATCCAATCGCGGAATCAATCGTTGCTGCAGCCGACGCAGAAGGCTTCGACCGCTCCGAGGTAACGTCGTTCGAGAGTCTGACCGGCAAGGGCGTCAGGGCTGACCTCGACGGCGAGACCTACTACGCTGGCAATCCGGCATTGTTCGAGGACCTCGGGGTTGATCTCGGACACGTTCATGCTGTCCCGGACGGCGGTGTACTTGCCACCGAGCCGAGCACCTGTGACCACGGGGAGTACTACGACCTCCGGGCGCAGACGATCACCCAGCTGCAAGAGCAGGGAAAGACGGTCGTGCTAGTCGGAACAACCGATGGAATCGAGGGCGTGATCGCGATCGCCGACGAACTGCGGACGACGGCGGCAGACACCGTCGCTCGCCTGCACGACCAAGGCATCAAGCACGTCGTGATGTTGACCGGTGACAATCAGGCAACAGCCGACGCGATCGGTGCCAGTGCGGGCGTGGATGCAGTGTACGCCGAGTTACTCCCCGAGGAGAAGGCGACGGTTGTTCGTGAGCTCGAAGCCGAGTACGGAACGGTCGCGATGGTCGGCGATGGCATCAACGACGCGCCCGCGCTGGCCACGGCGACGGTCGGTATCGCGATGGGGGCTGCCGGGACGGACACAGTCATCGAGTCCGCGAACATCGCGCTGATGGGCGACGACCTGTCCAAACTCCCGTACCTCCACCGCCTTTCCCAGAGGGCAGGGAACGTCATCCAGCAGAACATCTGGTCGAGCATCGGTGTGAAGGTCCTACTGGCGCTCGGGGTGCCGTTCGGACTGGTGAACGTGGCCCTCGCGATCATCGTCGGGGATATGGGGATGAGTCTCGCAGTCACCACGAACGCGCTCCGATTGAGTCGGGTGTCGCCGGATGGTGTCTCAGCTAAATCGAGGTCCTCCGGTGATGACTGACGTAGATTAGACGTTCGTCGCAGTTAAGAACTATTTCCTATGTGACGACGATGCCGCCGTCAATCTCCATGTAGGCGTGGCCGTAACCACAGTAGGTCAGGCAACTCAGCGTATAATCGCCAGGTCGCGTCACACCTAACTGTCGAACGACGGGTCTTGTGGCCCTCCGTGGAAGCGCAACGGGGTGCATCATCATCCCACCCTCCATGTGGACCTGTCCCGACGGCATTATCGCGAGGCTGTGGTCGGGATACTGTTCGTTCGCTTCCTCCAGTAGTTCGTGAAAGTCACCGCTCGATGGGGGCGGGATGCGCTCCTCGTTTCGCTCTTCGAGCGCTTCGTGGTCTGGAAGCGCGCCTCGGATCGAGGCCGGAAGAGCTTGCACGACTTGACTCGCGCCGGTATTAAACGCGATGACGCGGAGGACATCACCACGTCGCAAGCTGACACGCTCTTGCTCCTCGCCGGTGTCGTCGAGCATAACGAAGCCCCAGTGATAGGCTCCGACGTAGATCGTCCTGTCAATGCTGTCGCCACTGCCTGGGAGATTGCCGATACATCCTGACAGACTCGCGATGCCCGCTCCGAGTGCTGTCAGAATTTCTCGCCGCTGTACTGTCGGGGACATACTTGTGACCTACTGCAACTCCTCGCGGCTGAGTCTCGCGTGCCGTTCCTCGAACTCCTCCTCAGTGAGCTCACCGCGAGCGTACGCCACTCGGAGCTCCTCGAGTGCCCTGTCGCCAGTCACCGCCGACCCGACGCCACCGACGAGGCCACGATACAGGAGGTAGCCGATGCCGACGAGGACGACGAGCCAGACGAGCATCATCCCGATGCCCCACAGCGGTGAGAGGCCACCGGCCATGCCACCACCCCACCACCACCCCATCATGCCCATCATCGGCATCGCAAATACCATCATCAACAGCGGGAACAGGACTATTACCGCGAGGACGATCAGGACGATGCGGAGCAAGCCGTCGGACGTGCGCTCAGCGGACATGGTGAATCACTAGGAATGTTTGTCAGTTGACGCAATAAATTTAGTCGGCTACCAGTACCACTCTGGTGATGGATTCTGCTGGAGAGGTATCTGACGGTACGTTGCTTTATGTTTTCACTGAGCTGAGTGCACTCAGCAACAGCCGGGGTCGTCAGGCGCCCACTCGCACGCGTTGCCGGTCGTCAGGCTGTTTTCATCGATGTACGTCGAGAGACATGCATAGTTACAGAAGTATGATGGCGACCCACAGTCGTCGTTGCAGTCACGGACGCAGATTGGGTCGTGGTCGAAGATGCGCGACCCACAGTACGCACACGTCTCGTCAGCGTCGGGGATTTCGACAGTTGTAGACATACCTGCGCTACGGGTACGAGGTGAACTACTCCCACCTACCGCGTTCGGGCCTACCCGGCCCTCACTTGTTGAGGTGGGAGCTTCCTGTTTCTGTGTCGGAACTTGCAGAAACCGTTTCCACAGCGGTTCCAGACTCCGCAGGCGACTTCCCTTCACAGGCGGTTCGGAGTGTCCCACTCCTACCGGATGGACACTCAACAGCCACGACCGGTGCACGCTTTTTGTCGTCGTTCGAAAGGCACGACGCGCCTTTCGTGATGACGAAACGGCTTCGCCGTTTCGCGAACCACGTTTGAACACCGGACGCAGTGGAGTGAGTGCCTTACGACACCGTTTGAATGCCGTGGTAGTAAAGGTATACCGCACAGTGAACGTAGACGAAGACGGCGGTGTATCCCCTCCCTACTCACTCCCTTCGGTCGTTCGTTGAGGAAGGGGGCGTACCCGCCTGCAATTCAGCTAAAAACGCATTTCGCTGAGACGGTACGTGACGAGAAACACACAAGTGAGGACACTACGAGACTGGGAGCTTGACGATCGCCGTCGAAGAGATTACTCAACCAGAGTCTGGTAACACCGGGACAGCGCCGTCAGTACTGTTTTTCGAGCGCCGGGGAGATCGATGTCGACACGAAGTCGGCTCCGATTCATCCAGCGAGTCGAACAGGCCGGCGAACCAACCCATGCCGAGCGCGGGCCGGGCTACACGGCAACCCTGTTCCTCGAAAAAGCTCTCGACGATGGGACGATACCTAGACAGGAAGCCGGAACGAACGATCGACGCAGCACAGCCCTCGGATATCCTCGAACCGGCCAACATGGAGCATCAGGACCAACCGATGTTCCTGCTCGGCCACGGCGTCGAGAACCCAGCGGATGGCATCCACGGCGATGAGGGGTACCTCTACGTCGTGGAACTCCCGACGGAGAACTCAGTTGACGAGCCAGCCGAGTGGACCGTCAAGGTGAGCGAGCACACCGGGTTCCCTCGCTGGGACGGCCCGACCGACGAGGCCTTCGAGCGGGCGAGCTGGCAGTTCCACGGGACGCTAGAGAACGCGCTCGCAGCTCTCGTCGCTGAATAACGGACCGTCAACTTAAATCCAGAAACGTATTTATGTGAATAGTGTTTAGAGTAGACACAGATGCTTACCAAGGCTGGACTTGCCGTCATTGACGCATTGAGTACCGGCCGGGACGCGACGGCGGCTAAACTCGCGACAGACACCGAGTATTCGCAAACACACCTCTACGATGTGCTCGATGTCTTGCTGGAATCAGGGCTGCTCGCCGAACGCCGTGGTCCCAATAACCAGCGGCAGGTCCATGTCACGGATCATCCGGTCGTCGAAGCATACCGGAGCCTCCAGGCGGAACCCGGCCACGTCGAGTGGGCCGACCTCCTCTCGCCGGCCACACTCCGAGTGTGCTGGTACCTTGACGAGCCTCGTCGGGTGTCCGAGATCGCAGCGCGACTCGAGATTACACGCCAGAGCGTTCACAAGGCGCTGTCGCCGCTCAAGCATCGGGCGATGCTGTCCCCGTCCGGCCCGGAGTACGCATTGAGTGAAGATCTCTCGCCGCTGCTGGCGTTCGCCCGTGCTGTCGTGCGCCACGAGCACCGGTCGCGAGTCCGGGCACTCGCGCCGAGTGCGACCGTCGAATGGTGTGATCCGAAACGGGCGCTCATCCGCGTCCAGACAGCCGCGGATACGGAGGCACTTGAGGCAGCCGCCGACTGGCAACTGACCGGACTCGCTCGGTTTGCAGTGTACGGCCTGCAGTTCTTCCTCGCGGGCGAACCCGCGTTCTGGTATGCCCCCGACGAGACATTCACACCTGCCGACGTGGTGTGCCACACGCTCGTCCTCGATAGCGGCTCCCGCCGCGTCAGCTATGCAATGCTCTTGATCGAGAAGCTGGACATCGACCAAGAGACGCTGACGGAGACTGCACAGTGGTACGAGTTGGAATCCACAGTAGCTGCGATGTATCGACCACTTGAGGGAGCGTTCGATGTGTCGGATGACTCCCCCGTCGTCCTCCCGAGTGAAGCAGAATTTACGGCGCTCAAAAAGCAGTACGGAGTATCATGACTGTATTCAGGGGTGGCGAGGCGATCAAAGCGTTTCTCGAGGAGTTCGACAGCTGGCTCTCGGAATCCGTGACGGTGTACCTCCTTGGTGGGTCTGCGATGACGGTTCAAGGCTTGAAGGACCAGACCGAGCATATCGATCTCGCGTAGGGTGTGGTATTCGAATTCGAGCACGTCTACCAGACACTCACGTCGCAGGGATTCGCGGTCGTCGGCGAGCCAACGGAGTCGTTCGAGGGTGTCGGGAAAACTGTCGAGCTGCATCACAAGGAGCGCGGCTTCCAGATCGATATCTTCGAACGGCAAGTCGTCGGGAAAGTGTGGATCACCGACCGGATGCACGTCCGAGCGGAGGAGTTCTGGACTGGGAATCACGCAATGGCATTCGTCCTCGCTGATGAAGATATGTTCTTGCTGAAAGCGGTTTCCGGTGGTGACCTAGCGAGTGGTCGTCGACGCGACATCGAAGACATGCGGACGTACGCCCAGCGTGGGTTGGACTACGAGCTAATTCTAACCGAAATCGACGAACAGCGACCGTTTAACACAGGTTCGACTGAAGCACGGCAGATCCGTGACCGCTTGCATCCACTATTCACGATTGAGATGGCGGTGAACTCACTCTCGGGACTTCCAAACACGTTCACTGCTCGTATCGAAGAGTTTGCGACCGAGTTCGAAGTCGAATATATTGTGCTAGGGGCTGTTGACGATGGGATTGGCGACGTCGAAACAATTCGGGAGCGAGTCCTCGCGACTGTGCGAGCGCTTTCGGACGAACAAGAAGGTGCCGTCGACGACGCGATTGCCCGACTCGTTGCAAAGCAGATTCTCAAGCGCGACGGGGATACGATTCGACTCCGATAGCTAGGCACCCCGGCCGAGGTTTTTGGTTTCCGCCCCGCGAGGGGTGCGGGGCAGGAAGATGCCCTCGAGAACAACCATGGCAACACTCCAAGCAGCGACACCGTCGACTGGTGCGACCGTACCGGACTCACAAGCAGTTCGACAGCGTTGTGAAGCGCATTGCTTCGGAACCCAGAATTGGGAGGGTGACGATCACCGTCGAGGGGGTGACTGGAGCGGAACAAAACGACGCCTAGCGAGCGTGTATTCTTGCAAAGTTTTTCGAGCGCCGGCAAGGGGCGCCGGCGCATCACGTAGTGACGCAGTGTGCAGTCGCGTGCGTCGGCAGACGAAGGTGAAAACCGATGCACATGGTCATTTACACACTGGTAGAGGCATCGACACACAACGACGCGTTGGCCACTGGGAAGACGGTGTTCGACCGACTAGTGGGCGCAGACCCACATTCATCCGCCGTGTTCGACTACTACGTGACCTTCGACGAGGAGGACACGACGGTTGCGGGCAAGGCTCGATGGGGCGATTTGCCGGCCGCAGCCCCCGTTGGCTCGGACGATGGGCAGGACCTACTCGACCAAGGGTGGGAAGCGACGAAAGAAGAGTTTGAGCGCAATCTCGAACGAGTGAAGGAAGCCATCGACGAACTCTCCGACGAGGAAATCATGCGCGATGAGGATCTCGCTCGGCATGCATTCCACCAGGTCGGCGCGTACGACTCAGACACGTTCACCGTCGACTTCGAGGCCGACTACGAGTCTGGAGATCTGACAATCACCGTCGAGCGAACCCTAGGATGATGTCGTTTTGGGAATAACCTGTTACGCACGGAAACTCCACTCACCGCGACCCGTTGCGCCCGCGTAGTGCTGGTCAGTATCTAGAAAGCGGTCCTGCTTCCACTGGAAACTCGTCCGGTAGTCGTACGCGAGCGCTCCCTTTGTGCGAAAGCCCCCACAACCAGTGAGTGCGCTACGAGCGCGGGGACTCGCTGGCGTAACCTCAATCTCGAACGTACTCCGCGTGGTATCCGACACGTTCGCGACTTGAACGCCGTTCTTCGTGTGTGGGTTCGGATAGACGGTGTGCATGCGTTGGTCGTCCGGGAGATCGGTCTCTCGGACGGCTTCTTCGACAGCATAGCCCTCATTCGCAGCCGCGTGCAATTTCGTCCGGAGGCGCACGAACAGGCCAGCATCCTGCTGGGTGACCGATGCCTCCGACCGAGCGGCGTATGTCTCCCCAGTCGGGAGGCGGCCGACGAGGTGTGTGGCGCCAGCATACTGGAACGCATCGTCCGTGGACGATTCAGGAACGAACGTGTCGCAGTCGGGGAGACGGCCCACGAGTGCCCACCCGACCGGATCGAGCACTGGGTCGTCCCAGCCCCCCTCGTCGATGAACGTATACGTCCCGATCGTATCGCCAACGGGAACCGCCACAACCACCGAAACAGGTCGCGCTCGGACCATCTCTACACCAAACGAGTAGCCTGCCGCGACGCTCTCAAGGACACCACGAATGGCGGCCGTCGCACCGCCGCCAGCAACTGCAACCGGTGTTCCAGCGCGGATAGCCCGTGTCAGTGTCGTCCGGTCAGCAGTCGCGGTCGCTAACACGAGGTCCGCGTCGTCTAGCGAGTCGGTCGTCCGTGACGGCGTCGGGAGGTCACTGCGGTCTCCCGTAAGGTACACCACCTCATCGGAGAGTGCCTGGCTCGTGTCCTGGGAGAGTCCGGTCCCGGGGTTTACGTCCGGGCGACTGCTCCCAAGCCCGATACAACCGGTCCCAACAACGAGACCGACGGTGCTTGCAGTTGTGAGAAAGTGGCGGCGACGACAGGAGGGCATACGACAGACAAATGCAGGCAGTAGAATAAGTCTCCTGATACGCCATATCTCCGAATTGGAGCAATGTCCTGTAGTTTATGTGCGCCGCTGAAGGGCGGCGCGCGTCGGGACCATCCCGACGAGTGCGAGAGTGGTTCAAATGCATATGGTCATTTACACGCTCGTAGAGGCATCGACGCGAGACGACGCAGCGGTCACCGGCAAAACGGTGTTCGACCGGCTAGTCGGAGCCGACCCGCACGCTGGCGCCGTATTTGACTACTACGTCACGTTCGATGAAGATGAGACGACGGTCGCTGGCCCTGCCCGCTGGGGCGATCTCCCCGTGGCTGCCCCCGTGGAATCAGCCGAGGGGGAGGAGCTACTGGAACGCGGCTGGGAGGCGACCGAAAACGAGTTCCAGCGGAACCTCAACCGGGTGAAGGAAGCGCTTGACGGACTCAGTGATGAAGAGATCATGCGCGATGAGGACCTCGCTCGGCACGCGTTCCATCAAGTCGGCGCGTACGACGGTCCGTCGGTGTTCCTGTACGATCAGCACGCGACCGGCATCCGGCATCGTGAGCACCTGGATCGAATCCTCGAAGAGAGTGAAGACCTCTGGGTCGTCCCTGCCGACGTCCACTTCTAACCGATGCCCCGAATCACCAACTGGACACGGGAAAGTCGAACGCCGTCGTTCGCGTATCGAAACACCGAGACTGAAGCCCGAGCCGTTCTCCATCGTGCACCCGGATCGTATCGGTACACGTGGCGGGCAGCAATCCTTGTCGACGGCTACCCGGTCTGGTCACGTGGCTTCGAAACCAAGCAGGCGACAGTCTTTCGGGACGCTCTTCGAGACAGACCACTCCCCGAGTTGAGCTGCCCTGAGTGCCCGAACGACGACGTTCTCGTCGGTGAGAAGGCAGCTGACGGGGCGAAGGTACAGCGCTGGTTCGACTGTCCCGATTGTGGCTACGAAGCTCGCTCGAAGATCGTCTACGGCGCTGAGCGCTGAGTCACAAGACGCCCAGCGGTAGCGTTTTTCTGGGGCAGGAGGGGTGGCCCGATTCACACGGGCCAGATCTACAGATGAGTCTGGACGTCATCAACCGTCACAGCGAAGCACTGTTCGAGTTCCTCTGGTGTCCCGTCTGCGGGCACGAGGTGTTCAGCTACATCCCCTTCGAGGGCGTGTTCTGCAAGAACTGCAATACACAGGTGGAACTCCAAGAGTCGCAAGAGGATCGTGGCTACGAGGAGGCCGTGCTCGCCTGCTTCGATACTGCCACGACCTGGAATCTCCACGTCGACGAGAAACTGCGCCGCGGCCTGCCTGATGGGTCGGCGCGGGTGAAGATCTTCGGCGCACCGGGCGCTTACAAGGTCGACTGGTGGAGTCCGGAACCTAGCGAGGATTGGGAACCTGTCGAGCGCGGTGAGTTCGACGACATCGAAGAACCTGCTGAGGTGTCTCACTTGGCGTAAGGAGAGGGTTCGTTGGGTAGTTTTTCACCCCCTGAGGGGTGCGGGGGTGTTCGAACGAGCACCCCGCGAACAGAACTATGAGTTGGACAAGTGATTCACAGTCATCCGGAGCGTCACACACTTCGGATGAGACCGGCGTCGTCTACGTCGGCTACCGACAGCGAGGCCGCGCAATCGTCGAAAAGTATCCTGGCCGCGAACCGCTGACCCCAGATCGGAGTCTCAAGCTGGCGGACCACAGTCCCTCGGGCTTCGAATGGGGGTACAGGGGGAGTGGCCCAGCGCAACTCGCGCTCGCCCTCCTGCTCGATTACACCGACGACGAGGACGTCGCACTGGCGGAGTACATGGCGTTCAAGGACGAAGTAGTGAGCCGATTGGAGTGTAGTGGTCCCAAACAGCGCTGGCGACTCACAGGACACGAGATAGATTCGGCCCTTCGTGAGACAGTCGATGAGCCAGTCGCACCGTCCGTCAACTAACAGTCAGAGAGCAATCCATGCCAGAACCCACCCAGCAGTCCCGTACGAACGCAGAATCGACCGAGAACAGCGAGCGAAAGGCAGCAACTGAGTACGTCGAGCGAAGCGATGTCGGGGTCTCCCTCACCGTGAAGCTCAAGCGCGGAACTGGTACCAGGGATCAGGATGAGGTGATCGCGAAAGCGAAAGGCAAGACGCTCGAGGATGCCCGAGAGGACATGGAATCCCTTCGGGGATACATCCACAACCTCGCCGAAGACGCCCGCCAGATCCAACCGGGGGAAGACGACGAGTAGCGGGCAGGTGCGGTCTATTTCGCCTCTGAAAAAGCGGAGGCGATCATCAGTGAGCAACTCAGAAGAGCAAGAACGAAATTCGAACGAACTGTCGCCAGCACAGCGACTCGAACCGCCAAACTCGCGCCTCATCAACGCAGGGATCGTGACGATTCACGATATGGAGACGCTGCGAGCGTGTGTCGCCTACGAGAACGCAAATCAACAGCGTGTCCGGATTCTTCGCCAGCTCAAACAGCAGGCCGACGAAATCCGTTCAACAGACTGAATCACTGCTCGTGGAGGCTGTTTTTCACCCCCGGTAGGGGTGCGGGGGGTTCGACCTCCCGCGTTCGACACATGAAGACGGATTCTACCGACGATCCCAGAACAGACGTACAGACTGCGAGCGACCCTTGCCAGACGAACAGAGACCACGTCGAGTATGTGGGGATGCACGTCGACGACAGACCGGTCGTACTCAACCTCACCGAACACGAGCGACTCGCCCCCGATCGAAGCCTCGATCTCATACGACAGAGTAGGCCGGAATTCGAGTGGGGTGACGCTGGCAGCGGTTCGGCACAGCTCGCCTGTGGACTCCTCCTCGATTACACCGTCGACGAAGCCGTCGCCTCCCAGCACTACATCCAGTTTCGCGATGACGTGGTGAGCCAACTGGAGTGCACTGGACCAGCCAATTGCTGGCATCTCACCGGCGACGATATCGAGGCCGCACTCGCGGGCGTCACCAAGCACGAAGCACTCACGCCGGATGGTGGAACGCCAACCCCGCCACTTCCAGTAAACTGGAGTGCCGTGAGTCGGTCAGAACGGACAGTCTTCCAGCGGCGAGACATCGACCACTACGTCGTCCTCGGTGAAGGGACCGAGGAGTGGCTGCTCCTGCTCTGTGCGCAGGGCGACCGTGCGTATCCCGCCCCACTCGACATACGTACCGTTCCGATTGAGGAGGATCCTGCTCCCGCCGTGCGGGAACTCGTTGCCGAGAGCAACGACCTCGTCGAGCCGGAGGAAAAGAGTATTTTCGAAATATTAACATCAAGAGCATTCAGGGAATCATAACTCACTCAGAGACGATGATTAATAAGCCGAGAAACTGATATCGACATTCCCTTCATAAATATTCACGACAAGAATACAATCACACATTGTAACCTCCTCAGAACCGTTGGGACTTTCGTCGGTAGTTACAGATACATTATATTTCTTGTCTAACTCTAGGTCGGTTTCAAACACCTCCATCTGATCCGGTTCAAGTGTTATTTGTTTCTCGAAAACTATATTATTTTTAGTGGAATCAACCTCCGTTATAGAAAGAGATATTGTGAGAAATTTCTCAGACTTGTTATATAATTCCAACCGTTTGTATGCTTCTACGTCTGATGATTCGAACATAGAGAGGCATCCTGACCATGCTGTAAGAATGCCTGTGGAGATCCCGAGTAATGCACGTCGATTCATGAGCTTTAAGGAAAGTTAGGTTTGGTATGATAAATATTTTCTGCAAATATTGTTGTCGAAAATATCCCTCCACACATGCTTGAATTGGCTGCAGTATTCTCTCAAATCCCACATATTCGGATATTATTTATGTATGTAATTTTGTAGCCACTCTATTTATTTCCGAACCCTATATGATAAATAACCAAAGTTTTAATTGTTATTACCATAAATTAATTATTCGTTATGGATGATAAATTAAGAAGAACAGTTCTTAAAGGATTAGGAATCACCGTTGGTGGGAGCCTTCTCAGTAATGTATCATTGGCATATGAGCGGGGAGTTAACAAAGACATCATCACCAACGATATGTATTTTATCCAGCTTGTAATGAGAGCAAAGACAAAAAATTATCAAGGGACATATACTGCAGTATGCACAGAATGGCCTTCTTTCCAACCACTGAATAATCAAATACATAATTCTCAAGATATTATTATTTCTGCATATAACCCAGATTCTCAAGATCTACTTAACTCAAGAATGTTAGTCAACTCTCAAGAAAGAATAGAAACAATCAGTGAAAAAAGACAGCTAAACAATCTTCCTGTAATTCCGTCCGATAATAATTTTGATATTCAACTAGCAGATATCGAAACCCCACCTGTAAATTTAGAAATTAATAAAGAAGAAGTTAGCTTCGAATTTGGTAGTCAGTCTAAAAAAGTTAAGGTAGATCGGCCAGCTCAAATAACCCATGATAGTATGGATATTGATGTCCAATTGAAAAATCACGGGTTGAAAAGAATAATTGCACACCCCTCGCAAACGCTAATTCCGAAGAACGAGACTTCCACAGGTGCATTGAACATTATTAAACAAAATATGAACAACTCGTCTAACTCCAATTCAATCGCAGGTAATTCGCCAACTGAGACAATCCACATTACGGAATATCCTAATGAGCAGATTTATGGAATTTCTGTAACCCGTGGAGGTAAATAATATGGTGACAACTGTACTCGTCTTACCAACCCAGCGATACAAAAACGATGGCTATTCAAGTAATAATCTTGCAAGTGCAGCCAGTTACATCCAAGATAATTGGAATGATTACATAGAGACAAGTAGTGGAACGTATAGGATGAACGCCACTTCGGATTATTCCTCTACAGTTGACATAGGATCTCCGTCATCTGTAGACGAGGCGCTAACGGCATCACAGGAGGAAGTTGCATCTTCGTATCCATCCGTTTTGTCAAATTATGATGCAATATTAGTTGAGGATTCGAGAAATTATGCAGGCAACACAGCTGGCAAAGCATCTGGTGTCGGGGGACCAACTGTTGCAGATGATGATTATTATAAACTTTGTGCGGGTAGTACTTTGAAAGACAGATGTGTGGCATATTGTTCGTACACTTTATCGAACCATTTAGAAACACATGAAGTTGGACACTTATATGGCGGAAGACATAGACGCCACGAGATATGGGGTGTGTTTGAACATACAGTAATGGGCAACTCAGGAAATCCTACTTGTTCTGGAGGTGATAGTACAGACAGAACTCGCCGAGGTGATTTCAACGGTTGTTCAGTCGATGATATCAGGTACTATATGGATTACTGGGGGATATACTAATACATATCTTGTTCCGTATCTGAATTATCCTGATTCTCATATTTCTGACATTGAGGGTCGGTTTGATGACATTCAATTAATGGACCAAACGATATAGTCTTAAAATTGAAAAATGATGATGCTGTAACTATTAAAAAAAACATCAGAAAATTTTTGTCTGAGGTTTTCTATCCTCTTGGAAATTATTGACACAGAACTTGTCGACTTGGGCAGGTATCATCTTAGCCAAATGAATATGGCGTTTCTCTGCTTCTGCAGGTAAACCCAATATACGGTTCGGGTTCAAAGTAATCGAACCACAGTATCTCTGCAAGCAGCGTTTTCCTCAGTCACGCAATGGGCACCGATAAAATGGTTCCGTATTCAAGGTTCACAACAGCCTATCCAGAACCGACAATCGGGTTAGAGAACCCTCTTAACCGACTCATTCTGGACGGGCCACCTTGGTTTCGAGTTGCAAAGTCGACTCGATTTAACGTAGAAGATATCTCCCAGACGGCGTCTACGCAAAGAAGCTTAATCTGAAGCTCATAGTCGGCGTTGGCTTCACAGCAGCACGTACAATGCTTCAAATTACACGGGTTCAACCATCGCTGACCTCCTGCTCTCCGATGAAATCATTCTCGGCTACTCCCGGGGCTACGCTGATCGGTTAGCCCACGAGTTCTCCGAGCCGACCGACTGGCGTGGCCGACGCGTCCACATCCTCGGTGGGAGCCCGCCGAAACAGCTTGACGTCATTCAGCAGTTGACCCGACCGACGCTCACGAATGACCCACCCGCAGATATCGTCGGCGTTGACATATTATCAAACGCATGCCCCCGCCTTCAGGTGGGGGTCGAGCGACCACTAGACGCGACAATCCACCGACGACACTCACTCCGGGGTCTGTTCCAGAACGCGCTTCTCGCCTTCGAGGAGCAACCCCTTCCACGTGAGACCCTGGTGCTTCTTCAGTTCCTTCAACCGTTCGTACTGCCCCTCGTCGTCAAACTCGATTCGAATTGCAACCATGCAGTATCACATGAACGGAACATTTATGTGCGTTTTGGTGCAACACGTAGTTAATGAGGCGAACCAACACCTTTGTCGTTCAACCCCGCTCCGAACAGGACGCGGCGTTGCTCCACGACCTGTTGGACGCCTCAGCCAGCCTCTGGAACGAACTCACCTTCGAACGACGCCAGAACTACTTCGACGGCGAATCCGTCTGGGACACCGACGACTACCGCAAGCGGTACGTCGGCGTCCTCGGAAGTGCCACCGCTCAACAACTCATTCGCAAGAGCAAGAGCGCGTGGAAGTCGTTCTTCTCTCTCAAGGAGACGGGCGAACGCTGTTCCCCGCCCGGCTACTGGGGCAACGAAGACGACGGTCGAACACTCCGCACGTACATCCGCAACGACCAGTACACGCTGGAGATGGGTGACCGCTCACGCCTCGAAGTCCCAGTCGGGAAGGAACTCAAGGAGAAGTACGGCCTCGGCTACACCGAGCGCCTTCGTCTCGAAGTGGCGGGCGTTCCGAAGTGGGACGGCAAACAGGGTCAGTTAGAACTGTACTACGACGAGTCCTCGAACCAATTCAGGGCCTTACAGCCAGTCACCGTGGACGATTCTCGACTGGATTCACCACTGGCGGACGAAACCGCCGCGCTGGATATTGGTGCGAACAACCTCGTCGCCTGTACGACCACGACCGGCCAGCAGTACCTGTACCACGGACGCGACCTGTTCGACCAGTTCCGCGAGACGACGCGGGAGATTGCCCGGCTACAGTCGAAACTCCGCGAGGGACGCTACTCCTCGAACCGGATTCGACAGTTGTACCGTGGCCGGACACGACGGCGCGACCACGCACAAAACGCGCTGGTGCGCGACCTTCTCGAACGCCTGTACGAGGACGGGGTTTCGACGGTGTACGTCGGGGACTTAACCGACGTGCTGGAAACGCACTGGTCGGTTCGAACGAACGCCAAGACGCACAACTTCTGGGCGTTCCGGGCGTTCATCGACCGACTCGCGTGTACCGCCGAGGAGTACGGCATCGCGGTCGAAGCACGGTCGGAAGCGTGGACGACCCGAACGTGTCCGAATTGCGGTTCCACGACGGACACGGTTCGCCATCAAGACACGCTCACGTGTTCGTGCGGGTTCGAGGAGCATGCCGACCTCGTTGCAAGCGAGTCGTTCCTAAGGCGGCAGACAGACGCAGACATACCAAGGCCGATGGCACGGCCCGTGCGATTCGAGTGGGACAGCCACGAGTGGCTGGAGTCACCACGCTCTCCCCGTCCCAAAGAAGTGCGCACGAACCGGAGTATCCACGGATAGGAGAAAGTCGCTCACGTCGGGGGTGGCGCTAATGCCAGACCCCGAGCGCGAGGATTCCCGCGCCTTCAGGCGCGTGGAGGATGTCAATGGAACGGGCTCCATCGTGGCGCGCAGTTCGGAGAGTTCTGGACAGCTGCCGGATGGGACGACAGCGGCCGGGACGCTGACCACGTCACGGTTCGGAAGACCGTTCGTCACAGCCTTGGTCGACTCCGAGAATTCTGGCAGCAACACGGCGTCTGGCCAGATTCGACACCGCAAGATGCCGGTCTGGATGTAGGGTACGAAGGGCCATCACCGAGTGATCTCGACGGTGCTGCCTGTACTGGATGCGGGGCGAATGTCTGGCGAACCCGTCGTTGCCCCTTTGTCGCCGAGTATGATACGGGAGACGCCTGTGGCTACTGCAGTTACGACTGCTACTTCTCGCATCGCCATCGGAACAATCTTGAGGAAATAGCCGGACGACAGATGTCTCAGAATCGGTCTTGATGTTCCATTACCGCTGAAAAGACCAACAACAATTGCATTCGAGTTCGCTGGTTACGGCACAAAAGACGCCGCTTCAATACGAGTCGCGCTGTGGTTACCATCGTCTCGGGTATGGTCAAGCAGAATCTAGTTGCGTGGTTGTGCGTCAACGGCCTCGGGAGTAGGACACTGTTCCCGACAGAGTAAGTTACGATATGCTTAGGTATCGGTTCACGGCTTCATTACTGAGGTGGATCCGGGTTCGATTCCTCGTCAGTATCAGCGCTGAACCAGGCACTAATCGGGCGAATGATCCAGTACCAGAGCGGAGCGAGAATCAGGATATACACGCCAATCGTCGCGACCCAATCACGAACCCAATCGAGGAGCGGTCCTGGCCCTCCCGGAACTAGACTAACAGCGAGGGCACTGCCGACTAGAACGGCTCCAATGACAATCCCTAAAAAACCTCGTTTGAAGTTGGTTCCACCAGGAAATTGAGTCATAGAGATACCACAGTAATAATTGACTAACCTATTAATAGGTGTTGTTTGTTAAATTCATTAGAACAGTCTTATAGACCCGTGCTGCAGGCAGGATAATCACGAGTATCGGTGAAACTTACAACTATTACGTCAGTTCAGCACTCAATAGTAGTTGTATGATTAGTATACGGTTGAGACCCATTCGCCACTATCTGTATTATTATCAATCGAATAATTGGCCATTACAATAATAACTGATCTAATAATTTCTACCGCAAGAATAAATAGATGTAATCATCTGTAATTCTAAGCGACTGTACCTCCCCCTACAACGGCAATAGTGAGTACAACACCTAGATACCATAACGCGGCGGCCACAAGTATCCCAGCAGCAACAGTCGCACCCACATCCACGAGGATATCGTACTTATTCTCCCAGAGGTTCTCATCTAACTCTTCAAGGAGTGCATCAGCAAGTGCCCGGATATCTGCTAACGCAGGATTTCCATCTGCGTTCATGTCGCACGAGCTTACGCACACACCAGTTTCTTCTTGCCCCATCCAGAGGCAATAATTATTATTCGGTTTTTCCTCAATACCAATCCAGATAGCAAGATCGAATCCTATCGTGGCAGTGCTCGGATCAGTGGATAGTGGGTCTTCATATTGTCGTGAGAAGAGTGATCCCTGAACAGATTGAAGCGGTGGGGTTGACCCGTTTGCACATTGTCGAGTCCCAGTTGAGATAAAATCAGAGACTTCGTAACAGAATTCTTGTCGATCGAGATTAATACTGAACCCATCAACGTCGACTTTCGGGATGAACCCACACTTAGTGAATGTTAATGCCATTTTGATTACTCCTTAGGCGTCACTCTCGGGATACAATTTGTTTCCAAGCCGTACTGGCCGGTCGATAACGTTTCCTGGCCGTAGAACTTGCATGTCGATGCCACCATCGTGCCAGCGCCGTAGCTTATCTCCTGTTTCCCAATTCATGTCATATATACCGACCATAGCAGTCTGACTCAGTTGCAGTATCTCGTCCGGAGTGTCATCTGCTGAGGTGACTCCAGTGGCGAGATACAGATTATACCCTTCGTTTAGCGCAGTCGAAGTGAATGCGATCCGATCATAAGTCGGATCTTCAGCCATGTCAATTGCGAGGTCCCTCACAGATGCGTTCGGATAGGAATTCTCGCTTGCGAGGCGTGGGTATGCAGACTGAATATCCACGATAACTGAACTGTTGAGCGTTATCTTGACGAGGTCACCAGTGAACTCATAGGCGTCTATATCACCATTGACCGAACCCGTCGCAGTTCCCTCATTCACGCTATCATCATTTTCGGTAGATGAGAGAGGAGTAAGGTCACCGCTTACTGTGAACTCGTAGCCAGCGGCCGTACTTGGACTTGATCGAGTGTCAGTTACCGTAATCGTATGATTCGCCCAATCGACTTCGAGCTCAAGGTCGACGGCCGTGAAGCGGGTGAGGTCTCCAGAGAACTTAAATGAATCTTGCCCTCCATCGGCGACTCCGCCTGAAGCGACACCATTACCTACGCTCTCGCCGCCATCCGCTAACCTACCTTTAGTCACCTCACCGCTCACGGTAAATTCGTAGCTAACGGCACTACCGTCACCTGTATTGCCAGTGATCGTAACATCACTCGGTAAGCGACCAGCACCACCCATGTGGACGTAATCGATGTAGACGGTGCCGCCGGTCGCGAGATAAGCATCGTAGCCGATGCCGCCGCTCGACCAGGTCAGATCAGTAGCTGAAACACGCGCTATTTCTGTTGTGCTATCGTCATAGAGTGTTACTATGTGCCGACCATCACCTCGCCACTCGACTTCGATTTCGTACCAGCTGTCCTCCGACAGCGTATAACCGCTTGAATCCGAGGCTAATTGATATGTGGTTGCGTCCTCATAGCGAGATAGAATAAGGTCGTTGTTCACGACGTCGACTCGGATGTAGTAGCGGTTATCGTGGTCTTGGACACCGTACGAGAGGTTGATGTCTTCTGCCCCGTCCGTCGTCCGAATCCAATAGCTGAAGGTATTGCCTACTGCAGGATAGGCGTAAAGTCCCGTGGTACTGATCATTTCGGTGTTCGTGCCGTCGATCTCCAGTACTTTTGTCCCGCTAAAGACTGGACTCGTGACGACGCTCGCGCCCGAGGCTCCCTGGTTGAAGCTGTACTCGCTCAGATCGCCATCCTCGAAATCATCAACGATGTGAGTATTTTGTAGCCGATATGCTCCTTTGAAGTCGATATGGTCGATGTAGACGGTGCCGCCGGTCGCGAGGTAGGCATCGTAGCCGATCCCACCACTCAACCAGGTCACATCGACGGCCGAGACTCGTGCTACTTGATGCCGACTATTATCGTAGAGCGTAACCTTGTGATGGCCATTTTCTGCCCAAGCGACTTCGATTTCGTACCAGCTGTCCTCCGACAGCGTATAGCCGCTTGAATCCGAGGCTAACTGGTACGCGATCCCGCTCTCGTAGCGAGATAGAATAAGGTCGTTGTTCACGACGTCGACTCGGATGTAGTAGCGGTTATCGTGGTCTTGGACACCGTACGAGAGGTTGATGTCTTCTGCCCCGTCCGTCGTCCGAATCCAATAGCTGAATCTTTCACCCGCTTCGGGATACCGGCTTAGTCCCGTGGTACTGATCATTTCGGTGTTCGTGCCATCGATCTCCAGTACTTTTGTCCCGCTAAAGACTGGACTCGTGACGACGCTCGCGCCCGAAGCTCCCTGGTTGAAGCTGTACTCGCTCAGGTCGCCATCTTCAAACCCATCAATGGTACTATTAGCAGTAATACCATACGTATCAGATCCATCAATCGTTACGTAATCGATGTAGACGGTGCCGCCGGTCGCGAGATAAGCATCGTAGCCGATGCCGCCGCTCGACCAGGTCAGATCAGTAGCTGAAGTGGTAGCCGTCAATGACGTAGTATTATCAAAAAGAGTTACTCGGTGGCTCCCACCATTTTTCCATTCAACTTTGACCTCATACCATGCGTCCTCTGAGAGCGTGAATCCAGAAGTTTGCTCATCGAGCAGAGTCGAAGATCCGCTCTGATACCGATACAGTTTGAGGGTATCGTTAGCGAAGTCGATACTAACGAAATACCGGTTTTCGTGATTCTGTACCCCGTAGGATAGATTCATTTCATCAGCACCACCGGTCGCCCGTACCCAGCAGCGGAAGGTATCGCCTACTGCAGGATAATAGGTCAATCCAGCTGTACTGATCATTTCGGTGTTCGTGCCATCGATCTCCAGCGCTTCCGACCCGTGTTTCGTTGGACTCGTGACGACGCTCGCGCCCGAAGCTCCCTGGTTGAAGCTGTACTCGCTCAGGTCGCCATCCTCGAAATCATCAATGATCGTACCTCCCGTTTCAATAGATGTAGCCAAGACCGGTTGTGATGCAAGGGTGCTAACTCCTACACCTCCGAGCGCAAAACCAGTACCAATACCAATCGCTTGAAGAACCGAGCGCCGTTTCAGCGCTAGTTCATTTTTAGTTAGTTTCGATATTATTCATTTCCTTAAATTCATTCATACAATAATATTCAAAGGATATAAGTTTAGTTGATGATATGTTTCTGAATCAGTGTTTAACTTAGTAGTCCGTTAGAGAAGGACTAACGAAGTCTATTCTCCGCACTTCCACTGAATGTCAAATCCCAACGAGAATTTATGTAATTTTATTTGGCCATTATGTGGATGGAATATGTCGAGACCATCCGATTCTATTATCTCGAAAGCCACAAGACCGAAATAGACCGCTCAACATATCTCTATCCTCGAAGATGAAGCGATTCAACACGCTACGTGGCTATTGCGTTGTGACTGACACTGAGATCCAACTCGTCACGTCCCCGCTGCGACTCTTCCCACGCGCATACGAAGACAGTAAACCCTTCTTTGCGCTCCTCGTTGGACTGACCAGCCTTTTCACAATATGTCTTGTTTTCAATATATTTCGATCCGTCCTTCTTTTTGCGTTCGGCCTCGGAGCCGTGATGCTTCTCATCCAATATTCGAGGGTATTCACTAGTGAGTATCGGACAATAGATAAGACAATCTCAATGAAGGACGTCACAGCTGTCAAGTATATCGAGCGGAATGTACTCGTTGCTCCAGTGCTCGTTATTGTCTATTATGTAGATGGGGCGGTCAAGAACCGAACCGTCCAATTATCATTCACGTGGGTTTCAAAATCCGCAAAAGAGCGCGAAAAAGCGAAGGCGATATTCGAGGGCCACGGAATCGAAGTCAGAGGGTTCTAGCCTCGACGAGCGCGTGAAGACTCAGCGAGCAGTTTGGTACTGATGTCGCGTATAGAGATAATAGATAGCAACCGCCGCTGCCAGTGTTTTTGGGGGGGTAATAGGAGTACCGGATCCTGGTCATTTCGAAGACCGGGATTATTGTTGCAAGCGGGTCTGTGTACTGTGCAATTCCGAGCAGTCCTTAGAAGTATGGATTGGGTCTCCATCCAGTATCTGCCCGCCGGACGGCACGTAAATCGAGAAACAAGGCAATCGGAACAGTGGCGTTACAATAAATGCAAAGGGTCCAAGTGAGATCGTTAGTACCCACACAATGGCAAGAGGATATTGTAATACCTCTGGAAGCGTTGGGGAGACCTCTGCAATCTCGTCGAGAAACGGAATTACGAATAAATCAAGCGCT
This sequence comes from Haladaptatus sp. DYSN1, assembly GCF_029489995.1. Lineage (NCBI taxonomy): Archaea > Methanobacteriati > Methanobacteriota > Halobacteria > Halobacteriales > Haladaptataceae > Haladaptatus > Haladaptatus sp. DYSN1. The sequence goes on from NZ_CP120471.1 coordinate 195,352, forward strand.
ATCACGGGTTGCGCGGCGATTATTATCCACCACAACGAGATTCTCTCGGAAGACATGTTCATCACGTGGCTGTTGTTTCAGACACTCGCGCGTGTGTAGTACACTGTCCGGCGTCTTAGAGAAGGTTCTCCATCTTCCAGTGGGTACCACCGATATGGTTGGCTGCCTAGCAGAGTGAGGTCTCGCCAAAGACGCAGAGTCCACTTCCCTGCGTTGCCACGGTAAGATCTCGCGTCAAATTGGATAGCATACTGAGAACAGTGCGAAAGTGGCGCCGAACTGCATATCTTTGCTTGAAAACAGGTGAGAACGGCCAGTTACAAAGATCCATCTTCCGAAGTCAGGGAACTACATAATTTCGGAGGGTGGTAGTGTTACGTGTTTTCTGTTAAATCGTGACGAATCGGAAATAGGAACAGTCTGTCGATTCTGATTTTGAAATACTCAGAAAACCCTTCCAGATTTCCTCATCGTGATGAGTTCGAAAATCATGGGATTTGAGCATAGTCAGACCTAATCTACGTAAAAATAAGGCACGCAACAGAATCCAAACTCCGAAATTATGGGAATTACTGTTCCGCGTTGAGTTGCGAACGACGTCTCGGTCGATGAGATTCCAATCGATATTTCGAACACACAGTCCGGGGAAATCGATTCAGGTGATGTTCCTGCGGAGATCGAGTCCATCACTCGCGGACTGGCGAGTGAACAGCCGCCGACGAACCCACTCGTCGTTCTCAAAGCGGCTCGATGGTGGTACATTCACGGCAAAGGTGGGTCCGATCCCGCGTTCCGGTGGGCTATCGAGTGGGCGCGACACCTCGCGACAGACACGCCGAGCGACGTCGAACGGTTCGACGAGTATCTCGAATATCTCGTTATAGTCGGGTTCGCGGACGAACCACACGAACTCCGGTAACTCTCAACGGGAGCTGTTTTTCGCGCCCTGAAGGGTGCGGCGCGGACTGAATTGAAGCGATCGAAGTAAGGCGAATCTCAGAACATCATGGCTACGACTAGTGACTCGTCGACCTCCTTCGAGGAGACCGACACACGAACAGACGAGATGCACAGTACGATTGAAGCATGGATCGACGAACTCGTTGGCGACGTTGATGCGGCGCAGGCCAGCGAAGAGTTCCAAGAGTGGCTCGACGTCCAGAGTCGGTTCCACGACTACTCCCATCGCAACACGCTGCTCATCAAACTCCAGTGTCCCGAGGCGACGAAGGTCGCTGGCTTCAACACCTGGCGGAATGAGTTCGACCGGCACGTCCAGGAAGGCGAGTCAGCCATCTGGATCTGGGCACCGATCATCACGAAACAGTGCCCGGAGTGCGAGAATTCGCCGAGCTACCACGAGAACACTGACTGTGACTACGACGAGACGCCGCCCGAGGAGTGGTCGAAGGGACTCGTTGGATTCAGACCCGCACCCGTGTTCGACATCTCCCAGACGGACGGTGAGCCGCTTCCCGAACTGGAGACAGCGGCGATGGGCGACGCTGAGGGCCTCGTACCCGCACTCACAGTGGCAGCGGATGAGCTCGGCGTGACGGTTCGCATCGTCGACGCTGACCAGTGGGAGCACGGCGATGCAAAGGGCGTCTGCAAACAGCGGGATATCCATGATTTCACGCCGATCGTGGAGGCGAAAGCACGGACGAACCAAGCCGACCTCGCCGTCACGCTGATTCACGAGTTCGCGCACGCGCTGCTCCATTTCGACATCGACGACGAGGCCGAACGGTCGAAACGCGAAGTCGAGGCCGAAGCCGTCGCGTACGTCGTTGGGCGGTACTGCGGCCTCGACACCAGCGGCTCGGCGTTCTACCTGGCTGCCTGGGAGTCGGATGATCCCGAAGTGGTTCGGGAACGTCTCGGACGAATCAGTCGGACGGCAGAGGCGCTCATCGACGTGCTCGAAAACGGTTGAGTGAACCGATAATCAATCAGTTGCTAATCCGGTTGTACGTATATTTCAAATTCTCTCCAGAATTGGCGGGGGTCTTTCGGCCTTGGACTAGAACTACCGACAGGCTGTAACCCACTATAGTTTACTCTGGAGTGATTTACTCAAGAGTAAACTACTTGTCGTCAGAGCGTGAACGGTGACGTATGAGTACCGATCTGGGTACTGCCGGCGGGAAGAAAACCCGCGAGCTCGTCCACTTTGTCACCCAACAGACGCGGTTCGCGCTCGTCAACAACATCCTCCAACACCCCGAGCAGTTGCCCTCGATGTATGAACTCGAGGCGCTCAACCCCAGCGTCAGCGATGCCACCGTCTACAAGCACATCCAGAAACTAATCGACGCCGGCATCGTCAAGGAAGTCGCACTCGACGACGACCAGCGCAGACAGGGCTATCCCTGGAAATTCTACGGTCTCACCGAGAACGGACGAACCTTCCTCGAGGAACACAATCTGCTCGCCGCTGAGGAGACGCTTCAGCGGATCTACGAGACTATCTCCAACAAGCCAGAGAAGATGGTCAAGTACGAGAATGCGCCCCGACCAGACGACCGGTAGTCTTCGCCGAAGTCCAGAAACCAATTTTCACACGACGTGATTGGGACGGAAGCGAGTCTGCGAACGTCTTAACCAACAAAACTATGCTAATGGCGTTCTTTGTTGGTTAAAGCTGGTTGCACCACCATGTCCTACGAACCACCGACACCCCCCTCTGAACTCCCCACTGACGTTGTCGACACTCTCGACACCTACTCGCCAGAACTTCTTCGTCGTGTTGCCAGCTACGCCGAGGAGCTCGCTGAATATCATGAGCGCGAAGCACGGCTAGCGGAAAGCGAAGCGAGCAATCAGGGCGAGGAGCGGCCAGAGGACCTTCCCGACAACGTCCCATCGAAGGCGACGCTCACGGTGAAGGAAATCAACAACAATCGCTATTACTACTGGCAGTGGCGAGAGGGAGAAAAGATCCGGTCGAAGTACAAAGGACCAGTTACTTCCGACGAGTAGCTGAGAGCACATCAGAGCAGAATTCAACAGGTATCGCCCACCCACCCCGAGTGTAAAGCGAAACCCGAGAAGCAGACTCTAGGAGTAGCGCGTGAGACCAATTTACACTTCGATGACGGGGGGTGGGTCTAAATAAGGAGTAAATATCGACCGTGGGGAGTGTGCCCAAGCGGTAGTTACACATCGATGACGGGGGGTGGGTGGGGAAACGATACTTGTCTAGAAATATTGAGTCCGCCCCTCATCGAGCAAGAGGAGTTCTACGTCTGCATCAGTATCCAACGACTCTCGTGAGTCTGTATCTGTCTTGTCACATCCGATGGGAAGAGACCGCTCTGTCTGTACTGGAGGAGAGGCTACGTTTGCTATCCTGGCCAAATTTAACCAACATGTTACGTTGAAATACCGTAGTTCACATACTTTACTGGAAATAATGGTGTAGGAAACTGGCAATACTGATTGTAACAGTCAATCAGTTTTGAGGAGCCGAGACCTCATGGAAAGGATTTTAACTAACAACCAGTTTCATCTATTTAACCAACAACCAGTTTCATCTCTCCGGTGTTGGTTAAATTTGTACAGTCGTCTGACGAGTGTCAGACCCCATTATTTCCACTAATACGTTTACAGGTTAGGAGGAGAGGAGAAGACCCACCACACTCTCCCCCCACTATTTCCAGTAAACTTCGTACCGAAGACAATCCTGCTGTAGAATCGGTTTGTTTCACTAGAACCAACCCCAACAGCAACTACACTCTAGCTCTCCTACGGACTAACTCAAACGCTACCATTATAAATATTTCTCTAGTTTATAGTTCTTTTTCGAGAGCGGGTTCTCTTTTTTGGTCCTTTACTGGAAATAGTGGGGAGGGTGTGTTTCACCACTCTCACTAATTCACTCGCCTGCAGTTTGCCGATTCGTATTCTTCCAAAGTTTACTGGAAATAGTGGGGTTTGTCAAGTATATAAAGAACTGTTTACTGGAAATACTGGAACCACATGGTCTCACACTCTGTACAATTTTTCCTAGCCATAACCAGAATTTACTGGAAATAGTGGGGAGAGATTTACTCTGAACACCGAACGACGGAACTACTTGCTCGATACAACTGCTCTGGTATTGACTGGAAACGCCGGGGTCGAAATGAAATAGTGGAACCGATGCCCCGTAGTGGTTTTACTGGAAATAGAGGAAACGGTGGTCGGAACAATTATGCTGCTCGCCTGAATGATTCGAACACAAGATGGCGCCTCGATTCCAGCCGGACGACACGCTCTACAAACGGCGAAATACGCTCAAAGTCGAATACGTCCCTGATGATATCGTCGGACGAGATAACGAGATAGAGGAGTACGAAGCGGCTCTGCAACCAATCATCAACGGCGAATACCCCGACAACATCTTCATTTATGGCAAAACCGGCGTCGGCAAAACCGCGGTGACGAACTTCCTGCTGAATGAGCTACTCGAATCGGCGGAACATTTCGAAGTCGATCTCTCCGTGATTTCGCTCAATTGCGACGGGCTCAGCACGAGTTATCAGGCCGCAATCAGTCTGGTGAACACCCTCCGAGAACCCGAACACCACATCGCCGAAACCGGTCATCCTCAGTCGAAGGTCTACCGGCTGCTCTGGGATGAACTCAATAAATTCTCTGGAACCGTTATCATCGTGCTCGACGAAATCGACCATATCACGGACGACACCTTTCTCTACCAGATCACCAGGGCCGACAACAACGGGTACATCGACAACATGCAACTCGGCCTCATCGGCATCAGCAACGACTCGACGTTCCGCGAGCAACTCGACGCCAAGGTACAGTCCTCACTCTGTGAAACCGAAATCTCGTTTCCACCGTACGGCACGGCGGAACTCCGGAAGGTTCTCGACCAACGCGCAGACATCGCGTTCCACCACAACGCCCTCGAAGACGGCGTGATTCCATTGTGTGCTGCCCTTGGCCGCCAGGACGGTGGCGACGCCCGACGAGCGATTACGCTCCTTCGGAAAGCCGGCGACCTCGCCCGTACCGAGAACGCGGACTCGGTTACGACAGACCACGTCGAACGCGCCCAGGAGAAACTCGAAGCCCAGCAGAGTATGGACATCATGCGCGACCTCACCGAACACGAGCAACTCACCCTGTATGCGCTGACCACGCTCGCGGCTGAGGAGGCGACACCTGCTCGGTCACGGGTTGTCTACCAGCGCTACAAAGAACTCTGTGAGTTCCAGGGTCGAGACCCACGTACGGCCCGCCGGATGCGCAGCTTCCTGTCCGACTTCGAGATTCTCAATCTCACCCTCTCGCGCATTGAACACCGCGGTCAGGATGGGGGCACGTACCGGCAGCACGAGCTCAATCGCGACATCGCGACGGTTGTTGACGCCTTACAAACGATTATCAGTGACTTTGGAGCGCATCGAAGTATCTCCGAGTACCTCCCCGATTCTGGTGAAGAATTCACCGCACTCAAGTAGATTCCGTGAATCAATGAATCACTGATTCACGGAGTTGCAGATGGAAAATTCGCATTTCACTGCCTGAACAGATCCTGCTTAGCTTGAAACCGAAGTGCCCCATTTGAACTACCATACTGGATTGAGGCGGGCTTTTCAGAACGAGTGGACTTCTTTCTGAATATAGATATCGAACACTCAGACACCATTTTTCCGTTGTAACGAATTGAGAGATTTCTCGGTCAAGGAATCGTTTCAGAGTGGCTGTAGAAGAGTGTTCCACACCATTTTTCCGCTGTAAGAGATAGCAAGGAGTCCTGTATCGAGGTTATTCCCATCGAACTTTCAGATAGGTCGCTGTTGACACTCCGTCGAGCCATGCTGATCCCTTCCGAATTCATTCTTAACCAACAGCGGTGATGAACTCCCCCAATCTGTTGGTTAAAATCGTTGAATCCCGCAACGTCTGTCAATTCCAACTCTCGTACTTCGGAAGGTCCATATCTACTGGCCGGGCCAACCACCTAGGCAGCAAAAGCAGCCCCTCAACAACTCAGTCAAACGTGCCTCACAACGGATGGTGAGTCGAACCATCCTCAACTCTCTGACTCACTGAGTCATTGTTCGAGGTCTTGGGTTGCTAACTCACGGATTCGCTCTTTCGTTTCTTCGCGATGTTCGCCGAACGCCACCTCGAAGACGCCACGATAGAAGTGTTTGTTCTTCTCAACGATGATGCCCTCGCGTTTCAGCTGCTTTTTCAGGCGCGTGAACGTGACCTCGATGTCCTCGCTCTGCTCGGGCTCAACATAGATTGTGGCTGAATCCCAATCCTTCCGGATATTCAGGGGTTCCTCATCCGGTTCGTCCGCTTCCGTTGATGATTGACCTTCTTCTGGTGCTGTCGTCGAGGCTTCATCGCGTTTGCCCCGGGATACTGACCGGTCCGTTGGTTCGTCGTTACCGTCCGCGTCTTCGTCCGCGGGGTTCTCGAATCGCTCGTCCATTCCTCGCGGCATTGCTATGCCTCCACCTGCGGTTTGTCAAACGCGCGTTCGAACGTCTCTGCAATCTCCAGGAACAGGTCACGTTCGACCTGTTGGTCGTTCGGGTCCTCCCATTCGAAGATGTCTCGGCCATTATCCCATGCGCGCTGAATCGCCACGCGCATCGGGAGTTTGAAAATCGGGGCCATCGAGGCGAACGACTCGTCGAAGGCGTTGAGGAACTTTTGTGACTGCCCGTCGTCCCGGTACATGTTCGCCAGCAGTCCCACGATAGCGATGTCGATCTGCTGGTTTTCCTCGATGGACTCCAACTGGTCCCACAGGTCGTCAAGCGCATCTCGTGACGTCGCCTGGGTTTGGGCCGCTAGGAAGACGTTCTGTGCTGCGATGAACGCCGCGTCCGTCAGGACAGAGAGGTCTGGCGGGCAGTCGATTACGATGAAATCGTAGTCGTAGCCATCGTCAACCAGCGCTTCGAGCGCGACCTTCAGTGAAAGGCGAGCATTCGCTCCCTCCATCCAGTCTCGTGCGAGACCCATATCCTTGTGACTGGGCACCAGGTCGAAGTTCAGGTGGTCGTACTCGTCGGCCTCGATGACAATCTCTGAGAGCCTCGTATCGTGCGTGCGTGGATTATCCACGAGTACGTCGAGGAGGTTCGCGTCATCGGTGACCAGGGTGTTTGGCAGGTCGTTTTTCGGGCTCGAGGGGTCGTTGGTGTCGCCTGGGCCCAGGCCGAGTCCCTTCGTCATGTCGGCCTGGGGGTCCATATCGATTGCCAGGACGTCGTGGTCGCGAGTGGCGAGTGCCGCGGCGCTGTTGATCGTCGCGGTCGTTTTTCCAGTTCCGCCTTTCTGATTGCCGAAGGCGATCGTTGGGATGCCAGTGGGTGGGGTGACGCCCCATCCACGCGGTGTCTCGGTCATGGTTCAATCATTGAATCAGTGACTCATAAATCCACGTCAGACATTTGGAGCGTTCTACTCAGAACGGATTCTCCCGAATATCAGGCCTTCAGCGGTTGATGGGTCTAAATAGCCGACCTGTATCCTAAATCCATGAGTCAGTGAATCGCTGATTCATTGATTCACAGTACCCTGGCTTTCCAGAATCAATACTCTACCACGCACGCGACTCGAAGACGGTCTCTGACTCCTAATCTCACTACTTTAAACACTCTGGCCTTCATACGTTCATTGAGTCAGTGATTCAGTGACTCATTTTTGCTAGACTCGGATTCGACCGAGTCGCTCGACAGGTGACGTCTATCGGAGTGGGTGGGATGTGGCTTGGTCCGGCTTGGTTCGGTAGGGGTTGTCATTTGTGAATTCTTAGCGTAGCGGGCCTCATACAGCGGAAAAATGGACTTCTGTTACAACGGATTTCTGGACTTGGACGGTCAGGAAAAAGTACTGATATTGTATGGTACAAGCCAGATAGAGGCGTCTTACAACGGACAGAAGGGGTGCAGTTACAACGGACAAACGGTGCGATTTGAAAGTAACTGTTATGGCACTCCACAGTGACTTCACGTACAATGACCGACTTCATCGAGGAACTGTTGGAGGAGAACGCTCCAATCTTCGCCAACAAAGATCTCCTTGATATTCGTCACGTCCCAAAGGACTCCGACCGAATCGTAGGTCGTGATGACGAGCTCCGGTTTCTCGTGCAGGCGATACGCCCAGCGCTTGACGGCCAGACGCCAACGAACATTTTTCTGTACGGAAAATCAGGCACAGGGAAATCGCTGTGCTCGCAGTTCGTCAGCAAGAATATCGCTCGAAAAGCGGAGGATAAAACCATCAGTATGGGCGTGGCGTACGTCAATTGCCTCGTCTACGACACGGAAACCGGGTCAATTCGTCGGGCCTGTACTGAGCTCAACGACCCCGACGAAACTGGCCTTCGGAATCCACCCGAGTCCGGCATCAGTGGCGCGGCCTACTACGAGGCGCTCTACGAGATTCTCGACGCTAAGTATGACGTCGCCATCATCATTCTCGACGAGATCGACAAACTCGGTGACGCTTCAGACAACGTCATCGCGAAGCTTTCCCGAGCAGCGGAATCCCAGCAACTGAAGAACTGTCGACTGAGCCTGATTGGAATCAGCAACCAAACGCAGTTCAAAGACCTCCTGCGAAACCGGACGAAATCGTCGGTGAACGTCCAGGAGTTCGTGTTCTCGCCGTACGATGCGACGCAACTCAAGGAGATTCTGAGCCGTCGGCGGGATGCGTTCAAGGAAGGAGCGCTCGAGGATGGCATCATCGAGTTGGTCGCGGCGAAGGCGGCGAGTCAGTACGGTGATGCACGCAAAGCGATCGAGCTGTTTCGGAATGTTGGCGAGGTCGCCCAGCGCCTGGGCCGAGACACGATCACGAGTGATTTGGTCGAACCGGCGTCGAATCTGACGGAGGCGAATTTGTTGCGGTCGCAGATCATGAACCTGCAGCCGCATGCCGAGTACGTCACGCTCGCGATCGTGAATCTCGCCCTTAACCTGGATACGGGTGAAGAGCACGTGTTCTCCTCGACGGAGATTATCTCCACGTACAACACGGTGTGTGAGGAGAATGGGTCGACGCCGCTCTCGAAGCGACGTGTGAGAGATATTCTGGCCGAGTTAGCCGAGTTGAACGTGATTGACCAGCGTCGCCCAGGACAGGGTAGGGGGAAGGGGCGGAAGATGATCAACGAGTTGCTGGAGGACCCTGATATCGTCGCCGCTGCGATTCGAGAAAAGAACTCCGATAGATAGACACCAGCCTTCCGTTGTAAACTGCTGATATTGGCCAACTGAGCGCAGTTATTCAGAGGTGGACACACCGTTTTTCCGTTGTAATGATGTGCGTGTCTGGTTCAGAGAAAAAGCCTCTGGAAGCCATCTTATACACACCACATTTCCGTTGTAATTGAGAGAGGTTGGAGGCACTCAATTTCTGGAGGGACGTCAGACACCGTTTTTCCATTGTAATCGAGAGGGAGACGAAATGAGGGATGAGTCATACACACCGGTTTTCCGTTGTAAATCTAGCGCATGTATGCAGCTCGTGTGGATCAGCGATCTAGACCCATCTAGCCTCATTCTCTAGTCTTGGTTGTTCGTAACTTGACGGACTGTTCGTAGGCTACTGTCTTAAACTTTTGCTTTGTTTAAAGTTCTTTGCAGGAATGGCGGTTACAGCCGTTCTTCCTATCTCTTACAACAGAAAACCGGTGTCTGACTGGTTCAACGCAAGGAATCTCTCCTGCAAACTGACGGGGGATACCTTCTCATTCGTTACAACGGAAAAACGGTGTATGAGTGTGTCTTCACAGACCGAGTTTTTGGATTCGATACATTCTACTGTTGAAATATCGAGATTGGTAAGCGTGGCTTCGAAGACAGTCGCGTTCTACACAAATTTGAACGTAGACGACCAACTGAGGGTAGAGCGCGAGTGGACGAAGAAGGTAATCAACCGGTATCGTCGTCGGGGCATCGAGAGTGCGTTTCAGTCGCTGAACAAGTTCCTGCCGAGTACATCCTCGAAAGAGTCGGTGGTTCGCCTGTTTTACGTTCCCTGTTGGACCGGTTTGACGACTGACACCATCGAATCCCAAAACTACAATATTTCTGGCTGTGCAGTGGTGACACGGAACACATCATGACGTTCTCCGAGCTCATCACCAGATACCTGATCGAGGAGAATGTCAACACGATTCTCACCTAAGCGGTAGCGCGGGGGCCCCGTCCTCAAACCGCTGTAAGCGGTTAGGGCTGGATAGTTGACGTTGCGTTTGGAATACTACTGTACAATATGTGGCGACTTGTTGACTTCCTCATTCAGCTGAGTCTTGAGGAAATTGAGGTGCGGACGAAACCTCGTTTGAAGGCCAAGCGGTTCATCAACGCGGTGAATTGAGAAAGTATAAAAATCCCATTAGATTGGCAATCACCGAAGTATTCGACCTGGAGCGATGTGTGGCGAGTTAAGAAACGAAGCATGTCGGTCGAATTAAACCAAATTACTCAAGACGGGCTCTATTCTGGCTCTGTGTCCTGACCTGATTTTCGAGTTAACTCTGCAACGAACTCCTTGATGATTCGGCCTTCTGCGCGGTGGATGACCCCGCTTGCAGCCGATTTATTGACATTGAACGTGTCTGCAAGTTCGGTGAGTGTACACTGTCGAGGACTATCATAGTAGCCGCGTTTGACCGCTTCGATAATACACTCCTGTTGGCGATCTGTGAGCAGTCCGCTCAGAGCGTGTGTCTGTGCTATTGTCTGGATCTGGTACGGGATGTTGGCAGTGGCTAACTCGGCTGGAAGTTCTGATAATCGCTCGAAAGAGGCTGTATGTTCAGCAGATAACCACCCGTCCTGTAAGTGGGCGGGAAATGTTGGCAGGTTCCCTGATGCGCGAAGTGCGCGGTTTGATTCCGTTTCCGGAATCATGTATTGGATCAGTACTATCTGCTCATCGGTATGTAACACCTCATAAGACAGCCCCGTTGCATCGTCGAAGTGCTGGATGACCGTGGTTGCGTCCGACGTCTCTATTTCTACGAGTCCGAGTATCCCTTCGTCCGCGGGATGGCTCGATAATATCGTGAACTCTTCGGCGGGGAGTTCAGTTGAGACCATGGCGAGCGGATCTGCGCACGCCGCAGCATCGAACTCCAGCTGTATACGAGGCACAGTACTCAATGATTGGTCGGGGGCCTCTTAAACACGTGAACACGTTCACGATCAATTCCACGACGACACCCGTCCACAAGTTATGTATGTCAAAGACGACTGACGTCGCCATAGTTGGGGGAGGTCCAGCAGGACTGAGCACCGCACTGTTCAGCGCGAAGAACGGCCTCAATACGGTTCTGTTCGACACAGATGAAACGTGGATGCACAAAGCACACTTGTTCAATTACCTCGGCATCAAGAGCGTGGATGGCTCTGCGTTCGTGGAAACGGGTCGCGCACAGGTTGACGGATTTGGTACGAGAAGAAAACAGGGCGAACTCGTAACAGCCGTCGAAAGCGGAACAGACGGGTTCGTTATCACGACTGACCAGGACGAGTATGTGGCTGATTACGTGGTGCTGGCGACGGGTGTGAAGCGTGGCGTCGCCGAGCAACTTGGCTGTGTTCTCGACGAAAACGGTATTGTGGACGTAGATGTGACGATGGAAACGAGCGTTAAAGATGCCTACGCGACGGGTGCGATGGTGCGCGCCGAGGAATGGGAAGCGATCATCGCAGCGGGCGATGGCGCGGCGGCCGCGCTCAACATTCTCACGAAGGAACGAGGTGATCACTTCCATGACTTTGACGTGCCCGCGGACGCCAAGTGATTCGCTCCAGTTCACAATCGTTTCCTATCCGTCTGCGAGCGGTTTACGCCCGCGTTCGTCGGCTAAATCGCCGCAAGGTGCTGAGCGGACGGTCTGTCGTGAGAACTCCCGACACGCCCTCGGAGAGGCCCACAAATTCGCTGCGATGGATCATGAGCCTTCGGGGCTGAGAGTCACTGGCGCTCTCACTCAAAAAATTGAGTCCCGCATCGGAACCAAGAAACTCCCATGAACCAGATTGAATCCATCATCAGTGACTGGCCCGGTGTCATGGTCAAATCGCACGAGCGAGGAGGGGGGCGTGAATTCATCCTTGATGGCCGAGAGATTGGCCACGTTCATCATGGCCAGCTTGTCGATATACCGTTCGCCAAGCGCATCCGTGACGTCCTCATTGAAGAGGGACGAGCCCAAAAACACCACGTCTTACCTGACTCCGGGTGGATCTCCTATCGCGTCCGCTCTGACCAAGATGTTGATAGAGCAGTTTGGCTCCTGCGCGTCTCGTACCTGTACCATCTGCTCGCGTTGCGAAAGCGCAAGGAAGAACATCCCGCGGGAGACGCGATCGAAATCGACGTGGCACTCGCTGAACTGGACATGAGCGACGCACTAGAGCACATGTTCAGTGATCTGAGGGACATGAATGAATGGTGATATGGTCATCCCACGTCCGCGGATCGCCCAAGCGACGCTGTTGCTTGCCAGTACGCTGACCATCATGTCGGGCGCGACGATCGCTCCTGCGTTGCCTGCTATCCAGCGAGAATTCGCAACGACACCGAACGCCTCGATTCTCGTCGGACTCGTACTCACAATGCATGGACTGTTCATTGCGGTCGGAGCGCCCGTCATCGGGTTACTCGCAGATCGGTATGGCCGCCGGTGGTTGTTACTCGGCTCGACAGTAATCTACGCGATAGCCGGTAGTTCGGGATTCGTGCTTGATTCGTTAGTTGCGATTCTCGCCGGGCGGGCTGTGATGGGATTAGCCGTCGCCGGCGTGATGGTGACGGTGACGGCACTGATCACCGACTACTATGAAGAGGACCACCGTGAGACGGTCCTTGGGAGGCAGGGAGCGTTCATGTCGCTCGGTGGGGTCGTCTTATTGCCGCTTGCAGGTGTGCTCGCCGAAATCAGTTGGCGCGTTCCCTTCCTCGTCTACGCGACTGCAATGCTCCTTCTGCCTCTAATGGCATTCGCGTTGCCGGAGCCCGACCGTCACAAACCAACCGCGCATCGCCCGACGAGCATCCACGAACTCCGTCGGACACTTGTTCGATTCCCGCTTGGGTCGCTCGCGCTCATTTTCTCACTCGCGCTTGTCAGCCAGATCATCTTCTACATGATACCTGTTCAGATACCGTTCTATCTCGAGTCACAGACGGGGGCGAGCGCGACACTAGTCGGCGTTGCATTGACAGCGTCGACATTCACCGGTGGGGTGGTATCGTTGCTCTATGGACGTATTCGAACTGTTGTGAGTGTGATAGCGATTATCGCGCTTACGTTTTCCTTCATGAGTATTGGATTCATCGTCATCGGGGTGAGTCAGACGCTTCTTGGCGTCGTCGTTGGACTGGTTCTCGTCGGTGCTGGCATTGGGGTAATCCTCCCAAACCTCAATACGTGGATCGCGGCGATTACGCCGGAAACCGTTCGCGGACGGGCTCTTAGTGGGCTGACGAGCGCGATTTTCTTCGGACAGTTCCTATCACCGATCGTGATACGCCCGGTGAGTGAGACAATTGGGCTCAGTATGACGTTTCTCAGCGTCGGCGTGATACTGGCGGGTGGCGCAGCTACATTCGCTTTTGCAGCAATATACGCCACACCACCGACTGAGTTGGGTCCTGAGCCGACGAGCAGCTAGGCACTGAGAGAGTACTCGACTGAAGGATGCACGTATCCCACATCACCACAGCGAAGCACCAGTCCAAGCAGTACGTATCCTAGTGACAGCTTTCGAACGAGTTGTCTCTGTGAGTCGTATCAGTTCGGTATCGACATCCGAAATGATCTATATACTACTGCTATCGTCACTGCTTTTGAGCGTCTCGACCGCTCGATCAACGCGATCAAAGACGGGTATCCAGCGTGGCATCCTATACCATTTTCCTTCCGCGCGATGGTGCTGGCGTTCCTCTTCATGGAAATCACAGGCGATTCGTACGCCGAGTTCACTCGTCGACTCACGCGGCAACCCGAAATAGCCTCAATTCTTGGGTTCAGTCGCGTGCCAGACGAATTTCCGGGTTGGGCCGGATGCAGCCAAGACGTTCTGTCGTCGGTTTAGCCGCCGGTGGCAGATCGAAAACGAGTATAAGTCGATTAAGTACGACTTCCTGGCGAAGACATCCTCGAAAGACTACCGCGTCCGGCTGTTCTATTTCGTGTTCGCAGTACTGTTGCACAACATCTGGCGGCTTACCGATTTCCTCCTGAAGGTCGGTATCGACGCTAAAATGGACTATGCACCAGTTCTGACGGCTGGTGAATGTGTCGAGTTGGTCTCTTCTGCGCTGATTCCGGGAGACCAGTTCCACGGCAACCTCGGAGTACCCGCTGTGAGTGGAAACGCTCCCTCTCGGCAACGATTTCGGGGTGTTTTTCTCATGTTCTTGGACTTCGACTCGGAAGTCGTCGTGGATTCCGACTACGCTGGATGAAGGGGTATTTGCGTGAAATACGCCGTGAAACAGTTCATCCTCCGACACACTGGAACCCGTGAGCTAACAAAATATATAGCCATATGCAATTTATGAGCGCTGGATTTTCCGTAATCTCCTTCTAATCCTTCGAAAGATGGAGAACTGTAGATCCACTGCCTTTAGACAAGTTGTACAGAACCCTATCCTCATCAGCCAACCAATTATCTCTTGGCTCTCTCAGGTGTCCGTGGCACAAAGATATTCGTCGAGTCACCATGGAAAACGGACCGGCATCACTTAGAGAGCCGCCAGTTCGACGCTGCTGCGGTTCACGTCCGGAAAATCAGGCGCGTACGAGTGAGCCCAGAATCCCGAAATGGTTGCGGCGTCGCTTGAACAGGACAGAACCGTCCTCGATTCACCACCCGGTCAACGACTGGTCTTCCTCAGTGCACCTGCTCCCCCGAAGTATCGCGGATTCCTGGAGTAGTAGGAGTGGATACACCTCGTTGTAGTCTATCATTGATTCACTGGGTCAATGACTCAATGGTTCACAACATCTGGAATTCTTTGACCAGCTCATACGAATTGCGTGGTTCGAACTCATAGGGCTCCCTGATTTCCATATTCAATACTTCAAATACTCATTGAGTCACTGAATCAATGACTCAATGGTTCACAACATCTGGAATTCTTTGACCAACTCATACGAATTGCGTGGTTCGAACTCCTTGGAATCTCTGACTTCATTATTCAAAACTTCAAACACTCATTGATTCACTGAATCATTAACTCACAACTGCACTGACTCTGTACTCTCAGCACTCGTGGATTCTTCGATTCAGCACTTCACAGATTCACGATTTCTCTTACTCATTATCTCAGGGATTCTGTGATTCCATGATTCACTGATTCAATAATTTCTGCCTCTCAAGCATCTTATCTATCCACGTCGTCGAGAACGTCACCCACCTGCTCTGCGAGGTCGCTCGCTTCGATGTGGGCGTACGCCCGAGAGGTCGTCTCGGGACTCTTGTGTCGGAGCGCCCGCTGTGCCGCCGCCGGACTGTGCTCGCGATACAGCGTCTCACCGAGGCCACGCCGGGCGCCGTGCAACGTCAAATACTCACTGTCACCTGCTACTTCGAAGTTCGCTTCGGCACAGAGGCGCTTCATCACCGACCGCGCGCCGGTCGTCGTAAGCGACGGCGGGACGAGTTCGTACTCACGAATCAGTGTGTCCGTGTCGTACTCGTCGAGAAGGTCGTCAATCTCGCTCTCGGAATAGCCCTGATCGCGAAGGCCCTGTCGGGCGGTTTTGTAGAGTGTGGGGGCACTCCGGGTTGGGAACACTGGCCAGTCTGGAGTGGGTGGCGAGAGCATCTCTCGGTAGCGTCCCAGTGGGTCACGCGCCTGTGGCGGCAGCTGCACGGGTTCGCGTTCCTGCGATTTCCCGAGGACAATGAGGATGCCGGCGTCGAGATCGACATCGGCCCAGGTGAGGCCGTTGCGTCGGCTGTCACTCGGTGCGGAGAACACTTCTGCACCTCGCACGCCGGAGTAGGCGAGCAGGGCGACGAGCGCCCGGTCGCGAGCCTCCTCGATGGCGCCATATCCACGGTCGTCGATGGCGTCGTGGGCTCGCTGGTTGACGAACGCCATGATTTCGCGACGTTCACGGGGCGACCAGAACTGCTCTGGTTGCTTTTTGGTGCCGTTGGATTTGTCGGGGAGTTCTTCTTCGGCGCGGCGTTTCGCGGCTGGATTGTCCTCTAAGAGTTCTTCGCGAACGCACCAGGTGAGGAATGCCCGGATGATGGCGTAGTAGTTGTGCGCCGTGGAAGCGGCGATGCCGCCGGCACGAACGCGTTGGGTGAGGTAGCGGGCGTATTCGCGCATCGAGCGGACGTCGAGGTCGGCAAACGAGTGGACGCCTCGATCGGCTTGCCAGCCGGCCCACTGGGTGATGACGCGTTCTGCGTTGCGTTGGTAGTTGCCTGATCCGGTTTCGCCTTTGGACTTGCTCGCGATGAAGCCTGGAAGGGCGTCTTGGATGGGTTCACCCTGGGAGTCGCGGTCTGAAGGATGGGTTGTAGAATCGGTGGAATCGGGTGTGGGAGGTGTGTCGTGGGGCGTGGGCATGGAGTCGGTTTGATAGACGGAGGCGGGGTACTAAATTCTGGTGTTGACTATTCGATTAATCAACACTGAAATTGGAACGGTGGATAATGACCAAAAACGCAAGACTGCGAAGGGGTGCATAACACATAAACTATATGTTGATATATTAAAACACATCAGTGGACACCTTCGAGGAGGCTCTCATGAAACTCGTGAGAACAACTTCTTACACAGGCTGACACCCAGAATGTAGTCTTGTGAATTAAAGATTGACAGAGTCACCGAACTTTGTATAGATGACTGCCTCCTCGTTACCCCTGGTTCATCGTGGATTTATAGCAATCGAGAGTTCCTGAGGCTCAGCGTTACTCTGAGCCGAAACGCCTATACCGGTTTACTCCTCATTTCTTTTGACATGCAGCCGACCTCCTCGCTTTTGGCGACATCTTTGGGTGCTGCCAACATTTATTTGCTCATTCCAAAGTTAGATCTGAACTCTCGAGTAGTACATCCGGCCCATTGACGGAGTATATGTTCACCATCAACGGACAGCAAACAATATTTGTGTTATTGAATACGAAAATAGAGAACGGGTAAATCGTTCTACTGAACAAGTGTGTATAAATTCTAAAATTATAAAATTGATATAATTAAAAATTCAACAACTCTCATAGAGAATATTGTAGAAAATAGCCTAATAAAAATCCTAATTCATTTAATAACTAATATAAAATTACAATTAAGAACTAATGGCTGGGAATAGTATTTTCACCTATAGTAAACAACGCTACGAACAGCGATAAAGTAATTTAGCTCATGAATATTTTCAATGCCGTTTGGTCCGCTTTCGTCATCACGTCCAATATTTATTTGGACGTTTAGTTGATTCAAAAACTCCTAATTAGTGAACGATTGTAGACCCACATCACTCCTATTTACGCCCATAGTGTTGTAAAAATCTATTCGAACTCCAAATTACACACATATGGCTGTAAAATCCTACTAGACTATCTGAGTGGAACACGCTCTCTTCCCGAAAACTCCGACGATTTCACTAGTCGGTTTTTCCAGCTGGGATCGATCTATTCGAGTCCAGTTAGACTGACACACTCGCAAGACATTGAACAGACCAATACCCATTATCCGATGACCTCTCGATATACGATACTATTGTGCACCATTAGTAGAAACCAGGAAAATTCACAGTCTCGTTCTCTCTTCCACTATTACTATCCATAAATAGACAAAAACAAATTCAAAATAATGAACATCGAATCGCTATATGTGGTTAACCCCCTCCATTCCACTAGAAGTAAACTATTCACGAACGATAATATTCTTACTTAGAATCGGTGTTCACTATCGATAGAACTTGACCACAATACCCATCGTTGAATTGAGAACATTATCTCTTCCTCGGTGCGATGATTCTGAAAAAGAACGTCCAGTTAAACGGAGGGCCACACTCTTGGCTCAGCACGTTATTCTACGGCCGATTCTTCCGTCCGAAACCGGACAATAAGACGTTGATCAGTACTTCCTATTCGTACGCGACATTCAGTTCAATCACATTCTTTGCCTTGAGAATTGCCTCAGGAATTTCCTCACTGAATCTAGTCCCGTTCATTCGACTACTCGGTCCAGAGATGCTGATCGCGCCAAGGACCTCACCATTCGGATCGAGAATAGAGCCAGCAACGCAGCGCAAACCTTTGAGCCGTTCTTCATCATCGTAAGCCCAGCCACGTTCACGTATCTCATCGAGTTCTTTCTCAAGCGCTCTACGATTGGTAACTGTTTTCGGGGTCACTCGAGGTAATCCATACCGATCGATGATTTCGTCTACTCGCTCTTCAGGCAGATCGGCGAGAATGGCTTTTCCCAATGCAGTTGTGTGCAGGTAGACATCTCGACCTGCACGCGTGTCTAAGTTGACTGCATGGCTACTGTCTGCCCGGTATAAGAAAATTCCTCGCCCATGCTCTTCGACCAGCAGATTGGCCATCTCGTTCGATTCCTCTGCCAGCTCTTTTATCTGCGGCTTCGCTATTTCGTAGATTCCGTATCGCCGTCGAGTTTCTGCTCCTAATCCCAAAAAGCGGAGGCTTAATTGGTATTCTTTGTTTTTGTCTTTGACAATGTATCGGTCCTCCTCGAGCGTTTTGAAGTACTTATACACGTTACTTTTTGACATTCCCAGATGGTCCGCAGTTTCCGTTACTCCGGCTCCATCTAGTTCCTGAAGTGTTTCGAGTATTCTAAACGTGGTTCTGGCCGATTTTACCGTGCTTCGGTTTGGGGCCCCCATTTGCGTTCTCCAATATGAAACAACAGTGTCGTAGTATAAATTGATTGTGCCGTTATCCGATTGATTTATATTGATTATTTGATGCTTCTCAGCGATTGTCGAACCAACTCAATCGGATGAGGTGGCGTCTTGGCACTTGGTCGGTCTCCCAGTTGTGACCGACAGGATGCACCCGGAGCCGTGACAATATCACCAGTACTTTCCTCAACTTGTTGGAAGAGAATGCGACCGATTGCCTGTGAAAGATCGTAGTGTTCAGCTTCATAGCCAAATGACCCTGCCATCCCACAACACCCTGAATCAAGCGGGTCCACGGCATAGCCAGCCCGTCGAAGAACACCGACAGCGTGGTGATCTTTCTTCGTCGCCTTCTGGTTGCAGTGACCATGATAGGTCAATGCATCTGTAGACTCTTCGAAGGCGACCTTCTCATCTATTCGGTGGACATCAATGTACTCAAGTACCCCAAATGCCGCCTGAGAGACGGCACGAGCAGCTGGCTCAGATAACAAATCGCGGTACTCATCCTGGAACATCACCGCGTCTGATGGCTCAATGAACACGATGTCCCATCCGTTTTCGATGTCGGTCCGCAACGCCTCGACGTTGTGTTTGGCACGCTTTCGAGCCAAGTCAAGAAACCCCTTTGAGTATGCTGCCCGGCCACTCGGTTTGAGGTCTGTTGGAATGCGCACGTACACCCCTGCGGCCTCCAGCACCTCCACGGCAGCTTTCCCGGGTGCAGAGTAGCTGTAATTCGTGTACGTGTCTGGGAACAGCAATACCTGAGCGTTCGCCTCACTGGGTGTTAGCCTACAGCCTCCCCGGGCATCGAACCAGTCGACGAGTGTCTCCCGTTCGAACGTTGGGAGCACTCGATTTTCGGCGATACCGAGACCCCTTCTCAACGCCATGCGCGCACCTGGAATCCTCGTCGCCCAATTGGACAGGGGTGCAAGCGCACTCCCTATCCGAGAGAAGGTATCGATGTTCGCAAACAGCTGTTCACGAAGAGTCGTCCCTTTTTCTTTGTGATACTGGTGTTTCACCTCTGTCTTGAGCTTCGCCATGTCCACGCCCGTCGGACAGTCTGAGGCACAGCCTTTGCACCCGATACACAGGTCGAGAACATCTTCTTTGAACCGCTCTGAATACAGCTCCTCTTTGGGGAGGTCGCCGCTTATCGCCGCTCGGAGTAGATTCGCTCGACCTCTTGTGGTCTGTATCTCTTCTTTGGAGGCTCGATAAGTCGGACACATCGTGCTGGTGTCGGTCTGGCGGCAGGTTCCACACCCGTTGCATAGTTCGACCAACTGGGTGAACCCCCCTTCTTCCGCGAAATCGAGTGTGGTCTGCGGTTCGAGCGACTGGTATTGAACGCCATATCGAAGATGTTCACGCATGTCAGCTCCCACTCCGATGTCGGAGTCTGGACCAGGATCGGTTTTATCTTCACGGAATACGACTTTTCCCGGATTCATGAGCCATTCCGAGTCGAATGCTGTCTTCAACTCTTTGAACGCTTGCCAAAGTTGGGGGCCATACATTTTGGGATTGAACTCGGTACGTGCCAGTCCATCACCGTGTTCTCCGGAGAATGCACCGTGATGTTTTAACACGAGGTCGGTTACGGCATCAGTGATGGAGTGCATCGTGTCAATGCCATTGCCATCTTTGAGATTGAGTATTGGACGAATATGAAGGGTTCCGCTGCCGGCATGGGCAAAGTACGCGGCGGATGTCTCATGGTCCTCGAGTATAGCCTGGAATTCCTGGACGTATTCGGCCAACTCTTCGGGAGGTACGGTTGCATCTTCGATGAACGGGTACGGTTTGGGGTCCCCCTCAAGGCTCATCAATAGAGGAATCGCAGCCTTTCGCAGTTTCCAGATGTCCGCCTGATCCTCATCTGTGTACGCCTCAATCACATCAAAGGCGTCACCTTTTTCGACGAAGTGGTGGTTCGTCGCGTTAATTGCCGCTTCGAAGTCGTCGTGAAGTTCCGAGTCGTACTCAAGCATCAACGTCGCCACCGTTTGATCGGGGATGGGTTCTGTGTACTTGGCGTATCCGTCGGATTCTCGAGCAAGGCGAAACACTTCGTTGTCCATGAGCTCAACTGCTGAAACATCGAAGGTAAGTGCCTCGGGGACGGCATGCATTGCCTCCACGAGATCTTCAAAGCAGTAGAGCGCAAGGGCGGTTTCATCCGGACGCGTTACGAGCGAAACGGTTGCCTCGACAATGACACCTAACGTACCCTCGGCACCAACAAAGAGCTTCGAGAGATTGATGATGTGCTCTCCTTGCTCGGAGTGGTAGATTACCTTCTGTAGGTTATAGCCTGAGACAGACCGTTTTAGTGTAGGATATCGAGCCTCAATCTCGTCTTCGTTCTCTTCGACCAGCGCACGGACAGTTCGATAAATATGTGCCTCAAGATCATCTTTTTCAACCAAATCCTCCCACTCAGGGGAATCGAGGACGACCTCACGAGTGTGGATGAGTGAGCCATCTGCCAAGACCACCTTGAGCTCTTCAGTGTACGCGTCGGTGATACCGTATCGAACCGAATGTGCCCCCGTTGAGTTGTTCCCGATGCCCCCGCCGATCGTTGCGCGATTGGAAGAGGCTGGATCCGGTGCGAACTTGAGCCCCCACTCCTCTAGGTGGGCGTCCAGGTGGTCCTGGACAACACCCGGCTCGACGGTTGTGAGTTGCGCCTCCGGGTCCACTTCTAATATCGAGTCCATGTGTCGAGTAAAGTCAAGAACCACGCACCCAGGTCCCACGGTTTGTCCGCCAAGTGATGAGCCAGCCCCGCGAGGGAGTATTGGGATGCCGTGATCAGCCGCGACGCGCACGGACGCAATCACGTCAGAGGTATCTGTAGGATAGACAACACCGGCGGGTCGAGCTCGGTAGATACTACCATCAGTGGCGTACAATATCTGGGCATACTCGTCGAACTCAACGCCGCCGTCGACTACCTCTCGGAGATCGGCCGCCAGCGATTGATACTCGGCGATATCAGGTCGTTCATTGCCCAGCGTCACTGCTTGTTCTTCCTCCTCCGCATTAGAGGGAGTATTCTCAACAGCCATAATTCTCAACAGGAAGGAGTAGATGTTAAACTCTCGCATAGAGGTCCACTGACCGACATTCGTGAATATTACTGAGGAACTATGGAGTGATACTGCCCCATTTGAATTCTGCCTTGCCTATTCTTCCTTGGATGATTGTCCACTAGCGGTGCAGAAATTCAGCTGTTTGCTGCCCCACTCACCCAATACCGGACATATGTGGAATCTTGCAAAAGTATATATGATTGTGCTAACAAGACTCAAGTGCATTCGCAGCCGCCGATGCACCACCAGTGCTATCACCTCTAATAGGCTTGCTGTGAGTGCCACCCTCTGGCAACGCATAGGGGCATCTTCCGTTTGAGGTGAATATGCCTACGAAGATGCCCATTCGTGCGTACGTCGATTGACCCATCGAACCATTCTGGTCGATCACCACCCGCTCGGCTACCAGTGGCTCGAGCTCTCGAGACGGTGAGACGAAGGCAGTGATACGATGGGAGTCACGAACTCAATGCCTTGTCAGCCTCATCGAACTGGAAGCACAGTCGATGAGGGTTACCGATACAATGCTCATATTTTGCACCGATGAAGTTATTAGTTAAAGCGACACAGAGTTGCCATGGACCTGATCCATACCTGCCTGAACGTTGCAAACGTCGAACGGTCAGTAGAATTCTACACGACACAGCTCGGCTTCGAAGAGTCATGGTCGTTCACGACTGCCGATGGAAAGACCGAAAATCGGTATGTCGCCGCCGATAATGGCGTCGAACTCCAACTTTCACAGAGTGAAGGGGAAGTGGATTTCGAGGACGGGACGCTCTGGGACCACATCGCCGTTCGAGTCTCCAGCGTTGACGAGGCTTTCGAGCGAATCAACCACTTTGGCGTGGTCAAAGCACCAGGTGACCAGCCAGAGGCCGGCGCGAGAACTGCGTTCATCAAAGATCCAGACGGACATATTGTCGAGCTTGTTGAGGCGCTTGACTAAGGCTCACCGTGTATTCGCAACCACCTCTAAAAATCGAAGCTAGAACGTGAGGTTGAACCTATAATATGTTCGCTGCCCGTGCTTGGGACACAATCTCCTGTGCCATTTTGTTCGTCGCTTCGTCGACCATTTCGCCGTCCACAGAGACGGCCCCGCGTCCTGATTCTTGTGCTTCTGCGTACGCCGTCACGATACGCTGGGCTTTTTCGGCCACGTCAGGTTCTGGCGCAAAGACTTCGTTGGCGATAGTGATTTGGCTGGGGTGAATCGCCCACTTGCCGTCACAACCGAGCATATTTGCGTTCTGGCACATGGCGCGGAATCCCTCCTCGTCTTCGATGGTCGCATACGGTCCATCGATACACGGAATTCCGGCACTCTTCGCGGCATGATTGCAGCGCGAGAGTGCGTAATGCCAGTAGTGACCGGGATACTCGGGGAACTGGCCAATCGTCAGTCCGGGGGTCCCCATCGCAGCCGAGTAGTCACCAGGGCCAAAGATGATAGAGTCAAGTCGGGCGCTAGCATGCGCAATCTCGTCAACATTGTTCATGCCGAGTCCATCCTCGATCTGTGGTTCGAGTCCGATTCCACCAATTTCGAGACCGGCGTTTACCTCGACTTGTTCGAGAAGATTCTCGACGGTATGAATGTCGCTTGCAGACTTTACTTTGGGAATGATAATATCGTCGAGATATTCCCCTGCCGCACTCACGACCTCGATAATGTCGTTGTACCACCAGCGGGTATCAAGGCCGTTCATACGGAAACTCACGATTTTATCGGACCAATCTTCCTTTTCCAAAGCCCGAATTAGTGGCTTTCGAGATTCGGCTTTCGCCCCAGGGGCCACTGAATCTTCGAGATCTAAAAACACCTCGTCGGCATCACTGCCTGCAGCCTTATGCATCATCTTCTCGTTGCTTGCTGGCGTCGCTAATTGCGTCCGCCGAAGGACGACTTCATTACTCTCGTCACTCATTTAGAGATCCACTCTCCTAATCCAATGGTCACCTAATAAACCTTCTGTGTAACCACACAACCAGGACTGAGTCTAACCGATTACATTCTCATCTGTTGAATTCCGAGTTTATTGTTTTCGCGGGTTGCCTGCCGGAAATGGATTTACCTCGTGGTCTTGTGTTCAGTCTGCTCCGTGAGGTGGGGAGTATCGACAGGTGTCACACATCCAGGTCCCAAATTGGTTTCTGAGAATCCCGGCACATCGTGGGCAGGTATACAGTGTAGAATCTATCATCAGGTATCGACTACGTATCGACAAGTGATAAATGTATACTTCGACAATCAACGAATCCATATTCACCATTCGACCACAATATGACTCGCCGTAATAGAGCAAATATCCCACACGAGATGGGTGAAATCGCTACTGAACGAGCGACCACAACTGGACTACGGACTGCAGTCCGCGAGACTTATTGATCGACAACAGATCCATCCTCATGTAGGCGGGTGACAAATTCCCGTGGTTCGTACGGGTACTTTTCGAGTGCGTCGTCATCTAACTCGACGCCGATTCCTGGCCCATCCGGAATGTCAAGATATCCGTCCTCGCACGTCAACTCTTGCCGAATGAGATCGCTGCCACGTGCCTGTCCCTTATCCGGTCTAAACGGATACTCGAGGAGCTTGAAGTTCGGAATGCAGGCAGCGAGCTGTAGACAGGCGGCCGTACTAACCGGCCCCAGTGGATTGTGTGGAACAACCCCAGCGTAATGTGCCTCTGCGAGCGCGGCGATTTTCTTGGCGTGACTGAGCCCTCCCACCATACATATGTCCGGACGCACGTACTGGACGGCGTCGCGGCGGAACAACATTTCGAATTCGTGAATCGTGTGCAATCGCTCCCCGGTCGCGATAGGGATGTTAATTTTCTCTGCAACGGATGCCATCGCGTCCAAATTGTCCGGCCGGATCGGATCCTCGTAGAACGCTGGTCGATATTGCTCGATCTCATGAGCCAGTACAACCGCTTCTTCCGGTTCGAGACGGCGATGAATCTCGATGCAAAGATCGACATCATCCCCAACCGCCTCGCGGAACCGACGAACACGGTTAGCCGCCGTTGCGATTTTCCCAGCGTGGGTCTCGAAGTACGGCTCCCTGCGCGATTCGTCTAGAAATGGCGAGAGATGGCCAACAGCCGTGAATCCCTGCTCTCTTGCCTGCTCGCAACGGCGCACCAGTTTGTCGGTCGAATCGCCTCGAACGTGAGCGTAGACGCGTGCTTTGTCCCGGCACTTGCCGCCGAGTAGCTGATACGCGGGCGTCTGGAAGTGTTTGCCAGCAATATCCCAAAGCGCGATATCTATCGCGCTGAGAGCACCCATAATCGCCGCTCCGCGGAAGTGGGCGCGTCGATACA
The DNA here is from genome assembly GCF_029489995.1 of Haladaptatus sp. DYSN1. Classification (NCBI taxonomy): domain Archaea; kingdom Methanobacteriati; phylum Methanobacteriota; class Halobacteria; order Halobacteriales; family Haladaptataceae; genus Haladaptatus; species Haladaptatus sp. DYSN1. The sequence continues at coordinate 220,695 of NZ_CP120471.1, forward strand.
GATACTGCCAGTGATGTTCGATTCGGAGTGGGTCTTTCCCGATCAAATAGCGTTTGAACGTCTCGATAGCCTGTTCCGAAGCCTCGAGGAATCCCCACGTTCCGGATTCGCCGAGGCCCGTGATTCCTTCATCCGTATGTACTCGGACGAACAGCCAACGCCCGATCGGAAGTGTTTCGATGTCGGTTATTCGCATACCATCACGGCAATCTGCGCTTGATTATTTATAGATTTGGCCGTTCCACCCCTCAGCACCCGAACGATGAGGGACGTACGGAATTGCCTGCCACTGAGAAAAGAGCAGTCGGTCGACGACAGGAGTATCCGTCTCCAGTGTACAGCTGTCACCTCTAACGAGTCAAAAATCCGTCCCGATCAACGCTTTGGAACCGGACTTGATCGTGAGCTCCCCTCATCCATGAGTGCTCGTTGCTCCGATTCGCTCAACGTTCGAAAGCGCTCTGCCGCATCGAGGATCATCGGGATGAGCTTTGGATCACCAGCATTCGTGATCGAAGTCAGACCTTGAGAGAGCGTGAAGTTCAGACACTCATCGATTCGAGCCTGCGTATCGAAGGGTTCGTACCAGGTGTCGTATGGTCTGTCTCCAGGTGAGATCTCATTTTTAGGTGGCCATGTTCCCTTTGCGAAGGTCTTGATACCGATGGTACCGATTCCTTTCTCCTCGGCCCGTCTGAGGACGGGGCGATAATCGTGCTCGTCGTCATCCTTCCCAAGAAGGGTGTAGTTCATTGGGAACATGACAGTCTCGAGGTCGTCGATTCGCTCAATCGCATCGAGGATGACAGCAGGAGCACCGTGGCTAGTCAGCCCGATATGGTCGATGATCCCCGATGCTTTGGCTTCACGGAACGTTTCGAGCGCTCCGTCTGGACTCGTGATTGCGTCGAGTTCGTCGCGCCCCGTTACCGCGTGGAACTGATAGAGATCGATGTTCTCGATACCCATTCGTTCGAGTGACTGTTCCAGTTCGTTGGCCGCACCCTCCTTCGTACGTGCTTTGGTCTTACAGCCAAGGAAGATATCGTCCCGGTGAGCTCGCAACGCCGGTTCGAGTTTCACCTCGGCATCACCGTACGTCGGCGCGACATCGAAGTGATTTACGCCATGCGAACGGACCAACTCGACCATTCGGTTCGCCCCATCCTGATTGAGCGTCCGGAGGACGATTGCACCGAACGTTAATAGGGTGCTTTTCTGCCCAGTCTGACCAAGCATTCTCGTGTCCATAGTTGGATGTCACTGAATGAGTGCATAAAACCACCGCTGAGAGCGTTATCGAAGACTTTGTTCGATTTAATATGATGGACTCTCCCTCCAGGTTTCAATCTTTATGTACTATGGGTTCCCAGTCAATCTATGGGATTAGATGACGAATCCCGGGAGTACCACCGTCAGGAACCCCCGGGAAAGTTAGAGATTTCGACGACAAAACCGACGAACACCCAGCGCGACCTGAGCCTCGCGTACTCGCCCGGGGTGGCCGCACCCTGCCTTGACATCGCAGAGGATGTCAGCCTCGCCTATGAGTACACCGCGAAGGGGAACATGGTGGGCGTCGTCTCCAATGGCTCTGCGGTGCTTGGCCTTGGGGACATCGGCGCACAGGCCTCGAAACCGGTGATGGAGGGCAAGGGCGTCCTGTTCAAGCGGTTCGCCGACATCGACGTCTTCGACGTGGAACTGGACACCGACGACCCGGAGAAAATGATCGAATCGGTGGCCATGATGGAACCGACGTTCGGGGGCATCAACTTAGAGGACATCAAGGCCCCCGAGTGTTTCACCATCGAGGAACGGCTGCGAAAGGAGATGAACATCCCCGTGTTCCACGACGACCAGCACGGGACGGCCATCATCTCCGGAGCCGCCCTCCTGAATGCCCTCGAAATCGCCGAGAAGGACATCTCTGATATTAACGTGGTGTTTTCCGGGGCTGGGGCGAGCGCCATCGCAACCGCCCGGTTCTACGTCTCACTCGGCGCAAAAAAAGAGAACATCACCATGTGCGATTCCTCGGGCATCATCACCGAACAACGTGCCGAGGCAGGCGAGGTGAACCAGTACAAACGCCAATTCGCCCGCGACATCCCTGAGGGCGACCTCGCCGACGCGATGGAAGGCGCAGACGTGTTCGTCGGCCTCTCAGTCGCCGGCATCGTGAGCCAGGAGATGGTGCAGTCGATGGCGAACGACCCCGTCATCTTCGCGATGGCGAATCCGGACCCCGAAATCACCTACGAGGCGGCGAAATCGGCCCGCGACGACCACGTCATCATGGCGACGGGGCGCTCTGATTACCCGAATCAGGTGAACAACGTCCTCGGGTTCCCCTTCATCTTCCGTGGCGCACTCGATGTGCGCGCCAGCGAGATCAACGAGGAGATGAAGGTCGCCGCCGCAGAAGCCCTCGCTCGCCTCGCCCGACAGGACGTCCCCGACGCCGTGGTCAAAGCCTACGGCGACCAGCCGATTCAGTTTGGCCCGGATTACATCATTCCGAAACCGGTCGACCCGCGCGTATTGTTCGAGGTGGCTCCGGCCGTCGCGAAGGCAGCAGTGACCTCAGGTGTCGCTCGTAACGAGATCGATATCAATCGCTACGTCGAGAAACTCGAAGCGCGTCTCGGGAAGTCCCGCGAGATGATGCGCGTCGTCCTTAACAAAGCCAGGTCGGACCCGATGCGGGTCGCGCTCGCAGAGGGAACTGAGGAAAAGATGGTGCGTGCGGCCTACCAGCTCGTCGAGCAGGGCATCGCAGAGCCAATCCTCATCGGCGACGCAGACGCCATCACCCGGACGGCACGTACCCTTGGCCTCGAGTTCGACCCTACGATCGCAGACCCCACGAATGAGGGTCAGTGGGACCATTATGCAAACCGACTTTATGAGCTGCGTCGGCGCAAGGGACTCTCCCGCAGCGAGGCGAGCGACCTCATACATAGAGATACGAACTACTTCGGTAGTGTGATGGTCGATTCGGGAGACGCAGACGCGATGCTCACCGGTCTCACCCACCACTACCCCTCGGCACTCCGACCGCCCCTGCAGGTCATCGGCACGGCCGAGGACACTGACTACGTCGCTGGCGTCTACATGCTCACGTTCAAAAACCGCGTCATCTTCTGCGCTGATACCACCGTTAACTTCGATCCCGACGCGAAGATGTTGGCCGAAATCACCAAGCATGCCAGCGATTTGGCACGACGATTCAATGTCGAACCGCGTGCGGCCCTGCTCTCGTACTCGAACTTCGGATCGGTTGACAACCAATCTACGCGTGAGTCACGGGAAGCTGTCCAGCTCCTCCACGCTGATCCAGAGGTCGATTTCCCAGTGGACGGAGAGATGCAGGCGGATACTGCTGTTGTCGAGGAAATTCTCACTGGAACCTATGCAAACTTCGAGCTGAAAGAGCCGGCCAACGTACTCGTGTTCCCGAATCTGGAGGCGGGGAACATCGCGTACAAACTGCTGCAGCGCCTCGGCGGCGCGGAAGCCATCGGGCCGATGCTCGTCGGCATGAACAAACCCGTCCACGTCCTCCAGCGCGGCGACGAGGTCAAAGACATCGTGAATCTCGCCTCGGTTGCTGTCGTCGACGCCCAGGGGCGAGAGTAGCGTCGGTAATGTGACGCGGAAAAACCGGTGGTTCAGGGACGTGCTCGCGTTTCACGGCGTGCTAGCAACCAGAGCAGTGCGATGCTCACCACAAAGCACACGATGAGTTGGGCAAATGCGGCTGAGTAAGTCGCACGTTCGGCGATAATTCCAACGAATGCTGGCCCCAAACTCCCGATGCCTGTATACACGGTCTTGATCGCTCCGAAGTCGCTACCAAGGGTGTCTTTCGAAAGATGGTCGAAGAGGTAGGCTTGCATGACTGGCGGACAGGTACGAATTCCTAGTGCATACACGAGGACGCTCGCACCGATCAGCGGCATCGATGTCATCGATAGCATTCCAACGAGGCCGAGTATGCTGAGTGCGATTCCACCTGTGGCGATGTTCATTCGGGGCAGCCTATCACTGAGGTCTCCTGCAATTGGACTCGCTACCATTCCGACGATGAACAAGATCGAAAAGGAGGCACTCGCTAGTAACGGCGAGAATCCTTTATCCGCTTGTAGAAACAGTGGCAGGAAACTCACGATCCCAGAGGTGGCGAAATTGAACAACGAGTACACTACGATTAGCCACCGGATTTCTCGGTAGGCGATGACTCTGTGAATCACCTCCTGTACGTTGAAATCGACCTGACTGATGACGTATGATTCCTGTCGCCAACGGGAAAGGAGAACTGAGGTTACTGCGAGTACTCCTACGACTGGGAGGAACGTGAGCTTCCAGTTTCCGAGTGCGAGCGTGACGATAACGATTCCTGCGGCAATCGCGCTCCCGATTGTTCCAGCAGCGTCGTTGATTCCGAGCGCGAGACCGCGTCGCTCGACATACATATCCGAGATAAGCGTGCGCGAAGATGTGAAGTACAACCCGCCGCCGATACCAACCAAGACGACGCTAGAGAGGAGACCCGTATAGGTAGAAATCGTCATCAGCGCAAGGAACCCGCCGGTGAGGATTACCAAACTAGGTACTAGAACCGTGATACGCGATAGTTGATCGGAGAGTCGACCGCCCGGATACTGGACCAGAGCATACAATGCCCACAGAATCGTCAGGCAGAACCCAGCCTGAGATGGCGATATAGCCAGAGTTTCGATGAGAACTGGCAGAAGCGGCGGTAACGCCTCACGCCCGAGTCTGAGCCCGAGCCAACCCAGCGAAAGAACGATTGAAACTCGTCCCATCGGTCCGGTCAGCAAGCGCTCGGCGTGACCCGTCGCGTGCTCTCCTGACTTGCGAGTCATTCCGTGACTCGAACCCGATGCCGGGTGATAGAGCTTCCGTTCGCTGAACGGACTGTCATTCTCGCATTGGGATCTTCGCCCGAATTGGAACCCCGTCTTGGTTCACACACAGACCGACAAGGATGACAAATTCTGCAAGTTCGAATGGGTCCAGTCAGTACACCGAACGAACGCCCGAAGTATCGACCGTCTAAGCTACTTTTACTCATCCTTCTTATCGAGAACGCCAGTTTCGATGAGGTCATGGATTTTCTCGTCAGAGTAGCCCAGTTCAGAGAGCACTGCAAAGGTGTGTTCGCCGAGTTCAGGTGGTCGCCCGCCGAGTTCGGGCGAGCCCTTGTCGGTGCGGAAAGGGAGCGTCGAGGTTAGCAGTGATTCCTCGGCCGCCAGATTATACGAGTCAGTGAGCATTCCTCTGGCTTTCACATGTGGATCTTGATCGACGAGCTCGCCAACATCCTGTACCGAACCTATCGGAACGCTCGCTTGAGCCAACCGCTCGACCAGTTGCTCACGGTCGAACTGCGCAAAGCTTTGTTTCAATTCAGCTTCGAGGGCGTCGGTGTTCTCGATCCGTGTAGCATCTGTCTCAAAGCGCTCATCCTCGATCAAGTCGTCTCGATCGATTACATGACACATGCTCTCGTACTGTTGTTGGGTGATTGCCTTTACGTAGAATGGCTTGTCGTCACCAGCGTAATAGACCCTGTCAGTAACGTCGTTCCCCGAGCCAGTGCGCTCGCGAACGCGTCCTGTACGCGAGTATTCAGCGATTCGATACGCCATCCACGACACTGCCGTATCGAAAAGCGATGTATCGATGTACCTCCCTTCACCCGTTTGTTCCCGCTCTAATGCAGCGGCCATAACGAACAGTGCTGCGTGAACCGCGGTTCCACAGTCGATAAAGCTCGCTCCAATTCGAACTGGAGGGCGATCGGGATATCCCGTTGATGCAAGGACGCCGCTCAGTGCCTGTGCAATCGGATCATATGCAGGGAAGTCACGGTACGGGCCGTCCTGACCGAATCCACTAATCGAGCAGTAGATGACGTCCGCGTTCTGTTTTGCGACTGCGTCGTAATCCAGTCCAAACCGTTCGAGAACTCCAGGTCTGAAGTTCTCGACGACGATATCGACCCGCTCGGCGAGTTGCTGGGCGATTCTCTTCCCCTCGTCAGTTTTCAGGTCAATACTGACTGAGCGTTTTCCTCCGAGATTGAATGAGGAAAACGCGTCAACCCATTCTGATCGGGGACGTTCCCCACCAGGCGGTTCGATTTTTATGACGTCTGCACCTAGTCCGGCCAATAATTGCGTACAGTGCGGTCCCGAGACCTCTCGAGTGAAATCGAGAACCTCGAAACCCGTGAGTGGTTTCATCTCGCACAAGGATTCTCTATTTAATTATTTAAGTATTGTGACGACTGTCAAATTCAATCGTCGCCTGAGACCGTCGATGCAAACGGAGCAATCGCGGGGGATTCTCGTCTGCTCATTATCTGGTACTGCATCAATCAGTGAATCCAGTATATTCGTCTGCAGCGCTCGATATTCGAGCGAGGCAACAATACTGAGTTGCACGTACGGGGAACTTATAACGGCTGCTTGTGAATCTACCTCTGGTATGGAGTACACAACCCTCGGAAGCACTGGCATGACGGTCAGTCGAATTTGCCTCGGTTGCATGAGTTTTGGAACGGATCGCGAGTGGAAGCTCACACAGGAAGAAAGCGCCGAAATCATCGAGCGGGCGCTCGATCTCGGCATCAACTTCTTCGATACCGCGAACGTCTATTCGAAAGGTGAATCCGAACGAATCGTCGGGAACGTCCTCAGCGATTACGACCGCGACCGATTGGTTGTCGCGACAAAGGTTTACGGAGAAATGGATGAGACAAATCCCAATGCTAGTGGGCTCTCGCGAAAGGCAATTGAGCAGGAACTAGCGAACAGCCTGGAGCGCCTCGGGATGGATACCATCGACCTCTATCAGACCCACCGATGGGATTACAACACACCTATCGAGGAGACGCTCCGCACGCTCGACGACGCAGTTCGCCGAGGGACGGTCCGGTATTTGGGTGCTTCGTCGATGTGGGCCTATCAGTTCGCCAAGGCTCTCTACACGAGTGAGGCACTCGGCCTCAATCGGTTCGCTACGATGCAAAACCACTACAATCTACTCTACCGCGAGGAGGAGCGTGAGATGCTCCAACTTTGCCAAGAGACAGGCATTGGTGTCATTCCGTGGAGTCCACTGGCCAAAGGGTATCTTGCGCGTCCACATAATCAGCTCGAAGCAACCACCCGCGGAGAAACGGAAGACTACACCCAGACCCATCCCTACTTCCAGGGGAATGGGCAGGCCATCAATGAACGCGTGCAGGAACTTTCTGACGAGAAGGGCGTTTCAATGGCCCAGATTTCGTTTGCGTGGCACCTCCACAAAAGCGGTGTCGATGCACCCATCGTCGGTGTGACGACCGTCGAGCAGTTAGAGGAGGCCGTAGAGGCGCTTGACATCACGCTTTCCGAGGCCGATCTCACGTATCTCGAAGAGCCGTACCGTCCCGTTCCGCCGTCCGGTCACGAGTGACGGTCCTAGCGAGCATTTCCAATTCAACTATCTCAACGTTAGTAGGGTTCGTCCGAAAGCTTTGCTGGAATAACATCGTCGATTTTGAGCACCTGGAAAACGACCTCCGATGCACCGATAATCGCCTGGAGCTTCACGTTATGCGGTTCGACGATACCTGCCTCGACAACATCGTCGACGACACCTTCGTCCGGAACGACGCCAGCGTTGCGATGATTCATGTCGTGTCGTCTCCGGAGTTCGACAAGGGTGTCTATCGGGTCGTGCCCCATGTTTACGGCGAGTGTTCGTGGAATGACTTCGAGCGCATCGGCGTACGCGCGAATTGCAAGTTGTCGTCGGTCGGCGATGTCGTTGGCCTCTGCTCGTAGAATGCGACCGACCTCCGTTTCTACTGCACCTGCCCCTGGTACGAGACATCCTGACTGTATCGTAGCTCGCACCGTGGCGATGCCGTTTCTGACCGTGCGTTCGACTTCGTCAAGACTGTGTTCGATTCCGCCCCGGAGGAGAAGCGTGGCACTGCGAGGGTCCTCGCAACCTTCGATAGCGAACAGCTGTTCTCGCCCGAACTGGCGTAACTCGACTCGGTCGGCCAGCCCGATGTCTGACGGTTCGAGCTCGTAGATGTCGGATATGGCGCTTGCGCCCGTCGCCCGTGCAATCTGCTCGACGTCTTGCGAAAGTGTGCGCTTGGTTGCGAGTATTCCGTTTTCACTCAGCAGAAGCCGGGTTTTCTGGCTGATGTCTTTCGTGCAGAACACGACGTTCACGCCGTGGTCCACGAGTTCGTTTACGAGTTGCTCGGCAGCGCTGTACTCATAGTCGTGGAATTGTGTTACGTCCTCGGGACGTTCAAAATGTATCTCCGCAGACCCTCTGCGTGCGCCGGTTGGCTGTATTGGCGCGTCAACACAGGCAATGCGCGCATCTTCGACAGCTCGTGGCATACTGGTGAGTACTGGGTCCGTAGTGTCGATTAACACCCCGCTGTAGAGGACTGAGTCTCCTACAACACCCCCAGGTATCGTGGTCGTCGTGATGTAGTCGAGATTTATATCACCGTCCTGTTCGACCGTTCGAACTGCCTCCACGACGAGGTTCGCGAGGGTGTCACCGATCGCAGTCGTTCCTCGTCCCGTCATCGCCACCTTCGCGACGTGCTCTAAGTGTTCGGTGTTGTTGACCGTAACCTCAAACGAATGTTGCGCCATGAGGTCTGCTGTTCGATCGGAAGCCCACAGATAGCCGTCAACGATGCTGCTCGGGTGCAGTCCCTTTTCGACGAGAGTCTCCGCACGGCGCATAAGTTCTCCCGCAAAAATCGTCGCGGTCTTCGTTCCGTCGCCGAATCGCTCTCCTTGTGACTGGACGAGTTCGGTGATAAGTCTCGCCGACGGGATGATGTCCATCTCGACGTCGACCTCGCCCAGAATAGTCGCCCCATTGTTCGTGATGATGACCATCTGGTTTGAATCGACGATCATCTTATCACGTCCAGTTGGTCCGAAGGTCGGTCGGAGCAGGTCCGAGAGTGCAACTCCTGCTTGGATGCTGATGTTAGTGACGTTCGATTCCTTGTCCTCGATATCGTTCTGACTGGCCGATCGATTTTTTACCATGAGTTTGTGATGTGTTGCGTCGTCATCGCTGTTCGTTGGTTGATCTTGTAGTGAATAGCCCTCGAGATGATTGCTGAGCCGATGACGGACCGTCTGTCCTTGCCGCTGTGAGCGCGGTTGGGGTCGTTCAGCCTCATCGTTCGAGATCACCGAGTCCTTGCGTCTCGTCGGGAAGGTCGTCTGCGCTGATATCGACCTCAGCTGGGTCGGTTACGAACGGATCTTCAACGGTCATTATTTCGTCGATGCCGAGTATTACGTTCGCTGCGTCGACAGCCCCTACGAGGGCGTGTTTTTTTGCGTACGCAGGTTCAATCACGCCAGCTTCCATGGCATCGAAGGGCGCTCCAGAAGCCGCATCAAGTCCTACAGAAGTGTTGCCGCGTTCATGGGCGGTTCGAAGACTGATGAGCGCATCAATTGGGTCCGTTCCAGCGTTCTCCGCAAGCGTTCGCGGCACGAATTCAACCGCGTCAGCAAAGGCATTCACGGCAAGTTGTTCCCGGCCCGGAACACCGTCTGCGTACTCACGAATCCGCGCGGCCACTTCGATCTCGATTGCGCCGGCACCAGGTACCGCATGACCGTTCCGGACGACCTGCGCGACAACATCGATCGCATCGTTGATGTTTCGCTCAAATTCATTTACGAGGTGTGGAGTAGATCCCCGGACGAGGAGTGTTGCGCAGGCCGCATTAGAGGGTTCAACGAGGAACAACTCGTCGTATTCATCGCGACGAACGCATCCATGCCCAAGGCGGTCTGCGTTCACTGTTCGCAGGTCGGAGATGGCGGCTATGTCGAAGAGGGTTTCCAGGAAGGCCAATCGCTCCTCGCTGACGTTCTGGAGTGCCAGAATTCCTTCTTTTGCGAGCATGGACCGCGCGAGGTCGTCGATTTTCTCTAAGCAGAATATGACGTTCACCCCACCATCGACGAAGCGGGTTACAATCTCTCGGAGCGTAGCCTCCTCACTGTCGCGAAACGCTTTGAGCTGCGAGGGGTCATCGACTTCGATGTGTGATCCCGATCCGCTTTCGAGTTCGTCGGACGTAATCGGAGAATCGAGAAGCAAAATCCGCGCATCATCGACCTCGTAGGGCATATCGTCGTGTACTGCGTCTCGCGTGAACACCGCACCGGAGACGAGCGTCGATTCGGCTGCTGCGTGCCCAACTTGGGTTTCGACTGCGAGATCTCGGATGTCTACCACTCGCTCTCCATCTGCTGTTTCGGTAGCGGCGATACGAACTCCATCGACGACGAGTCCGCTGAGCATTTGCTTCACTTGATCGGCATTTTTCCCGGTCATGCTCGTCTCCGCAAGCGTTTGGAGGAGTGTCTCGTCATCCGGCCCCACCTGCTCTGAGAGGTTATCGACCTGTCTGAGTGCCTCCTCAACTGCAAGATTGAACCCTCCGACGATTCGGGTGGGATGAACCCCCTCCTCAAGCAGGCGTTCGGCGCGCTTCAATAATTCACCCGCCAGCACCACGGCCGTAGTCGTGCCATCGCCAGCCTCTTCCTCCTGAACTTTCGCAACCTCGATGATGACCTTCGCAATTGGATTGTCGACCCTCATTTCTCGCAAAATCGTCACCCCGTCGTTGGTGATAGTGACGGTTCCGATATCGCTGATCAACATTTTGTCCATCCCTTTGGGCCCCAGCGTCGAACGAACGGCGTCCGCAACGGCGCGGGCGGACGCGATAATATATCCCCCTGCCTCCTCGTCGACCAGACGGCCAATCTCGGAACCAAAGAGGTCGTCGTCGAAGCGGTCTTCGGCAAAGAGCTCCTCGGCGAAGAAGTCCTCGTCGATGTCGGGGACGGGTGATTGCCGGTTATCTATTTCGCTCATCATTAGGTCCAATTGTTAACTCACCTACTTAAATCATCATATAGAATTTTTGCCATTATTTTGGGTGTCGCCAACTCAACGACCGCCGCTAACTTCCGTCCCAAACGAGCACTGTGCTGGAGCACTTTCAGACGTCGATACCCCCCAGAAAAGAACCGTGAGACCGACACGGCTGTCTTGAATGACCGTGACCAATAGGTATTAATATCGAAGTGGAAGACATGCATACGTCTGATATGAGAGCAGAGAAACGGTATTTCGAGGAGGTACCAGTTGGAGAAACGCGTACGTCCTACGGACGAACTATCACCGAATCCGATATCCACGGCTTCGCCGGCCTTGAGGGACACTACGGTGAGTTACACACAAACAAAGCGTACGCAGAAACGACACCATATGGTCGCCGAATCGCTCACGGCGCACTAAACGTCACGTTGATTCAGGGACTCATGGCGAGTACGCCGTGGAACTTCCAAACCTACGCCCTCTATGGATTCGACAAGATTCGGTTCGTGAACCCAGTTTTCATTGGTGACACTGTCCATCTGGAGGCGGAAGTCATCAATAAAGAGGTTCGAAATGAGGAAACAGGTGTCATCACGATTAACTGTGAACTCACAAAGGAAGATGGGACGACCGCAACGGTACTTAAGTGGCTTCTCCTCGTTCACCGCGAATCCTGACAGGAGCTATCCACCACCCCATGAAAAACATGAGATCGAAGTTAATCGCAGGTATCTACTGAACACCTGGTTATTCTCTTTTACTCGACTCAAACGAAACAACTCGCGGCGAGGAGAAAACTCCCTTGGCCGTACGAGGTGATACCAAGCGGCGCGAACGAACTCGCGGGTGGTTTCGCGACCCGTTGAACTGCCCCATCTTCCCGAACAGCGCCGATGCACGCATCCATCCCCTTCTCAGCAGCGGCTGCATACGGTGCTCCATCGAGAATACCCTCGTTGAGTGCTCGCTGAATCGTGTAGGTGAAAAATGCTGTGCCAGACAGTTCCAGCGGGGATTTCGTGTCGTCGACCCGTTGACGCCAGAAACCGGTGTCATCTTGATAGACCAGGAGACCGTCGACGACGCGCTCAAGAATCTCCCGCACCGTCTCTCGCTCGGAATGATCCTCCGGCAACAGCCCGAGTGTGTCAATAAGCCCAGCGGTCGCCCATCCAACCCCACGACCCCAGTACTCACTCGCAGGATAGTAGTCGGGCGTCTCACGCCAAATATGCCGGAACAAGCCAGTATGCGGATCTTGAAGGTGCTTTGCGTGGATTTTGATCTGGTGTACCGCATCCTCAACGGGTTCATCATTGTCGGTGAGCAGCCCGTACCGCACGTACCAGGGACAGAGGAAATAGAGAACCTCGGTGAACAACTCGATTGGTCCATCGCGGCGGGAGATGCCACCATCTCGCGTACGGTCGACCGTTTCGAAGTACTCATACTGTTTTCGAACCGCATCGAGGTACCGTTCGTCGCCGGTTCGATCGTAAAACTCTAGGACGCTCGACGCCATCGACGCTGTGTTTGCTGTCGGGAAATACGACGATAGGTCGTATTTCGTCCATTCTCTCGACCGAGACTCCCTGAAAGAGGCTTGGTCGCCATACCCGTACGCCAGTTGACCAGCGCTTGTCTGTGTTTCTACCGCACTTTCCACGAGTTCGTGAGCCTCATCAATTCGGATTTCATTTGCGAGAAGTCCGTTCACAGCGGTCGCGCGCTCCCAACTTTCGTGTTCCATGTCACGGCTGACCGTGTACGCAGCAACCCTGGTTATGATATCATCTAATGTTTGTGTCATGCTTTCACACGCCTACCATGTGATGTCTTCACAATCGATTTATAACTACTGGTTCTTAGCTCGAGATCTCTAACCAGCTGGGATATCCTGCCAGTCAATATCCGGTCGGCCTCATTCTTACCGAATCACCGAAGATACTGTCAACTGAACACGCCATATTCGTCGGATTTTCACCCTTCATGGACGTTGTTTTCCAGTTATCCTCTTCGGACGCACATAGAGTTAAGAGACTTCGCGAGGGGCGTTCTAATGACAGAGGTCGACCTGCTAATGTCCACGACTACTAGCCACGAACTCAGTATCGCGTATCGAACCAACTCTCCGCAACTCAGATTCGGCGTGAACGATCTCGTCGCTATCCTCGAATGCCGCGCTGCGGTCACCCAAACCAACCTCGGTGATTTATCAAGAAATGATTCACCGAGCATCGTTCTCCTCGGAAACAGCGCGGATAGAGACCAGCTGGCGGAGCTGACCGATGAAACTCTCATTCCGTCGTCTCATGACCCAGAAGGGTATACGATTTCCCGGATTCGAATCGGCGATGAATCCACCCTTCTCGTTTCGGCGGCTGACGACACCGGCGGAATGTACGGGGCGTTGGACCTCTGCGAGCAGCTTCGAGCGGGGACAAAAATCGAGGAAATCCAGGAGAAAACGGCGACTCCGTCAGTCGAGTTCCGTGCGCTCAAATTCAACCTCCCCTGGTCACCCTACCGCGATGGTGAGCAGACGGAGATTCATTTTGAGACGTGTCGGGATCTCGAGTTCTGGCGTGCGTTCCTTGACATGATGGCGCGCAACCGGTTTAACGCGCTGACGCTGTGGAATCTCCACCCGTTTCCCTACATGATCAAACCCCACGCCTATCCGGAAGCCAGCCCGTTCACGGACGAGGAACTGGAGCGATGGCAGAACTTTTGGCACGAACTCTTTCGCATGGCGGCCAATCGCGGCGTCGAGACCTACATCGTCAATTGGAATATCCACACTACACCCGAATTCGCCGAGGCCCACGGCGTACACCAGTACAACGATCCTGCAGATAAAATCAAAGAATACACGCGTGCGTGCGTCACGGAGGTACTAAACGAATACCCGAAGCTTACCGGTCTCGGGACGAGTGTCGCGAGTTGGACGGAGAACATGACGCCTGAAGCGAAGCATACCTGGCTTCAAGAGACGTTCGTAGAGGGAATCAAACGCGCCGACCGAGAAATTAAACTCCTCCACCGATCGATCAAATCGCAGGCACTCGATGAGATGCGGCGAGTAATCGAGGCTGAGGCGGCGCTCGATAACGTTTCGGAGGTGCTCGTTCCGTCGAAATTCAACTGGTCTCACGGCCACTCGACAACGAAACTCGCACTCACGCATGATCACAAATCTGGAGACGTCGATAATCTGCTCTGGAATCCCCCACCCGATGACTATAGTGTGGTGTGGACGGTTCGTAACGAGGATTTCTTTGTGCTCCGGTGGGGTGATCCCGATTTCATCCGCGACCATATTCAGGCCAACCACGCCTCGAAATCCTACGTCGGCGGCTACATCATTGGCTCAGAAGGCTACATCCCCGCCAAAGATCTTTCTCATCGGGTGCACGAGCATCAGACGTGGCAGTACGCCTTCGAGAAACAGTGGCTGTTCTACTTATTGTGGGGGCGGTTGCTGTACGACCCATCCACCCCGGACGAGGTGTTTGAGCAGGCGTTCGAGACGCGGTATGGGCCAGGTCTCGGCGAACGGATGTTGGACGGATTTCGATTGGGGAGTCAGATGCCAGAGGAGTTGGCGGCGTTTCACGCCGGCACCTGGGACTACACTCTCTACCCCGAGGGCTTTCTCGCTCCCATCGAAAATATGGGACTGGACGACGGCGTGTCCCCGTTCATCTCGATCAATGAACTCATCGACCACCAAACGCTCGACCCGGATTATCTGTCCATTCCTACCTACCTTGAGCGAGTCCTTGACGGCCAAGCTATCGAGGACCACCTTGTGACACCACTGGATGTTGCTGACCGAATGACCGACACCGGCGAGTCTGCGCTGGCCCTCGCCGATTCACTCAAGCAAGAACGACCGGACGACGTGGGTGCGTTCGAATGCGAACTCTGTGACATCCGTACGTGGGGGCATCTGAGCCTCTACTTCGCCGAAAAGCTTCGTGCCGGTGTGGAATTCGAGACGTATCGAATGACAGGAATGAACCGATGGAAGACTGCAGTCGTCCACCTCGAAACTGCTGCCGATCATTGGGACGAAATCTGTGCTATCACCTCTGATCACTACCAACCTCTTCCCTACGCGACGGACCATTGGCCGGGACAAACCTTTGCGTGGGACCACTACCGAGATCAAGTACAGCGCGACATTCAAATCGCTCGGAACACCCGGCCATACGACTATGAGATCCCGTAATTAGCTGTAAAATAATCGGAACTGAGTTTATTCCTCGAAATTTGAATAGAAACTATATCGCAGCGCGGCTTATCGAATTATACTATTCAAGTACCTAGAGAAACACTTATGTGCGTATGTGACAGGTGTTGGCATGTACTATGGCAGCAACTAGTGAACCCGCAGACTCTACTACGAGTCTCAACGAGGGCACCTCACGAAAGACAGACAGTGGATTAAAACGCCGGTCCGTACTATCGGCGGTTGCGACGGGCTTAGCAGCTGGATTGGCCGGCTGTACTGGCGGCGGCGGTGGCGGAACGACCGCGTCTAACGATGGCAAGGAGTTTTCGGGTGTTACGATCAACGCGGCCGATATCGGCTACATCGGTCTGGGGCCGATAGCGAAGGACGCGATCAATAAGTGGGCCTCCCAGTTCGAGCAGGAGAAGGGGGCGTCGGTGAAATTCAACTTCCCGGAAAGCGAGACCTTGCTCACGTCCATTCAGTCAGGGGACATTCCGCATTTTTGGACGGGACACCCTGGCTTCCAAGGCCAGCTCCTCTCATCGGGCATTGTGCAAGGATACGAAAATGAGTTCCAGGATAAATTCCCTAATTTCCTTGATGGCGGACTCATGGATGTCAATCAAAGCCAGATTGAGTATATTTATTCTCAATGGGATGACGTCTACAATCTCATCATGACTTCAAAACCGTATGCTCCCTTTGCCGTGCGGATGGATCATATGGAAAGCGCTGGGTTGTCGGCGGATGACATGCCGACAAGCTATGAAGAGTTAATCGACGTTGCAACGCAACTTCGCGACGCAAACGATCAGAGTCTTGGGTGGCAATGTTACGCTGGTGGTTGTGACCTGCTCGACGTCTACGGGACACAGTGGCTGGCGGCCAACGGTGGAAACGAGGGCAAGGATGGATATAACTGGGGTGACGATTGGTCCGCAATCAACTGGCGGAATGATACGTGGACGGAATGGATCGGGAAGAACGTTGCTCTCTTCCAGGATCACAATCTCGGCGCCGAAAACACCCCGTCGATATGTGACGAACCAGCCCTTCCAATGATTCTCGGTGGTGAACTGAGCATTATTCAGATGACCTCCGCTAATCACAAGCTCTTCATGGAGCAGGCGCCCGGTCTCCTGGAAGATGGGACGATACAGTACGCCGAACCCTGGGGCGGGTCGAACAACATCAAAGCGCACTTCCTCAACGACGGAGCGAACTTTGCGACCAAGCCACAGGGGAAAGATCAGGCGACGTGGGACAAGTCTATCGAGGCGTCGTACGCGATGGTTAACTATGCGATTAACGAAACGCAGATTCTCAGTCACGACTTCCCGGCTGGACTCGCGTATCACCCCTCGTGGAAGGAACACTTCAACGCCATGCCCGAAGATGACTTCACTACGGCAGGCAACTGGCTTGAAGTCACGCAAAACATGGTTCGGAATTCCGACGTTGCGTATGGATACGAAGCACATCCGCTTGAGGGCATTGCACCAGGAATTATTGGCCCTGCGCTCCAAGAAGCTTGGAAGGGTGAAGGTTCTGTAGAGGACGGGCTTGACAAGGCTGCGACGGAGATGGAGAACCACCTGAAACAGTCCAACGAACCGTGGAAGAACAACTAAGCCAGAGAATTCTACCCTCTTCCGCTTCGTACAGCAAACGAATAACACACATCATTCAACTAATATAAAAAGAATGTCTGAAACAACAAAACACCTCAGCGCAGGTGAGACAGGGAACCTCTCACGTCTTGCCCGTGCGCGGGAAACGTATAAGGAGAATAAATTCGCATATCTCATGGTACTCCCGACAGTGTTGTACCTCTTGCTACTAGTCTGGTTCCCCTGGATGCAAGGACTTGTAATGAGCTTCTTCAATTGGCCGCTCTTCGGCCCCAAAACGTTCATTGGACTCGATAACTACACATACCTTATCTCGTGGGAGGTGTTTCGTCAATCGCTTGTCGCTACCCTCATCTATGGGACCCAAACAATTGGCCACCTCTTACTGGGGACGATAATGGCGCTTATCGTCTGGAAGCAGAAACGATTCGTCGGCGTTGTCAGTATCATCTTCCTCATCCCGTACGTGATTCCACCACTGGTAACGGGGACCTTGTTCAGTTACTTGCTCAACCCAAACGTTGGTCCGTTCTTCGAACTGATGACGGAATGGGGTATCCTCGCAAAACCAGTGTATTGGCTCTCTGATGACTTCTCTGCAATCGCCGTCGTAACTCTGGTTGGAGTATGGACTTGGGCACCGTTAGTCTTCCTGCTAGTCATCTCAGCGTTAGAAGGGATCCCAAAGCAGTACTACGAAGTTGCGGAGGTCTTCGGTGCAAACGTCTGGGAACGATTCCGCTACATCACGTTCCCCCAAATCAAAACGACACTCCTGATTGCACTCATCATTCGTATCATCTGGAACCTCGGAAAAGTTTCTCAACCGTTCGTGATGACGAGAGGTGGTCCCGGCTATTCCACGTCGATGCTTGGCGTGCTAATCTATCGCTTGGCCTGGATACAGACTGACTTCGGGTTGGCGTTCGCCACCGGAGTCATCCTTAGTGTAATCTCTCTCGTCTTCATCTCTCTGTTCGTCTATAAGTTCGAACAAGAAGAAGGGGAGGTTTCGATAGCATGAGCACTCGAACTCGGATCCTCTCTGATTCGAATATCACCTTCATGGACGTGATTCGGTGGGCGATCACTGTCATTGTGAGTGTCATCGTTTTCCTCCCCGTTCTCTACGCCTTCTCAGTCTCACTTCGACCGCGAAGCGAAGTCTTCGGACCGGTTCATCTCATCCCTTACGAACCCACCATCGAGCCGTATCTCTCATTCTTCGCCGATTCCAGTACATATCTCGTCAACAGTTTACTGGTCGCGACGGGTGTGAGTATGCTGATCCTCCTGATCGCGATTCCGGGGGCGTATGCGTTCGGCCGGCTTGAGTTCAAGGGTCGAAAAGGTTTGTTCTATGCTATCGTGATGATCGTGCTGGTCCCGGAGGTCATGCTCATCGTCCCGGTCGCACAGATCGTTAGATGGCTCCATCTATTCGACACGATTGCGGGTCTCTGGCTCGCGTTACTTATCGGTGGCATGCCGATCGCCATCTGGATTCTGCGGGACAACTTCATGCGGCTGCCACCAAATGCAGAGGAAGCGGCGATGGTGTACGGTTGCACACAGTTCTCTGCGTTCCGAAAGGTGGTACTGCCCCTCGCAACACCCGCGATTATCACGGTCGCGTTCTTGTCGTTCCTCAGCGCGTGGACAGAATTCCTGTTTACGAATATGCTGAGTACACCCGGAGGTGGCTGGACAGCTATCGTGGTTCTGTTCAGTCTCATGAACCCCGACCACTCACCCAACTGGCCGCTCTTGATGGCTGCGTCGTTCATCGTCTCGCTTCCGCCGATTGTCTTCTACGGACTCATTCGGCGAACGCTACAAGAGGCGTTGAACTTCTGAATCTCTCACTTTCGGAGCCATCCCATTCATCTTCGAGTGTGAATGTTCTGAGACACTCCGTAGATCCTCGTGGAACGACGATGTACTTTGCGGGTTCGTTACCTCAGCCGTGATCGAATGCAGACGTTTCGTGTTCAACTCGTCGGTTCACGACGGTGCTGGTCTTGAGTTATTCTGGCGATTGAATTCTCGTTGGTCACTTCGATTGGTTATTTATCCTTGAGAAATGTCACAAAACCACTAACGGATTCAAATTTGAATTACCGGTATGGGCCTATTTTCCAAAAGGATTAATATTGGCGGCCATGTTAACTGGTACAATGGCACAAACTAGCGATGAACAGAGGGCTCGTAGTACTACAGATATTGGTGACGTTTCTGAATTCAGCAAGCGAGAGGGTGAAACGCTTCGATTAGAAGGCATAACGAAAACATTCGGTGGCGGAACGGTCATCGCGGCAGAGGACGTTAACATTACGGTTGAACCAGACGAGTTTGTGGTCCTTGTTGGTCCGTCGGGGTGCGGAAAAACGACTACCCTTCGATGCATCTCCGGGCTCGAAATTCCCGACGGCGGGACGGTAATGCTCGGGGATAAAGACATCACAAACCATGCACCAAAAGATCGCGACCTCGCATACGTGTTCCAGAGCATCGCGCTGTTCCCGCATATGACCGTTCGGAAAAACATGCGGTTCGGGCTCGATATGGCGACGAGTTTGGATGGACAAGAGAAGGAACGTCGGGTACGAGATGTCGCGAAGATCCTCCAAATCGACGACTATCTCGACCGAAGTACAAGTGATCTCTCAGGCGGACAACAACAACGTGTGAGTATCGGGCGGGCAATGGTTATGGAGCCTGCCGCATTCTTGCTTGACGAACCGTTCTCGAACCTCGACGCGAATCTGCGAGACGAGATGCAAACAGAAGTCAAGAAATTGCAGCGAAACCTGAATCGTGCCATGATTTTTGTCACGCACGACCAAGCTGAAGCGATGACACTCGCAGATAAGATTGTCATTATGCGCGACGGAACTATTCAGCAACAGGGGTCTCCCTACGAGATTTACAACGACCCGGCAAACGAATTTGTTGCCCGATTCATCGGTTCACCGTCCACGAACATGATTCGCGCTCATATCGAATCCCGTGGTAGCAATGTCGCTCTTGTGACTGAATCATTCGAGGTGACGCTCTCGAGCGAACGGAGTGATATGCTCGCAAGCCACATTGGCGAGTCGGTCTACATGGGTATCCGTCCGGAGTATCTCAGACTTGGAGAGAGCAACGAGGCCGTCCTCACGAATGTGAAGGTCACGCTTGTCGAACCGGAGGGCGCTCGAGACACAATTCACCTTGAGGTAGGAGGGCTTGAACTCGTGGCGGCGGTGCGACAGGGTCAGGTACGTGCCGACGAATCATTCGACGTAAGTTTCGACAGAGATCAAATTTGGGTCTTCGACGAAACGGGTGAACGTATCGCCTAAATTCTCTCGTTGAGTGCTTGTATTCCAACCCAGCTCGACTCGACAAAGCTTAGTTCGGGGGAGATTTTTATTGTCGCGCTATAATGTACTACATGACCATGGACAATGATCTACAATCAGTCTTTTCTGAACGCGAAAAACCGCCGAGAGACGTGGTTGAGTCGGAGCCAAAGTACTGGTACGCACTGGCTGCATTTCTTGCTGCGACCCTTTTCAGCATCATTTACATCGCCGTCGTAACTCGAATTGGAGGACAATCCGCCATCAGTGGCTCGTTTCTGAACCTCTGGCTGATTGGACTGGTCGTCCTCGCGGTTTTATCATACCCAGCCCTGTTCAAGGACACTGCATTCATTCGAAAGACAGTCGTCGGGTGGAATCCGAAGTCGTGGTCCGCTATTGTGTTTGGCTTCACACTGCCACTAGTCGTATTCACGGCAAGCCTCATCTGGTATCATCCCTCCGTCAGCGTGCTACTAGGCATTCTCTCGTTTATCATCACCACTTTCCTCACGATGGGTTTCCACTTATACCGGCGTCATAGCTACATCGGCAATCCCTGAATTGGTCGAATCAACGAAAATCATTTGAACACTCCTCTACGTTGTACACGTGTGAAAACTCGAGTCTGGCTTCCGGGGACAAAATCAGGTAACACGCCTCGTAATGTGGCCGTCGTCCTGCTCTACTTAATCACAGCTCCGATATGGTTGACGCTCGCCCCGACGTTCGTTGGCCTTATCATATACCTGAACGCCGGTGGTTGGGCAGACGCACTTACGTCACTTCCGGGAATCAATTCGGGAGGTGGGATACAATCAGGCATCGCCGGCTTCGCCTACACCTTCGCCTTCTGGTATCTTCTCTACGTCTTCTACACTCTGTTCTGAGTTCCCTCCCGGTGATACCTATATACCGACTCGTCCTAAAAGTCAGTGTGTCAGATGAAAATCAAGCGTATCAGCGTACGACTTATCGCTTGTCCGTTGGAGCGAACCGTCGTCGCAAGCAGTTTCACCAAGACGCGGCGCTGTACAGTCCTCGTCACGATAGAAACCGATTCCGGAATCCGTGGACGAATCTACGCGGGGGATAAGCGCGACCACCAAGAACAGATTGCCACGTATATCATCGATGACATCGCTCCGCTCTTGATCGACGAAGAATTGTTCTCCGTTGAGCGGCTCTGGGAACGAGCGGTCGCCGGTAGTTCAACCGCGAGCGATCGAGACCTCTATATGCACGCCCTCGGTGCGGTAGACAGCGCAATCTGGGATGCGATTGGGAAGGCACTTGACGTCCCATTGTACCAGCTGTGGGGTGGGTACCAAGACACGCTCCCGATGATCGCGATTGGCGGATACTACGAGGACGACAAAGATCTCGACGGACTCGTTGCGGAAGCAACCGAATACCGGGAGTTGGGTTTAGACGGAATAAAGCTCAAAGTAGGGGGCGCCTCGATTGAGGAAGACATCGCGCGACTTGCTGCTATCCGAAAGGAACTCGGTGATGAGTACTGCATCGCGTGTGACGCGAATCGAGCCTGGAGTGTCATCCAGGCAATCACCTTTGCAGAGCGCGCTATCGAGTATGACCTTGCGTGGTTGGAAGAGCCAGTTGCTTGGTTCGACCAGTATCGTGGCATGCGAGAGGTTCGACAACGAACGAACATTCCTGTCACGGCTGGTCAAAATGAGACTGCTCCATCTGGATGTGTACGTTTATTGAATGAGTCCTCTGTCGATATCCTCAACTACGACGCAAGCCTGGGCGGAGGACCGACTGCGTGGCACAAGGTGGCGGCAACCGCGGGAATTCAGGGGATAACGATGGGTCATCACGAAGAGCCGCATCTTGCAATGCATCTCCTCGCGAGCATACCGAACAGTGGCCATTTAGAGGGCTTCCATCCCGACCTTGACCCAATCTGGTATCAAATGGTTGAAAACCGCCCACCCGTTGAAGACGGTCGTCTTCGCCTCCCTGAGGGTCCTGGATTTGGCCTCACCTTCTGCGAGGAGTTCATCCAAAAGTACACCGTGGATACCGCTGCATACGGTCGTTGAGTATGCTTCACGACGCACCTCACTGTGGCGCACTATCGGGGGAAATTTTAAGGTGTGGTCGGTCTCCTTATGCATATGGACGTTGGTAATCCAATGAACGTACTGAAAGCAGCAGTAGCATCGGGTACACGGTTTGGGTTCGCAATTTTCTTGGCATTGCTCGCTTCCGCTGCCTTAGATCGTGGATTCATGATTGCAATGGTTGTTTTCGTGGCCTTCGCCATCGGTATCGGCGCACTAGGATTTCGGAAGTTCACTAGTGAGTTGGACAATCTCAAATACATCGACAGTGTCGATGATGCCATTTGAATGCTCTCCCAATCGAAATAATCAGTAACCACATTCGCCGTCGAAAAATGGCCTACACAGATTTCTAGCTGGCGTTAGAAGATATATTCAGATTCCTCGGTAAGCCGATCAAGCACAACATCCGGGTTCACTTCAATCCCTAAGCCCGGACCTTCGGGGAGGGAAATCGAACCTTCAGAGAGGATTGGACCGCTTTCACCCGTCCGGACAACCGTTCCGTCCCACCACGGGGCATCACCTCCTCGGTATTCAAGGCTATAGAAATTAGGAATCGATGCGGCGAAGTGGACGCCTGCGATCGTCCCGACTGGACTTGCCAAGTTGTGTGGTGCCATCGGGACGCCGTAGAGATCGCAGACAGCGGCGATCTTTCGAAGGACGCTCAAGCCGCCGCACTCCGTTACATCCGGTGCCGCAAGGTCGAGTGTATCGTGTTTCAGTAAGTCGGCAAATCGATTGACTGTAACAACGTTCTCGCCGGTCAAAATCGGAATATCGATCTGTTCTCTAACGCGGGCCTGCGCGTCGAGTTTCTCCGGATGGACTGGATCTTCGAGGAATGAGAGATTAAACTCCTCTAATTCGCGGCCGAGTCTAACTGCGGTCTCAACTGTGTACTTCCAATGCAGATCCATCCCAAGATCAACTTCGTACCCAATTTCGTCTCGGACTGCGCGCACCAATTCTGCCTTGTGCTGGATTTCCCGGTCATCCATACGCCGCGCGGCCGTATCGTCGTTTGGATGACCCGGTGTCATCACATCCAGATCAAACTTGATCGACTCAAACCCTTGGTTAACAACGTCTCTCGCGGCTCGGGCGAACGCTTCCGGCGTAAACTCTTCTGACGACCCCTCTTCTTTTGCCGTTGCTTGCGTGTCCGAGTATACACCGATCTCGTCCCGAAATTTTCCGCCTAGTAGTTCGTACACCGGAACGCCGAGGATCTTTCCCTTGATGTCCCAACAGGCGGTTTCGATGGCAGTAATAGCGGACTGGCCGATAGTCCCGCTTCCGGTGTACTTACCTGCCAAGTGTTCGTATATTCGCTCCGGATCTAAGGGATTCTGACCGACAACCAGTGACTCCATCCGCATTGCGACGTCCATTGACTCTTCACCCCGGAACGTCTCACCAATTCCGTAGTCTCCGGCGTCTGTTTTGACCTTGACGATACCCCAAGTATAATGTTCTCCGTTGTCTCTCGGATTACCCTTCACCCCCATCGTTTCTATACCAGTGATTTTAACATCTCGCTCGGGCGGTCGCTGCCTCTCGCTGTCCGTCACATCTCGCCACATTTCGTCTCTTAGTCCCCTCTCGAGCGTAATAATGATATCTGTGACGAATTTTCTCCTCGTATTTGAGTGTACATTTCGGTGTTCATCTATTGGAAACCTGTGAACCGTCTAACCAAAAGTGTGTTTGTCAATCACACCCTTATAACACTCGTACGATTGTTATTCATTTCATCATCTATTTGACGAAATGATTTGTTAATTGCTAACAAGTCACTACACACTGTTGAATCTCAATTTAGCTTCATGAAGAACATCAGTTGGAGTTTCCACATCACGTGAGATTGCACCTCTTAGTCGCCATTGAAGCGCACAACCAGCTCCACACAGACGGTCCACCATTGATTTCGTGAAAATACGATTGAGTTGCAAGCGTATTGTCCCGAACTCAGGCATTAGTTTCGCGTTTAATTTTCTTCATAGATTGTTCACACGCTGTCTCTCGTTTTTGACCGTGTTTGAACCCGTTTAGAACTGGTTGCGGATTATCAATGAATTCAACGTACCGGAAAAAATGGTCTATCGGTCGATGTGAGCAAACGGCCAAAAAATCACCGCGAACTAGGATACCTATACCGAATCGACGGTCACGACGATATACGGAGCGGGTTCCTCGGCGTGGTAGAGCCCTGGGTACAGGAGCGTATCTCCTGTCTCATCGATAGTCGAGAAGTACACCTGCAAATCCCATTCCGATTTCACGTAGTCTCCTGGAATGATTGCTTGATAACCCTGCGAGGTCTGCTCCATCTCGACTTGTTTGAACGCGCCCTCTGTCTGGTCGGTGTGCCGATAATGGAGAGTGACACCGCGGTGTGGATTCAGTTCGCCAGTCCGAACCGCAACATCGATGTCGGTACCCGCTGACGCTGCCTTAGGCAGTGCCACGTCGAACGACGGGAAATTGAAAGACTGTCCATCGGTCCGAGCGAAGGCAGGATGGTCAAGCGAGCGTTCGTCCTCAGCGTTGATTCCTTCTGCTTCTAGCAACCGGTCCAGTTCCTCAACGTCCTTCTCAAGCTCGGGGAGACGGTCGACCCACTGGCCGTCATCGGCGCGGGTCGGTCCCATTCCGAATACGAGGTCGTCGTGATACGTCCCTTCGCCCCGCCCGGCCAGTGACGCCCAGGCGTCCCGGGCGGCGGTTGCTGCACAATAGGCAGTCGGAAGGTATGCTACGTCTTCGCTTTCGTGGTAGAAGGCGAGTGCGAGGGCGGCGGCAGTTTTCTCGGCGTGGTACTCGGCGAGGTCAGCAAGCATCAGCAAGTCGAGGACTGTCGCTCGATATTCGTTTGATTCGACTCCACCTTCGTTGATTCGTTCGGCGGCTTCGACGGCGTCGCGCGTCTCGGCGGCCAGCCGCCGATACCAGCGCTGGAGCTGTATTGGTGTGTACTTGCGGTGTTGGTCATCTGCGAGTGCGTCCCGGACGTACTCGTTGATGCCATAGAACAAGCCCGGGTCGCTGGGTTCCGCGTTCATATATGTCACATCCCAGTTTCCGAACTCCGGATTGACGTTGTGTTCGGCAAACAGTGCCCCACCAGTATCCAGCTCCGCCCAGTTCGTTAGCGCGGGATGACGGGTGAGGTGGGCGGCGGTCAGAAGCGGGAGGATCTTGCTCGCGCTTCGATATCCTGCGAGCAGGGCTTCAGCTGCCTCACCGAACCGCCGAGCGAATGCGCGTTCCCAGACCGCAGAGTCCGTCTCCGTCGAGTATCCCAACCGCCCGAACATGAGATACCACGCCCAGTACCGTTCGTCTTCCCACTCGTAGTGTTCGAGAGACTCATCCTCGAACAACGGCCAGTTTTCGTCTTGGAGGTGGAAGTGACCGCCTTTCAGACTGAGCGGGGCGGTGACCTCGAAACCGGTCGCCCCACCGAACTGGGTGCTGTGGGCGAACCGGCGAGCATAATCCGGATCACCCCATAAGAAAATCCGATTCGTTCCGACCACCCAGAGGCGGTAGAGCACGTCGTAGTAGCGGGGTTTGCGCAGCAGATCCGAATGCCCATATCGACGACTTTTGTTTTCGTCCTCCAGATGAGCGAGTTCCCCGGATCGCATCTGGGTGTTGTGATGGGGGAGCCCCGTCGACTCACACCAGTACTTGGTCGGCACGGTCACGTCGAGTCCGGTTTCGAGCGCCCACTGGATCATTTCGTCGGTCAGGCCTTTTGCTCTGATGTCGAATTTGAGCGGGTCGGCGCGCTCGGCGGAGGCGCGTTCGACCGCGTTGATGATCTCCTGCCAGAACTCCTCGGCCGTCCTGATCGAACGGTCTTTGGTGTAATTATCCATTTCACCGACCGACACACCCGACTCCCAGTTGACCCGCAACTGGAGGCCGTCGAGTTCAGGGATGGCCACCAGCAATCGTTCGAGTCCCGTCGCACAGTACTCGGCAAGTTCACCGGGCTTCTCTGGTACACCCTCAACGAGTTCGCCTTGGTCTTCTTTCCAGTCGGGGCGTTGTTGCCAGATTCCAAAGAAGAAGTCAAGACCGTATTCTTTGCAGAGCCGGCCGATCATGCGGAGCACTTCCCGGTGTTCTTCCCGGCTGGTCGCGACCTGATTTTTCGGGACAGTCACCTCGGGGAAGCCAGGAACGTCGACGAAAAACGGGTACGGTGGCGACATGAACGCGCTGTCGTACCCCGCAATCAACACGAACCGATTGAATCGACACTTGGCCAATCGCCTGAGGTAATAGTGCCAGAAGTCTTCGTCGTACAGCCACGTATCCTGGACGGGACCCATGATGAACCGGTCGATCCCACGGACCTCGTTGTCGGGCGTCTCGATGGAGTCTTCGACCGCGGTGAGCGCAGCGACACCGTTCGTTTGGATGCGGTCAGCAAGTTCCAGTAGCGCGTACATGAGCCCGCGGTCGTCGCTGCCGGCGACCACGAGTGCCTGCCGATCACCGGTATTCTCCCACTGATACACGACTGCCTCGGAGTCCAGAATCGTCTCGCCAAGGAGTTTTCCGATGACGGGGTCAGTCGTGTGACCAACGACGACCACTGGGTCAGCAGTCGTTTCCGTCCAATGAGCCACTGCCTCGACAGTGGCGTCAGTTTCGTCGAGTGCGTCCAGCAGTTCTGCTCTTCCGAACCCAACTGGACCGTCGACTGCATCGCTTCGGTCAACTATCGCTATCGAATCGCTAAAGCTAGCTGTCATGCGAGTCATTCTCACTCTTCTTCGAATCGATATAAGCGTATCCATCGATCAGGCCTGCTGTCATTGAAAACAAGATGGTTCCGTGAGCCGAGGAGCTCGTCGTGGGATTACAATCGACTTACTCGGTGGTGACCGCAACGACGTAGTACGGCGCGGGTTCGTCAGCATGATACAGACCTGGGACGAGCAGTCCGTTGTCGGTCTCGTCGATAGTCGAGAAGTACACTTGCAGGTCCCACTCGGGGACGATGTATTCTCCAGGAATGGTTCCCTCGTATCCCCCATCGGTTTTGGTCATCTCAATGTGTTCGAACGCGCCCGCGGTCTGGTCGGTATGACGGTAGCGAATCCGAAGCCTGTCGTGATCGTTCAGATCACCGGTTCGGACGGTGAGCGTCAGATCTTCACCCGCGACCGTCGCGTCCGGAACGTCGACATCGAACGACGGAGAATTGAATGAGTCAGCCTGGCCGGCGTCCCGTTCGGTGACTGGGTCTCTGTAGTCCTGCTTTGTGTCAGAGCCGACGTCATCTATGAGCGCTTCGAGCGCGTCAAGATCCGCTTCGAGCTCGGGGAGACGGTCGACCCACTGGCCGTCATCGGCGCGGGTCGGTCCCATTCCGAACACGAGGTCGTCGTGATACGTCCCTTCCCCCCGCCCGGCCAACGACTCCCACGCCGTGATTGCGCGTACCATTCGATCACGCGAGGCCGGAAGGTATGCTGCGTCTTCGCTTTCGTGGTAGAAGGCGAGTGCGAGGGCGGCGGCGGTTTTCTCGGCGTGGTACTCGGCGAGGTCAGCAAGCATCAACAAGTCGAGTTTCGTTGCCTGATACTCAGCGCCGGTCTGTCCTGTTTTTTCAGCGGCTTCGACGGCGTCGCGCGTCTCGGCGGCCAGCCGCCGATACCAGCGCTGGAGCTGTATTGGTGTGTACTTGTGATCTTGGTCATCTGCGAGTGCGTCCCGGACGTACTCGTTGATACCATAGAACAAGCCCGGGTCACTCGGTTCGACGTCTTGGTAGGTGCCGTCGTAATACTCACGCGCACCGAAGTACGGGTTGACGTTGTGTTCGGCAAACAGTGCCCCACCAGTATCCAGCTCCGCCCAGTTCATCAGCGCTGGATGTTCCGTCAAGTGTGCAGCGGTCAGAAGCGGGAGGATCTTGCTCGCGCTTCGATACCCCTTCTGGATCGCGTCGGCCGCCTCACCGAACCGTTGAGTGAATGCGCGTTCCCAGACCGCAGAGTCCGTCTCCGTCGAGTATCCCAGCCGCCCGAACATGAGATACCACGCCCAGTATCGCTCATCCTCCCAATCACCGCTCTGCAGTTCCGGGTCCTCGAACAACGGCCAGTTTTCGTCTTGGAGGTGGAAGTGACCGCCTTTCAGACTGAGCGGGGCGGTGACCTCGAAACCGGTCGCCCCGCCGAACTGGGTGCTGTGGGCGAATCGACGAGCATAATCCGGATCCCCCCACACGAAGATTCGGTTGGTGCCGACCACCCAGAGGCGGTAGAGCACGTCGTAGTAGCGGGGTTTGCGCAGCAGATCCGAATGCCCATACCGACGACTGCGGTTCAAATCGTCTAATTGCAGCAACTCCTCCTGTCGCATCTGGGTGTTATGATGGGGGAGCCCCGTCGACTCACACCAGTACTTGGTCGGCACGGTCAGGTCAAGACCAGTCTCAAGCGCCCACCGGATCATTTCGTCGGTCAGGCCTTTTGCTCTGATGTCGAATTTGAGCGGGTCGGCGCGCTCGGCGGAGGCGCGTTCGACCGCGTTGATGATCTCCCGCCAGAACTCTTCAGCTGTGGTGGTTGCAGGTCCGATACCGGACCCTGAATCATAGCTTGACCCACCGACACCTGCCTCGAAGTTGACCCGCAACTGGAGGCCGTCGAGTTCAGGGATGGCCACCAGCAATCGTTCGAGTCCCGTCGCACAGTACTCTGTAAGCTCGTCGGGGTCCCTCGATAACCCTTCAACGAGTTCGCCTTGGTCTTCTTTCCAGTCGGGGCGTTGTTGCCAGATTCCAAAGAAGAAGTCAAGACCGTATTCTTTGCAGAGCCGGCCGATCATGCGGAGCACTTCCCGGTGTTCTTCCCGGCTAATTGAGACTTTGTCATCGGGGACAGTCACCTCGGGGAAGCCAGGAACGTCGACGAAAAACGGGTACGGTGGCGACATGAACGCGCTGTCGTACCCCGCAATCAACACGAACCGATTGAAGCGGTTACGCGCGAGTCGCTGAATATAGTAGTGCCAGAAGTCTTCGTCGTACAGCCACGTATCCTGGACGGGACCCATGATGAACCGGTCGATCCCACGGACCTCGTTATCGGGCGTCTCAACAGTATCTTCTACTTGACCCAGAGCGTCTGGGCCCTCAGCCTCGACGCGGTCAGCAAGTTCCAGTAGCGCGTACATGAGCCCGCGGTCGTCGCTGCCGGCGACCACGAGTGCTTCCCGATCATCGACTCCTACCCATCTATACACGACTGCTTCGGGGTCTGTAGTCGCGTTGCCAAGGAGTTTTTCGATGACGGGGTCGGTGGTGTGGCCAACAACGAGAAGCGGGTCTGCCACAGTCTCTGTCCAATGTGAATATTTTTCAACGGTAGTGTCAGTTTCGTCGAGTGCGTCGAGCAGTGCTGACGTGCCGAAACCAACCGGACCATCGGGGGCGTCGCTTCGGGTAACTATCGCTATCGAGCCGCTAAAGCTGGTCGCTCGTGTCATTATGGGCGTCCTCACCTTTCGATGTATCCCATCCTCAATAAGCATGTGGGTGGGGGTTGTCCTTTGCCGTCCTCTCAGGGTTCGGACCAAATTTTGAGCGAATCCAGTTCGCCCATCGCTCAGCAAGATAGAGAGGCCACTCACGCTGGACCGACGGGTGTCCGTCTATAAATTATCGTGACCATGCCAAACTGTATCATGTTCCTCATTCACAATATTTTTATAGAACGGAGTACAGGTCTGCATGACCGACATGCAAATCGAGAGTTTAGAGACCTTTACTAGCACGCAGCGTAAAGGACGACCAGCACCAGTGAGCTTCGTTCGTGTTAAAACGGATACAGGCGAGGAAGGCATCGGGCAGATTTCGCCGTACAACGCGGACATCGCAGCAAAGGTATTCCACCGACAAGTCGCCCCGCATGCCCTTGGCGCAAATCCCCTTGCGGTTGAGTCGCTCGTTGACGACATCATCGACGCCGAGTACAAATTCCCCTGGTCCTACCTCTGTCGCGCCGTCACCGGTTTGGACACGGCACTGTGGGACCTCAAAGCCAAACGCGAGGGAGTGAGCGTGGCGGAGTTGATTGGCGGCGGCCCGACCACGCTCAAACCCTATGGATCGAGCATGAGCCGTGAAATTACGCCGGAAGAAGAGGCCGAACGACTCGCGCGCCTCAAAGAGAAACACGGCTATGAGGCATTCAAGATCCGCGTCGGGAGTAAGATGGGGCACAACGAGGATGCGTGGCCGGGACGGACCGAGGAACTCATCCCGACTGTTCGCGAAGCTATCGGGGACGACACGAACCTGTTTGTCGACGCCAACAGCTGCTACACACCAGAGAAGGCAATCGAGGTGGGGCAACTGCTCGAGGAGTACAACGTCATCCATTACGAAGAGCCGTGTCCGTACCCGGAACTCGAATGGACCGCTGAAGTCCGCACCGCCCTCGACGACACTGTAGTTCAGGTAGCTGGCGGGGAACAGGACAATGACTTGGCGCAGTGGCGCCGCATGATCGACATGCACGCCGTCGACATCGTCCAGCCAGACATCTGTTACGTCGGCGGCCTTTCACGAGCTCTCCGCGTCGCCGACATGGCCAACGACGCCGGCCTCCCCGTCGTCCCCCACTCGGCCAACCATTCGCTGGTGACGGTGTTCACCATGCACATGCTCACCGCTCTTGAGAACGCCGGCCCCTACTTCGAATTCTCAATCGAAGACCAGTGGGCCGAAGGGATGCTTGAGCCCGCGCTTACCGTTGAAGACGGCGAAATCGAGGTTCCCGACCGACCCGGCTGGGGCTTCTCTATCAATCCGGAGTGGCTCGCCGCCTCGACCTACGAACGGAGTGCACTCGACTAATCTTGCGAGAGACAGCGATGTTGTTGTCTCCTCTTCTGCGTCACGATGGACGAGAGCTTCTTACGTATCGTGAGAACCGCTCACCCAGCAACAACCGGCCATTCTAACCCCATCTGATACAGTCAAGTTCAGCGTTACTGTGTGAAAACCAAGACTCGATGAGAGGGACAGACAGTCGAGCGTCGTCGCTCGCCTTATTCGCGAATCGGGAGTTTCTCGCGCTGACGAGCGTCCAGTTCGCCCGTGGTTTCTCGTTTGCGACGATTATTTTGGCACTTGCCCTCTACGCGGATCTCTTTTCGGCCTCGGGGATCGCCGCGGGTTTGTTCGGGTCTGCGTACGCTTTTGTTCGATTCTTCCTCGTGTTACCCCTCGGTCGATTTATCGACCGTGGGAACGGGAAGCGATTCCTCCTTATGGGGTTGCTGATTTACGTCGGCGTTCTGGTCGGGTATTCGTACGTAAACACTATTGAACACGTCATTTTCATGCGTGTGTTCCAGGGAATCGGTTCTCTCGTCGTCTACCTCAGTGCAACAGCCGTCGTTGGCACAATCAGCCCGGAGGATGGTCGGGGCCTCTGGATTGGAACGTACAATCAGGTGCGTTCATTTTCGAGTCTCACCGGCGACATCGTCGGTGGGACGCTTCTTTTCACGTTCGGGTTTCAGACGACGTACTTCGTTTTGATAGCCGTGACGGTGATTGCGACGGTCGCCGTCTTCACATCTCTCCGCGATAACCCCAGTGGTTCCGACGCTAAGCCGGAGTCATCGGGGCTCGAGACCTTCAAACGACTTCTCGGACGGAGTTCGATTCAGGCGCTCGTTGCGTTTCGGTTCCTGTTCAGCTTCGGGAAGACGGCTGTCGTTCTCTTTTTGCCGATTTTCGCGCGAACCCAGTTCGGGATGAGTCCGCTCGCCATTGGAGCCGTCCTCGCCGGAGGGAGGCTTACGAAGACGGTTGCACAGGGGTATGTTGGGACCGTTAGCGACCGTGTCGGCCACCTCTCATGGTTTATCATTGCAGGGACCGTTCTATACGCTGCCGGGGTGGCGATCATACCTCTTGCTACTGTAGCAGACTCTTTTGGATCGCTTTCGCTCCCAGGCTTACTCGTGAATGCACAGGTTACAATCTCTGGTGGAGCGATCGTACTGTTTCTCGCCTACGCAGTGCTTGGGTTCGCCGACAGCCTTCGCTTGCCGACCAGTACGACGCTGTTCGTTGACGAAGGTGAACATTACAATGCGGTCGCTGGCAGCCTCTCGCTGCGGTCGATCGCGTGGCAGGTCGGTGCGATTGTTGGGCCGTTGGGCGCAGGTATTGTCCTTGACTACGTCTCCTTTGCGGCTGCCTTCTATCTCGCGGCTGGCTTCACAGTCTCGTCAGCGATTGCTTTTGCAGCTCTCTACGCAGACGAACCTATTCCCGAGCCTGTTGGCTAGCGGCGGGTGTCGACTCACTTACGGTCCCGAATTTGCTCCTGTTTACTGGCAATCCACCCGGCAACCGACAAGTAAAAGAGAATCCCCTTAGTGTGTGAGCATATGCCAAGCCTCAGCCACGGGACGGTCAGCATAGCCTATCGAACGGACTCACCGCTGATTCAATTCGGCGTCGATGAGCTTGATGCCGCAATCTCACAAAGCTCGCATTACGACCTGAATCTGCAACCAGCAACTGACGCTGACCTGTACATCATCGGCGGAGACGCAGACGCAGCAACTCTCGATGCGGCCATTCCCGAGGATGTGACAGCCGAGGGGTTCAAGATTGAAATAGCGGATGACGGATCAATCTATGTATGGGCATCCGACGACGCCGGTGCCATGTACGGGACGCTAGAACTCGCCGAACGGACACGCTCGGCAGGTGAATGGGGTGAGATTGAGGAGTCCACCATCAACCCGGCAGTCGAGTTCCGGGCGCTCAAATTCAACCTCCCCTGGTCACCCTATCGGTACGGAGAACAAACGGAGATTCATTATGAGACGTGTCGGGATCTCGAGTTCTGGCGTGCGTTCCTCGACATGATGGCGCGCAACCGGTTTAACGCGCTGACGCTGTGGAATCTCCACCCGTTTCCCTACATGATCAAACCCCACGCCTATCCGGAAGCCAGCCCATTGTCCGATAGGGAGTTAGACGAATGGAAGTCGTTCTGGCACGAACTCTTTCGCATGGCGAAAGAGCGGGGCATTGAGACCTATCTCCTCACGTGGAACATCGTCGTCACTGAGGAATTCGCGGACATCCATGGCGTTGAACGGTTAAACGATACCGCTGAGGTCATCAAAACGTACACTCGCGAATCCATCACTCAGGTGCTCAACGAGTATGAAGACCTGACTGGCATCGGGACGACGATGTCCGAT
This sequence comes from Haladaptatus sp. DYSN1, assembly GCF_029489995.1. Classification (NCBI taxonomy): domain Archaea; kingdom Methanobacteriati; phylum Methanobacteriota; class Halobacteria; order Halobacteriales; family Haladaptataceae; genus Haladaptatus; species Haladaptatus sp. DYSN1. The sequence continues at coordinate 254,254 of NZ_CP120471.1, forward strand.
TGGATGGGTGCGATGACGCCACGGGAGAAACAGCAATGGCTCAAAGAGACGTTCGTCGATGGGATTGCAGCCGCCGATCGACCGGCGACGTTCCTCGATCGGTCGGTTCGAACCAACTCGATAGACGAGATGCGACGCGTCATCGATGAGGCGGACGACGTTGACAACGTGTCCAAAATCTGGGTTCCGTCGAAATTCAACTGGTCACACGGTCACTCAACGACAGCACTGGAGATGACCCACGATTACCGATCCGGCGAGGTTGACGATAGCCTCTGGAACCCGGAACCGACGAATTACGAACTCGTCTGGACGGTTCGTAACGAGGATTTCTTCGTGCTTCGGTGGGGTGATCCCGATTTCATCCGCGACCATATTCAGGCCAACCACGCCTCGAAATCCTACGTCGGCGGCTACATCATCGGCTCCGAGGGATATATTCCTGCGAAAGACTTCTCACACCGGGTGCACGAGCACCAGACGTGGCAGTACGCCTTCGAGAAACAGTGGCTGTTCTACTTATTGTGGGGGCGGTTACTGTACGATCCAACCACCTCCGACGAGGTGTTTGAGCAGGCGTTCGAGACGCGGTATGGGCCAGGTCTCGGCGAACGATTGCTCAAAGGCTACAAATTCGGGAGTCGGATGCCGATAGAACTGGCGGCGTTTCACGCCGGTACCTGGGACTACACTCTCTACCCCGAGGGCTTTCTTGCCCCGGTTGTGGCTCGCGGGCTGGACGATGGCGTATCGCCGTTCATCTCGATCGACGAACTTGTCGACCACCAGACCCTGGATTCGTCGTATCTATCCATTCCTGAGTACATCGAAGCGAGGGACGGTGGAGAAGAAATCGATGAAACGCGGGTCACCCCCATCGATCTCGCTGAGCGAATGGAGCGGAACGGCGAACAGATCCTGGGAATCGTAGATTCACTCAACGCAAACGTTCATCGTGGCACCGGCGCGCTTGAATGCGAACTCGCTGACCTCGTTACGTGGGGGCATCTGACTCTCTACTTCGCGAAGAAACTCCGCGCTGGCGTCAAATACGAAACCTATCGCGTCACGGGGAAACGACAGAAAGACGACGCCGTCGAACTACTCCGTGAAGCCGCAGACCACTGGGAGCGCGTAAGTGCCGTGACCGATGAACACTATCACGAGATTCCGTACGCGACCGACTGGAAAGAGGGAACAACGTTCTCGTGGAAGAAATACAACGACCAAGTCCAGCGTGATATTCACATCGTCCAAATGTCGCGACCGTACGATTACAAGGGGGCGTAATCGTCTCTGACTGCCGTCACTCCCTCCACCGTGGGAGTTCGAGCTTGTCCCGACACCGGTGTCGTTCTACTCACTCGAGGATCAGGGGCCAGTGACCACAGCGCTGGTTAATACACTGACCCGATCGGTCACACGGAACGCCGGTGTCTCAACTACAAGAACGGACCGGTCATTGATGTCGGAGAAGCGGAAGTCGAGTTCGAACGTCCCGTCGTTGCTGATCGGGGCCACTTCGACCTGCCCGGTGGGCAGATGACGCACCCAAGCCAGTTCACCCGCAAACTGTTGTGGAGTCTGCCCTTGGATGCCACGAAGCAGCGGTCGCGCTTCGACCTGGGTGCCAGCCATTGGGTATTCCAACCCTTGCCATTCCCAGAACCCTTCGTCGATGACGTACACGTTCTCGTACCCGTCGCTGATGAGTGACGCGGCGCGAATTGACGCCATCGTGTGCGGACAACCACAGTAGCAAACGATACGGTCGGCTTTCGGCCATTGTACGACTGGGTCGGCGTCGCGACCGTCGGGTGCGGGGCTCCAAACTGCGCCGAAGATGCGCGAGCGCTCCCACGCAATCTCTGGACGCGCATCGACGAACCGCGCTTCCCCGCGCGTGTACCAGTAGTAGACGTCTTCGATCGGGGCGAGCGGAACATCGATGCCTTCCCGGTCGAGGGTATCGTACGAATTGACGTTGATGGTGCGTTCTTCGTGCGTGGATGAAAACTGGGGTGGGTAGCCATCATCGGGCGTCTGGTCGTCGGGTAGGTCGTCGCCGTTGGTGGGAGGTGATCCCTGAGCACCTGATTCGAGGCACCCGGCGAGAAAGCACAGAGAGGTCCCGATAAGAGATAGCGCTGAACGACGATTCACATTCATCAGTACTCTATTTGTAGGAAAAACCGTATAAAGGCTTCGTGCACCTGCCGGATCCGAATTGCTTGTCTGGTGAGAGGATAGGCTTATCGTGGTTGCGGTTCGTGTTTCGTTCGGAATGACGAGAGACATGTTCTCGAGTCGGCTTGGAGAACCACCTGCGAACGCTCATCTGGAGTACTACCGCGTCCCGAAGTTCAAAGAAAAGATGGCCTTTCTCTGGGACTCTCTCTTGGCTCTCAATCGAGCGCAAGCAATCGTGTTGAATGAGGTTGGTATCCTTGAGTCTCGAGAGGTTTCCGAGGTTTTAGCGGTGCTCACTGACCTCGAATCGGTTGATCCCGATGAGTTTGAGTCGTATGCGGAGTTTGGAGGACCGTATCTGTTCATCGAAAACCGCGTTATTGAGGAACTTGGCCCTGCCGTCGGGGGGAAGCTCCATACGGGCAGAAGTCGAAACGATTTGTTCAGTGCGACGTTGAGAGTCGCTGTGCGCGAGCAGATTCTCGAGATCATTGGTGCGACGCTTACTCTTCGCGAGCAACTGCTCGCTCGGGCTGCGGAAACTACCGAGGTCGTGTTTCCGGCGTACACGCACAGTCAGCCGGCACAACCGATCACGTTTGCACATTATCTCCTCGGGTTCGACCATTTGATCGGGCGAGACGTCGAAAGGCTCTGCCGGGCGTTCGCGGAGACGAACCGAAGTCCCTTGGGGGCGGCGGCGATTGGCGGGACTGGATTCCCGCTTAACCGAGAGCGACTCGCCGAACTCTCCGGGTTTGACGGACTGGTTGTGAACACGTACGATGCTATCGCCTCGGTCGATTATCTTCCCGAAACGACGGCGGCGGTCGCGTTACTGATGACGAACATCAGCCGGATGTCCCAGGATCTGCTCGTCTGGAGCATGTTTGAACTCGGTTTTGTCGAGTTGAGTAATACAATGTCAACCACCAGTAGCATTATGCCTCAGAAGAAAAACCCTGGCGTCCTCGAAAAGACGCGGGCGTATGCAAACGAGTCCATTGGCCAGGCGAACAGTACGCTCATTTCACTGAAAGCGGTTCCGTACGGGGATGTCGGAGAGACGACGTATCTCGCGTATCCATTTCTTGGAGCGGCCTCGAATGCCGCCGATGCGATTCACCTCTTTGCTGCGGTCATCGACGACATTCAGCTTAATGACCAGCGGATGTATCAGGTTGCCCAGGACAGCTTCTGTACAATGACCGAACTTGCGGACACGCTCGTCCGAGCAGCGGGTCTCTCCTTTCGGCAGGCACACGAAGTCGTCAGCACACTCGTTCGCGCTGTTTACGAGGACGGACGCCACGCTGGTCAAATCACTCTTTCCGACCTTGAGACGGCTGCTTCGATCACTGTGGGAAAGTCGGGGCTCCTGACCAATGAAGCTCTGGTGGAGGCACTTGATCCGCAAACGAACGTCACCCGTCGGGACATTCTCGGCGGAACCGCTCCGAAACAAAATCACGACGATCTGTCTCGACAGCGCGCGCTTCTGGATGAACAGACGACCTGGTTCCACAAGACTCGCGACAGGCTCGCCGCGGCGAAGGATGCACGAGCAACCGTGGACCGATAATCCTCTTGTACCGATATTCGCACTCCAGCGAACGAAGTCGGTTCTCGTGGAATCGGCTGAATTCGAACGAACCACACGCTGTTTTTCCACACGAGGCTACTGCGTGCTACTCTTGTCACTCGTGGCCCTGAATTCAGATGCTGGCGTGTGTGGAAGTTAGCTGAGCATGTTTTCAACAATGACTGTGTCAGTGCCGCGCTTTTGAATCTCCGACTCAGTAATTTCGACGTGCTTGATCGCACTTCGACGGTACTCGTACGCGAGATGGAGTGTGCCATCACGAGCCTGAATGACGTTCCCGTAGGTGAACTCCGGTCGTCCCACCTGGTCCATCTCGCCTAGTTGGAGTCTGTGAGATGCGCGAAGATCAGAGCTCACCCCCTCTGGATCGTGTTCATCTTCGAGAGCGGCCTGTTCGAGAAATAGTTGATACGGCCACGTCTCGCCCTCGTCTTCGGACATGAACAACGCTAGCTTGTTGCGCCCCTCTGGAATTGTTCCATGGTCTACTCCTGTGGAGGGATTGTTCACGAGAACGAGATTTCCCTCGTCGGTACGAACCATATCAAAGGCGGCATTCGGATTAGGAATCGCCGTTTGGGTTGCTCGCGTCCAGTTCAACCCACGGTCGGTCGAGCGCGTCTCGTGAATGTAGCCACCCTGTCGGGGTCGAAGATATGCAAGGAGACTTCCGTCTGATAGCTCCACCACCGTCGGATGGGTCAGCCCGGAGTTACCCATGTATCCCCCCGCCTCATAGTGAGTAATCTGGTCACCGCCGACCAGTTGCGGGAAGTCAGCGGGGCGTTCCGCGTAATCTCCCGGGATGAGATAGAAGTACGGTTTTTCGTCGATAGCGTCGTAGGCGGGCAGTATCCACCGATTCTCGTCCTCCAGAACGAGCGGTTTGTTCTTCAAATACATCCCGGTCTTCTCATGAAGCAGCTCGAGATCTTTCCACGTCTCGCCTTCATCCGGGGAGCGCTTGAAGAATACTTTGGACGAGGTAAGCCAATTGCCGTACATCACTGGTGCTGTCACCCATAGCTTATCGTCCGGCCCGTGGAAGAGGACGGGACATCCGACAGCACGGCCCTCAACGTCAGCCCAGCATTCCGCGTCTTCCCATTCAGTCGAGTCGGCTGGCAGCCGACTTCCGTAGACGTTCTGGTCGCGATTTCCCTCACCGACACCGCCTGCGAACCATCCAGCGAGAAGGTCACCGTTCGCCAGTTCGTAGATGGTGGCGTTCTTGTGAAAGGTATTCCCGTTCGCACAGCTGTCCATTTGACAGATCAGTCTCTCGATCATCACTTGAAGTTGTTTTGACGGTGTGAGAATAAGTCTTCGCCAAGCACCACAAATTATGGGTCTACCGGATGTAGAACATCCATCGCCGTCGTTTATGAATCACGAGAATTCGAAGACATCACGAATGCGGTTCTCGCAACTCGATTTTATCCGGCTGAATCCACTTTCACGACGTAGTATGGCATGGGTTCGTCAGCGTGATACAGACCTGGGATCAGGAGTCCGTTTCCTCCCTCGTCGACGGTTGCGAAGTAGGCCAGAATATCCCACTCTGGGGTGACATAGTCACTGGGAATAGTCGCACGATATCCGCCGTCGATTCGTTCCATAACGATCTCCCGGAATGGGCCCTCTGTCTGGTCGGTGTGACGGTAATGGAGGACGAGGTCATTGTGAGTGTTGAGCTCGCCAATCTCAATCGCGATGTCAATCGGCTCACCGATTTGCGCTCGATCCGGAATCGAGACATCGAACGAGGGAAGTGCGAACGTTGCCCGACCTGCTGTCGGAAGGTCGGCTGGTGCCGTGTCAAGATCGACGCCCTCATCGTCGGCGAGTTCTTCGAGTTTTCGAAGATCGGCGTCCATCTCCACGAGACGGTCACCCCACTGTCCAGAGTCTGCCGTAGCGGCACCGCGGACGAACACGAGGTCGTCGTGATAGGTTCCCTCGCCGCGTGCGGCCAGTGTCCCCCACGACTCCCGCGCTCGTTCGGCCGCGCAGTACGCAGCATGGAGCTGCGCTGCGTCTCCGGTTTCGTCGAACAGCGTTAGGGCGACGGCGGCATCGGTCTTGTGTGCGTGGTATTCAGCGAGGTCGGCGAGCATCAACAAGTCGAGTTTCGTTGCCTGATACTCGCCGCTGGCATGTCCTGTTTTTTCAGCGGCTTCGACGGCGTCGCGCGTCTCGGTGGCCAGCCGCCGATACCAGTTACGTACCTGTGGTGGCGTATACTTCCCGCGGAGGGTGTCGTTGAGGGTGTCGTGGACGTACTCGCTGATGCCATAGAATAAACCTGGGTCGCTCGGTTCTGTAGTGGCGTACGTCACGTCCTCAAATGCACGGTTAAAGTTGTGTTCGGCAAACAGTGCCCCACCAGTGTCCATCTCTGCCCAATTGACCGTTCCAGGATGGCGGGTGAGGTGGGCGGCGGTCAGAAGCGGGAGAATCTTGCTCGCGCTCCGATACCCCTTCTGGATCGCGTCGGCCGCCTCACCGAACCGTTGAGTGAATGCGCGTTCCCAGACCGCAGAGTCCGTCTCCGTCGAGTATCCCAACCGCCCGAACATGAGATACCACGCCCAGTACCGTTCGTCTTCCCACTCGTAGTGTTCGAGAGACTCATCCTCGAACAACGGCCATGCCTCAGTTTGAAGGGAAGAATGGCCACCCTTGTGCGTTAGCGGGGCGGTGACCTCAAAGCCGGTCGCCCCGCCGAACTGGGTGCTGTGGGCGAACCGGCGAGCATAATCCGGATCACCCCATAAGAAAATCCGATTCGTGCCCATCACCCAGAGGCGGTACAGGAGACGGAAAGACTGGGGTCTGCGTAGCATATCCCCGTAACTGTATCGACGACTATAATTGAAATTGTCAAGGCGGGCGAGTTCCCCGGATCGCATCTGGGTGTTGTGATGGGGGAGCCCCGTCGACTCACACCAATACTTGGTTGCAACGGTCACGTCGAGCCCGGTTTCGAGCGCCCACTGGATCATTTCGTCGGTCAGGCCCTTTGCGCGCAGATCCAGCGAGATATCGCGGCCAGATTCGTCTGCCGCTTCGCCTGTGGCACGAATTAGTTCGCGCCAGAATTCTTCTGCAGTATCCATATCTCCGAAGCCGGATTCGTAGTTGACGCGGAGTTGAATTCCATCGATTTCTGGGCACTCAAGGAGCATTTTGTGGAGTCCTTGCGCGCAGTAGTCAGTGAACGATTCAGCCTCGGTTGGCAATTGCTCGACCATCGGGTCGTATGTATCGGTTGTATATTTCGTGGTCAACCGATCTGCCAGGGTCATCTCGGGATTACTTTCCCATGCCATCTGCGACCAGATCCCGAAAATGAATTCCAGGCCGTATTGCGCACATAAACCCCCGATTGTTCGAACCATCGATTGAAAGTCTTCGCGCGAGTATCCCACGTCGTCGGTGAGGGTTACCTCCGGATACTCGGGAATATCGACGAGGAATGGATATGGGGGCGACATGAATGACGTGTCGTACCCGGTGATCAGTGCAAATCGGTTGAATCGGCAGCTGGCTAATTGTCCGAGATAGTAATGCCAGAATTCCTCCGAGAAGAACCACTCATCGTGGACTGGTCCGGTGACAAATTTATCGATCCCACGCACTTCGTTCTCTGGAAACTCGATCTGGTTTTCGACCGCTTCGAGTGCCTCTAAGCCGGAATCTGTGACTCGGTTGGCGACTTCGAGGAGCGAGTACATCAGTCCACGCTCGTCTGTTCCGGCTATCACGAGTACACGCAACGCGCCAGCCGTACACCACCAAGTTATGACTCCCTCTGGGTCCTTGCGAACTTCAACGCCGTCTGTCGTGAGGAGGTGGTGTATTACCTCATCGTCCGTTGTCCCGATGGCCAAACAGAACTCGTCAGCTTCGGTCCAGTGACGGAGTGAATTGATGGAACACCCTTGGTCAGTTAGAGCTGAGTTGAGTTCGCGGGTGGCGAATTCCACTGGCCCGGTGTCACCGTCTGGAGTTCGGTGGCGGTTTACAATGTCGATACTGGCGTTGGATGTTGATACGTTGGCCATATCTGTAGCTACCCCGTGGGTACTTCTGACCTCGGAAGGAAGTAGCATAAATCCACACGTTTGCACCCCTGAGCGAAGCGAATTTGGAGGTGGTTGCTGATGCGTACAGGTGTCAAGCCTCGCTACGGAGACAGCGTTGAGAGTGATCTACACTGACTGGTGAGAACGAAAGTCCCTGACGCGCCCGTTTTGTTCCCGCTTTTGCCGTAGCGACCTTGTTAACCCGGTTAAAGTGGCCGGTTTCAGTGTGTTAAGTATTGTCAGCACCAAATCAAACTATTAAGTGACACACACCGAGACGCACTACACCCCGCTCAAGCTATTCAAAAATCTTGAGTTTGTAGCGATAGCGAGTGTCAACTTCGCCCAGGGAATTAGTTTTGCGACGATAATCATTGCACTGGCGCTGTATGCCGATATTTTCCAAATATCCGGCCTCATTGCTGGTCTATTCGGGACCGCATATGCGGTGGTTCGACTTGTGTTAGTCCTCCCATTGGGAAAGTACATCGACGTGGGAGACTCGAAACGGTATCTGTTAATCGGACTCCTGATTCAAGTTCTGGTGCTAGTGGGTTATACGAATGTCCAGTCGTTTGAACACGTCATTTTACTTCGAGCTATTCAGGGCGGTGGCTCGATTATTTTGATTCTCACTGGGCTTTCCGTCGTCGGTGATATCTGTCCAGACGAACAACGCGGACTCTGGTTAGGCACGTACAGCCAAGTCACTGCGTTGTCGAGTCTGTCGGGTGACCTTGTGGGTGGATTCTTACTATTCACGTATGGATTTTCGACGACATACGTTGTACTGACAGTTGTTACACTGCTAACCGCCGTCGCTGTATTCATGTTCCTTCCGTCAGATCCAGGGGGACACACGGAACTCTCGAGGGAATTCGGCCTTGGCGCTCTTCGAATGCTCATCAGTCGGAAGGCCATTCAGGCACTCGTGATGTTCCGGTTTACGTTTAGCTTTGCCAAGACCGCGATTGTTTTGTTTCTCCCCATCTACGCGCATACAGAATTCGGGATGAGCGCACTTCTCATCGGCGGCATCCTGGCCGGGGGGAAATTTACTAAAGCCGTTTCACAGGGGTATGTCGGTACGATCGCCGATCGAATCGGCCAACTCCACTTGTTCGTCGTTGCGGGAACAATTCTCTATGCTATCGGTATCGCAGCTATCCCGCTCGCAGCAGACGCAGACCGACTGTTCGAGCCGGCAACGGTTTCATTCTGGCATCAGTCGATAACGCTTACGCCGTCCTTCTTTGTCTTGTTTCTCGTGTACTCGGTTCTCGGCGTCGCGGACAGTTTACGACTTCCGACCAGTCTCACCATGTTCGTCGAAGAAGGCCAATACTATCGAGCGGTCGCCAGTAGCCTTTCTTTACGTTCGATGTCCTGGCAAATTGGCGCCATTTTTGGCCCGCTCATCGTTGGTGGTTTGGTTGACGTGACCTCATTTACAGTCGCATTTTCCATCGCTGCAGTGATTACGCTGCTCTCGGTGGTCTTGTTCCTCCTATTGTATTCATTACAACCACCGCCGGAGGCCTAAGACCAGAGGCGAAGCTTTCCGATTTCAATTCAAAGAAAAATCTCAATCAGTATCGGTTAGTCGTATTTCGTCATGGACAGCTGTGGGAACGTGATCAAGATTTCAGGAAAACTCGGTCGAATAATGGTTCGTGTTTGTAATATTAAGAAGCGGAAACTTGAATCCTGGAGGCCAGTCCCCGTTTATTGCTTCTTGAGCTCGTTTGCGGCCATATCTTCATGGATATATAGATGTATCTCGGTTACTGTTCTCCATTGTGCTATGCAGGTAGAACGCGTAGAAGCAATTCCACTTAAGCGAGAGCTCGACCACCGTTTTGCGAATGCACAAAAATGGATCTCCAGTCGTGAGTATTGTCTTGTTCGCATCACGACAGCGGACGGAACAAGTGGGTGGGGTGAGTGCTGGGGGCCAATCGCTGGGAATCGTGAGATTATCGACACCGTTGTTGCGCCATGGCTTATAGGCCAGGATATTCGTACTGTGGAATCAATTCATGACGAATTACGATATCTACTTACTACGAAGTATCATTCGTTTTGTCCTGCGAGTGTCGTCAGTGGCATTGATATTGCACTGTGGGATCTTTATGGCAAGTCGACCGGGCAGTCCGTCTCCTGCCTTTTGGGTGGTCGAGTTCGGGATGAAATCCAAGCTTATGCGACGGGCCACTTCTGGCCGCCAGTCGATGACTTTGAAGAGCTTCGTGAAGCCGTGGTTTCCGAAGCCGAGCATCATGTTCGCTCGGGTTTCGACGCGCTGAAGAACAAAATTGGGCTTGCTCGGAATTTGGGGTGGGGGCCGGAGAAAGATGTCGAACTCGTCGGTGCAATACGAGAGGCGGTCGGTGACGATGTGCGGTTGATGGCTGATGCCAACCACGCATACGATGTTGCGGATGCTATCCGCGTTGCAGAGGCGCTTACCGAATTTGACGTCTACTTTCTCGAAGAACCTATACCTCCAGAACATATCGATCAGTACGCGCGTGTGAATCGGCATACTTCTGTCTCGCTTGCAGGTGGTGAGTGCTGGGCCTTTGCAAACGAGTTCGATCGTGTCCTAGATGCGGGAGCGGTGGATTACGTCCAGCCGGATGTGACGAGCGCGGGTGGTGTCACATCGACTCGCCGAATTATTACTGCGGCCGAGGCGCAAAACGTGCAACCGCTCCCCCACGTATTTGGAAGTGCTGTCGCTCTTGCGGCCAGTTTGCAACTGCTCTCGACGGTTCGCGGTGCACCAATGCTGGAGTTTGACCGAACCCCAAACCCATTGCGCGATAATCTTATTGACCGTCCAATCTCCAATGATGGGAATACGGTTGTGATCCCCGATACGCCGGGAATTGGAATCGAAATTGATGAATCTGTGCTTGAAGAATATCGAATTGATTGAGGCTTCGAATCGATCTCTTGTCTTAAGTAAAATTATTATCGTCATTAATAATAAGGTTTGAAAATACACCAATACAGCGTGTGTCAGACATTCAATATATCCAATATTCTTTCCCAATTTATCCTAAATCCTCTCTTTTTCCCCATTTCCCTATGTGGCTATCAGTTTACCTGATTGTGAGAGCAATTGTTTCATCCTATCATTTACCATTGGGCCTTCCGATCGCAATGGTCTTCTGTATTCACCAGCGAGTCCTCACTGGATCAATCAGCGAATATTACTAGTCACCTTTTCAACAATCTAAATAACCAAACCTGGTCTTATTGGGCGTTAAAAATTTCTACCCGATATCTCTCCGAATCTCTTTTGACTTCCTCGAGATAATACCCGCTGATTTTCAGCAGCACTCGACAATGTTTAATCGACTTCATTAGTGATAGTTGAGCTCACTACATTTCCACCAGCCGTCTCAATCTGCTTACAGCAGTCACTTGTGCTTGCCATTTAAGAACATACAGACAGACCATCTCCCCCTTTAAAATTAAAATGATGCAATGGAGCGAGCGTTTAACCAGTTACAAAATAATTCAGCCATCAACGTGTAGGTGTTGACATCAGTGAACGTCCGGATTTCTTGGAGAACTGCCTGTCCCAGAACTCATTCCTTAAACGTGTACATATGTGGACGAAGATGAATTCTATTCTAAGTAACTCAATATATTTGCACTGTAACTAGTCATAAACACAGATTCTTAATTTACTGATGTCTATGATCACTTAGAATAGACCTGATAGAGCTGCTACCTCTGATATGAGTGATTAATTCTAACTATATTGTTGGTTTTTCTCACTCTTACCTTCTCAGTTGTCGTCTTCGATAATGCCTCATCTTTGAATCCATGACTCCTTGATTCATGGTTTTATTGATTAAATTGTGCAGTAGTTCATCTCCAATTTTCACGTGATTTTCAGGCTAACAACTCAAAGAGTCGAATAATATTTTATATCATTGGATTTGCAATTCCATGGGTCAATGATTCCAATTTCACTGCTGGAAAAATTAGGCTAGGTCTTTCTTACTGAGAGGAGGTATTGACTCAACCCCTGCCGCCGGCCAGATTCGACGCTTCTGGGAGTACACGGAGATAGAGCATAGCTGCGGTGCCCATGGTGGGGCCGATAGCCAGAGGCGCGAACGCCCATTGCCATCCTAAATATCCCTCGAAAATTGGAACCAGCTGAATGGAGATCGTGGTGATAATATATCCAATCGCAGTTTGCAAGGTGAGAGCCGTCCCGACGTAGTTGTCTTCCGCAAGTTCTGAGACACAGGCCGAGAACTGAGCGGAGTCGGCGACAATCATGAAGCCCCAGACCAGACAGAACGGGGCCAGGATGACCAGTGGTTCACCAAAGACAAACCCAGCAGCGAGACAGGAGAGGCCGCTAATGACCATGCTCACGCTAGTTACCGTCGTCCGCCCCACGCGGTCTGCCGCGCTGCCTGCAATCCAGGCACCCACACCTCCGATTGCTATCGTCCCGAAGGCAAGCAACGATGTCGTAGTGGAACTGCCGCCTCCGTTCGCGTGCAAACTCGCTGCGATGTAGAATGGAATCCAGGTCCAGATCGCGTACAGTTCCCACATGTGGCCAAAGTAACCAACGTTCGCAAGCAACGTTCCCCGATCGCGTAGGATTCGCCAGACTGCAGTGGGGTCAAACGGTGACGTGTCCGCTTGATAGGGTCCCGATTCATATTTCAATATCAAGAGTCCACCAGCGGTGGCGACAATTGCTGCCCCATAGAGCACGAGGCGCGGTTGCCCGATCCCCCCGAAAACGCGAAGTAGATGGGGCGCGGCTGACCCGACAGTGAGTGCGCCAACCAATACGCCGATTGCCAGCCCACGGCCTGCCTTAAACCATTCTGCCATCATCTTCATGCCAATTGGGTACACCCCAGCCATGGCTACACCGGTCACGAACCGGAGGCCAACAGCGGGAAGGAACGACTGGACGATGCCGGCAATAAGCACGGTTGCCGCAGCACCGACAAACGCTGAGCCAGCGAACAGATACTGGGGACGGATTGTATCCGAGATGGTGAAGATAGAGGAAAGAAGCGCGCCCACGACGAAGCCTAGTTGGACGGAGATGGTCAGCCAGGCGGCTTCAGTCCCGGATAATCCCCAGGCAGTTACGAATGATGACGATACAGCTGACGCACTGAACCACAGCGTCATGACGAATAATTCGGCCACAGCCACGAGGAGCAAGATTCGCCACTTCAGTTCGCCCCCAGCAATCATATTCACCACCGACCACTGTTTATTCGAATTGTCTACTTGACTCATCGGTATTCTCCCGAGAGACGAATGCCTGCCGTCATTTGACTCGAGTCGGATAGCAGACGGTGTCAGCGCAGACTTTCATGCGTTATTGTCCCTCGAATCCAGATCCATGGTGTAGCAAACTGCGGTGCCATCCAGTACGACCGTTCCATCGTCTCGCGTTACGGTCGTCTCAAGGTTCGTGATTGGTTTGTCGTCACGCACGTCCGTCACCGTTACACAGCCGGTGATCGTATCGCCAGGGCGTGCCGGTGCCTTGAAATCCCAATTTACTGAGAGAAAAACGGTGCCTGGGCCAGGGAGATCTTCGGCGACGACCGCATTGAGGATCGCACTTGTGATTCCGCCTTGCACAACGATTTCACCGAATTGGGAGTTCGCCGCTGCCTCAGCATCGTAATGTAGCGGGTTGTAATCGCCGCTAATTGCGGAGAACCGTTCGATATCGTTCTCCTCAATTGTTCGCGATCTCTTTGCTGTATCGCCAATTACCGGCTGGCTGACTGGCCAAACTTCCGCAGATGGGTTACTCATTGTTGGATGTATTACTGGATTTCGTAGTTGCTATCGAGCGTCTCTGACTTTCACTAAACTCTCCGGATTCTCGATACTGGACGTCTCTTCAATCTCCTTGCCCTGGTAGAGCAAGCTGATGATACCACGCACAATTTTTCCGGATTGTGTCTTCGGGAACTCGTCGACGAACAGGATCTCTCGCGGTTTGAACGGTTTGCCGTGTTCCTGACCGATTCGATCGCGTATCTCTTCACGGAACAACTCACTTTCGTCGCATTCGGCTTCAACAATGACGTACAACACGACGGCAGTACCGGTCGTTTCATCAGGAACTCCGACTGCTGCCGCCTGATTGACACAGTCATGTTCTATTGCGACACCCTCTACTTCTGCAGGCCCGACTTTTCGACCAGCAACGTTCAACGCATCGTCTGCGCGGCCGTGAAGGAACCAGAAACCATCCTCGTCCTTTTGCGCCCAGTCACCGTGATCCCAGAGGTCGTCGAACGTCGACCAGTACTCCTCAAGGTACCGACTATCGCCACTCCACAGGGAGTTCGTCATCGACGGACACGAGTCGGTCGCCACCAGATAGCCTCGTTCGTTCGTGTCAGCGATCGACTCGCCTGCCTCATTCACGATGTCGACGGGTTTGCCGACCGCTGGGCCCCCAACCGTACAGGGCTTTTGTGGATTCGAGGGGAAGGGCATAAGGAAACAGCCACATATTTCGGTTCCACCGATAATGTTCATGATGGGTATCTCACCGTTGCCGATTTGTTCGTAGAACCAGCACCAGGACTCTGGATCCCATGGTTCACCAGCTGAGCCGAGCAACCGAAGCGAAGACAGGTCGTGGCTATGTACCCACTCGTCACCTGATTTCATGAGGGCACGAACCGCGGTCGGTGATATTCCGAAGATCGTTAACTCGTGTCTATCGACCATTTCCCACAACCGGTCGGCTTCAGGATAATCCGGGGCCCCCTCGTACAGGAACACCGTACTTCCAAAGGTGTGGTTCCCAAGTAACGCCCACGGACCCATCATCCAGCCGATATCAGTCAACCAGAAGAACCGATCATCCGGCTTCAGGTCGAAGTGGAAGTACAGCTCGGTCGCACAGTTCACAAGTAATCCGGCGTGCGTCTGGACGATACCCTTTGGTTTCCCCGTTGTACCGGACGAGTACAATACCATTGCTTCTGCGTCGGCGTCGAGTTCCCTGGTTTCGAATTCTGTGGATTGAGACAGGACGGCATTTGCCCACCAGTCATCTACTGCATCATCCCAGTCAGGATCTGCATCCAACCGGTCGAAGACGATGGTGCGTTCGACGCTATCGGCCTGTTTCCGAGCCGCATCTGCTGTGGTCTTCATATCTACCTCGGAGCCACGACGGTAGAACCCGTCTGCCGTGAACAAGATCCGACATCCGGCGTCCTGTAGTCGGGAGGCGGTCGCCTCGACACCAAATCCGGAGAATATCGGGACGACAACTGCGCCAATCTTAAAACAGCCATAGAGGATCGATATTGCTTCCGGCACCATCGGCATGTACAACCCAACTCTATCGCCCTCTTCAATGCCAGATTCGGAAAGTGCGTTCGCGACCTGATTTGCTTCTCGGTTAAGCTCCTGAAAGCTGGTCTCGGTCACGTCGCCTGGCTCGGACTCCCAGAGGCAAGCGGTGTTCTCTGGATTGGTCGCCGCGTGCCGATCAAGGACATTGTGGGCGATGTTGAACTTGCCCCCAGGATACCAATGCGTGAACTGCGGCCCGCTCGTGTTATCGCGAACGGTGTCGTAGTCCTCATAGAACTCAATATCTAGGTACTCGACGACCTCATCCCAGAACCAGTCGAGGCCCGATGCCTCGATTCCATCGACCGATGTCGTCGTCCGAGTTATGAGCTCGTCAGTAGTTTGGATATCGTACTGCTGCATGAACTCGTAGGCGTTTGTCTGCCTGCCTGAGTCCAGGTTCTGTTCGTGAACAATCTCATCCAGTTCGCTAATGTTTGACAAGCCCATTGCTAACTATCCACAAAATCATGGGCCATCAATAAAAATGTTTTCCTGCCTGTCCCCTCGGTTTGAGGGTGGAACAGGACCAAGGCTTCGATGCGGCCACATATGTCGCCGCTACACCGCTTCTTGATCGAACGACGGAAGCACTCAGGCGGGTTCGATTACGTGAAGCGGCCAGTCTTGCTCCTGGCGGAGCTCCGTGTCGGCACTGATGTCTTCTGGCTGTCTGATGCGAATTTGAATTGGCATCCCGATATCCACGTCGGCGTATGGAACCGTCATTCGCCCGGTTAATCGCGCACCGGAGTCCAGTTCGACCGTCGCGATTGCGAACGGCGCCAGACCTTCGAACGCCGGTGGCGGCCGATAAACTTCCGTGTAGCTGACAACCTCCCCGGTCATTGGTTGCTCTTCGATTTCGATGGCACGGCTGCCACACGCGTAACAGGCTGGCCTGGGTGGAATCATGCGATTTTCACATTCCGAACACTTCCCGGCCAGCAGGCGTTCATCTGCCATTGCCTCGAAGAACCCTGGCAGTGTCAGGGGACTATCGGAGGTAATTTCTCGCTGTTCGTGTGTCATTGTCTGTATGTTGTTATTGGACATTGTTAGATTGAAAGAACGTGTGCCACGGTACAGGCATCAGCCACACCACCTTCGTTGATTAACAGACCAGTGGTAGCGTTGTCGATCTGTCGCCCAGCCGTCGCATTACCCGTGAGTTGTTCGTACACCTCGACGGCTTGCATTAGGCCAGTCGCACCAGTTGGATGGCCCCGCGCCTTCAGGCCGCCACTCGTATTGATGTGGACATCGGTCCAGCCGTCTGACCGGTCGACGGGATCGCGGACTGTTTGGATCCCCTCTCCCCAGGGAGCGAACCCGGCAGCCTCTGCTAAGAGCGCCTCGCATGCGGTGAATGCGTCGTGAACTTCTGCCACGTCCATGTCTTCGGCGGACATTCCGGCTTCGTCGTAGGCACGCTCAGCTGCCACTTCAGCACCCTCGATGGAAGTAAGATTCCGGTCGGCCACCGAGAGGTTGTTCGAAGTGACGCTGCTCCCGAGGATGCTCACTTGTTCTTCGTCAGGGACTAGTTCCGAAGCAAGGTCTTCGGACACGACGATTACGGCTGCGGCCCCGTCGCTGACCGGCGCACAGTCGTAGAGCTTGATCGGGGGTGCGATGTAGTCAGACTCCATGACATCGTCAATGTCTACTTCCTTCTGGAAGTGCGCGCGTGGATTCTGGGACGCATTGTGATGGTTCTTCACCGAAATCTCCGCAAGTTCCTCCTCGGTAATCCCCGTTTCGTGGAGATACCGCTGTGCGATGAGCGCGTATTGACTTGGTGCGGTGATTCCCGACCGTTGCTCGAGTGCTCGGTCAAACGCCCCCGAAAGGGATTCGATCGAGTGAGCGGTTCCGCCAGCAGTCATCTTCTCTACACCACAGGCGAGGACTGCGTCGTGAGTGCCGGTTTTGACGTCCCGCATTGCATTCTTCAATGCGAGCCCACCTGCGGCGGCACACGCCTCAACTCGCTCGGCGGGGACGTTTCGGAGGCCGGCCCACTCGGCCAGCAAGGTCCCCATCATAATCTGGTGTTCGTACATTTCGGATTGGCTTCCGGCGTAAACGGCGTCAACGAATGATGCCGGATCTGGGAGGCCACTAAAGGCCTCTTCCATCGCGACTGCGAACAAATCGCGACCAGTGAGATCGGTTCTGCCAATGGGTGATGTACCCACGCCTATAATGCAAGGGTCTGGCATTGCATAACAATGTCAATACCCCATCGTCATAAACCTACTGCAACCAATAACATATTTGCTACTACTTCTAGCACGGCTCTTGAGGGGCGACACCAGTATTGGCAAGCCCTCTTCCGAAATGGGCCCGCAAGAGTAGAATGAGTTAGACACTCTCCTGTGATAGCGTCCTCAGAATTGCCGACAGCATCAAGCCCGCAGGCAGGGCACAACGTACAGGTCGAGCTGAACGAATCTAAACCAAGCCACGCAAAAAGAGGCATCCGAATACATAGATCTGCCAGTGCTATGCCCAGAAGGGGAGGAAATAGAGCACGAGAGCCAGAAATGGAATCAGTCCGATGAGCATCGCGATGGCGTAGCCAAACATCTCACGTGCCTTGATTTGGGTGATTGCAATCAGTGGCACCGCCCAGAGCGGATTGAGAAGATTCGTGTGAGCGTCACCGACCGAATAGGCAACCGTTGCCTGACCCACGCTAACACCCATATCCTGCGCAGCACCGACAATCGCGGGACCGATAACTAGCCATTCACCACCCCCGGATGGGATGAAGAGATTGACCACTGCACCGGTCATCCAGGCGAACACTGGAAACGTCTGCGGCGTTGACACCGAAATCAACAAATCCGCGAACGTCGCCGACAGACCGGACCCGTTCATCATCCCCTGGATACCCGCAAAGAAGGGGAACAGTAAGATGATTCCGCCGGCCGCATCTGCGGCTTCGTCGAATCTCTCACGATAGGCCATCGGATTCATGTATAATGAAATTCCACCGAATAAGAACGCGAAGTTTACTAAGTTGAGGTTCCAGGCCTGGATCCCTTGCGTGGCGAGCGTATAGATGGTCACGGCGACGCCGGTGAGTGCGATCCCACCGCCAATGAGTCGACTATTATCGATTTTCTCCGCCGGGACGGTTGGTTCTGAATTCTTCAGTTCTGACGCCTGCGGTTCCGAGACTTTTTGTTCGATACCGCTGGTCTCTCCACCGTCAGTGGCCGACTCGAACAGTTTCTCTTTAGCGACATACTCAGTGATTCCGTTCGACATCCCCTCTGGGGGGTCGAGTAGGTAGAGCAACAGCGCAGCGAATGCAATCGAGAGCGCCACTAGAATCAAAGCATAGGGACTAAAAATCGTATTTGCGGTCGAAACAACCCCATCGACGATGCCCTGTTCGATGAAGACGTTGCCGGGCGTTGCAAGCAGAAGCGATGCAGACGCAGACAGTCCCCAGTGCCACGTGAGTCCAAGGCCCATGTAGCCGGCCACACACAACAATGGGTAATGAATGTCAATCCCTTTCTGGTGAGCTGTCTTCCCCATCTCACGTGCGATAATTGCTCCGAGAATCAGGCCAAGTCCCCAGTGAACCCAGGCCATTACCATCGCAAATACTCCCACGAGCATAACTGCCTGTCCGCTTGTCCTCGGGATGTGAGTCAACCGCACCACTGCTCCGTTGACCTTTGGATGATAGGCAACCATGTACCCCGTTAGAAGTATGAGCGCCATCTGCATCGCAAACGTGAGGAACAGCCAGAATCCGTCAAACCAGTGCATTACCATCTCCGACGGCCCAGTCCCTTCGATGACCATCCCGAGAACGAACGTTACGTAGCTCAGGATCAGGACAAACAGGAACGGACTAGGCATCCATCGTTCAACAACCCCGGCCAATCTGTAGCCAGCGCGTTGTATGAGCGTCTCGCTGCTATCTGCGGAATTAGCTTGTGCCATGCTACAAATTAACTAACACACAATCCCCATTATATAATTTGGGGTCAATTTTGAGAAAGCGACTCCCTATTGCGATACATAATTAAAAATTCATCCAATAAGAATCGCTATATGCTCTATTCCCATGCGAATTTTACTGATATTTGTGGAATAATTCCAATTATCTATGGTGAGGGACAAGGGGCCACCCGCTAATTCGACCTTCTGACATTTTGAGAGGGACAAATTGAAGTCAGTGATTGACTATGACTAGCACATGGCTCAAAATTCGTCAGACGGCGGCCCGCGGACAATCGCGGCAGTCGAAAAAGCATGTGCAATTGTGGACTCGCTCCATGAGATGAACGGCGCAACGCTCACGGAAATTGCGGATCATCTTGACTTGACCCCCGGGACAGTTTACCCCCACCTAGCGACTCTGATGCAGCAAGAACGAGTAATCAAGCAAGACGACCACTACTACACCGGATACCGATTTTTGACGATCGGTGAAACTCGACGACGGAACGACGTCATGTTTGAACACGCTATGGATGAAATTGGTGCGTTCGCTCAAGAGGCGAACGTCCGAATGCAAATCTACGTCGAAGAGTTCGGGCAGGCGGTTTGTATCGGAATAGCGGGTGGACAACGGAGTATCTCCCCCGTGGATGAGGTCGGTTACCGAACCCCACTTCACTGTATTGCAGCTGGCAAAGCAATGTTAGCGGAGTTCGATCAGGACAGGGTAGACGAACATATTTCGCGCCGTGGACTATCAAAACACACCGAGAACACGATTACGAACCGCGCCCGCCTAGTTGCCGAACTCAAGGAGATATCCGACCAGGGATACGCCATCAATGACGAAGAATATATCCCCCGATTGCGCGCAGTAGGAGCAGCAGTAACCGAAGAAGATGGATCCCTCCTCGGAGCAATATCGGCGTCGGCACCCGTTGGCATTCTGAGTGGTAGAATGCTCTCCGAGGAATTGCCAAAGGACATAGTGGGCATGGCAAACACAATTGAAATGAATATCAGCGTTCAATCTGAGTGACATTTGCTGGTCGCAAGTATCCATTCTCACCCTCTTCAGGTAGAAAATACGAAGAACCACGTATCTACTCACTCGATTAATAGTAATTCAACTATTTCAAAGAAGTTATTGGAAATACAGACAGATAGTCCTGGTAGAACGGTACTTGTGAGCTTCAAATCAGAGTACGTTCTCCAAAGAGGTCGAAACTTCACTCTCATTCGTATCTGTCATGGAAGTAGCGGTGAGTCAGCGATTTCTCAGAGACCGTACCTCAGTCCGTTCCACAGGTGAATACGGCGATTGGTAGAAAACCTGCGATAACAGTAGTACCTTTGTTATCCCATTAGCCTATTGTGATAAGGGAACTCTCACTCTAGGTTTTCCGATTGCACTATAGAACCGTCTTCGGCGTTGTTCTAACGACTCCACGTCGCTCATCCGCAGGCAAATCAGGGAAGGTTGCATCAACTTTTTCCCAAAACTACTGGCGGAGTAAAGATACACTCACGTCATTGAATGCTATCTCTTCAACACTTTCGCAGAAAACGGCTGGTGTGGACTGACCATTCTTCAGCCTACAATGGCCGGGAAAATGACGTTCAGAAAGCGAATACCGCCTACCAAGAAATAGCCGACTTAGGAAGATTGTTGTCTCCACCTCTCCTAACGCAATTTGACTCTACTGATATTCTATACATAACAATAGTAACTTTGTTATGGCTGGATGGATTTTTTCTGGGTTTGTGGACTTGGATATCGGATGGTACCTTCCCACAGAAATCCCACCTATTTGAACACCGTTTCAACCGTCCATGAATGTTGGAACGGACAAAATGGTGGTAGTATTAGAACAACGGATATGTTGGTGGTGCGAGGTTGAATTTCTCCGATGGTGACTGTCTGAAGGCTTCTACTCCAGTAAATCGTTTTTACTTGTTCATTCATCGAGGAAGTGTACGAGAGAAACACTATCTGCAGTAATCTGTCTCGATAACAATTGGCGACATGTGGCAGACCTGTGTCGCTACTGTGTTTCCATGAGCTTCCTCCTCTACAAGAAGACGACATTCTTTGAACGAGCGGGCAAACACTTCTTTGAACCCCGAGGATACACAGACCCCCGAAATCCACTTTGTGGAACCCATCGATGTTAGGTGTGTGGAGGTTGTGAAGCGCTGGTCCTTCAACGAGATGCTAGAAAATGTCGTACTCCGTCCAACACTGTTGGAAGCATCTCTGATCAAGAATATGAGACTGTAATCTCGACAATATTCGCCGCGTTCTTGACCAGTTTCGGAATCTCTTCTTCGAACCGTTTACCGTGAATCCGTCCTACAGGTCCTGATACACTCACTGCACCAACAACCTGGCCGTCACGAGTAATTGGTGCACCGATACAGCGGAGGCCCTTGCGTAGTTCCCCGTCATTCACGGCGTAACCCTGTCTCGACACTTTCTCAAGTTCTGCCCAGAGTTCGTCTCGGTCTGTAATCGTTTTATCCGTTCTGCGAACCAATCCTCTTTCGTCTACGATTTGTTCGACTTCAGCTCTCGGGAGTGCTGAGAGGATGGCTTTACCCGATGCCCGGCAGTGAAGATCGACGTGTTTGCCGATGTGGGATTTCACTGGCATCGCTTGATCTCCCCGCTTTCGGTAGAGATAGACTCCGTATCCGTGTTCGGGTATCATCATGCTCGCTAATTCACCAGTCTCCTCTGCGAGGCGGTCTACCTCCTCGCAGCCGAGTTCGTACAGTCGGTTTTGCGATCTGGCGTTCTCGCCAATTTCGAGGAATCGCATCCCGATTCGGTACGTTCCATCATCGTTCACTGCGTACCCAACCTCTTCTAGTGAGGATAGGTACACGTGTGCGGTACTCTTTGGAATCGAGAGCTCGTTTGCGACATCTGTGACTCCTGACCCACCCGACCGTTTGAGGTAGTCAATAACTTCAAACGCTGATCGTAGCGATTTGAGTGGTTTTGTTTTTGTACCAGACATGAGTTAGCGTGTGAACTGTACCAACATATATGTTCCTCCGATAGACGCAAACTCGTTGACAATGGTTGCGGTTCGGTGAGGTTTGAGGCTGCCGGATTGTCCAGAATCCGTCCAACAGTCTCGGACACCTCTGTTCGGTGTCAGTGTGCAATCTCTCAACTGAAGTGTCTCGTGGCATCGCGGTTTTGTTGTGCCGCCACTCCAATAATCAGAGTGAATAACGCTCGCACTGGCCGCTGAGAGCAAATTTCGACAAAAACCCTGCAATAGAAAATCCCACCACGATATCGGAGTAGTTCGGGAACTTAGTTCAGTGACTGTGAGGATTGCTCGAGTGTATTGACACCGTCCGTGGTTTGTGCAAGGTCTCCTTCCAGTGCATCTAGGATACGGTCGGTGGTGTCGGCAACTACCTCCTCCATGAATTCAGCGTCTGAATTTCGAGGGTCTCCACGCCCACCTTGGACGGCGATGTCGGTGTACCACGTGTATTGTCTTGCTTTGAACTTGGCCTTCCGCTCTTGTTTTTCCTTCTTCTCCGTCCGAACGAGGTCTGGGTGGAACAGTTCAGTGACGCTCGTTTCGTGTTCACCTGCATGGCTCCAATCTTCTCCGAAGCGAGTCTCCAGTTGGTCACGAGCGAACGAGGTCCAGTTTACGAGATACACTTCGATATCGTGCTCTCGCTGCAGTCGGTCTCCAGCGAGCTTCAGTGGTGGGTTATTGCCACCGTGACAGTTGACAATTAGCAATCGCTTTGCCCCGTGTTGTGAAATCGAAGCTCCCAACTCTTCGATGACTTTCTGGTACGTATCTGGCATCAGGGTCAGGGTACCAGCTCGGGTCATGTGATGTTCCGAGTATCCAAATGGAAGCGTGGGCAGGCGGATCATCGAGAGCTCACGGTCTGCTGCGGCTTCGACGAGTATCCGGGTTAGATTTTCCGCCCGGAGGGTGTCGACCGAAACTGGGAGGTGGAGCGAATGTTGCTCGATTGCACCTGTTGGGAGAACCATGAAATCAGCATTTTCGATGGCATCTTCCGCGTCCTCCCATGTCATGCTTCCGAGATCGTAGCTGTCGTAGTTAAGTGAGACAGTCATACTGCGACCTCGATTCTGCGTCCCCCCAGATGCGGAGAGAGTGTCGGTACTGCTTCTACTCGAGTCGAAGACTCTGTGTTAATGGCTAACATCGAAAGTCTACCAATAGCCATGTGCATCTGCTATTTATAACTTTGTGCAACTGCGCTCTTTGCCAGACGAAAAAGCGAATTTTCGTGCGTCTCTGGGCGCACGTTAGGAACGTATGATATCTTTCGTATGACATCTGTTTTCTTTCTGTCTCCAAAAATGCGGATGTATCTTCGACTGAGCCATGGTACTGCATATTCCTCATACTTCTATAACAAATATTGGCAATGATGAATAGATTTAAATGATGGTAACCCTTTGACTGCAATGTCAACGATTGGCAATAGGTACGCATACACATGGCTAGAGACATCATCGAATACGATATTAATCGACGACAGTTCCTCGCAATGACCGGTGCCCTAACGGGTGCATCGCTTGCTGGGTGTACGGGTGATAGTGAGTCTGGAGGAAACGGTACTGAAGGAAGCAACACTGGCAGTGGGTCTGGCTCCACAGGTGGAACCGTACGCCTTAATGTTGCAATCGCATCAGAGCCGTGGAATTTCGACCCGGCGTTGTGGGCTGACACGGGTTCGAGCGCGATCGGGAGTCTGATCTATGACGAAGTAATCGAGCTCACGCCAGATTCCGAGCTCGCACCAGGTCTCGTCGAAGAGGTGCCGAAGCCGACGAACGACGGACTCGCGTTTGACTACACGCTCCGTGAGGGACTTCAGTTCCACAATGGAGACGACGTGACCGTCGAGGACTTCAAATATTCTGTCGACTGGATTCTGAACCCAGACAACAACTCTCCGATCCGACGCCGGATTCCGAACGTGGAAGGAACAGAAATCGTAGACGACCGGACGCTCCGACTGAATCTGACGACAGAGTTTGCCACGCTCAACTGGTGGCTGACTCGGGGACTTGAGGGAATCGTACAGAAGGGCTCTCGTGGCTCTGCCAGTGAGCGAGAGGGGCCGACTGGCATCGCGACGAATCTCACGACAGACCCGAGTGGAGCCGGCACTGGCCCATTCAAATTCGTCGAGTGGAACACCAACGAGAACGTGCTTCTGAAAAAGAACGAGAATTACTGGAAGGACGGCATTCCGAAGGTCGACGAGATCAACTTCCAGATCATGCCAGAGGATTCGACGAGGTTGGCAAACCTCCGATCTGGAACGACGGATCTGACGACATCTATCCCGGACAAGGACTTCGAGTCGCTGCAAAACGACCCGAACATCAAAACGGGAACCGTTCCGGGGAACACGACCGAGGTGCTCTACATGAACCTCATGGAAGCGGACGGGAACCCGATGTCCAACGTCAACAACCGCCGGGCAGTCCAGTGGGGCATTGACGCAGAAGAGATCTTAGACGAGATTTTCTACGGGAGAGGAGTTGCCCAGCAAGGGCTCTGGTATCCGGACAGCGAGTGGACATCGCCAAAACTGAAGGAGATGGAGATGTACGACCCAGACAAGGCCCGCCAAGAACTTGAGAAGGCGGGCAACCCCGACGGGTTCACCTTCGAGATGCTCATCACGAAGGGCTCTCATCTCAAAGACCAGGGTGTCGTCATCCAGAACCAGCTCTCGAAGATTGGCATCGACGTCGAGATCACCACACTCGAGAAGTCCGCACTGTTCGACCAAGTGTACAACACGACGGATTGGCACGCTGCCTTGGAGAACTGGACGAACGCTGTCCCAGTCGTCACTTACTGGCTGAGTACTGGGTTCGTTCCGAACGACCGGAACCACAACAATTGGCATCACGCGTCTCCCGATCTGCCAGACCGATACGCACCAAGCGGACCGCCAGCCCCGGAAGACGCGGAGGGTGACTTCTCTAACGGCCACGACTGGTACGTCCAAACGGTGAAGAAAGCCCAGCGGACGGTTGACGAACAAGAACAAAAAGAGATTGTGTACAGGCTGCAGGAGTACCTCGTCGAGAATGCGATCCAGATCGATATCGCGTACTCGAGTCGGCTGGCTGCGTGGAGTGACGCGGCGTCCGGCTACGAGATGGGATCGTTCTCGTCTGATCTCAGGCCCGTGACAAAGGACTGATAATCCAGGGAAATCCACAAAAAGAGTCATTATCAATCATCTGCAAGCGATTGACGTCACAACCATGGAAATCACTACTAACATTTTGTTTCATACATTGAACCTATGAGCATCGGACGATTTATCCTCAAACGATTGTTGCTGATCGTACCGGTACTGTTCGGTGTGAGTGTAAGTGTATTCGGCTTGCTCCACATCGCACCGGGAGGTCCGGCAGCGGTCATGTTGGGGCCACTCCAGAACGAACAGATCATTCAACAGGTACGCCAACAGCTCGGACTGAACCAGCCGTTTTACATCCAGTACTGGATGTGGGCAAGCAGTGCGATTCAAGGTGACCTTGGTACCTCGTGGACAGTTCAGCAGGGGACGCCAGTGGTGACGTTGATCAAAAGCCGCCTTTTGCTCACGTTCGAACTCGCACTCCTCGCCCAATTTCTTGCCGTGCTCATCGGAATCCCGGCAGGAATCATCGGTGCGGTACGACAGAACAAACCCGCAGACCACTTGTCTCGTATCGGGGCACTTTCGGGCATCTCGATTCCGAACTTCTGGTTAGGCATCGTCTTGATCATGGTGTTCGGCGTCACCTTCAACTTCGATTGGGGGACCGGTGGCTGGATATCCCCGTTCGAAGACCCAATTGCAAACCTTCAGCATCTCCTCCTCCCAGTCATCGCGCTCGGAACTGCTCGGGCAGCGATTATCCAGCGTATGACTCGGTCTGAGATGCTCGAAACGCTCAATCAAGACTACGTTCGGACGGCCCGGGCTATGGGAATTGGCGAAGTCGAAGTTGTGCTGAAGGACGCGACAAAAAACGCACTCATCCCCGTTGTAACCGTTATCGGAATTGGAATCGGTGGATTGCTGAATGGTGCGGTTCTGACAGAGACAGTGTTCAATCTCCCCGGACTTGGGAAACTGTTTATCACAGCGATTGCCCGCCGGGACTTCGAGGTCATTCGTGCACTAGTATTGTTCATCACGTGCGTGTTCGTCTTCGCTAACCTGAGTGTCGACGTTCTCTACGCATATCTCAATCCGAAAATTCGTGAAGATGGAGGGAACTGAAATGGCTACAAAAGAGACACGCACGATGGAGCAAGAACCGAAGACCAGTGAACACCGGAGCCAGTTCGAACAGTTTTGGCGGGAGTTCCGGAAGAATCGATTGTCGATTGTCGGCGCGGTAATTATCGGACTGACGCTGTTTGCTGCGATATTCGCGCCGGTTCTCGCACCACACGACCCTGCGACGCAGTTCGATGCCCCCGATGGAGAGCACAATCCGCTCCCACCGGGCTCTACGTTGTTCGCAGAAGACGACTCCAACGCTGAGATTACCGCGTATCTGGGGACGGATAATCACGGCCGTGATCTCCTTTCGCGGATGATCTTCGGGCTTCGAACGCTCATGATGATATCAATTGGCGTCAATCTGGTCGCGATGACCGTTGGTATTACACTCGGCGCGATTGCTGGTTACTTGGGTAACTCCTGGGTAGACGAGACGATCATGCGAGCGATGGACATCATCCTCTCGTTCCCGAGTCTGATCTTAGCCATCGCGATTATTGGAATCCTCGGCGCTGGCAAGACCGACTATGGGTGGATCGTTGTTCCCAACCTCGCGAAAATCATCTTCGTCATCGGGTTCGCTTACATTCCGAGATTCGCTCGGGTGATGCGGAGTGCGGTGCTCAAGGAGATGGAAGAAGACTACGTGGACGCAGCAAAGTCACTCGGGGCGAGCAATTCCCACATCCTCACTCGTGACATCCTCGTCAATACGATTCCTATCGTCGTCGTTCAAGCGACGCTCTACATGGCGACTGCTGTGTTGGCAAGTGCGGGGCTGTCGTTCCTCGGACTTGGGTTACAACCACCGACTGCAAGCCTCGGGCTGATGTTGTCGAACGCGCGGAGCTTCGTCTACAGTGGCCAGTGGTGGTACCCAGTCTTCCCAGGATTGGCGCTCATGATCATCATCCTCGGATTCAATCTCCTCGGTGACGGACTGCGCGATGCCCTCGACCCACGGTACTCTCAGGAGGCCTCCAATGACCAGTGAACCAATTCTCGAAGTCGAGAATTTGGTTACCCAATTTCGCACAGAGGAGGGTGTCGTCAAAGCGGTTGACGGCAACTCCTTTACCCTCTACAAGGGGGAGGTGCTAGGGATCGTCGGCGAATCCGGCTCTGGGAAGAGTGTCACCGCGATGTCGATCATGCGCCTCATCGACGAACCGGGGTACATCAAAGAAGGAACTGTCCGGTACAAAGGAGAGGACCTGCTAACGAAGAGTAAAGCGGAGATGCGTGAGATTCGCGGTAACGACATCGCCATGATGTTCCAAGACCCGATGACGTCGCTGAACCCCGTCTACACGATTGGGAGTCAGATCTCTCGGGTCATTCGCAAACACACAGACGCAACGAAAGCAACGGCACGTGAGCGGACAATCGAGCTGCTCAGTGACGTTGGGATTCCCGAACCTGCGACTCGCGTCGACGACTACCCACACCAATTCTCTGGTGGAATGCGCCAGCGAGTGCTCCTCGCGATGGCCATCTCCTGTGACCCAGAGATTCTCATCGCTGACGAACCGACGACGGCACTCGACGTCACCATCGAAGCACAGATATTCGACCTCATCGACCGCCTTCAGGAAAAGTACAGGATGAGTGTCATTCTCATCACGCACGACTTGGGTGTCGTCGCCGGAAGTTGCGACAGGGTTGCCGTCGTTTACGCGGGGCGCATCGTCGAGCGGGCGGGGGTACACGACCTGTTTAACTCTCCACGCCATCCGTACACACGAGGATTGATGCGTTCGATTCCGAACCTGCGGTCGAACGAGAGTCGGCTGACCCCCATCGAGGGTCGGATTCCAGACCTGACGGCACTGCCGACTGGGTGTTCGTTCCATCCCCGGTGTATCCACGCGACAGAGGAGTGCTCACAGACGGACCCCGACCTGCGTGAGGTTGAGGCTGGGCGTGAAGCCGCCTGTATCCACGCCCTCGGCTACAATCAAGCGACGATGACTCAAAACACAAACAATTCGGCATCCACTGAGGGAGGTGTCTCCAATGACTAACCAAGACACGATAATGAGCGTCCACGGACTCACGAAGCATTTCACGCAGAACGACAGCTTCATCGACCGGTTGTTCGGTGCGACGCAGACGGTCAAAGCAGTCCAAGACGTCTCATTCGAGATCAGTCACGGAGAGACAATCGGGCTCGTCGGTGAGTCTGGCTCTGGCAAATCGACCACTGCGCGAAGCATTCTTCAACTCGATGAACCCACCGCTGGTACCGTCACGTACGATGGGACAGACATGACGTCGCTCTCGGCGAAGGAACTCAAACAGTTCCGAAAGCGCATCCAGATGGTGTTCCAGGATCCTGCCTCGAGTCTCAACCGACGAAAGACCGTTGGACAGATCATCCGACAACCGATGCAAATTCACGGCTTGTACAAGGGCGAACGCGACGAACGCGTAGAAGAGCTGATGGAACAAGTCGGCCTCTCACCCGAATACTCGAACCGGTATCCTCACGAGTTTTCCGGTGGACAACGCCAACGCGTCGGCATCGCGCGCGCACTCGCGGTCGAACCGGAGTTTCTCGTGTGTGACGAACCTGTCTCGGCGCTCGACGTCTCGATTCAGGCGCAGATTCTCAATCTGCTCAAAGACCTGCAGATAGAATACGACCTCACCATCCTGTTCATTGCCCACGACCTCTCAGTCATCAGGCATGTCTGTGATCGAGTCGCGGTGATGTACCTCGGTGAAATCGTCGAGATCGCAGAGACAGAACAGCTGTTTGCTAACCCACAGCACCCATACACTCGCGCATTGCTCAAAGCGATTCCAGAACCAGACCCGGAACTCGCACAGAAACGAGAACCACTTTCGGGTGAGGTACCGTCACCTATCGACCCACCGAAGGGATGCTCGTTCCATCCTCGCTGTCCGGAGGCGACAGAGGAGTGTCGATCAATGGATCCTGACCTGGAACAGGTCGACGGCGCGAAAGTCGGTCACGAAACCGCCTGCATCCACGTTGGTTCGTTCGACAGAGACGGCGGTATCACGCTTGAGTCGGCGTCCAGAGACAGGTACGCTCCCGAGAACTTCCTTCACGAAAACAGGACCATCGAGACCAGGTCCCCTGAGAAGGAAGCAGGATTCAACACCGCGGGGACGAGCGAATGATCCGAATACAGGATACCTTCCAGACTCTGGTCCCGATACTGCTGACGTTCTTGCTCGTCCTGGCATACCAGTCGATAATCTCGACGATGGTATCGGGAATCCTTGCGTTTGCTGTGACGATCGTGCTTTCGATTGCAACGTGGTACGTCATCTGCCGCGTCGCGTTCGATAATGATGGTCGTCTCGCCGTTGGCAAACGACCCTTTTGAAAAGACAGCGAACTCCTTGCATTAATTCCCCAAGTGTTTTAAGTTGTGATCTTGGTTGCCGTCCGACCAGTAGCTGGTTGGTAGCGGTTTGTGAATCCCATCATTACGCTGTCTCGTTCCATGGGGCAGTCAACGGGTAACTTGCCCGAACCCTGACGACGTCAATGTAGGATGTTCAGTTCGCTGTCGAGGCCCGTTCTGCCATCATCTGTTCTGCTCGCTCAGCCCAATCACCCCACAGAAAACCGACACACGCGACGAGTGCCCACCAGACGTACGTGAGGACGATTCCTACATAGACCGCAGAGAGGCCGTACCCGAGCCAAACACCGACGAGATAGCTAAAGCAAAGCATGAAGCAGACGGTTCCGGTGAACCGAGCGTAGAAGGGCGTCCGCGTATCGCTCGCGCCTTGAAGCGCCCCTGCCATCGGGAAGAAAACCCCGAAAAAGAGCATCGAAATTCCAGAGATACGCGTAAAAGAGATGGCGTACCCGAGGGTTACCAAATCCGACGTGAATATCTTCGAAAGCGGTTCTGCCATGACCCAGATGACGATACCAACGATGCTGAGCGAAAGTGCGCTAAGCGCTGTGATGGCCAAGCCAGAAAAACGGGCATCGGCCGTATCTCCCGCACCGAGTTTCTGTCCGACAACGATGCTCGCTGCAACGCTGTACGAACGGTACAGCGGGCCTGCCAGCTGTTGGTAGATTCGCCGCCCGATATGGTACGCTGCACTAACTTCAGTTCCGAAAACAAGTAACAAGGCATTGAACGGAAAATTGGCGACAGACGTACTCATTCCCTCCGCGAAATTCGGGAAACCAACGGCAACAAGTTGCTTTGTAACTGTGGCATCTCGTGGTCGCCTGAGCGACAGTTCGGTTCGGTCACTTACGATCATTCCAAGTATTGTTATACACTCAAACCCCCGGCTAAGTGCCGTCGCCAGCCCGACGCCGACGATACCCAACCGCGGGAGACCCACGAGTCCCAGCCCCAATCCGACCGTCGCAATGATGTTGAAAAGGTTTGCTAGCCCGTTCACCACGAGCGGCGTTCGCGTATCACCAGTCCCCTGCAAGGAGCGTGCCCCAACCAACGCAACGATTCGGAGCGGTGCAGCGACGAAAACGAACGCGAGATAACGCGCGCCCATTCTCACGACTTCTGACTCGGCGCCGAGAATCGCAATAAGAACGTCCGACAACGTCAACCCAATGATGACGATCGGAAGGCCGACGAGAAATCCGATAAGGAGCGCTTGGGTCACGGCTTGATCACGGGTTTTCGCGTTGCCTCGACCGGTATCTTGACTCGAAAGTGCAATCCCTCCTGTCCCAAGTGCACGCCCTATTCGAAATGGAATCTGCGCGTACAGATCGGCCAGCCCGATCGCAGCGACTGCGGCTGGCGAGAAGAGGCCGGTCACCACGATGTCGACTGACCGCATTAGCGTGTTGAGCACCTGTTGAACCACGATTGGCCAGGACAGTACAGTCACAGCCCGCCAGGTAGCGATAACTCTGTCCCGGTGCTCGGACATTCGTACTTCAATAACAATCAACGATTGGATGAATGTATCGGTCGCGGTGATTACGACTGAGGACTATCCACAGAGTTTCCCGTCGGAATCAATTCAGTAAACAAAGCGGGTATCTACACCCCCTCCACTCTCGTTCCCTTGCTCTCTTTGACCAACTCCCAGCAATCGGTACGTGGTAAGTATCGAGAACACACCACTGGGTCTTCTCAATTCCTGAACTGAAGGAACTAAGATGTCGATTTAGTGGAAAAGCCTGGGTTTCTTGGAACGCGTGTTGGGTTCTTACCGAATCCAGACTCAATCCACCGATACACCGACTCGTCTGTGTATACAAGTAGCCCCTCCCATTCTTTGAGATTAGTCATCGGTAGATTCGAGATCAGGTGAATATGCTCCCACTCCTGGTCTCGATTTGAAAGGGTTCCACTATTTTTTCTATAGAGTGCTTTCTCGAATTGTTCATTGCCAACGGCAGATTTGACTAATCTGATGATGGTTGTTTGTTCGTTTCGCATGTTATTCACTGGTATGATTAACCATAGCATGATATAAAAATTCCGTGGTCAAATACTGGTCTTTTTTTAAACTACAATGAATAGCATCCTACTGGAGGATGTGCCTGATATGGTTCACCTTACTCCGAATTTGGTGGATATTCCAGACAAGGTGGAGAGTTTTTCACCATCTCCTGGGCATCTCTACTGGATTTGAGAAACTAATCGGTGAATAAATTGTAAATAAATACTCAAACATATTGCATTGAGTAATCCGTGCGTAAATCCGCCATACATATAAATGAATTAGAAAATAACGAACTCTACTACTGGTCCGTGTATTACTCATATTCCAGTATTTACAAAAAGGCGTATTAAAGACTCTTTTCGAGATATATTACCTTACCTCGACAAAACTAATTTGCACTCTTAGGGTCATCGAAGCACTACCATATTTGAAAATTGACTATAAATTAGAAGTTTTTCTAGTGATATCAGTGTAGTACGGATCTCAACGATCGCCGAAGTTCATTTGTCTGATAAAATTATTATTTTCGCTGAAAAACACCAATATTATGTCTATTCTTTCAATTAGTATACCAATTGTAGTTAATAATCGACGTTCATCAACCGGACTCTCATCAATCGTCTGTACTGAATTTTCCGATTAAAAATAAACCAACTAATGTATTTATTATTATATATGGCTGATTCACTCTTATCACCACGTCTAGTCGTCAAATTCGCACATTCCTCACATACCTACCGTAAAAATTCTAACTAGAGGTGATCTCCTTCTTCATTACTTGGCGTATTCATTTTCGGGAATAAAATTTTAACGAATGATTCCGCTGTGGGACAAACCCCTTCTTAGACGACGGTTCACTCAGATGGTTGACGTAGTGCAACGACTGTTTTCACCAGCTTTCAGTGGAGGGATCGATGACGAATGATGACTCTGAGGTTGGTGCGCCAGTCATTCTGACGGCGCTTCATGAGCGTGACCAATTGGGGTGTTGGCGTGTTGATGCCCGCGAATGGTGAGCCAAGGAAGATTCCGGTGCCGCCGGGAACAAGGATGATCGCATT
The DNA here is from genome assembly GCF_029489995.1 of Haladaptatus sp. DYSN1. Taxonomy (NCBI): domain Archaea; kingdom Methanobacteriati; phylum Methanobacteriota; class Halobacteria; order Halobacteriales; family Haladaptataceae; genus Haladaptatus; species Haladaptatus sp. DYSN1. Next base: position 287,313 of record NZ_CP120471.1, read on the forward strand.
ACCGACGGATCCGGTCAGTAGATGTGTGGTCTTGGATTGCAGAGTAATTAATACAGTCGCTGAGAAAATTCCACCGAATAAATCCAAACTTGAAAAATAAAATTAATTTAATTTAACTTGAAACAGAAAGCACTTTACACTCCATCTGAACATTCAGGATGGATGACATCCAGACGCAACTTCCTGAAAACCGGGGCAGCGAGCCTCACCGGACTGACCGCCCTCACCACATTCACCCAACCCGCCCTCGCCAACCGTCGCCACATCACCGTTACCGGTCAAGACGAATGGCTCCAATGTACCAGCATGTGCAACGGCGTCGGCGACGACATCACCACCCACTACGCCATCAAAGTCACCGGCGACATCTCCAAAGGCGGCGGAGCCGACTCCAACGACGACGTCCTTACCGACGACTACCTCGAAGGCGAGGTCCAAACGGGCTATCAAGACGACTTCTATTACACCGGCCACATCGAGTACATCCGCTGTGACGGCTGTGCTTCCTTCAGCCTTGATGACAACGGCCTCGGCAACGACACCTACCGCACGCAGTGGGAAATCGAAGGTACCTCCAGCTACGATTCAAGATACTCCGTCAGCCTCCCAGATGGCGAAGAAATCGGGAAACGTGGCTCCCTCGAAGACAACGACAAATACAACCAGTACAACTGGCCAGACAAGAACCTCGCCCACGGGCGCATCAAAAGCGGCTACGACTACTGGACGCAGTCCTCTCGCCCGTACAACGTAACCCTCCAAAACGACGGCAAAAACCTCTGCTACTACCGAACCTACGCGCCCTAACCACACACTGTCACCTTATTTTCCCAAACGGATTTATGCCTTCCCCGCTCGGAATCGCTTAATTGACTCCGTCACCGACAAATCCACTTCCGTACCCCGCGGGATCACCACCTGTACAATCGCCTCTGGTGGTACCCACCCCCCGACCAACACCTCGTACAGGTCTCGGTCATTCGCGGGAATCTGTTCAAAAAACGCTGCTCGCCCCACCAGGGGAACCTCCTGCATCGACGCGTAGTAGGCTCGTGCCTCATCAATCGCCCAGTGTGACGCTCCCGTCGACAGTGCTTCTGCGTAATCCTCCATCCCACAGTACACCACGAGGTTCGTCGCCGGGCGCAGGTCAGCCACCGCCATCGGCCCCGTCGGCTTCGTTAGATCGACCACGATACCGGCGTCCATCGACGACTGAATCCGCTGTCTCGTCGCATCGAATACTGTGTCGATGAGCAGCCCCGGCTCAGAAGGAAGAAAACAGCGTCATCTCGCGTGACTGGTGGGTCGATGCCGTCGTGTGCGGCCACCCCCCGGAAAATAGCTTTGCCGTCGTTTTGCTTCGCCTTCACACGATTCCCGTTCAGGGAAACGCCCGTGGTCGAAGTTTGCCGCCACGACGTTGTAGCGTGTCAAGTAATACCCATAGATTGGCTATTGCTCAATGTGGGCTGGATCGCCCGCAATTACCTCCATACCAGTTCTAGCCGATGGCCTCTAACGTCAACCATCCTATGCGTGTCCGCGACTTCGCGTTAGGTGATATACGTGTTGAGTTTGAGGGGAGGTCAACAGTAGAGTGCTGGTGCGAAAGTCCTACCACGCCATTACGCCACGCTCGACCATCTAAATTAAATGGTGGTTAGACAATCGAAGACCGCTGTTGCAGTCACTCAAAGAGTTGCTGCACCGATTGTGACACATATGAACGCTCCACACCGACGCCGACTGCTCGGTCCGATTGTCGGCCATCAAGCCGTTCGTCACGATTGCCGACACGACCCCTAACATCGTTGTCCTTCTGCCGTCGCTCGCCAATACTATGGATTTCTCCTACATCCGTGCACGTTCGCCCGAAACGCTGAACTACATCGTACTGGAATGTCTCGAGGAGGTCAGCACGCCCTCACGTCTGAGATGCAGAACGGGAATGGCGATACACTATCTCCTCCACATTGGAGACAGACCGCGAGCCCACGGACAAACTCACTGCTTCAGTCGTGAGTCGATGACGACGAAAGTATCTCAGGAAGATTTGCTAGGGACGACAGTGTGTAGGTCGGTTCCGGATCGTTCACACCTCGGCGAATGTCGTCGAAGGGGACCCAGGCGGAATCAAGACCGAGCTTGTTCGCGCCTTTGACGTCCTTAGACAGGGAATCACCGACTTTCAGAACCCGCTTGGGCTCCACTCGCAGTCGGTCTAACGCCAGTTCGAACGGATCATTCGCCGGTTTCACCTGCGGTACATCGGTCCCAAAGATGACCATGTCGAAGTGCTTTGTCAGGCCCACCGCCTAGAGTTTAGTCGTGTGCGTGTTTTCCGAACCGTTCGTTACGATAGCTGTGGCGAGGACTACTGACGATTCGATGGCCGTGTCGACACCGGGGCGAAGGAACACTGCCTGATTCTCCAGGACGTCGTTGTACGCTTGAACGAGTTCACTGGCGGGGACGTCGGTACCGGTGGCCGCGGCCGTCGTTGCAAACACGCGGCGTTCGTAGCTTTCGATATCCAACTCTGCTGCCTCTTCTTGAACGACTTGGGCTGCGAGTTCAAGGGTTTCGGGTTGACAAAACGGTTCGATGCCGATTGCAGCACACGCAGCTTCGAACCGGGCTGCGTCGGTTTACGGCCGTACGTCACTCATTTGGTCATTCTATAACTCCCAGTCCTGGTAGTACGCTTAACTATGAATGATCGAACCCCCGTAAATCAACCGCAGTTTGTCGATTCAGCAGTGCCGTTCTTTCAAAATCGCACGTTGTTCAAAGCTAAAAAGATATTATCGTCCTATCGGCGCTTACAATTACACTGATATCTGATTACCCAATAGAAGGGCTGTTTCGTCACAAGACCAACGGACTATCATAATCTCATTATTTCTGTTATTCACTGAATCAGTGATTCATTGATTTTACTAGCCCTCCCGGTGCGAAAGGAGAAGAAGGGTAAGCTGGCCCCTCCCGAACACACAACACAAGCTGGTATCCCAAACTTGAGTTAGCGAACAAGCTGGCCAAAACGACTCAGTGTCCGCCCCGTTCACTTTGAAACTCGTTGCTGTGTCAGTGCACGCCCCAATAGTATTTTCGCGAATTTACCAAACTATACATTACTAAGCAACTCCGCAACGCAAGAATCAGGAAATTTTGAGCACGTATTTCCGTCAAGAATCAATGATTCGAATGTTTGTACACTGTCACGAGACTAGATAGGCTCGAATGAGTAGTGATACTACAACTATTAGGTGTGAACACATGGAGTGCGCTTGAACGGGCAACCCGCGAGAAAGCTCTACAGCGACAGACCGATGAGATGAGGTTTTTCAATTCGATACTTCGTCACGACGTGTATAACGGAATGACAGTAATCCGAGCCCGCGCAGAACTGCTCGGCGACGAGCTTGAAGGCGACCAGCAAGGGTACGCCAAAACAATCGAATCATGGAGCAACGACATCATCGCCATTGTTCAACGGGTGCGAACGGTTCTTGATGCGTTGACCAGTGACGATACTCCTATGTTACATGAGGTCAATCTCTCCGCGACGCTCCGGACTGAAATTGGGCGAGTGCAAACGACGTATCCAGCAGTGCGATTTGAGACGGAAATCCCAGACGGCGTTATGGTTCTCGCAAACGAGTTACTGGGTGAAGTCTTTGGGAATATCATCACCAACGCGATAAATCATAATGAACGCGAGGGTCTGGTCATCAGCGTGACCGTTGAGCAGAAAGACGGGATGATAACAACAAAAATAAGCGATAATGGCCGTGGAATTCCTGATGCTGACAAGGAATCTATCTTCCGTCGAGACTACACTGGACACGTGAAATCCACTGGGTCGGGGTTCGGGTTGTTCTTTGTGGACACAATGGCGTCGACGTACGACGGTGCTGTTTGGGTTGAGGATGCATCACCTACAGGCGCCACCTTCACGATAGAACTAATGCATCCATCTACGCGTGCGAGAATTCACTCCTTGTGATTAAATCTAGAAGAGGCAAAGTGACGGACGTACTCGGTCAAATACTGACCTATTATCGACTCCAAGAGTGTTGTTCGGCAGTTGTCGGATTCACACCAGTCGTAAACGACAGAACTCCTTCCGTGATTCACATAGTGAGGGTTTGACCAGCGTTGGCCACTGGAGAGTCTGAACGTGCTATCGGCAGTTCAATCACGAAGTTCGCTCCTTGTGGTTGATTATCTTCAACTCGAATACTGCCACCGTACGCTCCGACCATTGCATCGACGAAAAACAAGCCAAACCCATCACCCGTATCCTTTGCGTGCCCTTTTTCACCGCGTCGAAAAACGGTGTGTTTCTGATCATCAGGAATCCCCGTTCCGGTATCTGCAATTTGAAGTTCAACCACGTCCCTGGCCGGAATTTCTTCAACCTGCACTGTCACACGGAGTCCCTCTCGTGAATTGTGGTTAACCGCGTTTGTGAGCACGTTACCGATGATTTCGCCAAGAAGGTCATCGGCTTTTACATAGACTCCGTCTGGAATGTTCGTTTTAAATGTCACCTCAGGATATGTCGTGCGTAACCGTCTTACTTCATCATTGACCGCTTGCGTGAGGTTTGTAGCGGCCAATGGCACTTCAGATTCATTCGATAAAATACGAATAATCGCCCGTACACGCTGGACGACATTCACTATGTCATCTGACCACTGGACGATCGTCTTGAGATGTCTCCGTGATTCCTCATCGTTTGACGAGGCAAGGAGATGTGACGCTCGGCCTTGCACAACTGTCATTCCGTTGAGCACGTCGTGGCGAAGTATCGAATTGAAAAATTCTAGTTGGTCTGTTCGATACTCGAGTTCCTCTGCTCGGACTACGGCGCGTTCGGCGGCGCGTTCGGCGGCGCGTTCGCGAGTGATTGCGCGGGCTTCGACGACACCGAGAAGCAACCCGCCGCCTGCGCCAACTGCCGCTGCGAAGCGACCCCAGCCGACGTACCCCTCAAGCCCACCAAAGGGTGGAATGGCCACCATTACGATGACGTTGAGTCCAAGAAAGGCAAGTAGTCCACCGAATGTCCATTTCGCGATTCGAGTATACCGAGTTGGCGAAAGCGGACTTCGGTCGAGCCAGTACCCACCGAAGATGATTCCGAGAATGAACGGACTCGTCGTTGCGATATGCGCAATAAACTCTCGTGAGAGGGCCCATTCAAGGGATAACCCTCCGAACACGGTGATATCAATGAGCATCGATAGATAAAGCAGAAGCCCAAGTGTCATGATTGCTCGTGGGACATAGGAGGAGGGGGAAAAGTTTTCTTCAGGAGACTGGCTCATTGAGTGTGTTCCCCGGAGTTGTTCGTAGTATGTTCCGCCTCGTTCATGGATTCACTTTCACGCATTATTTCACGAATTGCGCCAATGAAGTTCGCATCTGAGTTTAATTCGCCTAGTCGATCTTTGAGTTTCGATTCTTGTGCTTCGATTTGGGCTAGAAGCGTATTGTATTCTGGACTGTCGGCTAATTCACCGGGCGAGAATTCTGCCTGGAGGGCATCCTGTCGGGCTATCAGTGAGAAGTACTCTTGGTAGGTGGTGTTGAGTTCCCCTCGTTTCACTAGTTGCTCAACCGTCGCACGAAGGCGTTCTTTGCTTGGGGGTTTGACGACATACTCATCGAATCCCATTTCGATGATGTCAAAGCTTGGGTCGACGGCTGTAACCATTGCCACGCGACAGTCGATATCGCGCGTGCGAATTTCCGTTAATACTTCCTCACCGGACATGCCAGGCATCATTCGGTCAAGTAAAACAACATCGACATCTGTATCGATTTTTGAAAGAGCTTCGTCACCTGACCCAGCAATTTTAATTTGATACCTATCGGAGAGCCAGAGTTCGTAGGTTTCTGCGATGTCTGGCTCATCGTCGACGATGAGTACGACTGGCTGGGCGGGAGACCCCATAAAATATCAGTGGCACCTGCACGATAATAATAATATGTATATTAAAAACAACCCTGAATTTTTGGTAAAAGGATTGATAAAATATATAATTAGTTGGTTCGCACGAATTCAGGCTACTCGGAAGGTGATGGTGATGTGGGCGGTGTGCTCTGCCTAATCGTCTCAAATTTATTGCGGATTCGTGACGTGAGTTTGGCGTGAGAGGGTATTCCATTTGACCGGCGAAAGACCATGCACACTCTTCCGTCCAAAATAGCTCTTCCTCGAATATCAGTTACCAAGTACCACGCCAATGCCGTACGAGAGAACGGCAATTTGTATTAGATATTTAATAAGATAAATGGTTCGGTAATTCAGCACCGTCTAGATAAGGGCCGAACAGGTCGAAGAGATAGTGTCCAATGCTACTCACAAATCTGCTCAAAGAGGGTTTAGCATAATCGAGGGCGGTAAGCCCCCTTCCTCAACGAGCGTCGAAGACGCGAGTAGGAAGGGGATACACCGCCCGCACGGTTCACATTTACTGTGTGCAATACGCTTACTACCTTTGTCGTCGAAAGGGGTAGTAAGATGCTCACCACGTCTCGTCCGTTGTTCAAACGTGGTTCGAAACGGCGAAGCCGTTTCGTCATCACGAAAGGCGCGTCGCGCCTTTCGAACGACGACAACAAGCGTGCATCGGACGTGTGGGCCGAGTGTCGATTCAGTAGGAGTGGGACACTCCGAACTGCCTGTAAAGGGAAATCGCCTGCGGAGTCTGGAACCTCTCTGCCCACGTCGGGTACAAGTTCCGACACAGAAACAGGAAGCCCTGTCCTCAACAAGCGAGGGGCGGGTAGCCCCGAGCGCGGTAGGGCAGGGTAGTTCACACACTGCTACTTGAATGTTGACAGCAGGTGCGGACGGAGATGCCGAGGCGGGTCGAAGTCGACGAAACCGCTGTCAAAATCAATGACGAGTAGCCTTGATTGTAAGCTGCAATAGGCTTCGACACAAAAGTGATTCTGACCGTCGCGCTGTTCACACATCACGGGACTGATCCGGAAGGTGTGTTTCTCATGGAATGCCTGAGAAACACGGCTGTTCAGAGACGGTGTTTCTCGCAAATGCATACAGCTATTGGACTGCATCTTTCGATTCGAGGTGGACAGTCGGGTCGACTACACAGACCGAAACCTGATCGAAATGTGGTTTCACACGTTCAAAATGAAGGAGCTCACGACGTATTCATTGGTTAAGACAGAGCGGAAGAGTCAGGGACTGTACTCGGGAAGCTACCTCGAGCTCACGTTTGGGGAGAATCCGAACACGATTATCGAGACGCTTCTAGAAGATTCACGACTGAAGGACGTCCACGTGGATGAACTACTGGCAGTGGTGTGGGCTCAGATCAATCAGTTGCTCATTTTTGGAACAAATCGATAGGGGCGAGGATTCTGCTGCGTTATAGCTCCTTCGACGCCGATCTCCCCACAAATATGCGGCATCTCGCTCAACAGATCGGGTGCGTTGCGGTACGATTCATCAAGATAAACCCGCAGACAGTGCAGCGATACGAGAGTGTAGGCGGCGAAGCCGCTACCCCCTTCGAGGGCGGCGACTTCTCCTCGATCACTAACAGCATTTGTAGCTAACGTGTCCGCTTTGCTCGTGAAGCGGGAGATTTTTGACATAGGTATCGACGGTTTCCCGCTTCATCTTCCAAGTTCTACGGTCGAAACCGACGCCATCTAGTGATTCATCAGAGCCTGATAAATATAACAATCCCGCGTCCCTACAGTGATTCCCACGTTGGAGGTACGCCAGCTAGCCCTTGAATACGGATTTCACGACCCCGGTTGTCAGTGTCACGGAGTTCGATGACACCATCAAACTCGCTGGCAATCGTGTTGATTGTTTGTGGATTATATGATGCGTTATCAACGGTGAAAATTCCAAGTCCACGGGTGTCAGTAATACGTCCTGTATAGATATGCAGGAATTTGAATACGGTGTCAAGTTCGAGAAACTGGAGCAGCGTCGACACCGAAACAAGACCGTGGCGCATTCGGGAGATGTCCTGAGCGGTGAATCTTTGCATGAGTTTGGCCGTACCGATGCTAATACCTGTGAGGTCGCCTGGTGAGGCCACGCGTTGTGTCATGACCCCTCGTATCGCCTGTTGCTGGCTGCTTCTCGAGCAATCGACAACACCCACTTGATCGCGTTCAAGCGTCGGCACTCGTTGTTCAAGTTCGTCAAGACACGCCTCTGCACTCTTGCTTGTTGAGACAATGAGGACCCCATCTCTCTGGGTGAGCCCTGCAGCAAGCAGGTCGAGAGCGAGGTCCTGCTTCCCGGCCATAGCCGGCCCGGCGATCAACAGACTCGTCCCAGGTGCCAGTTCATAGATCGTTGTCGGGAGCACATCAGTTATGTCAAACATGGTCACTCAGTTCTGTGGGTTTTCAGATACATCTTCATCCAGAGGATGCTGGTCGTCTGGTCCGTCCATGATCGCGCGGACAGCACCAATGAAGTCTGCATCCGAGGTCAGGTCACCAATTCCGTCATCGACTGCGGCTCGTTGTGTCTCGATTTGTTCGACCAAGCCTACGTATTCTTCATTTGCGTCAAGTTCTCGCCTGGTGTACTCAGTTTCGAGTGCTGCACGTCGGGCTACGAGTGAGTAATATTTCTGTAAGTCACTATCGAGTGTCGCCCGATGAAGGAGACGCTCAACGGTTTCGCGGAGCTGATCACGATCCGGTGGCTTCGTGACGTACTCGTCGAACCCCATCTCAATGATGTCGAATCCCGGATCGACCGCCGTTACCATCGCCACCCGACAGTCGATCTTCCGTGAACGAATCTCCTCAAGTACCTCTCCTCCCGACATGCCGGGCAACATCCGATCTAGGAGAACAACATCGACCGACTCGTCAAGCTGAGCGAGTGCCTGGTCGCCTGTTTCCACCCAGCGGACATCGTAGTCCGTGAGCCATCGTTCGTACGTTTCTGCGACATCCGGTTCGTCTTCGACGATGAGGACAACCGGAGCGACGGAGGTGCTCATGAGGGGTTTCTCTGTCGTGATTCGGCTACAACTCTCTTGATACTTTTCCTCCCAAACGATACCAAGAGCGTCCGATGAAACGTCCCGTGGTCGATATCGTGTAGTCCAGTTTTGTTCCCTTATCACCGGCAGATTACTGCGATGGAGTCAGCAACTTGATCATGAACACCGCCCCGTGGGGGTCGTTGTCCTCGACCCAGATGTCGCCCCCGTACTCGGCTACCATTGAATCAACGAAGAAGAGTCCGAAGCCAGAGCCAGTTGATTTCGCATGCCCCGTCTCGTCACGCCGGAAGATCGCCTCCTTGCTTTCATCGGGGACACCGCAACCGTTATCGGCAATCCGAACGGTCACGAATTCGTCGGTGTCGTCGCGTTCCTCGTCCACAGCTAGCGACACACGCAATCCATCAGTGTCGTTATGATCGACCGCGTTCGTGATGACATTGCCAAGGACCTCACCCAACAGATCGTTCGCCTTGACGTTCACAGCCTCCGGGATGTCCGTCTCGAACGTAACGTCGGGGTAGGTCGCCTGAATACGGTCGACTTCCGAGTGCAGGACTGCCGACAGATCAACACTCTCGAGCTGTGGATCACCCGTTCCCGTCAGCGCCTCCAACACCTTCCGGACGCGCTGAACGATAGTGATGACGTCGTCGGACCAACGAACGACCGTCTGGGCGTCCCGTAGCTGCTCGCCCTCGAGTTCCTCGGTGAGGAACTCAGCCCGCCCCCGTATCACCGTCATCCCGTTTAACACGTCGTGGCGCAGGATCGAATTGAAGAATTCCATTTGGTCGGTCTGGCGCTGGAGAGCCGCCTCGCGTTCGGCTCGGTCAAGCGCAGAGCGCGTGTTCGCCGCTAACAATTGCGCGAGCATGACATCTGCCTCGTTAAATCGGCCGGGATCGGTCGACCCGCTAGTCAATACACCGTACTCTGCGATCGGAACGATCAGTTCGCCACGGAGCTTCGTCTCGGGATTGAAGCGGTTGGTCTCTCTGCTAATGTCGTTGAAGACGCGGGGTTCTCCCGACTCATACACCTGCCAGGCGATGCTGTTCCCCGGCTCGAATGTAGGCGCGCCACCAAACAATTCCCTCGCCCGGTCTGACAACGCAACGGGTTCTAACTGAGGTTCATCGTCTGCGTGTAACCAGATTGCCGACATCGACAGACCCAGCGCGTTCTGCGCTGAGTCAACGGAAATTTGACAGATCGTCTCCCGGTCGGTCGCCTGCATCATCTTCCGAGTTGCGTCGTGCAAGGCTCTGATACCCCGCTCGCGCTTGTCGCGCTCGGTGACGTCCATCGCGACACCAATCACGTTCGTGATCTGACCACCGTTCGCGATCGGCTCGTACCAAACCTGATAGGTTCGTTCCCAGAAATCAATCGTTATGTCGACAGCCTCGCCATCGAAGCTTCGATCGATCGCATCGATGACCTCGGGCGAATTATCGAACACGTCATTGATCGATTCTCCGACCATCTGGTTCTGCTCAACCCCCACATCATCCAAGCCCTTGCCGACTTGGAGCGTGATTTCATGGTTACGATCGACGGCAAACAGGATTACTGGAACGTTCTCGACGATAGTTCGGAGCCGTTGCTCGCGGGTTGCAAGCTGTTGCTCGCGCTCTTTGCGCTCGGTGGCGTCTCGAACAACACAGATAAGGCCGCCGTCTGGACGCAAAGAGAGCGTGAGTTCTTGCGGAAACGTACTCCCATCACGACGAAGCCCAGTGAGTTCTCCTCGCCAACGCCCCTCCGCACTCAACTGCGGCATGACCTCTTCCTCAACCCGTTCAACTTCTGTCTCTGTATAACATATGTGCCAGGTCTTACCAATGAACACACCGGGGTCGTCATATCCATAGACCTCAGCATGTGCTTGATTGACTGACTCATACTCACCCTTCTCGTTGAGGATTGCTATCCCATCCATTGACGCGCCGATGGCCTGTTGAGCTCTTTCAGCCTCCCGGTGCTGATCTCTCCGCTTGCCGTCATACACACCGATGAGGAAACCAGCCATCCCCCCGACAGTCATACTACTTGCGGTCACGAAATGCCAGTGGTGAAAGCCCACACCACGAATAATCTGATGGCTGATTATCCAGCCTGTCACTACGGCCATCCCAATCAACCCCAGGATGAACCAGCCGGCAATTCTGAGCATCTCCGACTCACTGAACTCGCTTTGGGAGAGCCAATAGCTGGCAGAGACAATGACAAACGCCATCACCAGTGGCAAGCCCGCTTCAATGATTCGACCCAACAGTGTTTGCATCTGGATCGCATGCCAGATTTCAAACCCGGCTAGGACGATCCCGGTTCCTCCAATAATCCAGACACTGAGCGCCTGTTTCAATTCCTCCGATGCCCGCAACGACAACCCTCTATTCATTGGCCTGCTCCCCAAAAGTTCTCGATTCTTACGTTACGACGAGCGGGATTTCTGACTCGTAGGTACGCCGCGGTTTGAGTCGGCAGCCGGTTCTGACAATTGCCAACGTCACTTTCCCACGCGTATTCGCCGCTAGTTTCCAATGAAAAATCAGCCCCCACACAATCAACTAATCCGGATCCGTTGACTTGACAGTGACGCTGACGTGGATTCGCGACACGAATATCCCACTTCGGAGTGCTCTGGACCGCCCACATCTGACGTCGATGGAGTCGATCGATGGGGTTGAGGTTCATTATTTTGATGATACGAGTGTTAGTTTTAAAATAGTTCTCACAAATCTGCATATACAATCCATGATTCACTCGGATTTGTTGAAATTGACCGGTAGGATGCTGTGAGACTCGAAGGGTTCAGGCAGAGTATGAGCGGGTGAACAACAAGATTCGCCACAAGCGAGAGCAGTTGGTTCACGATGTAGCAAATCAAGTCCTCGCGCTTGCACTTGTGTACGATGTTGATGCGATTGTTCACGAAGACTTGCGGAGCCTGTCACCGCCCTGTGGTGAGGGCCAACTCTCGTGGGAACTTTCGTCGTGGGCACGCCGCGAGATTGCCTCAAAAATCGAGTATCGGGCGGAAATCGCCGGATTGCACGTGAAGCGTGTGCGTCCGGGTAACACGTCCCGGTCGTGTCCTCGATGTGGCTCCACGGGTCACACTACGAAGTCGCCTGACCACGCATTCGAGGTGTGGTGGGGCGGTCACTTCCGCTGTGACAACGCCCGGTGTGGCTTTCAGGCCGACCGTGACTACGTTGGCGCGGTCAACGTGGCTCGCGTGTTCTTCAGCAGAAAAGCGAAACAAGCCCTCTTTATCGTCTAACTTCGGATAGTTAATAAACTGATAGGAACTCACTTTTCCAACTGTCGTAGTTCCACTCGTTTGTTGACCGCTATCCGACGATATGGTATCCCCTTGGGTGAACGCGGCCAGATCGATTAGTGTCTCACCCGCTGCGTTTGGTGACAAGCTAAACACTAACATATTAATTTTACCAGGAAGGTGATTTTATAAACATTCTCAATAAATTCAACGCTATTAATGAGCAATAATGAACCAAGTACCACAGGAACGCCGTTATTTGATCCTTCTGATCTTCTACAGACTCTCAGAGCCCCCCTCTCTCGGTGGCCTCGATGGTATCTCTGGACGTGGGTCGGTGCAGCATGTATATTACTCTGTTCGATCGTTTGGATTCGCTGGCAGATTGGCGGCGAGTATGCAACGCTCGTTTTCTCGAACCTCGTCGTTAGTGGCACCGCGCTCATCGTTCCACTGACACTCTTTAGTGTGGTACGCCAGAGTTCTACCTCGACACTCTGGGGATGGCGACTGCTCGCAATCGGTACCGGATTCGAAGCAATTGGCGAACTCACCTGGATGGCGTATGAGTTAGGAACCGGCGACGTGCCATTCCCTGGTCTTCCTGACCTGTTTTATCTCACCGGCTATCCTGTTCTTGCGCTCGGATTGGTCTTGCTGACGACCGATCGACGACGCTTGGGATCGATGTACCGACTCACACTTGATGGGCTGATCGTTGGCGGGGCGTTACTCACCGTAAGCTGGTATTTCCTCCTCGAACCAATCCTCACCAGTAGTTCACTTAACTCTCCAGACACGTTGGTGGCGATGGCGTATCCCATCTTGGATATCGTCGTCGGTTCGATTGCCTTCGTCGTTGCGCTGAACACACGAGGGCAACGACGGACCCCAATTCTCTTGATTTCACTTGGTCTGTTCATCTGGGTGATTGCAGACAGTACCTTCGCGTATCTCGAATTCACCAGCGGCTACGTCTTCAGCGAAATCGATTCCGCGTGGGTCGCCGGTAATGCCCTCATCGCACTCGGCGCACTTCATCCGGCAGCAACGCTCACTCCGCGCGTCACCGAGCGACGCCGCTATGAGTTCATTGAACTGCTTGCTCCATACGGCCCATTTGCGGTCGCCATGGTGCTCATCGGCTATCTCGGGCTCACCGGCCAATTCCGGAGTGACGACGTCTTCTTCGGGGCATTCGTATTAGTTGCACTGTTACTACGCCAATCGTACGTATTCCACGACGCAGCCAAACTAAGTCGTGAATTAGACGAACAAGAGGCCACGCTCAACAAACGAAACAAAGAATTGGTACTGCTCAACCAGATTGTCCGACACGACATCTGTAACGATATGATGGTCGCGCTCGCCTGGGGACGGGAATTGCGAAACCATGTCTCACAGGAGGCAAACACGATGCTTGACCGAGTGATTCGAACGACGCAACACACGGTTGAACTCACGGAAACCTTGCGCGATTTTCTCAATTCGATCGAAACCGAAGACGAATCTGAGTTAACACCAACGGATCTTCAACGTACACTCCACGATACAATCGATCGGCGTCGTGAAGCGTATCCGGACGCCGAGTTTTCGGGTTGGGATTCCATCCCTGCTGTCGAGGTGTGGGCGACGCCGTTGTTGTCGTGCGTCTTTCGAAACCTCCTCAATAACGCGATTCAACACAATAGCAAAGGCAAATCACGCATTGAGATCTCCGCGGAGTTATCTGACGAAACCGTGATTATCCGGATTGCGGATAACGGTCCCGGAATTCCAGTTGATCAGCGCGATGTGGTGTTCGGCCGTGGGGAGAAGGGACTTAAAAGTGCAGGATCGGGGGTGGGGCTCTATTTAGTGGACACCTTGATGACGCAATTTGGAGGTGACGTCTGGATTGAAGCGAATGAGCCAACGGGCGCTGTCTTTGTGATAACACTCTCGCGCGTGACCCACCATGAGTAGCTGTCGAATTGATATCCTTTCGCGCCTGAAGACGTCCCAGTAACGCTTCGCGTTCTGGGGTGCGAACGAATCGCGACGCGATTTGTTAACGCCTGTGGAGACTGCGCTCCCTGTGGACACATCTGTGTCTGCAAAGCGTGTCGTGGAAGCAGGAAGCCCCACCTTCACGCACGAGCCGTCGGACGAGCTGTAGGGCGGAGTAGTTCACTTTGCATAGATATTTGGTGGCATATACCAAACTATTGGGGATGTATACTGACATTCTTATTCCCACAGATGGCCGTGCCGGAATGGAGCGGGTGAGCGCACACGCCCTGACACTTGCAGAGCTGTGTGAGGCCAGAATCCACGTCGTGAACGTCGTTGATGAAACCACCTACATGACACTTCCTGATGACGTTCGCGACCAATTGCAGCAAACCTTCGAAGAAGACGGCCACAGTGCCACAAAAATAATCGCCGAGGAGCAATCGATCGGGGACTTGACGTGCGCCGAGAAATCCGTTGGGGAGATCCTGCCGTCGCCATTATCGCGTACGCCATCGAAAACGAGATCGATATTATCGTAATGGGTACCCGAGGGAAAACAGGCTTCGAGCGGTATCTGTTTGGCAGTGTTGCCGAGAAAGTTGTCCGTGTCTCCCCAGTTCCCGTCATGACCGTGCATACCGGTGACCGCGAGGAGTTACTCTCAACCCTCGACGAATTAGTTGGTGTTTGATACTAGTTTCAGTCAACAGCTCTTCGGTAGTGATGGGTCTCTAACTTCCCTCAGTATGTGCAATAGGCATACCTCTGGAAGTGCCGACGCTCGGCAGCGTATTTAGAAACGGATGCAGACTAACGAGTGTCCTTTATGGAGACAATCATGTTTGGGGAACGTTGGGGTCGGGAAAAACGGGATGCCCATTGGGCTCCCGTTGAGGGGGATTCGTGGGGGAATCACCCAGGTGAACGCAGACCGCTGGGGGAATACAAACGGGTGTTTGTGGGTCCTGCGTCGAACTACTAATGGGCACAATAACACATAAATCTATCTATATAATGAATTATACTTAAACATAAAGTTATTAGAAACTAACACTATCCATGGTCTAAAAGTGTGGAAACCCCCGCCTTCAGGCGGTACGGATTCAGAGAAGCTGACTACCTATCATACTGTTCAATTAATAGAATAGTTTATCTTCACAGAACACCATTCTTCGTGAGTCGTGTGAGAACACGACAAGCCAAACGGGTGTGATGGTCCTTCGAACGCTTTCGAGAGTGGACAACAGCACTACTCACAAACCACGGGAAAGTCAATCTCGTCTCTTTCTCTTGGACGCGTGTGTAGAACGAAACTCACTCACAGAGATTCATGAGGTGACCCCTCTGCCAGCGTTCACGAGATCGTTTGTCTCATACAACCGGCCCACGACTTTAGTCGTGAATATTGGATCGCGATACAGAAGCTGACTGTGGTTCGTTGTTTCTGTTACACTGTTGTGGAAGAACGGGTGCCTCTGTCAATGGGTCAAACGAAGGGGTTGGGTGGGGGGTGACGTAGGAATAACCAGCGAACTCTGAAACTGAGTTCTTCGTAACTACGCCATCACAATCTCTATCTTGAATGCAGATAATGTTTTTCGGACACTATTATTAATGAAGTAGTTGATATAGTGAAACAACATGATTGCAAGAAGGAAGCTCACGATTTCAGTCGTGGGTAACTGAAATATATCGATATTTTGGAGTTTATGTGGCGTCAATCCTAGGTGTTCTGATACTGTCGCTCCCATTGCTCACGAGCTTCGATCTCACGCCGCCCACGTCAAGTTACCGCGTAGTAATTCGTCCGCCCATTGTGTTCGCCTTTCTCGACGAAGCCCTTCTCGACGAGCGTGTCGAGGTTCGGGTAGAGACGTCCGTAGTGAATTTCTTGTTCGTAGTATGCTTCTAGCTCGTCTTTGACGGCGAGGCCATAGGGTTTCTCGTTCCCGGCGATGACGTACAGTAGGTCGCGTTGGAACCCGGTCAAATCATGCATTGATAGGGGGTGGTACGCAAAGATGCAAACCTCTATTGGCCCACATAATGCCGGTGGCAACCACACTCCCGTCGATTCGTGTTGGCTGTCGTTACTCAACACGAGGTCTGGTTGTGGCACCAATCATCATACAGTGTTTTGCTCAGCAGCTGTCGGACCCTTTCAATTCAAAAGAGAGATTCTCCCGGTGCAGGAAAACGGGAGAATCACTCGACACCCCGGTAATAATTAAGGCTTGTTCAACCCTCCCACTATAGGTAGCGATGAACAGCGAGGAGTTTCTCGACCACCTCAAAGAGACGTGCGCCGACGCAATCGACACGTATCGGCGAGAGTATCCAGAGGCTCCCCCGCTGTCCGAATTCCATACGTACGACCCGCACAGCGCCCCAGCCAGCAAGCGCGATATTTACACGTGCTTTGCAGCCCTCACCGAGTTCTATGATGCGCTCTTCGATGTGGATTCAACGTCGTATCACGATCTCTGGCGAGACCACCTCGTGTATGACTATTCGTGGCGGGAGCGAGTCGCACTCGCAACGGGCAACCTCCCACAGTCGTTAACGCTTTTGAGTATCGAGGGGCGGTACTCACGGAGTACCGGCTATATCGGCGTCAGTGGAGGACACCTCCCCGTGCCGGTGGCGTATTCGTATCTCACCTCGGAGCTGTGTCACGCCTACCAGCACCGCTTTGGGTCGCCAACGTGGGACCACCCGTATCTTCTTGAAGGCCTGGAGGTAGCTGCGTCGATTCGCGCGATGGAGCACCTTGCTCACGACTGGGACGATTCATCGTTGGCGCACGTTGCCGCTCGACAGCGAGTAATCGTTCTCTTACAAGGAGTACTCGCGCACGGCACCCGTCAGGGTGGCATCACGCAGACAGCTGTGCGCCAACTCGGTGTCACAAAGCGCGAGCTGGTGGGCCTTCAAGCCATGCTTCCATGGCGGGTGCTTGGACGATTCCGATCTCGGTATCGCTGGAGTAGTACCGCGTTCTTCCCCGAGTATCACCTGTTCGGGTCACTCCTGCTCGTGAGTGAGACGATGGGCGTGGCTGAGACGTACGCGCGAGCGTTCGATGGTGAACACCCCTGGGGGGAGTGTATCGATGAGCTTCGGTCGACCACGCCTAGCTGGGTTTGGCGGCGGTATCACCCGGCGAGCGACGCCTGACTCCACGTGCTTCTTCGGGTCGCTCGACTCGGAGTGAACCATGTTCCGCTGGCCTCAATTTTGTTGGCTGCCATCATTACTATGCGTGTGCCAAACTAGCAACTAACTATGGCAACGAGGGTGGCGACCCGCCTTGAGGAGTTCTTCACTGAACGGGCGGAGGGGAACCTGCGAAGCATCATCAAATACGACCTCGATGACACTGAGGTAGTCTACGTGCGCGATGACGTGGCTGACCACTATACCGATGAGAAGGTCGAGCAGGCTGTGGAAGACTGGGTGATGGAATCGCTGATGGCTCCCGTGTATGAAAACATCTATGCAGAGGATCACGGGGAGTTGACGTGCCTGGTCAAGTGTTTCAAGAACGTCATCGAGATGAATTTCGTGGTCGACGATGCGGTGGGCGCGGCGGTCGCACTCGATGCGAGTGCGATGGCCGATGCTCGGGGGCTCGTCGCCGACGCGCGAGTCATCGTACTCGACGAATAGCAGTAACACATTCCACGACCAGAGTAGTGACAACGACCGTCGAGTATCCTTACAGAGATTCGAGGAGAACGCCCACGACTGAAGTCGTGGGAGGGAGTCAGTCGGTAATTCGGATTTTCGATTGATTGAGTAGGTCTATCGAGAGCTGTACTAATACCAGTTAATCAGCTGAATACAGGGCGCGTATCTGCCAAGCGCATTCTGATGACACTCCTGTTCGTGACGCTTCGTACAGAATAGATACAACCCTTTTCGACGTATCCCTCCGAATAGTTGAATATATAATGATTACATCTTGATTAAAGATACCGGCGGACGTTTTGGCGAAAGACACGATACTCGTCACCGAACTCCCGTTCCAGGGCCCGTTCTTCCTGAATGGTCCCGACGTGGGTAATGGCGACAACTGCTGGAAGCAAGAGCGCAACCCACCGGTTATTGCTGAGCAACGCGCGGCCTGCATAGAGCATCGTCCACCCAACGTACATGGGGTTTCGACTGAATGCATACGGGCCAGTCGTAACGAGCTGTCGTTCTTCTGGACCGATGTTCCCTGCGACCGATCTGAATGCCCATCCGATGAGCAAAACCCCACACCCAATCAGTCCCAGTCCACTGGCACGTGCCATGGTCCGTTTTTGAGTAATCCGCCGCGGCCAGCGCGCGTAAAGCACTCTCCCGATGACTAGCCCAGCAACGTGCGGCTCCGGAACCGGAGTGTAGGCCCAGAGCCTCCGGAGAATCGGATACAGCTCCCCATCGATTAGTTGCATGGCAGTCTTCTGGTTTCTTTCCGGAACTTGGTGGTCTGCCACCCTCACTACACCAACCATAATGAACGCCTTGGGTAGACGTAAAGATACTACCCAATCAGTACGAAAATAGCAGTTTCTCTCAATCGCCTACTGAATATACCCACTGAGTCGGTCACGACGTTCATGACACAACCCGAGTAGTTCGTTCAGACGGTGCTGAATTCACTTCGATTAGGCGAGGAAGCCCACGACTTTCGTCGTGGGATGAATCGCCGCATAATACTGTTACCTGTTCGACGTTGTAGTGCTATCCGACGCGGCACGCCCGCGCCCACATCGGGACAATCGGACAGTATCGGATTCCTCAACCGATTGTCGAAGGTATCCTCTTCGGGATAGGTTAGATACCGACGTTACACACCAAGTACCTCTGAATCCGCTCCTAACGGAGTAGATGGGATTGACATCCTCCCCGCGCTGAAGGGCGAGGAATCCCCGAAGGGGAGTTCAAGGTTGCGCGTTTCCTCGGGAGCGAAGTACGCTTTCGCGTCCTCCCTCAACGGTTGCTTCCCAATTATGACCGAGGGAGTGCGTTCCAGCGCGTATAGTCCTGTCAATGGGACCTTCCACCTCGGACGCGCCGAGTGGGTCACAGGGAATACCGTTTCCCTCTCCAACGGGGTATTCAGCCCGCGTGGTACCGCCATCAGCGTCCGTGGGCCGGGACGTGGCGGAGTGGGTATCGGATTTGTCACCCCGCGACGAATCGATGCAACGCATCGGTACAGTCAACGACTGTGTTCGCCACCGAGGGAACTCCGGTAGGCCATCGTATGAGAGACAGTGGCATGAACATGTCGGACTCAGCCCCGCGCTAAAGCACGGGGCTTTCTTCCTTGACTCTCCGTAACGGTATCGTGGCGGTGCCAGCACCTGTCGGTGTGTAAACCATAACTCTCCCCACTCAAGCGGGCCGTTGCTCGTGGGTGGCTGTCACCCGACGCTGTACCCTCCCCTACAAGTTACCCAGTGAACAATGACGGGTATGGTCGATTTGATTGCAGTCGGTGGGCTGCTCCTCGCTGTCTTCCTTGTGGTCATGAACGGCGTGTTCGTGGCCGCCGAGTTCGCATTTGTGAAACTCCGGCCGACCCGAGTGAACACGCTGGTCGACCGCGGAAAGCCCGGTGCGGGCCTCGTACAGGACGCACTCGAGAATCTAGATGGATACCTCGCCGTCAGTCAGCTCGGGATTACGCTTTCCTCACTCGGCCTCGGGTGGATTGGTGAACCAGCTGTGGCAGCACTCATCGAGCCAGTTCTCGGTGAACTGCTGCCTACAGGAGTAATTCATCTGGTTGCGTTCGCGCTTGGATTCGGTTTCATCACGTTCCTCCATGTCGTGTTTGGCGAACTCGCACCGAAGACGTTCGCCATCCAAGAGGCCGAACGAGTGGCGTTTCTCGTCGCCCCGCTCATGAAGTTCTTTTATTACGTGTTCATCCCGGGTATCATCGTCTTCAACGGCACTGCCAACTACTTCACCGGCTTGTTTGGCGTCTCGCCAGCGGCAGAAGGCGAGGAGACGCATTCCGAGGAAGAAATCCTGATGATTCTCAGCCGCTCCGAAGAGACTGGAGAAATCGATCTTGAGGAGGTTGAGATGATCGAGAGTGTCTTCAAACTCGGCGACACGATCGCTCGCGAAATCATGGTGCCACGCCCCGACGTGGAGACAGTCTCCGCGTCGATGACCCTCCCAGAACTCAGATCTGTTGCCGCCAGCGGAACCTACACGCGATATATTGTGCTCGATGAGGACGGAGAACAGCCGATTGGCTTCGTCCACGCGAAGGACATTCTGAAGGCGAGTGAAACCGACCACGACGGTCCGGTCACTGCACGCGCTCTCGCACGCGACGTTCTCGTTGTTCCGGAAACGCGACGAATTGACGCGATTCTCGCCGAATTTCAGACGCACGGTGGGGGACAGATTGCCGTAGTTATTGACGAATGGGGCGTTTTCGAGGGGATCGTCACGATTGAGGACATTCTCGAAGAGATCGTTGGCGATATTCGAGACGAATTCGACACAACACCGCAGGGTCCCACCATCGAGGAGCGAGATGATGGGACGTACCTCATCGACGGCGGCGTGCCGGTTCGTGAGGTGAACGACCAACTCGGCACTGAGTTCGAGACTGATGAAGTCGAAACCATCGGCGGCTTCGTCTTTAGTAAACTCGGACGAGAACCGAAGGTGGGTGACCGGATCGAACACCAAGGATACGTGCTTCGCGTTAACGCGATCGACAACGCGCGAATTAAACGGCTCGTGATTCAACCACCAGAATACTCTCAGAAGAAACCCACCGAAGAATGACTACGCTCCCAGCGGGTGGTGTCTGTATCGGAACAGAATTCTATGTCACACTCCTTTGACCCGCAACCCAAACATGAATCGTTGAGTCTTCCGTTCGCTTATGGTTCTGGCCGCTGAATTCTCATAACTGGACTAGACTGATGGCACTTCCCAACCGTCTTTCAACCGTCAGAGATCGGATTTCTCTCGCTGTTCGTCACCGGTTTGAGATTGATACTCGATCGCTTGCTGTGTTCCGAATTGCTATCGGACTCCTCATACTCGCTGATCTCGTCCGCCGGTCACGTGCCCTCACCGCATTCTATACCGATTTCGGTGTGCTGCCACGGACGGCTCTTATCTCTCGTTCAGACCCGTTACACCTGTCACTCCACACGCTCTCCGGCGACGCATGGGTCCAGGCGGTTTTCTTCTTGATTGCAGGTGTCTTTGCCGTGGCACTGACCATTGGTTATCGAACGTCGGCCGCAACAATCGGTTCCTGGATCTTTCTCGTATCGATTCATAATCGGATGCCAGAGGTCCTCAATGGTGGAGACTTCCTCCTCCGATTACTGCTCTTCTGGGCGATGTTTCTGCCGCTCGGCGCGTACTGGGCGGTCGATAATCAACAGGCCAGCAACACTCAGACGCGAACCGCTGTAAGGAGTGTCGCGGCGGCCGCACTATTACTACAGGTCGTCATCATGTATAGTACGAACGCCGCGTTCAAGCTATCCGGTGATGTCTGGCTCCAAGGCGAGGGGCTCGAGTACGTCTTCAGTCTCGGTCAATTCACCATTCTGTTCGGTGACGTCCTCGGGTCCTACCCTGCTGTCCTCCATGGTCTTGATTATCTCTGGTTGGGGATGATAACGCTCTCATTTCTCCTGATTGTGCTGCCCGGTCTCTGGCGGACGGGGTTCGTGTTTCTCTTCATCAGTTTGCATCTTGGGATGCTGTTCACCATGCGCATTGATCTCTTTGCACTCATCTCGATCGCCGGGTTACTCCCCTTCCTACCCGCAGCGTTCTGGGACATCGTGCTACCGCAGCTATCCCACTATCGACAGACTAGAGCGATGGGTCAGTGGCCACAGAAACTCGCCGATACACTGCCGGTCATCACTGTTTCGAGTGCCCCCTCGCCGCTTGATCGATGGAAGACCCACTTGGGGACTGGTGTTCCCCTATTCTTCCTTGTCCTCATCGTGCTCTGGAACATTCAGGTTCTCGGCTATTCACAGATCTACGGGCATGACGTGGTTCCAGAGGAGGCCGAGTCGGTTATCGATCTCACTCGTACCGATCAATACTGGAATATGTTCGCGCCTGACCCCCTCTCCACTGATGGGTGGATTGTCGCTCCGGGACAACTCGAGAATGGCTCACGAATCGATGCCTTTCACGGTGGGCCTATCCGCTGGGATCGGCCGGCGGATATTTCAGATACGTACCCGACAGCACGATGGCGGAAATATCTCGTCGGGCTCTGGCGGGACGACACCACAGACCGCCGTTATTTCGCCGACTATCTCTGTCGACGCTGGAATAGCCAGCATGAAACCGAACTGGTCAATGTTTCAGTGTACTTCATGGAACAGCCGACGCAGATCCATACCGAGACCGAACCGATCAATAAAGTCAAGTTGGAGGACTATCACTGCTAGCTGTCGGTCGTGAATTCATCACGGCGTCACCGATGACTTCGGCTTGTTTGGGTGTTAGAAATCCGCCAGGGACCTTCGTCCGCAGCATGAAATAGCCCTCTTTGCGGTCGTGGGTGTACATTTCCGCCCACTTGAAATGCTCCCACTCGCCTTCGCCTCCGCGCTCTTCGATTTCGTCGAAGGAAAGGCCTTCGGCGGCGTATTCGTAGATTTCCTCGATGATATCCAGGGAGTGTTTCTCTTGTTTCCAGTGTTCGACGGTATTCATGTGAATTCCTCCACCATGACTGACCCGCACGGTGTATCGATTCACATTATTCGAATGCCAACCGGGTATTGTATGACAACATCTTGCATCCGATGTATCTCCCCGTAGCGGGGATATGGGACGTATCTCCCGCTTCGAAGGACAATGTTGCCAGTATCTGTGATTTTAGATCGGGTGGGTTACTACGAGCATCGACGATACAGGTGAGCTCCGCTGAAGCTTCCCAGCGGCACAACCGTTACCGGCAATTGTTGCTATTATCGGTTCTTTACACGTACTGTTCGTCTGCAACGCGCCCGCAGAGAAACGAGCGCACCTGGCGCCGCCGCTATCGAGACCAACGGCGTTATCGATTTCGAGAGATGCTCACCAGCACTCCCAACCTCTACGTCGAGGTCGTCGCAACCGATCGAGTGATTCCTGCGGTGAAATTATAGTCCATTCTGTGACATACACAATGCTTTTTATGATTGGTCTCATTCCCTTACCCGCCACGAGGTATGTGAACGAGTGGCACATGTCCCAGAATCTGACCATGGCATCGCACGTCTCTGGAGGGCTTGTGCCACACGATTGGATCGCGGGCCACGTGACTGTCATCGGCAGGAAGTTGTGTGCTGCTCGATGCAGTTAACCCACAATGCCTCGAGGCATTGGAGGGGGGAGCCATATGATTCCGGACCGAACTCTACCACGTCCATCCACCCTAGTTCGAGGCCGTGGGGTCCTCGAATGGGACCACCGATGAGATTCGCAAGGAGTCGGGTTTCAAAGAGACCAAACCGACTCTCGAACTTTTTATTGCAAACGAATGTCTCCCCGATGTCTGACCACGACGACCGAGGGCCCAGACCAGGGCTCCGCGGTCGAGTAATGGGTAGAAAGAATGGCGCGCGAGGTCGCGAGCCGTCGTCTGGTAGAAGCGGTTTAATGAGCGCGATCAACCAAACTAAGTCGTCTCCGGCGACAACACGGTGGGAATCGACCTTGGCATCAGCAACTCCCTCGCCATCGCCTACGACGACGGAGACGCCGAATTGTATCCGGGGAACGTGCTGAAACAGGACAAGCACTATTTCACCCGCGACGAGTACGACACCGAAGGAGAGAACGGCCCGTCATGTCGGGCGCAAAGCGCACGACAGATGTTGTCTCGACGGAGAGACCACTTCCTGTACGCCCTCGTCAAGCACGTCGTAGAGCAGTGCATCAACCACGAGGTCGATCGCATCGCCACCAAGGACTTGAGTAAAATTCGTGGAACTGAGAATGGCGACTCACGGAACTGGGGCAAACGTGGAAACAAGAAACTCCACTGGTGGGAGATTGACCGCTTCTCGACGCTCTTTGACTACAAGGCCGAAGGGAACGGCATCCACGTTACCGTGTTTCCGAGCGAGATACGTCGAAGACGTGTTCGTGTTGTAGCCGAAAGCGTGACGCAAAGATACTGAGTGATTTGTATGTCGGTTGGGGAGTCGCTCTCTCTCGGTCTTTCATCGAGGCCATTGCCGAGTTCATGTGAGGGGCCGAACTTTTTTACTCTCGTCAACCAACGTCACACTCGTGGTTTACGAGACCGAAAACACGACGATAGCCCACGCCGTCGAACAGGTACTGGCTGGTGAACGATTAGATCGCCGTGACGGGCTGGCACTCATTGCACAGCCGGTCGAGGAACTCGCGGTCGCCGCCGACTTCGTCCGCGCGCACTTCGGTGACGACACGGTTGATGCCTGCTCGATCGTGAACGCGAAAGCGGGCAACTGTGCCGAAGACTGTGGCTTCTGCGCCCAATCCGTCCACTTCGACGCCGGCATCGAGACGTACGGGTTTCTCGACCCCGAAGAGATACTTGAAGCAGCCAAACGAGCAGAGCGCGACGGTGCCCAGCGCTTCGGCATCGTCGTTGCCGAGAAAGGCGTCTCCAAGGAACAACGACCCGACGAGTGGCAGGAGGTGCTCCGGGCTATTCGCCTCGTTCGCGACGAGACCGACGTCGAGGTCGACGCCTCGCTCGGCATCCTCACGGAGACAGAAGCCCAAATCCTCGCCGACGAGGGGATTAACCACTACAATCACAACATCGAGACCTCTCCCCGGTTCTTCCCGGAAATTGTTGGGACCCACTCCTTCGAAGACCGGGTGGAGACCCTGGAGATCGCCAAAGCAGCCGGGATGGACCTCTGTGCCGGGGTCATCCTCGGTATGGGGGAGACGCCGACCGACCGCGTGGACGCCGCTATCGCCCTGCAAGAGATCGGGATCTCCTCGCTCCCAGTGAACGTCCTTAACCCAATCGAGGGGACGCCGCTGGGCGACCGACTCGGTGACGACGCGGCGATTTCTACCAACGAACTCATCAGCACCATCGCGGTCTATCGGTTGCTCCACCCCCACGCGCGGGTGCGACTCACGGGTGGCCGCGAGGTCAATCTCGAGACGGACGAACAACACCTGCCGTTCGAGGCGGGAGCCGACGGCATTCTGACCGGCGACTACCTCACCACCTCGGGGCAGTCTCCCGGCGACGACATTGAGGCGATCGAGCGGGCCGGAATGGAACCGAACATGACCGTCCACGAGTTCGATACCGAGGCCGTCAAGGCACGGACGAAACGGGAACGCAGGACGGTTGAAACGGCAGCAGGATCGGCGAACAGCAACGCGGAACTGGAGAATTAACATGCACGAAAGCACCTTCGCAGTACTCGGTACAGGTGGCATCGGTCGACGAATGCTTGAGGTCTCGATGGAGAAGGAGGGGCTCACGCCCGTCGCAGCGTGTGACCGCCATGGAGTCGCCATCGACCACGACGGCCTCGACGTGGACGAGCTGCTCGCGGCGACGGAGGGGAACATCGCGAGCGATCCCGAGGGGCGCGACCTGTCTACAGACGGCGGGTCGGCGTCCGCCCGAGGGGGTGGCATCAAGCAGACCGGGGCGGGCGCCGGTGTTGTCGCGTCTGCACAGGCGACCGCGACGGAGACGCCGATCGATGACATCATCGCAGAGAGCGACCGGATCGACGCGGTGCTCATCGCGCTCCCCAACTTCGAGCACGACTTCATTCCACGGGTGGCCGACCGCTTCGCGGACGCGGACTATTCCGGCGTACTCGTTGATGTGCTCAAACGCTCCCGCGTCATCGGAATGCTCGACGAGCGTGTGGATACCTTCCAAGAGTGTGGAATCACCTTCGTTTGTGGTGCCGGTGCAACGCCCGGCTTGCTCACCGGCGCAGCGGCCATCGCGGCCCAGTCGTTCGTCGAGGTCGAGGCGGTCGATATCTGGTGGGGTGTTGGACTCAAATCCGGCTACGAGGACAACCGCGGCACCGTCCGCGAGGACATCGCTCATCTACCAGGGTACGATATCGAGGACGCCCGCACGATGAGCGACGCTGAGATTGCAGCGGTCATCGACGAGCACGACGGCATCATCGAGTTCCGAGACATGGAGCACGCCGACGACGTCCTTCTGGAGCGCGCTGGCATCTGCGACGCCGCGGACGTGACGGTCGGCGGAATCCTCGATGTGACCGCCGACGAGAAGCCGACGACAACGACCGTGCGTGTCACGGGGCGGACCTTCGACGGAGAAACGGCGACCAACACCTTCCAGCTCGGCGACGACACGAGCATGGAGGCCAACGTCAACGGACCGGCCCTGGGGTACATGAAAGCGGCGCTCCGCCGTCATCGCGCCGGCGAGTACGGGGTCTTCGGGCCCGCCGAGTTGATGCCGGGGTTCTAGATGCGTGACGAACTGAAGGTTGGTTCGGATGCCGACGCGGGCCGGAACCGGGAATACGGGTTCGACTTCGCCGCCCAGCTTGCCGCGCGGGAACAACAGGGGCTCAGGCGGACCCTTACTCCGACAGAACGGGTGGCCGCGCGCAGCCGGATGGCTCCCGACCCGAAGGGAGGAGTCCCCGAGTTCGACAGCCGGGAGCAACTCGTGTTCGCCGCGAACGACTATCTCGGCCTCGCAGCCGACGAGCGCGTCCAGGCGGCAGCAGCCGATGCGTCCCGCCAGACCGGGACTGGTGCCGGTGCAAGTCGGCTCGTGACCGGTGACACACCACCCCATCGCGCCCTCGAACGCGATATCGCCGAGACGAAGGGGATGGCGCGGGCGCTTGTGTTCTCGTCGGGGTACGCGACGAACCTCGGGGTGCTCTCAGCACTGGCTCCGGACATTGTCTTTTCAGATGAGCTGAATCACGCAAGCATCATCGACGGCTGTCGGCTCGCCGACGCGGAGACGCGAGTGTACGACCACTGCGACCCCGACGATCTCCGTGCGATGCTCGAGCGACGCGCTCAGGAGGCGACCGGGGACGAATCGTGGCTGGTCGTCACCGACTCCGTTTTTAGCATGGACGGTGACGTGGCTCCCCTTGAGGAGCTCTGTGCCGCCGCCGAAGAGTACGGCGCGTGGCTGATGGTCGACGAGGCGCACGCGACCGGCCTATACGAGGCGGGTGGCGGTATCGTCCAGCGCGAGGGGCTTGCCGACCGCGTCCATGTGCAGATGGGGACGCTTTCGAAGGCGCTTGCGAGCCAGGGCGGGTACGTCGCAGGCAGTGAGCTGTTAATCGAGTACCTGCTCAACGCCGCCCGCTCGTTCGTTTTCTCCACAGGCCTCACGCCCCCAGCTGCGGCGGCTGCCCGGAAATCGCTCCAGATCGCTCGCGAGAGCGACCGGCCGGCACGCCTCTGGGCGAACGTCGAGCGACTGCGCAATGGACTCGAGGAACTCGGGTATGAAGTGTGGGGTGAAACCCAGATCCTGCCCGTTGTCGTCGGCGACCGGGAGACCACAATGACGCTCGCCGAGCGGCTCCGCGAGCGGAATGTCATCGCGCCAGGGATTCGTCCGCCGACGGTTCCCGAGGGGACCAGTCGAATCCGGGTGGCACCGATGGCGTCACATACGGACGAGGAAATTGATCATTGTTTGACGGCCTTCCGCGAGGCCGGCCACGCTCTTGATCTGCTATGACTGAGGACTTCGCAGTCGTTGGGACGGACACGGGCGTTGGCAAAACCGTCGTCACCGCAGGATTGATTGGGAATCTACGGGAAGTCGGTGTCGCCGCTCGCGCCGTCAAACCCTGCCAGACCGGCTTCCCCCCGGACGACGACGCGGGGTTCGTCGCCGACGTCTGCGGGACGGCCGCTGCCGCAACCTGTCTCCGCCGGCTTGAGGAGCCGCTGGCTCCCGCAGTTGCGGCTGAAAAAGCAGGCAATACCCTCTCCTACGAGACGCTATTGGCGGACTGTGAACAGGCGTTGGCCGACGCGGCGTGTGGCGTCCTTGAGGGCATTGGTGGACTCCGTGTGCCACTGGCCGAGGGACGAGAGGTACTCGATCTCGTCGCCGACCTTGACCTTCCCGCCGTGGTTGTCGCCCGGTCGGGATTGGGGACCTTGAATCACACGGCACTGACCGTCGACGCGCTTTGCGAGCGCGGGCTCCCCGTTCGCGGTGTCGTTCTCAACGAGTATGAGGGTGCCACCGTGGCCGAACGGACGAATCCGGCCATGCTCGAACGGATGATCGATGTGCCGGTCGAGACGCTCCCCCCGCTCGACCTGACGGACCCGACGGCCATCATCAGTGGCACGGCGGAACACCTCTCGGATTCGCTACTAACCTTGAATCAATGAATTGACGGCCGGCGACCGGAATCAGTCGTCCGCGTGTACTCTGGCGTGAGAACGAGCCGCCAACGAAGTTTGTCAGCCGAAAATTGAGATGAGGAACCGTCATTCAGTGGATACAGACTCCGTAAGAATAGGGTGGGTACGACTAAAAACGTGCCATATCTGCTGAATCCCAGACGAGAGAGCCTCGCTTAGATCGGAGCCTACAGCGGCCACAGAACCACGAACGCGACAGTGTAACTGGCCGATACCAACGCCAAAAAGACGAGCCACTCGACTATGGCGCGACGAACCGACCGCCGGGGGGCAAACCCCGTGGCCACACGATTCACCACCAGCAAAACGGGTGTGCTGGCGACGACGAAAAACACCGGATAGAACGTGAATCGAGTCTCCCACCGACAGACGGACAGCGCCCCCATCGGTTGCTGGGTTATCTCCACGAGCACCTCGCTGCAGAACGTCACCACCAGTGACGCATACCCCAGCGCTCCCAGGAGGAATCCAATCACGCCGACACTAAGAACCGCGGCGTGCCGCCGCCGAAATGCAGCCCCCACCTGCGCAGACTCGTTGGGGTCGACCCGATAACACCACCCGAGGAACGTTCTGACCACGGGGAGTCTGCGAAGCGCCACGACGGTGACGCCCGCAGCCAGCAACCCACCGCCGACCACCACCAGAGCGAACACGCCGAGAATCACGATGACCGTTACTGCGATCCAGCCTCCGACGACCGCACCCAGCCCGACGACGAACAGGCTCCGTCCGGTAACGACGTCCTTGCTCAGTCGCTCGCGTGCGACGAGGACGAGGAGGCTCGCGAACACACCCATGATCACGGTGAACCCGCCGACTAGGCCCAGCCCCCAGATGATGAATACCTGGTATATCAGGAGATTGCCTTCCGCGTCCCAGACTCCCGTTCGGATGGCGTCAAGGGCGAGGATGAACACCCAGGCGACGGGGTGGACCAGCACGCCGGTTATCAGCCCGACGAGGCCCCCGCGCTCGCGGGTCAAGTGCCCGGGTCGCTCAAAGAGCAGCCACCAGCTGGTTCCGCCGACGAGTCCCGCGGCGAGCCCAGCCAGCAGCGGAAACTCGCGGGTTGGAAGCCCGAAGCCGCCGTAGAAGACGAGAAAAATCAGCGTTCTCGTCAGAGCAGCGGCGGCGAGTCCACCGACCGCTGTAAATATCGCCGTGGCGAGCAACGCCCAGCGGAGCGTCTTCGTGTTCGTGCGGGAGTGCTTGGGCTGAGCCACTCGTCATGTAAGCCGGTCAAGACTATTAGTAACGGACAGCTTATCGATCGCGACGGTGGGTGAGAGGAGGTGGAAAACATTCTGCACGCGAGTACGCACTAGAATTCGTAGTGGAATCAGCGACCCAATTTAATTTTCCGTGAGAACCACTATCGACGCCAAATCAAGTATCGCCAGTCCAGTGTTTCTCTGCGTATAATTGTCACAGACTGCTTCCCGATTCGGTGCGACGGATAGAACCCTTGATTACCGAAACGTACTTTTCGTGGTTTGGTCCACTACTAGTATGTCATTTGACGTGTTTCTGCGTAACGGCTGGCTAGTACTGTTTCTGCTCTTGATTGCTGGCGGACTTCTCGTTGGCGTGTGGAACCAGCAGGAAATCCAATGGTGCCACGACACATACGACGACGACCCTTCTCAAGTTGCTGAGTGTGAGGATTCTTTCACGGACGTAGTGCACTATGGGTCGGTGTTCAGTGTTTTCACGGGCGTAATTGGGGTGCTTGGAGCTCTGTTTAACCGAAAGAACTGACGTGACATCCTCCCCACCCTCAACGAGCGCCGAAGGCGCGAGTAGGATGGGGTCTTAGCGCCTGTTCAACCAGATAATTCGCAGTGGGAACACCGAGAGAATCAACTTTGGACCTCTATCGAGTGCTGCCCAGATGTCTGGTCGAGCTGTTTCGTGATCTGGACTCGGGTAACGCGGGTATCGTCCACGCCCTCAACGTGGAGTTCGACGCCGTCGTAGGTGAAGGACTCTCCCTCTTCGACCAGCCGACCAGCGCGATTGAACACGAACCCCGCGATGGTCTCGAACTCCTCTCCCTCCGGAAGTTCGATGTTGAGCGTGTCGTTGACGGCTTCGATATTCACGTCTCCCCGAACGCGCACGGTCGTTTCGTCTACGACCAACACTGGTTCGTCCTCCTCTGCTTCGAGAATGTCACCGACGATCTCCTCGACGAGGTCTTCGGTGGTGATGAGTCCCTCGGTCGTGCCGAACTCATCGATAACAATGGCCATCCCAACGCGCTCGCGGCGCATTTCCTCGAAGAGGTCGTTCACGCTCTTGCTCTCTGGAACGTGGAGGACTTCCTCGACGTGGTGGTCGAGTTGGTCGAGGTCGCCTGCCCCGTAGCGGTGCTCCCTGACGAGGTCGGACAGCGTTACGGCCCCGATGATGGTGTCGAGGTTTCCTTCGAATACGGGGAGTCGATGATGGCCGCTCTGGATGCACGTCGTGATGGCTACTTCGACGTCATCGTCGCGGTCGACGGCAGTGATATCGAGACGAGGCGTCATCACCTCTTTCGCGATGGTCTCGTCGAACCTGAAGATACGCTGAAGCATCTCGCGTTCATCCTCGTCGAGGACGCCCTCGCGTTCACCCATCTCGATGATGTCCTGGATCTCCTCACGGGTAACGTAGGATGTTTCGATGGCTGAGCGACCGCCTGTGACCTTGTTCACTACTTGAGTAAGGTAGTCGAACAGGACCACCAGTGGAAGCAGGATATACTCGGAGAATTTGAGTGGCCCGGCGATACGCAGTGCCCAGGATTCCGTGTTCTCGACCGCGTAGCTCTTCGGGGCGCTCTCGCCGAACAACAGGACGAGAGCGGTGATTCCGAAGGTCGCAAAGGCGACAGCTTCGCCTTGCCCGAATCCGAGCAGCACCAGCAACCCGGTCGTGATGGACGACATTGCAATATTGACGAGGTTATTGCCAACCAGTATCGTCACGAGCAGCCGGTGTGGGTCAGCTTTCAACGCGCGCAGGTTCTGCGACCCGGGGACATCGTCGTTCACGAGTTTCTCGACCTGGTGTGCAGGCAGCGAGAACATGGCGATCTCCGATGAGGAGAAGAACGCCGAGAGAGCGATGAGGGCGGCGATGAGAGCAGCTCCACCGATGGCGATCACGCTATCGGGAACGGAGACACCGCCGACCTGAACGGTCAGCGGCATCGCGTCGAACACGATGTTTCACAACGGGGAGCCAGGCTGCATTTATGCTTCCTCGACTGATTCGCTCTTCGCTCGCTCCCGTTCGCGTGCATAGTGGGCCAGTAGCTCGCTCTCGATGTCTTCGACCGGGAAGTGACACGCTGCTTCGTGGCTCCCGTCCTCGAACGTCGAGCGAGCGGGATCTTGTTGGTGACACTTCTCGGTGGCCTTCGGACAGCGCGGGGCGAAGTTACATCCGTTCGGCAGTTCGATTGGGTTCGGCGGTTCACCCGGAAGCAGCACTCGTTGGCGGTCGATCTCCGGGTCAGCCTTGGGTGATGCCGAGAGGAGCGACGCCGCGTACGGGTGTCTGGGATTCTCGACGACCTCATTGGTGGCACCCATCTCAACGATTTCTCCGAGGTACATCACCGCCAGCCGGTCGGTGATCTGCGAGAGGCTCGCCAGGTCGTGGGAGATGTAGACGATGCCGATATCTCGCTCGTCGGCCATCTCGCGCAGAATGTTGAGGATGTTCGCCTTCAGCGAGACGTCGAGCATCGAGGCGGGCTCGTCACAGATGAGTAGTTTGGGTTCGAGCACCAACGCCTGCGCGATGGCGACGCGTTGGCGTTCGCCGCCAGAGAGCTGGTCGGGATGCTCGTCGAGGTACTTCTCGGGTGGATTGAGCCCTACGTCCGCGAGTGTTTGGCGAACTCTCCGCTCGATTTTCTCAGGTCCGTACCCCTGAATCTTCAGCGATTCGCCGACTGCGGCACGCACACGTTGTCTTGGGTTCAGCGAGTCGAACGGGTCCTGGAAGATGAACTGAACCTGCGAGCGAAACTCCTGCGTATCCTCTTCCAGCAGGTCTTCGATCGGGACGCCGTCGATGAGAATCTCCCCACCTGACCGCGACTGGAGCGCCGAGATTACTTCGGCGAGCGTTGATTTCCCGCATCCCGATTCGCCGGCGACACCGACGATTTCGCTCTCTCGAACGTCGAGGTCGATGCCGTTGACGGCTTTGACGTAGTCCGGTTCCCCCCCAAGGAGGTCTTCGATGATGGGCTGTGATTGTTCGAACCACTTCTCCAAACCGTTGGTCTCGACGATGACCTCTCCCAGGTCACGAGACTCGGACTCCTCCGGGACGTCGATGCCCCACGTTTCGGGGTCACTCGCCCGCTCTTGCATCTCGCTCGCCTTCTCGGTGTGATAACAGGCCGAAACCTGTTCGCCGCTTTCGACCAGCGGCGGGTGCTCGCTCTCGCACTCCTCGGTCGCGAATGGGCATCGGTTACGGAAGACGCACCCCGATGGTGCCTCGGTGAGGTCTGGCAGCGAACCAGGGATGGATATCGCCTGTTCGTCGAACTCGTCAACTTCCGGGAAGGCGTTCTTCAGCCCCATCGTGTAGGGGTTCTGTGGATTGTTGAAGACGTCGAACGTGCCTCCTTGCTCCATCACCTTCCCGCCGTATAGCACCGACACTTCGTCACAGGTCTCCGCGACGACGCCGACCTCGTGGGTGATCAACAGTAGCGAGCTGTCGATCTCTTCTTGGATCTCCATGAGCTTTTGAACGATTTTATCCTGGACGATGACGTCCAGTCCCGTCGTTGGCTCGTCTGCGATGATGAGGTCAGGGTCGAGTGCGAGCGCCATCGCGATAGTGACGCGCTGGCGCATCCCGCCGGAGAACTCGTGTGGATACTCGCCCGTCCGAGCCGGGTCGAGACCGACTATCTCGAATACCTCGTCGACGCGTTCGTTGGCCTGGGCCTTCGAGACGTTCTTGTGCTTGCGAATCGCCTGCCGGATTTGCGCACCGACAGACATCACGGGATCGAGCGAATCCATCGCGCTCTGGGGGATGTAGGCGATCTCCTCCCAGCGGACGTCCCGCCACTCCTGCTCGGATAGGCCAACGAGTTCGCGGCCTTTGAACGTGACACTCCCAGAGCGGACTGCCCCGTTGGCGTCGAGCAGTCCGAGAATCGCCTTCGCGAGGGTCGACTTTCCGGAGCCGGACTCGCCCACGAGACCGTAGTTGTCCCCCTCCTCGATAGAGAAGGAGGCGTCGTTTACGGCGTGTACTTCGCTATCTGGGGTCTGATACGTGATCTTGAGGTCGTTGACTTCGAGTAGACTCATTCTTGCTCCGTCTTGAGTTCGGGGTTAATCATCTCCTCGAGGGCTCGGCCGACGAGGAAGACCGCGGTAGTCACGGCAGCGATACCGAGCGCCGGTGGGAGGACCCACCACCAGGCGACGCGAATCGCGCCCGAGCGGAACACCTGCTGGAGCATCCGACCCCACGACGTCGTCGTCGGGTCACCGAAGCCGAGGAACGCGAGCGACGCCCCGACCACGATTGACCACCCAACGGCGTACGCGGTGTAGAGGAAGCCGATGCCCAGTACGTTCGGCGCGACGTGCAGGAACATCGTCCTGAGGTGGCCAGCGCCTCTCGCACGGGCCGATTTCACAAACGTCCGCTCCTTGACCGTCATCACTTCCGAACGGATAACTCGGGCAGGCATCTTCCAGAGGAAGATAACCATGATGGCAGTGATGAGCCAGACGTTCGGCGTCACGAACGACAGTATCAGCAGCGCCATCGGCAGGAGCGGGAGCGCGAACGTGAGGTCGGTCAGCCGCATTAGGATCTCGTCGACCCGGCCACCGAAGTAGCCACTCGTAAGCCCGACGAGGAAGCCCAGCACACCAGTCCCGACGCCGCCGAAGAAGCCCATGATGAGCGTTGGACGAGCACCAGCCAGAAACTGACTCAGGACGTCCTTACCGAACGACGTCGTCCCGAGGAGGGCTTTCGAGTTCGGGTCCTGAAGCTTCATTATCGATAGGTCTTGCCGGAGCGTATCCTCGATAGGATGGTACGGAGCGATGTGTGGGCCGAACAGTCCCATGAACACGAATACTATGAGGATGCTGAGACCGACCTTCGCGGCGGTATCTTGCCAAATTACGCTCATAATCTGATACCCACGGCCGAGCTCGTTGCGGAGGCGGTCCCTCAGGGTATCGACGTCGAGAGAGTACCCCGACATCAGACACCACTTCCTTCGATCGTTGGGTCGAGTTTGGCATACGGCAGGTCGGCGGTGAGGTTCATCACGATGACCGCCAGCGCCATGATAAACACGGCGGCTTGGACGGTCGGGTAGTCCTGCTGGAGAATCGCCTGAACGAGCGCGCGACCGATGCCGGGCCACGCGAAGACCACTTCCAGGGTGATGACTCCCTGGAAGATCATCCCCGTCCGGAGTGCGAAGTAGGTAACCAATGGGAGCAGGGAGTTGCGGCCCGCACGAGCGAGTTGCTCTCGCTCCGAGAGCCCCTTGGCACGATGGAGCTTGAGAAACTCAGACCCCTTTCGTTCAACGATGGAATTGCGTGCCAGCATCAGGAAGTCGCCGCTGAAGAACAGCACCGACGCCGTGAAGGGGAGGATGTAGTGTTTGAGGAAGTCGACGGAGATGAACGTCGCTACGTACCCCTGCGGGTTCGCCATCGGGCTTCGCATCCCGAAGGCGGGCAGCCAGTTCAGCCCGTACGAGAAGACGATGAGCAGAAGGATGCCGGTCACGAAGATTGGGGTCGCGCGGAAGAATGTGGTAATGACGATCGACCACTGTTCGAACAACGACCCGCGGTTCCAGCCGGCGTACATTCCGGCGATGGAACTGAGGATCGCCGTGACGACGAGCGCCGGCAGCAAGAGGATGAGTGTGTTCACGAGTGCCGGAAGGACAATCTCTCCCACCGGTCGTTGCTGAGTGAGTGAGACGCCGAACTGGAACGTGAACAGGTTCCTGACGTACTTGATGTACTGGATGTAAATCGGTTCGTCGAGGCCGTACATCGCCCGTAACTTTGTGACCTGGTCGGCCGTTAGCGAGCCGGAGGCAACCAGGCCGCTGAATGGGTCACTCGGCAGGAACCGAAGCGTCGCGAAGATGATACTGACCGATACGATGGTCAGTATCGCTGCAATCACCGTTCGTTTGATGAGGAATCTTCGAAAGCTCATTGGTGATTACGAGAAGTTGGACTGTTCGAGTTCGGACCGGGTGGCGTGCCCGTTTTCAACGCGTTCGGCGAAGGCGTCCCAGGCGTCGCCCTCCGGCCAGACGAGCGTGTCGTCTTCGAACGTGTACCCTGCCTGCTGGAGCATCGTCGTGGCCTTGTCGACGTCGTACTCGTATGGGTCAGTCTCGGCGGCGAAGGGCGTCAGGAGGTGTGTGAGCAGCCGCTGGCCCTCGATTGCGGTGCCGCGGCCGTCGAGCACGTTATCCACGAAGCCCTGTTTGTCGACGGTGTGGCTGAGCGCCACGCGAAACGTCTTGTCTCGGAGTAACGGGACGATGTGGTTGAGGTGAACGTCCGTCGGAACGTAGTTCTCGGCGGTCTGTTTCTCGATGCCGTCGGCCTTAGCCGCGCGGTCGGCCTGCTGGTTCGAAACGGTCGTCCCGATTGCGTCGATGTCGCCCGACTGCATCGCGCCGATGAGCGTCGAGACGTTCCCGACGTTCGCCTCCACAAGTTCGTCGATACCGTCGCCAGGGACGAAGTACTGGCCGAGCATCTCCTTGCGGACGGCGTCGTCCCAGAGCCAGTGGCCGTCGTGTTTCTCCAGCCTGAGCTCGGTTCCCTGCTCCCAGTTGACGAATTTGAACGGCCCGGTCCCGATGGGATTCTCCGGATTGTGCTGTCCAGGGTTCTCGATGTCCTCCCAGCGGTGTTTCGGGATGATGACGCTCCGGACTGCCCGTTGGGTGAGGAAGGAAGCGTCGGGCTCGGTGAGATTGAATCGGACACGTCCACCGCCACTGTTCGACACGACTTCCACGCTGTCGATGGTTCGGTAGAACGGGCCCTGCTGTGGAGCCGTGGTCTGCTTGTATTTCTCGACGCTGAACTTCACGTCATCGGGACCGAACGATTCACCGTCGTGCCAAGTGACGCCCTCGCGGAGGTCCATCTCGACGGTAGTGTCGTCGATGACCTCGTGCCCGGTCGCGAGGCCAGGGACGATATCCAGTTGCGGAGAGGCGTCGTAAAGACCGTCGTAGACGTTCAATAGCCGCTTCTCTTCCAGTCCGCCGGTCGACCAGGGAAGATTCGTGCCTTGCATCCCGGTGAGGACGCCTTTCACCCACGTCGACGAGTTGCCCTGGGGCTGGAGATTCACCTGCGTCCAGATGAAGGAGTCGCGAGTCGTGCCGTTACCCGGCGTCGGGACGTACCCCTTCCAGTCGGTGGTGTTGGCTACCGTGATTACGTCGGGGAAGTTCGAGGCGATGACGTACGCGTCATCGCTGAGCTTCCGTTGAATCTCTTTACAGATTTCGGCGCGCGCTTCCATATCGCCGATGGTCTGGGCCTGTTCGTCCAGGAGCTCCGTAATCTCGTCGTTCTTGTAATTGTAGTAGTTCCCGCCCGTCTCGGGGTGTGCACGCATAAGGAACGGGTTTGGGTCGAGCCCTCGCTGCGGGTCCGGCCCGTGGAGATTCATGACCACGGGCACCGGGTGACCGATGTCGGCACGCCAGTACTCCCCGTACCTGGTGCTCGGCTGGACGTTGACGAGGTTGGTTGGAACGCCGATGGATTTGAACGAATCTTTGATCAGCAGCGCGTGTTCGCGCATCCACGGCGTTTCCGCCTGTGCGAAGTGCACGTCAAGGGCGGACACTGGTTCGCCCTCAACCGCGGTGTACTCAAACTGAACGGCATCGTCGTTGACCGATTTCCCCTTCGTCTCGACGGGCCACTCCTCCCAGAACTGGGTCTCGATAGTTCGACCATCGCCGTTACCCTCGCTGTCTCCGTTGCCCTGGCAACCGGCCAGTCCCGCGAGCCCGACCGCGCCCGTGACCTGTAGGAACCGGCGCCGCGATACCGTACCTGTCTCAATTTCGAACGTTTTTCCCTTCGACATTGCATCTCATTGTTCCCTCTTACTGGCCTGAATCTACTCCCGATACCGGCCAATCATCATCATTCTTTATTACCACCCCCGTACCTGCCGTGGAGAACCCACTCGAACCACGCAGTATCATCATCTGGAAAATTATGAAATAAGATTTGTATAAAATTAGAGTCAGTTAGTTTGACGGTGCAGATTCAAAATGAAAGGCGGACGATTATTTGTCGACGGAGTCGGCAGTAGACGAGTTTGATTCAGGCGAGAAGAAGAGGTCGAAGAGCTGTTTCTCGGCGAGTCGGAGGCGCTCACTAAGCGTCGACTGGGCGATGTCCAGTTCCGCCGCGATGTCGTCCGCGGACGCCTGACGTGGGGCGTCGAAATACCCCATCGAATGGGCTGCTCTCAGCACAGTCAGCTGTTGTTGGGAGAGTTCGTTCTGCAGGACGCGGCCGAGCTGGCCGCTCCCGAGTGGTTCACCGGCTGTCTCGATCTGGTTCACGCTCAAGAGCTCGAATCGTCCGAACTGTTCCTGGATCCTGTCCGCTAACTGGCGGAAGTCGTCCCAGACCTTCACCGTCACGACCCCATCGAAGTGGTCGCCGTGTAGAGTCAACCGGTTCGGAATCGCTTTCTCCCGGAGGATCACGCCCAAGATGAACGGATATGGTTCGTGTGCGACTATCGTCAACCGGTGCGTTGGTTGGTCTGAGGGTTCCGTCGACACCCGTTCGTGATGGAACAGTTCGGCACGCGAGAGAGATTCGACTGCCGCCTTGGGGTCGAATTCGGCTCCCGACGTGACTAGCAGTGATTCGATCCAATCGCCTTCGTCGGCGAAGAAGGCGTTCTCGAAATCGATTCGCCGGATGTCCGGGAACTGCATCTTGAGGTCATCGACGACACCGGACGGGATGGTTTGGAATTCGATGCGAAGCATATTGTCTCACCTTGGTCGTGCGTGTACCCGACATTGGACGAAGCTGTATTTAGGAGTAGTCACTCGCGGCCATCCGTGCGGATGAGTGCGTCGACGGCGATGGGGCCGTCGTCCGTGACGACGATGGGATTCAGGTCAACTTCGGCGACGGCGTCGACCGAGTGAGCGAGGTCCCCGACATTCACAAGGAGGTCGACGATGGGTTCGACGGGCAATGGATCACCATCCCGGCGGTCGGTGAGCAAGTCCGCAGGACCGTGTCTTCTACGGCGCGCAGCGCATCTGCCCGCGTGAACGGCGGGACGAGCGTCGCACTCTCGTCCAGCGCCTCCACGAAAGTCCCACCCGGGCCGACCGTGACGAGTGAGTCGAACACGTCTCCGGGTGCGACGCCGACCATCGTTTCAACGCCGTCGTCGACCATGGGCTGGACTAGCACCCCTTCGATATCGTCGTTTCCAACGTGGGCCTGGGCGGCCGAGAGTACCTCATCGTAGGCCTCTCTCGTTTCGGTGGGTGAGTCGACACCGAGCCTGACGGCACCGACGTCAGTTCTGTGCGGGAGTTTCGGCGAGTCTATCTTGAGGACCGCGGGTCCGGTTATCGATTCCACGGCGGCGGCGGCCCCGTCAGCGTCGGTGACTAACCGAGTCTCGACGGTTGGCACGTTGAACGCAGAGAGGAGTGGTTCGGCTTCGTTCCACGCGAGGACTCGTCCTCGGGGGAGGCCGAGGTCGAGCGTTTCACTGCCTGGAGCATCTCCATCCCTTCCATCGCGTGCTGTGGGAAGCGAAGGCCGCGGCGGCTGGTCAGCGAGGCGGTCCCGGTCAGCGGCGAAAGCAACTGTCGATGCGACGGCATCGAGACACCGGCTCGGGTCCTCGTAGACCGGCACCGACTCGCGCAGCCTGGCGTATGGCGGTGTCTCGGTCGGATCGTCGGGTTCCTTGCGGCCGGTCCAGAGGACGTACACCGGAGCCTCGGCCTGTTCAGCGATATTCTCCAGATCGGCGGCGATTTCAGCTGCGCGGGCGTTGACCCCTGAGAGGCCGATGGCGAAGACGTAGGAGTCGAAGTCGCCGTCGGCGAGGAGTACGTCTGCGATTTCAGGGAGTGAATCCGCGCCATATCCCCGGATGTCGGCAGGGTTGTGAAGCTCGCCGTAGGTCAGGAGTTCGTCCATGTCCAGCAGGGCACGCTCGGTCTCGCCGTCAATGTCGGGCAGTGTGAGGTTACGCTTGGCGGCCATGTCGGCGAGCAGGCTCGCAAGACCACCGCTGGTCGAGGCGATACAGACGCGGTCACCGTCAGGTTCATCGTCCGCGATGTGTGCGTTCGCCCGGGAGAGGAGATCGGGGATGTCAGGGACTCGCTGGAGGCCAGTCTGGTTGATGGCTGCCGTCCAGGCATCGTCGTCGCCGGTGAGCGAACCCGTGTGCGAGAGCGTGGCCTCTTCGGCGAGGTCGGACTGGCCTATCTTCACCGTCAGCACTGGGGTTCCGCTTCGAACCGCAGCCTCGGCGACCTGCATGAACCGTTCCGGCTGCTCGATGCCCTCGACGTACGTGCAGACGACGTCAACGCTCTCCTGGCCGGCGAGATATGCGACGTAGTCCGTGAGCGTCAGGTCGGTCTCGTTGCCGGTCGAGACGATGTGACTGAAGTGGAGGTCCCAGTCAGCTGCCCGCTCGAAAAACGTCGTGAACGCCAGCGCTCCGGATTGGCTGACGAGACCGATTCCGCCCGGTTCGGGTTCTCGTGAACACGTCGAGGTGAGCGTCACACCTCGGGCAGCCATCACGCCGATGCAGTTCGGACCCACGACTCGAATTCCCGCCTCGGTGGCCGTCTCAGCGAGGTCTTGCTCGAGTTCGCTGCCCGTCTCGTCCGCCTCGGCGAATCCCGCAGTGAGGACGAGCGCAATGGGAACACCTCTCTCGCCTGCGGCCCGGACGTTCTCTACGACGTATTCGCGTGGGACACTCACAACCGCCAGGTCGACAGTCTCTGGAACATCTTCGATACGGTCGTAACATGGGCGGTTCCAGGCTTCTTCGCGATTCGGATTGACGGGGTAGAGGGTCCCGTCGAAGCCATAGTCGAGGAGGTTGTCAACGAGGTTGCCCGAGTAGAATGATTCGGGGCTCGCGCCGATGACTGCGACCGAGTCAGGGTCGAACAGTGGTCCCAACTCTGGCGTCGCAGGTAACTGTGTACTCTCTTTTCCGTTTGTCGTCATTCTATCGAGTCGATTCCTGCAGTACCCGCGTGAACCTGCCCCCGATGGGGCCCGATTATCTTCACCCTTTAAGTGGCTTCCCGGGAGAGGACCTTGATTTTCGGGGGTGGAGAGAATTCATATTATCGGCCGTATTTTGGTGAGGATATTTGTCACCCCGGGTGTGAATTTCTCGTATGGCTTTCGGCCGGCAGTATCAGTTATTCTCAATCGTCCGGTCGACCCGTCCGGGGCTGTCTGGCTCGTCGTCGATCACGTCTTTGTCCGGGTGATAACACGCCGTGGAGTGACGGCCGCGCGTCCACTCGGTCAGGTCGGGTTCCGCGTCCCAGCAGCGGTCAGTCGCCTTCGGACAGCGCGGGGCGAACCGGCAGCCCGAGATAGCCCGCGAGGGGAGCGCCGGTTTCCCGTCGAGGGTGATTCGTTCGCGGTTTCCCCGCGGTTCCGTTTCCGGGACCGCCGCTAGCAGCGCCTCGGTGTAGGGGTGTTTCGGGTCGTTGACGATTCGTTCGGTCAGTCCGCGCTCGACGAACGTGCCGAGGTACATGATCGCCATGCGGTCGGCAATCTGTGAGAGACTCGCCAGGTCGTGAGAGATGTACAGCACGCCGATTCCCTCGGTGTTGACGAGCTCACGAAGGAGGTTGAGCACTTCCGCTTTCAGCGAGACGTCGAGCATCGAGGCGGGCTCGTCACAGATGAGTAGTTTGGGTTCGAGCACCAACGCCTGCGCGATAGCGACGCGCTGGCGTTCGCCGCCAGAGAGTTCGTTCGGGTACATATCCAGATACCGTTCGGCAGGTGCCAGTCCCACCTTTTCGAGCGTCTCCTCGACTACCGCCTCGCGCTCGTCAAGTCGGTACCCGTGGATTGTCAACGGCTCCTTGACGAGATGTTCAACCTTCAATCGCGGATTCAGCGATTCGTAGGGGTTCTGGAAGATTATCTGTACTTTCTGCCGGAACGATTGGAGATTCTCCTGGTAGTACTCGTGCGAGCGGCCGTCGAACGTGAACCGGTCCACCGTGGGTTCCTCCAGCAATGCGAGTGCCTCTCCGAGTGTCGACTTTCCACAGCCAGATTCACCGACGATGCCGAGGATTTCGCCGCAGGAAACGCGTAACGAGACCCCATCGACCGCGCGGACGTGGGATTCGTCGTGGCCGAACACCTGCCTGATCACTTCGCCGCGTCGGTCGTACCAATCGCGGATGTTACCCGTAAGGCCCGTGATAGACGGTGCGATACTTTCGAACGGCAGGCGTCCCAGCAGCGAGTCCTCCCGTTCGTACCACTTTTGTAGCCCCTCGACTTCCAGCAGTATTTCACCATCGGAGGTGCGTGACCCCTCGGCAGCCCCACCCCACGTGGCAGAATCATCGGCTTCAGAGCGCATCCGATTCAATTGCTCCACGTGGTGACAGGCCACACGTTGGTTCCGGTACGGGAGTTTCTCTGCCCGGAACTGTCTCAGAACACTCCTCGGTCGCGAACGGGCACCGCGGCTCGAAGACACAACCGGTTGGTTTCGAATCCAGATTTGGCGGTTCGCCCGGGACCGAGACGAGGTCTCCCTCGTGTTCAGCATCGAGGGCCGGATGCGCGTTTTTGAGCCCCATCGTGTACGGGTTCGAGGGGTTGAGAAGCAGGTTGTCGATGCGGCCCTGCTCCATGACCATTCCGCCGTACAGTACCGACATCTCGTCACAGGTCTCCGCGATGACGCTGAGATCGTGGGTAATCAACAGCAACGAACTGTCCGTCTCCTCTTGAATCTTGAGGATATTGCTGATGATCTCGTCCTGGACGATGACGTCCAGTCCCGTCGTTGGCTCGTCTGCGATGATGAGCTTGGGGTCGAGCGCGAGCGCCATCGCGATGACGACACGTTGTCGCATCCCGTCCGAGAATTGATGTGGATACTCTTCGGTCCGTTCGGGATTGAGACCGACGGTTTCGAACAACTCGCGAGTCCGACGTCTGGCGCGCTCCTTGGAAACTGTCCTGTGGGTCTGGATAGCTTGGCGAACCTGTCCGCCGACGGTCATCGTGGGGTCGAGTGCGTCGATAGCTGTCTGCGGAATGAAGGCGATCTCCTCCCAGAGGAGGTCCTGTCGCTCCGCTGGCGTCATCGTCTGTAAATCTCGGCCTTCGAACTCTATCTTCCCTGACTCTATTACTGCATGGTCCGGTAACAGGCCAAGAATTGCCTTTGCAGTCGTTGATTTGC
This sequence comes from Haladaptatus sp. DYSN1, assembly GCF_029489995.1. Taxonomy (NCBI): domain Archaea; kingdom Methanobacteriati; phylum Methanobacteriota; class Halobacteria; order Halobacteriales; family Haladaptataceae; genus Haladaptatus; species Haladaptatus sp. DYSN1. Next base: position 330,603 of record NZ_CP120471.1, read on the forward strand.
CCGATGCTGATTCGCCCGAGAGCGCGTAGTTGACTCCGTTCTCGATAGTGAACGAGACGCCATTGACGCTGTGGACTGGTCCGTCACCCGTATCGTACCGCACCACGAGGTCGTCGATGTCGAGGAGTGTCATTTTCTGCCACCGAACCGGACCGTCGAGGACTCAACTGGAGTCCCACACTTCCGGATATTTACGAATGTGCACTGAACCCAGACCATTCTGCGTGAATATACCCTGGGTATTGTGTATAAATCCTTACTTATTAATAAGTTCCAACAGGAATCATATATTGCCACGTTCAATCAGTGGAATGACATTTACACAAAGTGGATAGAAGCGGGACGCTCCGAATCACCGTCCCCAGAACGCAAAGCGTTCAGGTGTCTCGGAATCCGCTGGATTCCGACGAGTCCGCAGGACCTGTGATCCTGCGAGATGCGAACGAATCGCGTCGCGATTCGTTAACGTCTGCGGAGACTGCGCTTCCGTTGGAAACCACGGTATCTGCAATGCTCGTCGCTGAAACAGGTAGGAAAGAAAGTTAACCAACATTGCGGAGATATCGGCCACTAGTGTTGGTTAACAACGTGCCAGGCCCTATTCTCCACAACCCATCTCTCGAAGCCCCAATTGACATCGTGACGTTGCGACGCGGTATAGACAACCAGCAGTGAATTCGAGACGCATCGACGTATCTCCGAGTATTGGACCGATTCTTGTGAAAATTCGATACACTGGAGAAATTTCATTGAATCATTGAATCAGTGATTGACATCCTCCCGCGCCTGAAGACGCGGGAATCCCACGGCACCGCACCGCTGAGTTGGGATATTGTGGTTTACGACGTGGCCTGTTCTTGAGGTGCGAACGCACCAGTTTCCTTGTCAAACAAGAACGTCGAAGGCTGTGCCAACCAGCCGTTACTCCTATCACCGCCATCCGTGGCGAGACTCGGAGATACTTTCTGCCGAATGTTTTCTGCCCCGTTCACGTCCGCGTTCGCTACCATACTACACGAATCGCAGACGTACAACCCACGCTCAACACGGTTTGCCTTACGCTTTCGACCACAGCACGAACACGACTTCGACGTATCACGCTCAGACACTTCTTTGACCGTGATGCCTTCCATCTCGGCTTTGTACTCAAGCATCGACGTGAAACGGTCGAACGCCCACGAATGCAAGTCGAGGTTGCCGTGCTTGCCCCAGTTCTTCGACTCACCGTTCTCCTCATCCTCACGGATACCAGAGAGGTCGCCCACCACAATCGCCCCAACCCCCTCATCCACACACCGTTGAACGATGTGCTTCGAGAGGGTGTGGAAGTAGTGAGTGCGACGACCCGACTTCTTCTGGTTCAACCGATTAGCCTGTTCAGAGTCAGAGTCGTCACACTGGGCGATGCGCTTGCTGAAGTAGTAGTCGTCCTGCTTCAAGCAATTCAACGGGTACAGTTCGCTGTGGCCGTTGTCGTAGGCGAGTGCGGCGAAGTTGTTGATACCGAGGTCAACACCCACCGTCTTCTCACCGGGGGCCTCAGCAACTTCGATTTTGACCTTGCACACGAAGTGCAGTTCCCATTTGTCACCAATCCAAACCGCTCGAACTTGTTGGACGCTCTCCACGGTGGAGAGGTTAACATCAGGTCGGGTTTCGTACTTGCAAAGGATGAAGTCCGACCAGTAGTTCTTGGTGTTGCCACCTTGCGACAGGCGAACACGCTGGTACTTGGTGTCAAGCTTGAATCCCTTGTTCTTGAACGTGACCGTGGAACGTGGGTGGTCGTCTCCGTTTTTACGGTAGCCGGGCGGGTTCGCTTTCGTGTCTCCGTTGCGTCGTTTGCCGTACCAGCCGTTGAACGCTTCAGCGAGTTCTTGAAGGACTCGCTGACTTGACTGAGAATGCAGGTCATCGTAGCGTTCGTGTGACTTGAGGTAGGCGGTGAGTTCGTCGTGTTCTGGGATGTAGTCGATTTCGTCCCAGACACGACTGCACGTCCACCGTCCAACGTTCCAGAGTTTACTAGCGGCGAACCCAAGGGCGTCAAGGTCGTCAGACACCTGTTGCTGATTCCGAATGGAAGCAGTGTAGGTGCGTGTGACAACCTGTTTCGCCATACGTAACCTATGTCGAGAAGATTACTTAATGGTTCGGATTAACGTGGAATATCCTGCCGTGCCATCGACGGTGGACTGCGAAATATAGTGTCGGATTCATCCTGACCCTAAAGGGTCAGGCATTCTCCTTGAATTTCTGTAACCCATCAATCCGGAGGACAACCGATTCGCGCCCGGCGTACGGGTTCGCGTGCTGGAACTGGATCTCCATCGATGTCTCCCTCTTCAGAGCCCGATAGTATATATCATCGCCACGACGGTGGAGCAAACCGCCGTGGAGCGCTGACACATGGGGTGGGGCAGCTGAATCGGGGGTTATAGGGATTCATGGGAGTCTTCGTCCTCCTCAGCGTAACAGAATGCCGACTTCTTGAAATCGGCGTGCAAGACTTAGAGGCTGTATGCGGCAAAGCCACCAATAAATGACAGGTGGTTTTCTAGAATCAATGCTGAATACAGAGGAGGGAGTCAGTAGATCGATGCCTAAAGCGGACGGATATACTGCTCTGCTGCAGCCAACCTCACATGATTCCGAGGAGGAAGCCCACGAGTTTACTCGTGGGAGGGATCCGACAATCAACTCCACCCATCACGAGTGATAGCAGTCCAACTCCCCCACACCAACCCGAACTGATATAAAAAATCACTTCGATATGTGAAGTAACGATGGAGGTGATTCGCACCGTCAAAGTCAAACTCGACGTACCCACAGACCGGTTCGACGACCTCCATCAAACCAAAACTCAGTTCCTCCACTGTGCGAACACCACCGCAGCGTGGGCGTAGAGACACCCGAACGACTACTGCGTAACCTCGAAACAGACAGCCGAAAACGCCCTCTACGAGCGATTTCGTGGCGAGACGGAGTTGACTGCAAACCTCGTTCAGAAGGGAATTCGGCGTGCTATCGAGGCCACGAAAAGCGGTGTCGCCCGACTCAAGAAGGGGGAGAACACCAGTCAGCCATACTTCGATGCGTGGAGCGTCGTCTACGACAAACGAAGTGCGACGTTCCACCGCGACCACGTTTCGCTCTCAACCGTGAACGGTCGCGTCGAGTGTGACTACGTGCTTCCCGACGACCCCGAAGGAACACCGATTGACAAGTACCTGCTGAACGAGGACTACGAGTTCCGTATGTCTACGTTGCAGTATGACCGTCTCACAGAGTCGTTCTACCTCCACGCACGGATGCGCCGAACCACAGTCGAACAGTCCACTGCTGATTTTTTTGATACCAAGCACAGAACAGTCCTTGGTGTTGACCTGAACGTGGACGGCTCGCTCGCTGTGACTTCAACGGGCGCGTTCATCGGGAACGCTGATGAGATGAACCATCGACGCCGAGAATTTGAGAAGACTCGCGGGTCGATGCAACAGACAGGTACGCGGTCGGCACACCTGTCGATTCAGTCGATGGAAGACCGCGAACACCGCTGGATGCAAGACGAGTTACACCGCGCCTCGAACCGGATTCTCGAAGAAGCCCACGACCACGGCTGTACACACATCGCGTTCGAGAATCTGACCGGTATTCGGGACCGGATGGCTGGTGCGAAGCGATTCCACGCATGGGCGTTCCGACGCCTCTACCAGTACACAGAATACAAAGCCGAAATATTC
>NZ_CP120472.1:0-620798 GCF_029489995.1 Haladaptatus sp. DYSN1
CCAAGGGAATCGGCCCCTGCTCACGCGGGCGACGGACGTCGAGCGCCCCGCCGAGCAGCGTCGTGGTGGTAATCGCGAGGTCGCGCGCTTCTTCGAACCGCGTGATGGGAAATTCCCGGTTGTCCACGATGAGAATGCCCGTATCACGCACCAGTGCGCCCAGCACGTCGGTCCGTCCGGCTTCGATGAGGAGGGTCACCACGTCCATCGTCGAGCCCTCGCCGTTGATGACATCGATGTACCGGACGACTTCTCCCGGCGTCGTCGGTTCCCCGGGGGTCGAGCGATATTCGACGAGGCCCGCCGTTTTCAACGTGGTGTTGATGCCACGCGAGAGCAACACGCCGTCGAGCGTGATGCTCGACGGAAACTGAAATCGTACTCCCTCGTCCACCGCGTCGGTGGCCGTCACCACCGGCCCGAGCGACGAATCGGCGAGGTCATCGAGGACCGAGAGTGCTTCGTCCACCGAGTCGTGGGGGACCACAGCCGACCCGGCGACGACTTCACCCGCGTCTTCGACGGGGTCGTAAGTTACCTGACTCGTCAGCGTCACGATTTTCTCTCGAATGTGACCGAATCGGCCCGCGATGTTCCCCCGACCGAGTTCCGCCCGGCCAGCGGCAGTCAGCTTGCGCCCTTTCCCCGGAACCTTCTCGGTGAACGCTTTCTCGTCGAGTTCGGAGAGGATGAGTCGAATCGTGCGGCTCTTTATCGAATAGCCGTGGCGATTCATCAAATCGACCAATCGAATGCTGCCAATCGGTTCGTTCTCGCGGATGAGTCGCATCAAATCGTACGTTCGCCGGTCTATATCCATCACGAGTGACCCTTCACGTTGTACCTACCGTGGCGGCTATTTATATCACTTCGTCAGCAGTCGAAAACGCACCGGAGCACACGGCGATGCGCGTAACAGTTTTACCAACGGGGGAGAGAACAGTACACATGGTGGCAATCAATTGCCACCGTCGTGTGGTAAATTCATGCAGGTACCGTCACAGCCATTGAGTGAGGAATCGGCAGTCCAGTACAGCAACCGTCGGGAAACAGGCGAGCGTGACCAGCGATGAGTGGGGAACCCCGAACTCGCGCTGACCAGTTTCGCGAAACCCACCCCGGGTCGTCGGTCGAACTCGCCTACGCCGGAATCAACACCTTCCTGAAAGCCCCCCACCGACCCGTGGACGAACTCGGCGAGGCCGACGTCGGTGTCATCGGTGCCCCCTACGACAGCGCGGTGAGCAACCGACCGGGAACGCGTTACGGCCCGGACGCAATTCGTCGGGCGAGCAACTGGTGGGCGTATCTCTCGGGCTACAAGGGTGGGTTGACCAACATGCAGACCGGCAAGCAAGTGGACTTCAGCGAGTTCTCCGTCGTCGATTGTGGCGACGCACCCATCTTCCCGATGGACGTGGACACGACTGCAGAGAGCATCCGCGCCCACGTCGCGACGATTGCAGACCAGGCGTTTCCCGTCCTCCTCGGCGGTGACCACTACTGTACGTACCCAGCGTTTTGTGGCTTCGCCGAGGGAACCAACGCAGACAGCGTCGGTCTCGTCCAAATCGACGCCCACACTGACACCAACGAGGAGAGTGCCGTCTTCGGCGAGGACTTTCACGGGTCGAGCACCCACCACATCGCGAATTCAGAATACAGCGACTACGAGCACATCAGTCAAATCGCGATTCGGGGTTACGAAGCACCGGAGTTCTTTGAGTTCGTTGAAACGGAGGGCTTGAACCTCTACACGATGCGCGACGTCGAACGAGAGGGCATCACGTCCGTGGTCGAAGAAGCCGTCGCGGCCGCCGCCGAAGACACCGACACGGTGTACGTCACGTTCGACATCGACGGCGTCGACCCGAGCGTCGCACCCGGCACGGGAACGCCCGTCCCCGGCGGGCTCACGACCCAGCAGGCGATTCGCGTGATGGAAATTCTCGGCAGCACGGACGCGGTTGGCGGCATCGACCTGATGGAAGTCGCGCCGAAATACGACCCGACCGAGAACACAGAGCAACTCGCCGCGTACCTCCTGGTCACCTTCCTCGAACGGAAGTTCGCAGAGCTGTAACCCTCAGCCGTTTTCCGCTCCCGTCCGAAACGAGAGGTCGAGACACGGCGCTGAGTGCGTGAGTTGTCCCATGGAGATGATGTCGAGTCCCGTCTGTGCGTATCGTGAGACTTCATCGACGGTGATTCCCCGCTCGCCTCGACGAGCACGTCGTCGGGGAGCGTGGTGACTACGGGTTCGATTTGCGCGGGTGCCATGTTGTCGAGCAGGACGATGTCGGCTCCCGCCTCCGCCGCAACCCGCGCATCCGCAGGTCGTTCGACCTCGACTTCGAGTTTAGTGGCGAAGGACACTCGCTCGCGGAAGTGCGCAATCGCCTCGCGCAAGCCCAACTCCGCGACGTGATTGTCCTTTACCATCACCATGTGCGAGAGGTCGAGGCGGTGGGTATCGCCCCCGCCAGCGACCACGGCACGCTTCTCTACGCCTCTGAGTCCGGGCGTCGTCTTTCGAGTCGCCGCGATTCGGACGTGGTCGCTCACCTCGCGAGCGGCATCCACCGCATCCCGCGTCAGCGTCGCGATACCGGCGGCATGACCGACGAGATTCACGGCGACCCGTTCGCCTCGGAGCACGTCACGAGTCTGGCCGGAGACCTGCAACACAACGTCACCGGCCTCGATGCGGTCGCCGACCGCAGCCGTGGGTTCGACGCCGACGCCGAGATACTCGAAGACGGCGGTCGCAGCTTCGATACCAGCGACGACGCCAGCTTCTTTGGCGACGAGCCGACCGGTCGTTTCGCCGGGAATCTGGTTGGTTACGTCGTGGTGGCCGAGGTCCTCTGTGAGCCACCGTTCGACCGTGCTCGTCTGAATCATCGGCTGGCAGGCACCTCACATTCCGGCTCCTCCGAGACCACAAAGTGTGTTCCCACAGACTCGCGGTTCTCGCTGGCTGCCCGAGCGATGAGCAGTGCTGTTATCGCCGCGTTCCGCAGTTCGTACAGCGACCGGGAGGTGCGGGTTCGCGTGTAAGCGTCCACTTCACCTTTCAATCGCCGAAGCACCGCCACGGCCCAATCGAGGTCGGCGTGCGTGCGTTCCAACCCGAGCAATTCGTCCATCACCCGGCGCAATCTGTCGAACTTGGCCTGGACGAACGCCGTCGGCAACGCGGGGTCGCGGTCAGGTCGTGACGGAGTCTCGATGACCTGTGGCGACCCCCCTGCGGCGTCCTCACCCGCCCGTAACCCCCACACGAGTCCTTCGAGAAGGCTCGTACTCGCGAGTCGGTTCGCGCCGTGGACGCCCGTTCGACTGCACTCGCCCACCGCGTACAGATTGTCGAGCGTGGTTCTACCGCGGTCGTCCACGGAAATCCCTCCACAGAGAAAGTGTTCGGCCGGGGCGACCGGAATCCCATCTGTCCAGTCCACCGCTCGCTGCCGACACCGAGCGGCGAGATTCGGAAACGTCTCTCCGAAGTCGAGCGGGGAAACGTCGAGCCAGACGTCGCCAGTTCGTTCGCGTTCGCGGTCCACCGCCCGCGCGACGACATCTCTGGGAGCGAGTTCTGCGTCCTCGTGGACAGCGGGCATGAATCGTTCACCGTCGCCGTTTCTGAGCAGTGCGCCCTCACCTCGGAGGGCTTCACTCAAAAGGAACGGATTTGCTCCGCAGTACACTGTGGGGTGAAACTGGACGTACTCCATGTCGGTGACGGCAGCGCCCGCGAGCGCCGCCATGGCGATGCTGTCGCCGGTCGCACCAGCCGGGTTCGTCGTTTGCGAGTAGAGTGCCCCGATGCCTCCCGTGGCGAGAATCGTTGCGCCGGCGAAGGTGGGGGTTACCTCGCCACCGGATTCGAGTAGCGCACCGAAAACACGTCCCTCGTCCCAGCACAGTTCGAGCGCCGCAGTGTCGGTGTCGATATTCACCGCGTCGTGGTCGGTGAGGTGATTCAAGAGGGGGACGTGGAGGTGCTTTCCGGTCGATGCATCGACGTGGAGGATGCGGTCGTCCGAGTGAGCCGCCTCTCGCGTGAAGTCGAATCTGCTGCCGTCGGTGTCGAATTCGATCCCGAGCGTCTCGAGGAACACGTCGCGAACCGCGTCGTTTGCGTTCTCGACGAGGACCGAAATCGCATCGCTGTCGGCTGTGCCGCCCGCTGCTTGCTGGATGTCCGCCGCGAAACCTCCGGGGTCGTCCCGGGCGACGGCGATGCCCCCTTGTGCCCACCAGGTCGATGCGTCCGCAGGCTCGGTGGCTTTCGTCGCGATGGTTACCGAGGCCCCGCGACGGGCAGCACCGAGGGCCGCCGACAGTCCCGCGATGCCCGAGCCGACGACGAGCACGTCGGTCGTGTGTGGTGCCATCAATTGACCTCCAGCATCCGGTCGAGCGCGAGTTTCGCGAGTTCCTTCTCCGCGGCAGCTACCTCGATGACGTTTCGCTCGCGGCCGGCGACGAGTTCCTCGAGCACCCAGCAGAGGTAGTTCGGGTCTATCTGCCGCATGGCGTTACAGTCCATGCACGCGTCTCCACAGAGCGGGAGGACGTTCACTTCAGGGTGCCACCGCTGGAGGTGGTTCGTGAGATGGATTTCAGTGCCGATAGCCCAGGTGTCGCCCGGGGCGGCCTCGATCGTTCGACAGATGTCCGCCGTACTCCCAGCCTTGTCTGCGGCTTCGACGACCGCTCGCCGACACTCCGGGTGAACGATGACGCGTGCGTCGGGATGCGTTTCATGGATCTGTTCGATGTGCTCGACACGAAAGCGGTCGTGTACCTGGCAGTAGCCGTTCCACAGGATGATGTCGTGATCGACAGCCTTGCTCGCATCCTTCGAGGCAGGGTCCCAGGGGTCCCACTCGACGGTATCCGCTGCCATCCCGAGCCGGTGGGCGGTATTCTCGCCGAGGTGCTTGTCCGGGAGGAACAGCACCTTATCGCCGCGTTCGAGCGCCCATTCGAACGCTCGGTGTGCGTTCGACGACGTACAGACGAGACCGCCCTGCTCGGCACAGAACGCCTTCAGGTCCGCGTAGGAATTCATGTACGTAATCGGGACGATATCGGCGTCGGTTGCGGCCGTAATCTGGGCCCACGCAGCATCTACCTGCAAGGCTTCTGCCATCCCCGCCATGGGGCAGGATGCCTCCATACTCGGGAGGAGTACCGTCTGGTCGTCGCCAGTGAGAATGTCTGCGGACTCAGCCATGAATGTGACCCCGCAAAACACGACATAGGGCGCGTCCGCCGCGGCGGCTTGCTTGCTCAACTGGTAGGAATCACCGATGAAGTCTGCGTGCTCGACGATTTCTCGTTGCTGATAGTTGTGGCCGAGGATAACGAGGTCGTCACCGAGTTCGGCTTTGGCCCGCTCGATACGGGCAGTGCGCGCTTCCTCGTCGAGGGTTCGGTAGTCCGGGGGGAGTTGCTCCAAGTTGTCGTACTTGAAGAGGCTCAGGTCGGTTTCGAAGGTCGTCGTTTCCATCTGTGGCATGGTTACTTGCGTTTCAACCCAACACAGCCAGGTATTGATAGAATTTTCTCTTCAAACAAGAATATCAGAGAGATATTGGCGATTAATACTACTGATAGATACGTCGATAGGTGACGAAAACGGCTCTAAGAACAGCATCAGTGAACGGTTCACGTGAATGAACAGACGGGTCGGGACATCCAACCGAACGCTCACCGGCGTCTGACCCCGACGAAGTAGGCGGGATTCTTGCTCCACCGGCGTTCGAGGACCGTCTCGTAGGAGAACACGACCTCCCAATCGTCGATTGCGCTAAATCGCGAGCGCATTTCTTCCGGTGTAATACCGTAGGTTGATTCTGGGTCGTCTCTCGCATCGCCCAGCACGCAGTAGAGTCCACCCGGTTTGACGACGCTGTCGAGACCGGTGATAAACCGGTCGCGCTCTGCATCCCCGAGCTGGTGGAACATCGCCGAATCCACCACCGTTAGGAAGGAGTACCCACTCGCACCCAACCGGGGCAAATCCAGCGCATCCCAGACGAGAAAACGGGCGGCAATTCGACGCCAGCGAGCCTTCTCCCGGGCCTGTTTCACCGCAAGCTCTGAGAGGTCGATGCCCAGCACGTCGTGGCCCTGCCGAGCGAGGTAGAGCGCCAACTCGCCTGTCCCACACCCCACATCGAGCACCGGACCACGCACGAGGCCGGCGTCTTCGAGCAAGACGAACGCCCGCTGTGGGCGTCCGATATCCCAGTTTGGCACCCCTGCATACGCCGAATCGTAGACGTTTGCGAGCGGGTGGCGGGAGGCCCGCGACGTCGCCATTAGCCCCTCCGACTGAACGCGAGATTCATGCGTATCAGTACGCCTGCTAGTGTCGTAGCCCTTCGCTTGCGGCTCGTCCTCGATTTCCTCACCGATTCTGTCCCACAACTGATGGGGGTGCCATGGTGGAGACACCTGCTAATGGCGAACCGTCGGCATCACCGTTCATAAAAAAGCACTCAATTTCTGACAAAGTCGAACGAGGCCGAATCACTCAGGAGCAACCCAGCCACCTGCGCCCTCACTCCCCTTCGAACCACCCGCCTGCGTTCGAGGTCGATACTCCAATCCAGCCTCTTTCATCAAGCGCCGACAACTTGGACGAGAGTACTCCACCTCGAAGGTATCTAGCAGGAACTCACGGACGAGAGCGGGCGTCCAGGACGTCTCCTCGTACCCGACGTCCACGGGCGACTCGTGAAGCGCCGCTTCGAACGCTGCCTGTTCGTCTGCGGAGAGTTTTCGCGGGCGTCCGGGTCGGTGTTCGTCGTAGACGGCCTGTTCGAGGGGCTGGTTTTCGAGACGGGTGAGCCAGCTGTAGATGGTGCGTCGCTCGACGCCATACCACTCGGCGAGTTCGGTCTGTGTGATGCCGTTTTTGTACGCAATCGCGGCGAGGAGGCGTTGAGTTGGTTTCTTCCCCTCGACGGCGTCCAGCGCGTTTTGCAGGTCCTCGACCGAGATGTCCGTGAGGTGCTTCATCTGATTCGAGTTGCTCGTGTGGGTAAATAGTTTTATCGGGCACGGTGAGGAATCGGTGCCAAGATTCGGTCAGCTCTGGGGAATTTCACTCCGCTTCGAGCTTCGCCGAGTGAGTGGTTCGGAATTGTGACACCCGGAACGCTGTTCGAACGTCGGACCACACCGCAGAGCCGGGTTTGCGGGCCAAAATCCCCCGCTTCGACTGAGTTAAGCTATCTCCCGTCGCCAGAGGACACCTGGAGGGGAGGAACGTGGCAACAGAAGTCAGCGAAATCTCACCGGCGACAGAAGGGGAACCGATTCGATACAGTTTGCAGCGCGCGGGCGGCATCGCCGCGTTAGTCGACGCGGCAACGTTCGTGGTGGGGTTTGCCCTCTTCTTCACGCTCATCGCCGCATCGAACTACGGGTCACTGACCGACCCGAGCGCGTCCGTCGAGTTTCTGGTCGCGAACCAACTCACGATGTACGTCTGGAACCTGACTATCTACATCGTGTTCGGAATTGCACTGGTCGTCCTGGCGCTCGCGCTGTACGCTCGGCTGAGAGACGGTGCACCCGCGCTTTCTCAGGTTGCGACCGCCTTCGGACTCATCTGGGCCGGGCTGGTCATTGCGAGCGGGATGGTCGCGAACGTCGGCATCGGCGCTGTCGTCGAACTCGCCGGGCAGAACGCGGCCCAGGCTGAAACGACGTGGCTCGCCCTGCAAGCCGTGGAGAACGGTCTCGGGGAGGCAACGAAATTGCCGGCGGCGTCTGGGTGCTGTTGGTCAGTCTGGCCGCACTCCGAGCGGGCGAACTTTCCCGGGGGCTCAACTACCTCGGCGCACTCATCGGCGTCTCGGGTCTACTGACGGTCGTTCCGGGACTCGAAGTCCTCGGCGCGGTGTTCGGCCTCGGCCTCATCGTCTGGTTCGTCTGGGTGGGCGTGGTCATGCTGCGGGCCCAGGAGCCGACCCTGCGCGTTCGACCGACTGGGATGTGAACCGGACCTCGTTTTACGAACGGAAGGTGGCCACCCGCCCTCAGTCGTCTGTGGACGTGGTGGGTGTGGGGTCGTTGAGCGTCACGTCCGCGACGTCCTGGAGCGGGTTGCTGACCGTTCCGTGTTCCGAGGCGTGGGGCCGTCCCGGCGCGTCGTCGTAGCCGTACTCGAAGATGCGATTGCGATTGAGACAGAGCTTCGTGTATTCCGGTTGCAGGAGGTCGAACAGGTCGAAACGAGATTCGAGTTCGGGGTGTGCAGCCTGATAGTCGAGAATCGCGCTTCGGGCGTGTGCCCAGAAGCGTTCCTCGGGATAGGCCTCGTGTTCTTCGAGAACGTCTGCGACGTACCGGAAGACGCAGACGAACAGTCCCGAGAAGATGAACTGGCACAGTCCCTCCGGCGGCTCTTTTCGGAGAATCTCGTGGAGGTCATCGGGCAGGGCGTCGAGTTCGGGCAGTGGCTGGTCGCTCACGTTCACGTCGTCCACGAAATCCTTGACGGCAAGTCGGGTGGGGACGCCGTCCTCGACGACGAGAATCGTGTTCTGGCCGTGCGGGGAGAAGACCGTCCCGTAGCGGTAGAGGAAGTGAAGCAACGGTGACAGAATCGTCTCCATGAATTCCGCCAACCACTCGTCGAGCGAGAGGTCGGACTGGTCTACCAACCGTGAGATGGAGGACACCCCGTCGCCGTCGACGTGCATCAGCGCAGAGAGCGTGATAGCCTCCTCGCCGTCGTCGAGGAACGTGTAAATCGACTCGCGCCAGACGGCCCCGAGCAGTTCGTGGTACTGGTAGGGCGACCCGTTGATGTCGGTGAAGTCCCCGTGGTCGTAGTTGATGCCGGCTATCTCACCCGGAAGAATCAATCCCTGCTCCTGTAAGAACTCGTCGCGTTCGTAGATGTCTTTCACGTACTCGGTTACCGTCGGCGCGAGTTCCGTCCGCTCGCCCGGAAGTCCCCGCCAGACGAGCGTGTTGAGGATGCGCATCGGAACCTTCACGTGGTGTTTCTCGCTGTCGTCTACGTTGACGAACGTTCGAACCGACTGCTGGGGCAGGTATTCATCCGGCCCCTCACCGAGTGGAACGATATCGTTCGCAGCGATGTCGTCTGCGAACAGCGGGACGATGCTGTGGTCCCACTGCCAATCGTGGACGGGGACGAAGTAAAAGTCATCCGGGTCGAGACCACGGGAATCGAGGCGTTCGCAGAACAGGTCGTAATGGCTTCCGAGTTCGTTCTGAACGAGAGAGTCGTGGTCGACGGTTTCAGTTCCGACGAACGTCGCGCGGTCTTTTCGAACGGCGAGCCACGAGAGGATTACAGGCTGTTTGCGCTCTGGAGCATACGCCCGGTACGCGTCGTAACCCCACCCGAGGCGACCCTTGTTGTAGGTAATCCACGGGTGGCCCGCCATCTCGCCTTCGAGGTGTGCGTAATCGAGTTCGAGCAGGTGTTTCTCCGTCTCATCACGCTTTCGCGCCTCGATGTGGGCGTCGGCGAGCAGCGTGCGTTTGTATTCGCGGACGAGATTTCCTTCGGTGAGTCCCGCTAAGTCACTGGCCGACCCAAGGTCGCGCAAGAATCGGAGTGGGTCGGTGAAGGCGGTCCATTCGTCGTCAATACGGCGCTCGACTGTCTCCTCGTAGACGTGCAAACTGTCCATCAAGCGTGGAGCCGCCTCGAAGCGATACGCTGCCTCGCCGAAGCTGAAGCGATAGACTGCACGGTCGCCGCGCGCGTCCACCTTTCGGGGTTCGATGATCTCCTCGTAGGTGAATTCTGCGAGCATCTTCGCAAGCAGTCGGCGTTCGACCGTCTGCCAGATGTCTGGGGTCAGTGCGTTCTGTCGCGTCGTGTCGTGTGGATTCATGAGTCGTCGTTCTGGGTGTGTGTTGGAATTGGTTCACGTCCGCCGGTACGGGACGCGCCCGGTGCGTGTTCGCAAAACTGTTCGAGCGAGAAATCCTGGAAGACAGTGTTCGTATCCTCGGGATACACCTGCTCGCCAACGAGTCGGTTGACGAACTTCGTGTTGTGATAGCAGCCGAGACCGAGGTCCGGCACGCCGACGCCGTGGGTGTGAACGCTTGCGTTCTGGAGGAACACCTCGCCGGGAACGTCGATGTCGAGGCGGTGGTCTGGGGTCACCTCGTAGCGCCCCTGTTCGTCCCACGCGATGGCGTCGGCGAGCGGGGCGAGGAAGTCGGGAACCTGCCGTTCGTACCCTGTCCCGAGGACGACCACGTCGCTTTCGTGGACGAACGTCTCGTCGGCCTGCCACTGGCGACAGTCGAGCGCGTAGGCGTCGCCCACGGGTTCGATGTCGCAGACCGCCGTCATCGCGAAGAGGCCGACGTCGGGCCGGTCGCCGCCGATGGAGCGCCGATAGAGCAGGTCGTAGATTTCGGCGCTCGTTCCCGGGTCGATGCCCTTGTAGAGCAGGTCCTGATTCGGAATGAGTTCGTCTTTGGTCGCCTGTGGCAGGTCGTAGACGTACTGTTCGTACTCGGGCGAGAAGTGCTGGAGGCCGAGTTTCGAGTACTCCATCGGGAAGAAACCGGCCGAACGGGTGAGCCAATCGAGTCGGTAGTCGTTCGCCACCTGCCGTTCGAGGAGGTCTTGAAACACCTCGGCTGCGCTCTGTCCCGACCCGACGACGGTGACGGAGTCCGCCTGGAGCACGCGCTCGCGGTTGTGGCGATACCGCGCCGTGTGGAACACGTCCGTCTCGGGGTGCCCCTGCAGGTGGTCCGGAATCTGCGGACCGCTCCCGATACCGAGTGCGAGATGCCTGCTTCGATAGACGAACCGCTCGCCAGTGGCCGGGTGGCATGCCACAACTTCGAAGCACTCGCATTTCTCGTCCCACTCGACGGTGGTCACTTCGCGGTCGAACCGACAGGAAGCGAGCGAGTCGACGACCCACCGGAGGTAGTCGTTGTACTCTCGACGAGGCGTCTGGAACGTCTCGTAGAAGTAAAACTCGTAAATTCGACCCGTCTCCCGCAGGTAGTTGAGGTAGCTGTGTGGATTCGTGGGGTCTGCGAGCGTCACGAGGTCGGCGAGGAAGGGCACTTCGAGGGTCGTCCCTTCGAGGAGCATCCCCTCGTGCCAGTTGAACTCGGGTTCGCGTTCCAGGAACACCGCGTCCACGTCGGCGGAAGCCCCGTCGAGCAGGGCGGCGAGACCGAGGTTGAACGGGCCAAGGCCGACCCCGACCACGTCGTGAACCTGCTGGTCTGTCACGCCCGATCACCTTCCGCGAACGAGACGGGGGCCTCGGCGAGTACGGTCGATTCGAACCGCTCGCGCTCACAGACCATGAGGAGCGCCTCCTTTTCGGCCTCCGCGAAGTGGAACTCCTCACGCGGTTCGAAGCCGCACTCCTCGAAGACGTGGATGACGCGGTCGTTTCGAACGTCCGGTTCGGCGACGACGCGGTCGGTCTCTGCGTGGCGAAACTGCATGGCGACGACTGCTCGCAGCAGCGAAAGCGAATAGCCCTTCCCGAGGTATTCTTCGGGGCCGATGAGCAGGTGGACGCCCTGGTCTGTGGGGGCTGCGTCGTAGTGGTTCGCAACGTCGTCGTCGGCCGCCCAGTAGCACTCCCAGTAACTCATCGGAACGTGGTCGAGACACCCGATGAAGGGGGTGAGGTGGGTGTCGTCGAGTTTCTCCGCGAGGCGGTCTCGAAACGCCGCGAGCGGCAGGTCGAGTTGCCAGTAGGGTTTGACGTGGTCGCGTCCGAGCCAGGCGTGCAGACGATGCAAGTCTCGGGCGAGCGTCACCGGGCGGAGCGAAATTGTCCGGTCGATGCCCGCGTCGAACGTCTGGAAGTCGTACGGTGAATCGTCGAGTTTGGATTGTCGAATCATGGGTCGAGGTCGGTGACGAGCGGGTTTTTCACGTCGGTGTAGACGGACTGATTCTCGAGGTCGTTCTCCAGTTCGTCCCACCCGCGGAAGGTGGTCAGCAAGTTCGCCTTGCAGGGGACGGTCGGCGAGTCGAACAGCGGGTCAAGAAACGCGGAACTGGCCCGGTCGTAGCGTTCTCGGGCGCGTTCGAGTTCCTCACGCAAAAGCGCCAACAGCGGCTGTTCGTCGATAAATCCAGTACAGCCGAAGGCGTTCACCACGTCGAAGGTGTTGTTCAAGATGACGTAGTAGCGGAGTCGCTCGTCCGCGATGGCATCCGCGCAGATGGTGTCTGCGCGCTCGCCGACGCCCGGCAGGTACGACGCAACTTCAGGGTACTTCGATTCGGGGAAGTAGAATCCCTGGTTGTCTCGGTAGCGAAATTCGCTCGGATAGCCCGCGTCGTCGAGCGTGAGCACCGAGTTTTGCTGGTGGGCTTCGACGCCGACGCCCTGCACGAGGTAGAGCCACAACACGGGACGAATGGCGACTTCGAGGTATCGCTGAAACCAGTCTTCACACACGGCCGCTCGTGGCCGGCCCTCACGCTCTGCGATTGCTGCGACGAGGCGTCCGAGCCGCGAGTGGCCACTGATGGCGTCCTGACAGAGCGCCACAACCGGAGTGGACTGCGCTGCAAATTCGCCGCGGAAGGGGTTCTCCCGGAGGACGGTTTCGAGACCCGTTTCCCGACCATCTCGAACGTCGAGAGCGAGGAACGCGGGGTCGCGGACGATATCGAACTTCGGGAATTCCCGCGCGAGTTCGTCGCCAAACGCGGTGTCGAGGAGTTCTGTGACCGCAACGCCGCGTTCGAGTTCCGGCCGCTTGTTCGCTCGAACAGAGTTGGTTATCTTCACGTTCAACGAGGATTTCACCATGAACGGCGCGTCGGGACTGTAGAGCGTCCGGACCGACGTCGTGGGGTAGAACTCCCGACCCACGGGGCCGAGGTGGGAGAGTCCGTCTCCGAGATGTCGCTGGACGTGTGGCTGGTCGAGGAGGTAGCGCGCCTGCCACGGATGGACGGGCAGGAGCACGTCGTCATGCTCGACGTGTGCTTCGAGGAATGATTCGGAAACCGATGAATCGTCACGAAGCGCGTCTTTTACCCACGTCTCTGCAGCCGTGTCGAGTGCGGAATCCGACCAGACGAGCGCGGGGTCCGCCCGGAAGTAGTGGAGTCTGAGCGACCCCCGAAGTTCCGGCGCGTACGACTCACGATTTCTCGCGGTGATTCCCTGCCGACTCTTCGGCGTCGGGTGGCGATGGTGTCCGAACACGAGCGACTGCTCTGCGTCGCGAAACGAGACGTGCTCGCCCGTGTGCCGTGCTTCGTCGTCAGCCCGTGCTTCGACGAACAACGCCACGTTCCGCTTGCTCCTGAGGACGCGTTCGAGCAGTTCGTCGGGGACCGCCTCGCCGTCCCGCGAAAGCGCGAGGTCCTTTACCACGAGCGCGGCGAGCGTCGTCGCATCGGCAGGATGGACCGCCCCGTCAGTAAATCGGTAGTGAACCGGCGTCTCGAACAGGTGACGCTCGGTAGGCGAGCGGTGGGCGAGTGGCGCGAGCAGGTCGATACCCTGTGCTGACAGCCGTTTTCTGACGAGTCCAGCTTTCCCGGGTTCGACGCCGGCAACGGGACGGGTGAGCACGTCGTAGCCGCCGGTTTCCCGCAGGTAGCAGTTGAGAAAAGCGTGAACTGTCGCCTCGTCTGCTCGCGTCTCGGGGTCGATAGCAGACCCCTGACGGGGTGGGGATTCGAGGCTCATGCGAGCGCCCCCTGTTCTGCGGCGACGCGCTGTCCACACTCGCGGATGGCGTCGAGCATTCCGGCCACATCCGCCGTCGTGGCCGTCGGGTTCAACAGCGTGAACTTCAGGCTGGTGACGCCATCGACTTCAGTGCGGGCGGCGATGGCTCGACCGTCCGCGAGCAAACGCTCCCGCACGGCAGCGTTCAGCCGACTCACCATGTCGTCCGACATGCCCGCATCGGGTTGGTAGCGAAAGACGACGGCGTTGAGCGTCGGGTCACAGAGCAGTTCGAAATCCGGTGCTCTCTCGATGAGCGACGCCGCTTCGTCGGCCAGCGCGAGCGTGTCTTCGACCAGTTTGGCGATGCCCGACCGGCCGAGGGCACGGAACGTGAGGTACGGTTTGAGCGCGTCGAATCGGCGGGTCGTCTGCACCGATTTCGCGACGAGATTGGGGACGCCCGCCGCGTCGTGTGCTTCTGGATTGAGGTAGGCGGCGTTTCGCGCCATCCACTCGAACTCCCCGCCGTCGCGGAGCAACAGCGCGCCGCAGCTGATTGGCTGGTAGAACAACTTGTGGAAATCGACCGCCACAGAGTCCGCACGTTCGATTCCGGCGAGCAGCGATGCGTAGTCGTCAGAGAACGCGAGCGCCCCGCCGTAGGCAGCGTCCACGTGGAACCACAGGTCGTGGACAGTCGCCCGGTCTGCGAGGGCTGAGAGCGGGTCGATGCTGCCGAAATCGGTGGTTCCCGCCGTGCCGACGAGCGCGAACGGTTCGGCGTCGCTCGTCTCCAGATCCGCGAGCACGGCATCGAGGGCAGCTAGGTCGATGCGACGGTTCTCGTCAGTCGCGACAGTCACGACGGCGTCCTCCCCGAGGCCGAGGTGGTGGGCTGCCTGTTTGGCGGTGAAATGGGCCCCATCCGAGCACAGGATGCGGAGCGAATCGGCTTCTGCGGGAAGTCCCGTTGCCTGCACGGTCTGGCCGAAGGTTCGACTGCAATAGCGGTCGCGGGCGAGCAGCAGCGCCTGGAAGTTCGACTGGGTTCCACCGCTCGTGAACACCCCATCCGCGCTGGCGGGTAAGTCGAATTCGCCACAGAGTGCGTCGACCACGCGCTGTTCGAGCACCGTCGCAGCCGGAGCCTGGTCGAACGAATCGAGCGACTGGTTCGTCGCAGCAACCATGACTTCGGCGGCGAGTCCCGAGATCAGCGGTGGACACTGCAAGTGGGCAGCGCATCGGGGATTAGACGGGTCAACCGAGTGTTCAAGAACCGACTCGGCAACGATGTCGATGGCCGCTTCGAGCCCACTTCCTGTTTCGGGGATGACCGGGCCTGCGAACAGTTCTGCGAGTTCGTCCGGCGATTGTCCCGAGTACGGCTTCTGGTCGTCGCCCACACACTCGATGACGGCTTCCGTCGCGCGCCGCATCGCCTTCCGGTAGGTTTCCGCGCCTGCCCCGGTCCCGAGGAACAGGTCGTCTGCGCTCATGCGGCTGCCTCCTCGGGTGTCGGGTTCTCGTTTACGACCGCTTCCACGGCTTCCTCGAAGATGGCTGCGATGTCGTCAACCTGCTGGCGAGTCACGACCAGCGGTGGAAGGAATCGCGCGGTGGCGCTCTCCCGCCCACCGAGTTCGACGATGAGGCCGCGCTCGAAGCACTCGGCGCGGACGGCCGCGGCAACGTCACCGTCTGGAGCGTGCGGTCCCGCACCCGTCCACGTCGCGTCGCGGTCGACGAACTCGACGCCGAGCATGAGCCCCCGCCCGCGAACGTCGCCGATTTCCTGGAAACGTTCGGCGGTCGTTTCGAGTTGGCCAGCGAGTCGTGCGCCGAGCGTCTCGGCGCGGGTAGCGAGGTCGTGTTCGAGGACGTAGTCGATGGTCGCCTCACCCGCCGCCATGGCGAGTTGGTTGCCGCGGAACGTACCGGCGTGCGCGCCGGGTTCCCAGACGTCGAGCGACTCGTCGTAAACGACCACGGCAAGGGGAGACCGCCGCCGATAGCTTTCGAGAGCGTCACCACGTCGGGGGTGATGTCGGCGTGTTCGAAGGCGTAGGTCGCACCCGTCCGCCCGAGGCCGGTCTGAATCTCGTCGACGATGAGCGGAACGTCCCGTTCGCGGGTGATGCGACGCATTTCGTGGAGCCACCCGTCCGGTGCGGGAATCGAACCGCCTTCACCTTGCACGGGTTCGAGAATCATGCCTGCGGGGTCCGTGATGCCGCTTTCTGGGTTCGAAAGGAGGTTCTCGACGTACGTGCTCGCCAGGCGATGGCCCGCCTCACCGCCAACCCCGAACGGACAGCGGAAGTCGGCAGGGTACGGGAGGTGGTGGACGGCTGCCATCAGGCCCGAGATTGGCGTTTTGGCGTCCGTGTTGCCCATCAACGAAAGCGCACCGTTCGTCATCCCGTGGTACCCGCCCTGGAAGGCGAGGATGCTACGATTCCCCGTCACCGTCTTCACAAGTTTGAGCGCCGCCTCGACGGCGTCAGTTCCCGCCGGGCTACAGAACTGAACTTTCGCCCGACTGGCGAACTCGTCGGGCAGACTCTCGAACAACGAATCGACGAATCGCTCTTTGGTCGGCGTCGAGATGTCGAGGGTGTGAAGCGGGCGGTCCGCGGCGAGGACGCGCTCGATGGCTTCCCTGACCCTCGGGTGATTGTGGCCGAGTGCGAGCGTTCCAGCCCCGGCGAGGCAGTCGTAGTACTCGTTCCCGTCCATGTCGGTCACGGTGATGCCCTGCGCCTCGCGGATGGCGAGTGGTAAGTGGCGAGGATACGTCCGGGCGTTTGACTCGCGAGCGGCCTGCTGGGCGAGGATACGCCCGTTTTCACACCCGCGATAACTCACGCGTCTGCCCTCCAGATGCAGGTCGGTTCAGCTGTGTGACGCATTTTATTTCGTCTGCTGTTGAGACGCATACAGTGTTTTAGGCCAACCTAAACCGCAATAAGCGCTCCGATTTTTAGGCCGGCCTAAAACCAGTGTCGAGAACCAGCAGTGCGAAGCCTCTGTTGAGCGAAATCAGGAGATTTTACGGACGCTGAGATTCCACTTAAGCGGCAAAATTAGCTATTTGTTAGGACTGCAACAGCCTTCCGCCGAGCGTACAGATTCGACAAAAAGCCGCGAATCAGTCGCCGGGCAGCCACCGACGAAGCTGACGCGCGACCCGAGTCGTCGTCCCGGGCTGTGCCCGAACCATAATAGTGGTGTTCCGAGCCTTCCGACCGATGGTCTCTGGGAGCACACCGAAGACGACCTGTCTGAGCCGACTTCGCTCTGTCGCGCCAATGACGGTGACGTCGTGGTTCGCCGTCTCTTCGAGCAGGCGCTCGGTCACGTCGTCGCCGGAGAGGACGCGCGTTTCGACAGCCGCGTGGTCGATGGCGGCCGCCGTCTCCTCGACAACCGCCTGTGCCGCTTCGCGCGCTGCGTCCGACGCGTCCGAGTCGAGAACGTGGACGACCGCACACGGCGCATCCTCGGTGCGGGCGATGGCTGCGGCCACCGCACCGGCGAGCTTTGCGTGCGGACCACCCGCCGTCGGGACGAGAATCGAATCGATGTCACCGGTGGCCGTTTCACCCACTCGTTCGACGAGCACGTCTGCGTCGGCCGCTCGCACCACGTCGTCGACGGTGCTGCCGACGACGATGTCCCGGCGACGACGCCGGCCCGCTCCGCTCCACCCCATGAGCACGGCGTCGCAGTCGTGCTGGTCGAGTGTGTGGAGGATGATGTCTTCGGGGTGATGGCCCACGCGGACGAGCCCCTGAACCGGGACGCCGGTTCCGTCGGCGAACGCCATCGCCTCGTTCACGATGGTTTCCTCCTCGTCTACGAACCGGTCGGCTCGCTCGAACGGCGTCTGTTCCGGAATCGTCACCGCGCTCATTACCAGAAGCTCTGCATCCCGGGCGCGAGCGACGTCTATCGCCGTCGCCATAAGCTGTTCTACGTTCTCTGTCCGGGCGACCGGGACCAGGAGGCGTTCGTCGCGCTCACAGGCGGTCACCTGGCTCCGCGAGGCGATAGTCGGCGCAATGTCTTTCGAATCTTCGGCCCGGGTTCGCTTCAGGTAGCCGAACCAGAACGCGATACCCACGAGTTCGGCGATTAGGCCGATGACGAGCGCCTTCGGTTCGACCTGCGTCACAAGCACGAGGTTCGCGAGGATGGCGAGAATCGGAATCCACGGGACGAGCGGAACCTCAAAGCCGCGGTCAAGGTCCGGCTCCTTTCGTCGCGACTGGATGAGCGCGACGTTCACGAAGATGAGCCCCGCGAGCAGCATGAAGTCGGCGAAGTGGGCGATAGAGTGGAGGCCGAGATGGATGCCAAGCGGCGTCGTCGCCGACTCGCTTCCCGGGGCGTCCCGAACAGGACGCTGAACACGAGAATGTAAAACAGGATAAGGCCGCCCGTGAGGAGCACCGAGGCGTACGGCGTGTTGAACCGGTCGCTCAGGTCGCCGAACACCGCAGGGAGGTGGCCCCGCCGACTCATGGCGAGTTTCACCCGCGACCCGGCGAGGATGGTGGCGTTGGCCGCAGAAATCATCGAGAGAAGCGCCCCGACGATGATGACGTAGAAGCCGATGTCGCCGAGGTAGTACTGGGAGGCGTAGGCCATCGACACTTCGCCGTGAGTCGCGACGTACTCTCGCGCCGCTTCGATGCCGGACACCTGCCCGACTTGCTCTGCGAGACGGGCGAGGAACGTCTGGTCGTTGATGGCGAGGACGATGACGAGGACGACGAGCGCGTAGACGACCGAGACGAATCCCATCGAGATGAAGATGGCCCGCGGTATCGTCCGGCCCGGGTCTTCGATTTCTTCAGCGTTGGTTGCGATGGCCTCGAAGCCGAAGAACGTGATGAACACGAGCGTCGTGGTCACCCCAAGCTGGGCGAACTGCGTGATGTTCCCGGTGAAGGACTCACGGACCACGGACATATCGAGGGCCTGCAACCCGCCGAACAGGAACAACACGATGAGTGCCACCTTGAGGCCGGTGACGACGACCTGGAACATCCCTGTCTCCTCTGTCCCCTTCAAGTTGACCCCGACGAGGAGCGAGAGGACGAGTACCCCCGAAAGCCAGTACGGGACGGCCTGCGGGATGTGCAAAGCGGGGTAGATGAACCGCTCGAACCAACTCGCGAAGGAGGCCAAGTAGAAGGCCGCACTCGCCGGATAGCCGAGAATGATGGACCACCCGACGATGTAGGTGAGGTCGCTGTCGAAGACGTTCGCGACGTAGGCGTACCCACCGCCGCTTTCCGGATACAGCGAGGCGAATTCTGCGTAGGCCAACGCGGTGAATCCTGCGACCACCCCGGCGAGGAGGAACGAGATAATGGCTGCGGCGCCGACGTTGCTCACCGCGAGCCCCGAGAGCACGAAGATGCCGGCCGCGATCATCGTGCCCACCCCCAGGGCTATCGCGCCGACGAGACCGATGTCCCGGTCGAGTTCGTTCGAGACCGAGCGTTCGCTGTCAGTCATTGTCGGTGGGTTCAGGAGCCTCACTGGTAAGCGTTCAGGCCGATGTCAAGATGGACTCGTACATCCAGTGCATGGCGCGGCCCCATGGCGATGGTCTCCGACCGGCGCGCTGTACACCCGCAGATATATTACTCAGTAATACAACTGAGTAATTAATGGCGCGAACCCAGCTTCAGCGTGCGAGGTCCGGTAAGATAACGCCCGCGATGGAACGAATCGCAGACAGAGAGAACCGCGACCCGGCGTTCGTGCGCCGACAGGTCGCGGACGGTCAGGCAGTCATCCCGAACAACCACGCCCACGACGCGCTCGACCCGATGATCATCGGGCAGGAGTTCGCGACGAAGGTCAACGCGAACATCGGAAACAGCGAGACGACGAGCAGCGTCGAAGGGGAGCTCAGAAAACTCCACAGCGCGGTCCACTACGGCGCAGATACAGTGATGGACCTCTCTACGGGAACCGACCTGGACGACATTCGTCGTCGGAACGTCGAATTTTCCCCCGTACCCGTCGGCACAGTTCCCATCTACGAAGCGGTCAAACACGCCGACGGTCCCGCTGACCTCACTCACGAACTTCTCCTTTCGGTCATCGAGAAGCAGGCGAAACAGGGGGTCGATTACATGACGATTCACGCAGGCGTTCTGCTGGAACACCTCCCCCTGACCGACGGCAGAAAGACCGGCGTCGTCTCGCGGGGCGGGTCGATTCTGGCTCAGTGGATGGAAGAAAACGGGATGCAAAACCCACTGTACGCGAAGTTCGAAGAGATCTGTGAAACCTTCGCCAGCCACGACGTGACGTTTTCCCTCGGTGACGGCCTCCGACCGGGATGTCTCGCCGACGCAAGCGACGAAGCCCAGTTCGCCGAACTCGACACGCTCGGGGAACTCACCCGGACCGCGTGGGACCACGGCGTCCAAGTGATGGTCGAAGGCCCCGGTCACGTTCCGATGGACCAGATTGCGAACAACGTCGAACGCCAACAGGCCGTCTGTGACGGCGCTCCGTTCTACGTTCTCGGACCGCTAGTCACCGACATCGCACCTGGCTACGACCACATCACGAGCGCAATCGGGGCGACCGAAGCCGCTCGCTCCGGTGCCGCGATGCTATGCTACGTCACGCCGAAAGAACACCTCGGCCTACCGGACGAGGACGACGTGCGAGAAGGCCTCGCCGCCTATCGCATCGCGGCCCACGCTGCGGATGTGGCGAACGACTTACCCGGCGCTCGTGACTGGGACGACGCGCTCTCCGAGGCGCGATACGACTTCGACTGGCGTCGACAGTTCGAACTCGCGCTCGACCCCGCCCGGGCACAGGAGTTCCACGACCAGACGCTGCCCGGTGACAACTACAAAGAAGCTCGGTTCTGCTCGATGTGCGGCGTCGAGTTCTGCTCGATGCGAATCGACCAGGACGCTCGCGACGCGGACGGTGAGATGACCGCTCTCGATGACGAGACAGACCTCACCATCTCGGCGGCCGCCGACGTGAACGTCCCACCAGTCGGCACTCACGACACAGCGCGAGTTCCAGAGGAACTCGAAATCAACGGCGTCACCTTCACTCCGGAGGAGTTCCACGCCGACGATTGAACTCCGAGCGTTAGCTCCGGAGTCAGTCCCAGCCGTAAATCTCGTCGAACTCGTCTCTTCTCGCGTCGAACGCGGCGAGCATCCGCTCGCTGACCGCGTCCGCAGAATCGTAGCCAGAGACGCGCTTTGCGACGATTTGGCTCACCATCGCGCGGGTGAAGTTCTCCCACGGTTTTGAGGGGGAGTTGATGCTCGCGAGTTCCTCGCCGTCGTCAACGATGTCGACGTAGCAGAGGTGGTTGCCGCCGTCTGGATAGTCGGGGCCGGTTCGCACGCGGAGGGTGAGGGTGTCGTCCATGGCGACGTCGAGAATGGTTGCGTCTGTCATCGGTGCTTCCTCACAGGGAAATCGCGTCGTCGCGCGAGATTTCACCGGATTTCACGATGCGAGCGTCCAGTCCACCGCGGTGTTTCAGCGCTTCTGCGACCTTCCCCTTCCCGACGAGCCCCTGCATGTAACCACAGGGCTCACAGAGGTTGAGACCCTCACAGACTGCCTCCCCGACCGTGAACTGTTTTCCGACCAGGTGGTTGAGCGGGACGCCGCGAGTCACGACGTTCCGGCGAGCGTCGCTCGGTTCGAGGTCGATGTCGTAGTCCTCGCGGCAAGCCTCGATGGCCTCGGCCTCGATGAAGGTGATCTCGCTGGCCTCGTTGTTCTCGTCTTCTTCCCACTCGTTCCAGATGCCCTTTCCTTTGTAGTAGCGGTCGCCCTCGATACCACGATTCTCCACTGCGTTCACCGACGCCTGTTCGACCATGTCGTCGCCCGTGTCCGGAGCCGTGAAGATGTGGACGACCCGTCCGTCACTGCTCATGTACGTGATGTCGTACCACGGTGCTAATAAAATCGCGCCAAGCGGAGAGCCACACGGAGTGACACTCAGAGACGCGTGTCGAGCCCGACGTTCTCGGCTTTCGATCGGTCGAAGACGTGGCCGGCGACCGCTGCGTCCATCACCGCAGAGCCCACGCTTTCGACCACGACGATGTCGTCCGCGGATTCGCGACCCACCTCGCCACTCAGCAGAGCCGAGAAGGGGACGAGCGCCGATTCGTCGAGGTCGCTCGCGAGGATGTCACCGATTTCCGCAACCTCCTCGGGCACGTCAGCGAAGACCCTACTCGCCCGGGAGAAGGTCTCCGCGTCGAGTTCCTGCATTTCGGCGGTGTACGCGCCGATGGCGACGACCACAGTTCCCGGGGGGAGGGCGTCACCGGGGAACACCGGTTCCACACTCGTCGTCGCGGTGACGACCACCGACGCCCCGGACACGGCGTCTTCGGGGGATTCGGCGGCGCTGATGGGCACATCGAGCTCGTCTTCGAGTTCCGCCACTGCGTCCGCGAGCGTGTCGTCGGTGTGGTCGAACATCGTGACCGATTCGACGTTCCCCGCGGTGGCAATCGCCCGAACCTGCCAGCGCGCCTGCGTGCCCCGCCGATGACCGCGACTGAGATTGGTCCCTCGGTGAGTTCGCGGGCAGCGAGGCCGCCGATGGCGCTCGTCCGTGCCGCAGTGATGTGCGACCCGTCCATGTAGGCCACCGGCACGCCGGTCTCCGCGTCAGTCACCGCAATCTGGGCGTGAATCGTCGGATGGTCGCGTGTTTTGTTCTCGGGGTGGACGGTCACGAGTTTCGTCGCGACGTACTGGCTCCCGTGGATGTACGCAGGCATCACGAGGCCCGTCCCGAGCGACTCATCTGGCCGGTCGGCGTCGAGGCCCCGACCGATTGGAAAGTGCGGGCGTGCGGGGCGTTCGACGTCGCCGCGACCCTGCTTCTGGAGTGCGTCGGCCACCACGTCGAGGACGGCATCGAGGTCGAGCAGCGAGCGAACCTCATCCCCGGAGAGTATGCGTGTCATTTCCTGTCACTACAGACCGGGGCCGGCCTCCTAAATCGTTCCCCTCCGCGAAGGTTCGACGACGGATTACCCCTCTCGCGTGCGAACCGCTGTCAGTTCCCATACGTTTAACTCCGCGAATTCGGTGGTTGCAGGTAGACATGACGCAACGAGGGCTCACCGTCCCAGAGGCAACCGTACTCGACGCCTGTGGCGACCGGGCACTGCCGCGAATGGGACGCATCGAACAGGTGTGGGAAACGAACCCGCTCACCGAATCCGAACTGCGGACACAGACCGCCGAGGCGGTTCGGGCGCTCGACTGGGACGGCGTTCCGAACGGCGGCGAGGTGGCGGTCGGCGCTGGAAGTCGCGGCATCGCCAACCTCGCGCTCATCGTCGCCACGGTCGTCGAAACCGTCGCTGAACTGGGTTACGAGCCATTCGTCTTTCCGGCGATGGGGAGCCACGGCGGCGCGACCACAGCGGGCCAACGCGAGATGCTCGCGACGCTGGGCGTGACGCCCGAGGCGATTGGCTGTGAGATTCGCTCCGACATGGACGTCGTCGAAGTGGGGCGAACCGCAGACCGCGACGTACCTGTGGTAGCCGACGCGAACGCGGTGGCCGCCGACGCCATCCTGCCCGTCAATCGCGTGAAACCCCACACCGACTTCGACGGCCCGGTCGAGAGCGGCCTCTCGAAGATGCTCGTCATCGGCATGGGCAAACAGCGCGGCGCGAAAATCGCCCACGAGTGGGCCATCGACTGGAGTTTTCGGAACATGATTCCGGAAATTACCGAGCAGTTGCTCGCCACCCTCCCCGTGGTGGGCGGGGTCGCCCTCGTCGAAGACCAGCACGACGACACCGCCATCGTCGAGGGCGTCCGCCCGGAGGGCTTCCTCGACCGGGAGCGCGAACTGCTCGAACTCGCCTCCGATAGCATGCCCACGCTACCGTTCGACGACATCGACGTGCTCGTCCTGGACGACGTTGGGAAGAACATTAGCGGGCAGGGCATGGACACGAACGTCATCGGGCGTCGTCCCTTCGCCATCAACGAACCCGAGCCCGACCAGCCGACCATAAAGCGCATCTTCGCCCGCGGCCTCACCGACGCGACCCACGGCAACGCCATGGGCATCGGTTCCGCTGATTTCATCCACGGCGACATCCTCGCCGAAATCGAAACCCCGACGACGCTCATCAACGCCATCACGGCGAGCACGATTCGCGGCGTCAGAATCCCGCCAGCGGTCGAAACTGACAGAGCGGGCCTCGTCGCGGCACTCTCGACTATCGGCGTCGTCGAACCGGAGACGGTCCGCGTCGTCCGCGCCTCGGACACGATGCACCTGCACCGCGTGTACGCTTCTGAGGCACTCGTCGAAGAAGCGCGAGAGCGCGATGACCTCAAGGTCGTCGCAGAACCTGAACAGATTACGTTCGAAGCGGGACAGTTCGTCGCGCCCTCGCCAGGGGTCGATGAGGAAGTGAATTCGAGAAGTCAGTAACCGTCGTGACTGACGAGTCTTGGCCAAATACAGTTGTACTCGCCAGCAGCGACGAGAGCAGAGACCAGCGGTGCGGCACCGTAGAACAGGTCTGCGAGGAGCGTCTCGAACGTCACGGCGCTCTGGGAGTCGCTGTACACGAGTTCCCGGAGGTGGTCACACCGGGCGACGTACCGCTCGGGGAACACGCCATTGTGGTCGTAGACGCCGCGGGCGATGAGGTGGGTGAGTTCGTCGGCGGGGGCCGGGCCGTAGAACACGCCGTGGTCGAGACGCCGGGCAAGCATGCCCTGTTCAACGCTCGCGGCCGTCCGAATCATCGACCCGTCGAGCGGGGAGGCGTAAGCGAGGTGGTTCACCAGTTCGACTGAGAGGTTTTCCTGCGAAAACGACCGGGCGATGTAGTCTCGACTTCCGAAGTTGGAGGCGAAGAGTCGACGTTTAATGAACGACGCGACGTCGCTTGGGCTGGTGACCAGCGTACGGAGCGTGAGCAGTGGCTTTCGTGCGGCGATGCCAGCGATGTAGAGCAGGTTGTCGATTCGCGGCACGGACGGTTCGAAGCGCGCTTGGCAGACGGCCACTGCGTCGTCGTAGCGGGCTGCGTCCACCAGAATGTCCACGTCGCTCCCGACCAGCGCCTCGGGAAGTTCGTCGTAGCTCCGGAGCACCGCGTACGGAATGTCGTGGGCGTCCAGCGCGACGAACGTTTCGCGGAGCGTTTGCTGTTGGGCCGCAGAGAGGGTGGTCGTCCGTGGCCCGTCTTCTGCGTGGTCGGTTGCCGTGTCGTCGACATGCGGTGGGGTGTTGTCGACGGGTTCGCCGTTCTTTATGGTTCGAAGTTCTCCGCGTCCTTCCTCAACGACGTGAACGATATCCTCGAACTCCTCGGGCGTGACTTCGATGCGAAAACTCCCGAGGTGAAGGTGGATGATGCCACTCGTGTCCTGTTCGATTTTACAGGGGGCGAGTTCCGAGAGGTCGAACTCGCTCAGCGTGGTCTCAACGATTCCCATTCGTGAGCTCCCGGTGTGCTGCAGTGAGGTTGTCCGCGAAGTGCTCGAAATCCTCGATGCTCATCTCCAAGCGCAGGTTCCGGAGGTGGATGTGGATGCTCTCGCCGACGTTGTCCTCTACGTCGAACTTCGTCGCCGAGATGCGCGGCGCTGGCTCCACCAGTTTCGAGGCGAGGAGCTGAACGAAGACGTTCATCTACGCGGTCACCCCTCCCCGAGGATGCAATGAGACGGAGCGAGTGCGCTCGCCCCAGAGCCCGTTCCCAGTTACCATTCGCGTCACATCGCCCGATTCGGCAAAGAGTATGGCTCTCCTAACCGGCATGAAACGGACGCGTAGTTATAAAGAGCGACCCACGACCACTGTCGTTCGAAGCGGGTGGAACCGACCGCAGCCGGGCGGACAGCGTGCCGCGTCGCCAAATCCACCCACGAGCGCAAAATCGGTGGATGACGTAAGTATAATCTGTATTGCCAGTTTCTACCCGCTATGACAGCCACTGGCACTATTTCGCTCCGCGAGTGTTACGACCGCGCTCGGGAGGGGCGGTACGGATTCTTTGCGAGCAACGTCACGCATTTCGACATTCTCGTCGGGCTCTTACAGGGAAGTGCGGCCGCAGACTCGGACCTCGTCGTGCAACTGGGTTACGAGGAAGCGGCGTTCTTCGGCGGAGGTGACCCGGCCGTCGGCGTCCAGGTCTTCGGCGCGTGTCTCGAAACGCTCGCAGAACGGTACGGGGTCGCGGCGTACTGCAATATCGACCACGTTCACGTCCCCGACAACTTCGACTTCCTCGAAGCAGCCGTCGAGTCGGGCGTCCCTGACTCCGTGATGGTCGATGCCTCTTCGGAACCGTTCGAGCAGAACGTCGAACTGACCGCAGAAGCCGTAGAACGGGTCGGTGACGACGTGCTCGTGGAGGCGGAACTCGGGCGTATCGCTGGCATCGAGGGGAGCACCGAGACGCCCGACGACGAGGCGTTCTACACCGACCCCGCAGACGCCGTCGAATTCGTCGAGCGGACGGGCTGTGACCTCCTCGCGGTGTCCATCGGAACCCAACACGGCGTCGCCTCGGGGCGCGACCTCGACGTGCGCCCGGACCTCGCCGTCGAAATCAACGACGCACTCGCCGATGCCGGGCTGGACACCCCGCTCGTCGTCCACGGGGCCTCCGGAGTCGCGGACGAACGCATCGAAGAACTGCTCGACGCTGGCGTCTGCAAGTTCAACAAGAACACACGGTATCAGTACGAGTACGCTCGGACCGCCGCGGACTTCTACCACGAGCACGCTGACGCGATTCGACCGCCCGAAGGCGTCGCAGACGACCGGGCGAGCTTCTTCGCCGACAGCGACTGGGAACCACAGAAGACCCACTTCCACCCGCACGTCGTCTCCGAAGCCGTCCGCGACCGCATCGCCGACGTGATGGCTGATCTCTGTGAACTGACCGGCAGCGCCGGGGAGTCGGTGTACGTAGAGAAATGAGTGGTGCTGAATCAGCCCCGGTCCTCGTCGGCATCGACGCCGGCCTCACGAACGTCACGGTGACGGCCTTCGACGCCGAGGGCACCGAACTCGCGAGTGCCTCCCGCGCGACGCCCGCGGTCGAGACGGCTCCCGATCGCGACGAGCAGGACCACGACCGCCTGTGGGCGACGGTGTGCGAAACGGTCGCCGCCGTCCTCGACGACGACGCAGCCGTCTCGCCCGACAACATCGCGGGCGTCGGCGTCGCGGGCCACGGCCACGGCCTCTACGGACTCGACGCCGACGGCACGCCGGTCTGTGGCATCAAATCGACCGACAACCGCGGCATCGACGCCATCGAGCAGCATCGTCCGGACGCCCGTGAGGAGGTCGTCGAACGCCTCGGCTGGGAGCCGTTCGGCGCAGACCCGCTCAGCCTCCTCGTCTGGCTTCGGGAGCACGACCCGGCCACCTACGACCGGTTGGAGACAGTGCTGTTCTCGAAGGACGTGCTCACCCACCGACTCACGGGCGAATGCGCGACCGACCCCTCCGAGGGGAGCGTGTTCTACGGCCCGGACGCCGAGTACGACGAACGGGTGTTCGCCGCGCTCGACATCGAAGAAGCATACGACGCGCTGCCGCCCGTGGTGGCAAGCACGGAGCCCATCGGGACGGTCACAAAAACGGCCGCGGCGCAGACCGGATTTCCAGAGGGCACGCCCGTCGCCACGGGCCTGCAAGACGTCGCCGCCTGCACACTCGGTGCGGGTATCGTGAGCCAGGGCGACGGCCTCATCATTCTCGGGACGTGGGGCCAGAGCGTCGCCGTCCTCGACAAACCAGGGGACGGCGACGAAGGCCTCCCCCGACGCTATCTCGACGGGTGGCTTCGCTACAAGGGAATCCGGTCCGGGGCGGCCTGCGTCGAGTGGTTCGTCGAGAACTGCGGGGGCGACTGGCGACAGGAGGCCACAGAACGCGGCTGTTCGCCCTACGACGTTTACGAGGAGGCAGTCGCAGGCGTCGCCTCCGGCGCGAATGGCCTCGTGTTCCACCCGTTTCTCAAGGGTTCGACCGACGACCCGAACAGCGCCGGCGGCTTCTACGGCCTTCGCCTCGAACACACGACGGCACACATGCTCCGGGCGATTTACGAGGGCGTCGCAATCACGCAGACGAGCGCACTCGATTCCATCGACGCTAATCTCGACGCGATTCGCCTGACGGGAGGCGGCGCACAGAGCGAGACGTGGACCCAGTTGTTCGCCGATATCTCGGCACTCCCCGTGAAGGTTCCCGCAGAACGTGAAACAGGCGCGCTCGGCGCGGCGCTGTGTGGTGGCGTGGCCGCCGGCGTCTATCCGAACGCCGGAACGGCGGTCGAGCGCACAGTCGGGACTGCCCGCCGGTACGACCCCGACCCTCAGACGAACGCCCAGTATCGAACCGTGAGTGAAGCGTTTTTCGAGGCAAAAGATGCGATGGAACGGCCGTGGGAAACGCTCAAGTCGCTGGCCACAGAGCGTAGAGTCGAATGAGGGTACTTCTCTGCGGAGATCCACAGCAGCCGAGCGAATACATGTACGAGGCACTCTGTGGACTCGAAGACCAGGGCGTGACGTTCGAGCGAATGGATTGGTTGGGCGAGGCGTCCCCGACCGAATTTCGCGACGTGACGATGGACATGGAGTCGCTCGGGCCGGGTAGCTACGACACCGACGACATCGCGGCGAATCTCGAGGGCATCGACGTGCTCGTCGTCCACAAAGCGCCGGTTTCGCGCGAACTCATCGAGGGAGCCGACCTCTCGATTGTCGGTGCGGCCCGGGGCGGAACCGAGAACGTGGACATCGAAGCCGCCACAGAAAACGATGTGACCGTCCTGCACGCACCGGGACGAAATCGCGACGCAGTCGCCGACTACGCCGTCTCGATGCTGCTCTCGCGCCTGCGCGAGATTCCGTTCAACCACGCCGAACTCTCGACCGGCGAGTGGAGCCAGGTGTTCGACCCCGACCAGTTGCCCCCAGACGTGCGAACGACGACCATCGGCATCGTCGGTTTCGGACACATCGGCCGCGGCGTCGCCCGCCGCCTTGCTGGCTTCAATCCCGAACTGCTGGTCTACGACCCGTTCGTCCCCGACGACGACATCGAGGGGGCGGGAGCGCAACCCGCCGACCTCGAAACGCTGCTCGCCGAGGCCGACGCCGTGACGCTTCACGTTCGCCTCTCAGAGGACACGAAACGGATGATTGGCCGCGAGGAGTTCGACCAGATGAACGACGAGGGCTACCTCGTCAACACCGCCCGCGGCGGCCTCGTCGATACCGACGCGCTCGTCGACGCCGTCTCCGAGGGAGCCATCGCCGGCGCAGCCCTCGACGTGTTCGAAGACGAGCCGATTCCCGAAGGCCACCCGCTGTTCGACCTCGACGGCGTCATCCTGACGCCCCACGTCGCTGGTTCGACCCGCGACGCCGTTCTCGGCGGCCCGCGCATCATCGCCTCGCAACTCGAAGCCTACCTCGACGGCGAGACGCCAGCGCACGTCGTCCGGTAATTCAGCCCGCAGAAACAGCCGGTGACTTTCTCCTCACCCGCGTTCGATAATCAGCGAGTACATGATGATGGCGAAGCCGATGGCGACGAGGACGCTGTTTATCAGAACGCCCAGTTCGAGCGACACCGAAAGTAACTGATTGGCGACACCCGCGAGCAACGCGCCAAAGGTGATGACGCCGAAGCCGATACCGAGCGCACGGAGCGAACGCGCACCAGTCCGGCGATACGCGCTGAAGGCGATGTACGTGACGCCGCTGCCGAGCAGCAGAATCACAGTCTTGACGACCACGATGGCGGTTCCGGTCATCGTCATAGTTCTTCACCCATCTTCGACCAGATGTCGGCGAGGCGCTCGCCGGCGTTCTGGGGTGGTCGCTCGACGGATACAGAGAACGTGTCGTCGTCGGTCACGGCTATCGTCACGGCGTCGAAGTCGCGTTCGTAGCGCGTCGTTCGACCGCCCTCGGGGTTGATGACGTCTCGTTCACGGACGAGCGAGGCGGTACTGAGCAGTTCGAGTTTCCGGTACAGGGTAGACCGGGGAATGTCACAGGCGTCGATGAGGTCGGTTGCAGTCATAGGTTCGGCTGTTTCGCGAAGGATGGCCCGGCAGTCGGTATCGTCCAGCGCTTCGAGGACAGCCTGCAGGCCCGGCGTGTCCGCAGATTCGCTGGCGTCGAACACCATTAGGTGACGTTACAGGTGGCCCTGCAAAGGCTATCCGGTTGCTGACGACGGCCGATGGCTGGCACAGGCACCGGCGACCCGGGAAATGCGGTCAGATTCGAACCTCCGCTCGCGCGTCGAGCAGTCGTTCGCCGCGTTCGGTGCGTTCGAAGTACCCGCCAGTCAGCGAGCGGATGTGCCCCCGTTCGACGAGGCGCGAACAGGCTCGTTCGACCGTAATCGGGTGATGTGAGACGGCGTCTGCGATTTCCATGGCGTGGCGCGGGGTGCTGTCGGCCAGCGTCTGGAG
This sequence comes from Haladaptatus sp. DYSN1, assembly GCF_029489995.1. Lineage (NCBI taxonomy): Archaea > Methanobacteriati > Methanobacteriota > Halobacteria > Halobacteriales > Haladaptataceae > Haladaptatus > Haladaptatus sp. DYSN1. Next base: position 30,239 of record NZ_CP120472.1, read on the forward strand.
AACCGCACGCTCGACGCCCGTTTCGTACTCGCTCGCGGGGTCGCCTCGGGAGTCACACATCTCGCTGGGTCTCGTATTCGGTGAGCAGGTCCTGATAGCGATTGCGGATGGTGACGACGCTGACGCGGGCCACGTCGCCGACGCGCTCCTGTGTCACCTTCCTGTTCGTGAGTTGGGTCGCAGCGTAGAGTGCCGCGGCGGCCAGTCCAACCGGACTCTTGCCGACGTGCGCCCCCGTCCCCTTCGAGACGGCCAGCAGCTCGCGAGCCTGTCGTTCTACCTCGTCGTCAACCTCGAGGGCGGAGGCGAACTGCGGGAGGTACTGCGCCGGATTCTCCGGTTCGATTTCGAGGCCGAGTTCCCGCGAGAGATACCGATACGCCCGCTGGATGCGCGTCTCGTCCACCCGGCTGACCTCGGTAAACTCGGAGAGCGGGCGCGGGACGCCCTGCTGGCGCGCGGCAGCGTACAGCGATGCCGTCGCCATTCCTTCGATGGAACGGCCCGGCAGCAGATTTTCAGAGAGGGCGCGACGGTAGATGACTCCCGCCGTCTCGCGAATCGGTTCGCCGAGTCCGAGAGCAGAGGCCATGCGGCTGATTTCGCCGAGCGCCTGCCTGAGATTCCGCTCATGAGAATCTTTCGTCCGGTAGCGTTCGTCCCACGTGCGAAGGCGCTTCAGCCGACTGCGTTTGCGTTCCGAGACGGGCTTGCCGTAGGCGTCTTTGTCCTGCCAGCTAATCGTCGAACTGAGGCCCTTATCGTGGATGAGTTGCGTCGTCGGTGCGCCGACGCGGCTCTTGTCGTCTCGTTCGCCGGCGGTGTACGCCCGCCACTCGGGGCCGTGGTCGAGGTCGTCTTCGTCGACCACTAGGCCACAATCCTCGCACGTCGATTCGCCGCGGCCGCCGTCTTGGACGATTCGCCCGTTGCACTCTGGGCACTGAGTTTTCGCTCGCGCATCTGTCGTCGCGGTTCGTTCGCTCGACGGGGCTTCCCTCCGGGAAAGTTTCGTTCGTGTCATGGTCGTGGGTGCACGCTCGGGACGCCGACCGACTCGTGTGACGGTCTCTAGCAACACCCACTCGGGGACGGACAAAGAGCGAATGGCGGATTCCCAGCGGGTGGGAATCCCCGTCGATTCACCCCTTGCCTGACGAAGGTTTACGGCTGACCCGGTTCGTCGTCGAGCTATCCTCGGTACTCGTCCCACAGAGCCGCGATTCGGTCTTCGATCTCGTCGAGGACAAGTGCAACGACGTCACGATGATCGTCCGGCCACGACGCGTCCTGGCCAGGTGTCGAGGCGGTGGGTGGGGGGTGGAAGTGGGCTCGTGTATTATGGGGATTCGAGTGACGGTCCCACCGGCACTCCCATGGGTGGTCCGCGTGCGTCTCTCGATAGTGGAGTTTGAAGTCGTCGTTCGTGTACCAGCGAACCGTCAGCGTCGCCTCGTCGAGGGTCGCTGGATAGTACGGCGACGCGAACCGGACGCGAAGTTCGAGGTGGCCGCTTGCGTCCGTGACAGTCGCTCGGGAGACTTGTCTCGTTGCTGCGAGCCGCGTTTGAAGAAACTCGAGGAGTGGTCGGTCGATGGGGGCAGGGCTCCCGCCATCGCCTGTCGGTGGCACCATCGAGCGGACTACCCGGATGCCTGCTCGCGTTCGCTGCCCATGCGTTGCTGGCGGGCGCGTTCGTAGCGTTCTCGTTCCTCACGGGTGGTCGCCCAGTCAGCGAGGTCGCTGTACACGTCGTCGATGGTCCGTTTGTCGCTGGCTTCTACGACGGCGATGGCGTCGACTGCGGCCGGTGACGCAGCATCGTACGTGTCTTCGTACTCGGTGATGCGCGTCGTTAGCTCACGAACGCGGGTCTGGAGCTCCTCGACGGAATGGGCGGCTGCGAGCTGGTTGATGCGCCGCCACTCGAAGTACGCGTCATTCCGTTCGTAGGTGGCTGGATGGCCGTCGTGTCGGGTGACGATTCCCAGATTGTCGAACCAGTTCAGATACTTCCGGGCAGTCTTCGGGTCACAGTCGGCGGTGTCGGCAATTGCACTCGCTGTCGTCGGTTCTCGGGTCTGGAGGATGGTGCCGTAGATGCGTTGTTCGACGTCGTCGCCGGCGAACGCATCTTCGAAGGGAGGTGGTCCATTCGCGTCTGTCTCGACCATACTCGGAGTTGCAGAGTGAAGGATATAATTCTTACTTCGAGGAATAATTTCTCGTATTGGTGGCGCAGGAGATATCTTAAGTTCTGGTGTTTCACTCAATACGCACTCAACGACGCATCCACCCGCTCTGCCAGATACGACGATATCCGCGACCGGCGCCACCCGAGTGGTGACACCACGCTCTCGGCCGCTCGGAGCAAAAGGTCACAGTAGAACTCGACGTCGTACTCACTCGGGTGCTCGCTTGCAAGTGCAACTCGGTCGATGTCGTCCGCGGCGTCGTCGACTACGACGTACTGCACCTTCTGCCCCGGGCCACGGGACCGTCCAAGTTTCGCCGCCCGCTCCAGTGCGGCCACGTTCCGCGTCGATTGCGAATACTCTTCCAGAGACTTCGAGACGCGATTCGTGACGACCAGTTCGGCGGTGTCCACCTTCCCTGACCGAAGCTTCCCCAGCCACACCTGTAGACGGTCGCACACCGCCTCGGGCGTCCGGTGGGTGTCGAGCGTCTCGATGAGGTCCTTCTGCGCTTCTTTGACGAACGGAGGCGTACTCCGCTGGCGAACCTCGATGCCCCGGTATTTGTACTCGCCACTCGCCTTCTTCCCGAAGTACTTGGTCAGCGCCCCGGCGTTGCTCGACCGTAGGGGGACGAAAGCAATCCAGTCGTAGGCCGTCTCGTACTCCAGTCGAATGCCCACCGCGTCGGTAATCTCCTTCGCCAACTCGTCGAGCGGCGTCTGCTCCTCGTCCTCGACGGCCGTCACCCAGAGACTATCCACGATGCCGTGGACGACGCGCCAGCCGTTCGCCTCGAACACGTCTTTCGCGTCGAGGAGAATCTGGCGTGCGAAGGCGTTGATTGCCTCGTGGCACTCGATGCGCCCGAACTTCGCGTTCGAGAAGCCCTGGTAGCCAAAGGAGGAGACGAGAATCCACTTGAGCGCGTTCGACCGACCTTCGAGCACGGCTCGCCGCGCTGGGTCATCCGTCTCTGCGAGTTCGCGCTTGTACGCATCCCGGTCTGCGATGAGCGGTTCGAGCACGTTCGGGAGATACCCGCGCTCGTCGCAGATAGCGTAACCAAGACCGGGCACGTCCTCGCGGCCGGCGTGGCAGTCACACCGAATCTTCTCGGGACTCACGTTCCGCGTCACGATGATGTTCGGATACAGCGAGGAGAAGTCGAGTTCGTGGACGTCCTCGTGGAGGCCCACCTTCGGCGCGAAGGTGAACCCGCCGCGGTCGGCCTCGTGAAGCTGGTTCATCGTCTTGAATTGCTCGTGACGCCACGAGTGCCACGGGACGAGCACCCCGCGTCTGCGGGCTTCCTTGATTTCGATGGCCGTCAGGATGTTGCCAATCGACGCCCACGCGAGTTCCTGAAGTGGTTTCCCCGAACGCTTCACGAGGTCCAGACAGCCGTCGAGGTTCGTCTGATTCCACATGAACGTGTTGCTGCGGTCGATGATGACTCGTCCTGGAAGGTTGTAGCGAGCAGGCGAATGGCCCACCCGGCCGTAGCTCGTGTACGTCGATTTCCCGGCGAGACGCTCCCAGCCGGGCAGTCGTCCGAGGTAGAACTCGTCGTTGCCGACCTGTCGCGCCTGCTCGTAGAGGGCGGGAACGAGTTCGCTCGTCGAGAGCAAGAACACGTCCGGGTCCTGTGCGTCGAGGCGTACGGAGAGCACGTCGAGAACCTCCGCGGGCGTGCCCTCGACCGTCTCGTCGTCGAGTTTGAGCGTCGTGATGCGCCCCCGGCTGAGATTCGACTCGGGCGTGGAAAGTGACAGGACGCGCAACTCGCGCTCGGGCAGGGGCATGATGTCGTTTTCGAGGCAGTAGCGATACTCCCGCGAGAGGTCCACGTTGTAGGGGCGGTACGTCCCCGGCGACCCCCACCCGGCGATGGTGTGGGCGAGCGTGGTCACCGCGTCGAGTTCGGTGACGCCGACTTCGAGGACGGGTTCTGTGTCGTGGCGAAAACTGACGCGCTCGCTCACCTCGCGAACGTGCGACACAGCGGGATGACCGCGAAGCACGTCCGCAGCGTCAGCGAGATGGCCCGCACCGTGCGCCGACACGTAGATGGTGGGCGTATAGGATTCATCGCGCGTGTAAGTCGCGCCCTCGTCGGTGAGCGACCACGCGAGCACGTCACCGTCGCGGTAGTCGAACGTGAAGGGCATGGGTAGTCACGACTCCTCCGTGAGTTGGTCGAGGCGTTCGCGCAGGCGGGCGAGTTCCTTCTCCTGTTCGAGCGCGATGGAGAGTAAGATGGGTAGTTCGACGAACTGGTGGTTGAGGAAGCCACCCGCGTCGGCGTGGGCGCGAGCGTGCTCGAACAGGCGGTCGAAGTGTGGCTGGTCGTCACGGCGCAGCGCCCGCCGATAGTCCTGCCAGCGCGTCTCGGTCCCGCGGACGAGGTCGCGGTAGGTCGGATTAGTGCGCCCCACCCGCGGTCACCTCCCGCGAGGACGGCGTGGTAATCGCCGGGTGACGCGCAGAGAGCACCTGACACCAGTAGGCGAGCGTCGTCTGGAGCAGGCCGTATTCGACGGGGTAGACGAGCGTCTCGAACTCCTGGCCGGAAAAGCGCGGCCCGAACTTCGTGAGCGTGCATTCGAGCGGCGCACTGACGGAAACGAGCGGGTCGGTGAACGCATCCTGCTCGTGGGTCGTCACGAGCACGGGCACGTCAAAGTCTGTGGCGATGGCTTCGACCTGCTCGACCGCGCGCTCGAACATGCGTTTGCCCATCGACGCCCGAACCTCGTCACTCCGGTAGAACCAGTCGATAGCAGGCAGGACGACGAGCGACGTGGACTCGGTGACAGCCGCGGGCAGGTCCTGAAGCAGGCTGTAGTGTTGCCACGGCGTGAACCCGCGGGCGATGTGAATCCGGTCGAGCGCCCGACGACTCGGGGCGAGCCGGGCGAGTGGCTGGGTGGTTCCGTTGGCGCGACTGTCGACCCACAGGGCGTCGCCCTTGCTCATGAGGACGTGGTCTAAGACGAGCGACTGTAGTGCGCCAGTGATTCTTTCGTCTGCTTCGAGTCTGGTGACTCCTGGCCCGAGCGTCGGTAGTGCGGGCGGGTCACCGGTCGTCGGCTTCATATCAGAAAATTCGCGAGACAGTGAGATAACCCAAAGCGTGTGGCTTCCGGTCGTTCCGATATGCTAATTCATTGTGGGCGATAGGTCCGGCCACGGTTCGTCCCCTCGGCGATGACGAGGCCGTAATGGTCCATCTTCGTCAGATAATTTCTGACCGTGCGCTTGGTCTTTGGATTCTCCACGTTCTCCGTGTAGCGTTCGTACAACTCACCCGGCGAGAGTTCGCCCGCTTCGCGCAGAATCTCGTAGAGGGCGTGCTGGTGGGGATGGAGTTTACCCACGGCTTTGCGCCTGACTTCCGCCTTCCCTCGAGGAATCGATTCGTGGACCATCTCGAACGAGATAGTGTCTGCGTTCGCCTGCTGGGCGCGTCGCGCCGCGTTCCTGAGAATGCCGATTGCGACCCGTGCATCCCCTGCTGCGGCGTCCCCGATGAGGGCCAATTGCTGCTTTCCGATAGCGCCTTCCGATAATCCCCACCGCGCTCTGTCTTCGAGGATGGTGACGAGTTCCTCCAGGTGGTAGCGTTCGAACCGGACGCGAACGCTGCTCAGCAGGCGACTGCGCACCCGTTCTTCGAGTTCTGCGAACAGGTCGTCCTCCTCGTTCGCGATGAGGACCATGTGAATCCGCGGGGTGTTGTACAGGTCGTAGAGCACGGAGGTGTCTTCGAGTTGGTCTACCTCGTCGAGGATGACGACGTAGGGCGGGCCGTCGTACGACCGCACCCGTTCGAGCAGTTCGTCCAGGGGCGTCGATTGGCGATGCACGTCCAGCGTCTGGCCGATGCCTTCGAGAATGCGATAGAGCGTGCGATAGCGGTTGTAGTCCTCCCAGCAGTTGATGTACTGGTGGTTCACGTCGATGAGTTCCTCGCGCAGGCGGTCGACGGTGAACTTCGCGATGCAGGTCTTGCCGACGCCACTGGGGCCGGAGAGGAAGGCCGTTTCGGGGGCTTCACCGCGCGTGAGGGCTGCGAGCGTGGTGGAGAGCTGGGTGACTTCTGCCTCGCGGTGCTGGACCTCCTGGGGCAAGAAATCGTCCTGCAACACTCTCGCATCCCGTATCATGACAGACCAGTCTACCGGGAGTGTGATAAGCGGAATGGGGTGGGTTCCGATACTTCCGATAGCTCTGTGACTGAGTTCTCGCGGCTCTCCTATCGATTTCGGCGATAGAGTCCTATTGAGTGAACGCGAACTGACTGTATGCTAACCTATTCGACGGAGATACACCCGCCTACGGATGACCTCGAACTCACCGTCGAAGCGTCGAGCGCCCCCACAGCAACGAGTCCACCACTCGTCACGATCTGCTTGACCTACCGCGGGGATGTTCCCACAACGCTGGACTTTGGCATCACGGCTCCATTCACTCGGTATTCTGCGTGGAACGACGAGCAGACGAAGCGGCTGATTATCTTCCCGCCCCGGTTAAACGAGCAACAGCATGTGATTCCGGACCAGCCAGTCGGGAAGAGTTGGCCACTGGAGCAGGGATATCTCGAAAGCGAGGTGGGACGCCTGAGAAAAGTAACGGCAGGGGACCGCGTCTGTGAGGAGTACGCCGTTCTGACGTATACCCCCTCTGAGGATGGTTATCCGAAGGGGACGTACACGGCTCGCGACCGAGTGGGGATGGACGACCAAGAGTTCGAAGTTCGACTGACGATTGCCGTCGAGTAAGGGAGCTACGCGATATCGTCATCGTGGGGGTACTGTCAATAGAGGGCCCCGTCGCCGAAGAGAACCGTCAGAGCAGCGCGACCTGCACGAGCGACACCACCACGAGCGGAACGTGAAACGAGGCGTGGGCGACCATCGCCGCTTCGAGGCTTCGCCGCCAGTACAGCCAGCCGAACAGGACGCCAGCGACCGCGTTCAGGAGAATCGTTCGGGCAATCAGGAGGGGCGTGAGGCTGACCGACTGGGCGAGCGCGGGCAGGTGCCCGACGCCGAACAGCACCGCCGACACCACGATAGCCACCCACATCACGCCCGACCGCGGGCCACCCGCCCGCCGACCGGAGACGAACCACCCGACGAACACGAGTGCGGACATGAGCCCGAATCGCAACATGAGTTCCTCCGTAATGCCACCGTAGAGGAATCGAACCGGCGCGTAGGCGAGCACGTCGAACACCGTGGGCTGAACCGCTCCGGCTCCCGGCTGGGGGATGTCCTGGGCGACGAACGGCGCGAGCGCGACATCGAGGACGAGGACCAACAGGCCTCCGAGGATGCCGACGGAGACGGCGAGACGGACCTCGTCACGGAGTCGGGGCCAGATTCGGTCGCCGGTCCCGGCCCGGTCTACGAGATACGAGCGCAGGCCGACCCGCGGCGCGGCGAACGCGCCGACCAGACAGGCGACGGCGAGAAACAGCAGGGAGTTGACCCCCGAAAGCACGGCGAGGAGTGGGCGGGAGAGGCCTGCTGGAATGGCAGACTGTGGTGTCGTGAGATAGATGTAGCCGGCGAGCGCGAGGATTCCAGGGAGACCTGCGAGCAGCGTCACGCCGAATCGGCGACGGAGCGGGGACTCGTGTGCGGGGGTGACCATGGAGAATTCGACTCCCGCTAGCGAAAAAACCGTTGTGTCGCACGCGACAGCTTCATGACGCTACTTGGTCAGAAGACACCAGCCCGCGGACGATCAGAGATAGCTCTGGACCCGAAGAAAAATCAAAACGCGGGCGACGAAACCGGTGTCGCGTAGTTCTCTCGCCACTCGTCGTATTCGACCAGCGCTTCTCGCCCAGCGTCAGAGAGCGCGTAGTAGTTCGTCCGACGGTCGATTTCGCCTTTGTCGACGAGGTTCGCCTCGACCAGCGCGTCGAGGTTGGGATACAGCCGCCCGTGGTTGATGTCGCCGACCTGGGATTCGAGTTCGCTCTTGATGTCTTGACCCGAGGGCTTGTCGTGGCCCGCGATGACCGTGAGGAGATCGCGCTGGAACCCGGTTAGGGTGTGCATACGTACCATGCAACCCTTTGGTTATGACGACATTTTGTTAGGAGGTGATTTCGAGAGACGGCGTTGTGTTCCATTGCGTTCCACGAGTGAAACAGTTAGGAACGCGTGAAAATCATCGGAGTGGGTATATCGGCTTCTATAGGACGTAAAGCCTGACTTACCGGCATTCAGCCCACAAAAGAACGAACACGAACGGTCGAGGCCACTCGACATCCAGCTGAAACGCACTGTTCTTAGCAAGCAATGGGCACCGGCCTGTGTCACGGCAAAACTATCATCTTAGTAAACCAACAATATTCTGCCGTGTATCCCCATCACGGCGAACCGCGATGCCGCGAGGCAAGCACCTCGCAGTGCGTTGTATGGTTGGTGAGGAACTCGATTCCTCCGATTCAACCTTTCGAGCGTTCGAGCAGCGAGCATTGAATGGGATGGGCTGGCGACACGGTACTCGTAATTCGACTGTCGTTGGTCACGAATGGGCACATCCTGTAAGTTACTGAGATTTAATTGATGCTAACAACTGCCGCCACTGGCAAGCCATTCGATTAAGGGTTAATGTAAATACGAGAATTGAATCTACCAAGGATTCAGCCGTCGAGCGGAGACGTCAACGCAATCGTAATCGTCTTGCTCTGGAGATACTCGTCGAGCGTCTCGAACGCTGTCTCCCGTCCCGTTCCAGATTGTTTGTAGCCGCCGAAGGGCTGGCCAGCCGGGAACTCGTTGTACGTGTTCACCCAGACGTTTCCAGCCTCCAAATCGCGTGCCGTGCGGTACGCCTGTGAGAGATCGTCGGTGATGACGCCTGCGGCCAAGCCGTAGTCGACGTCGTTGGCCAACTCGATCATCTCCTCGTACGACGACCACGAGAACAGAATTCCCACTGGTCCGAAAATTTCCTCTTGAGCCGCCCGTCGTTCGTGTTCGAGGTCACCAACGATAGTCGGGGCGACGAAGTACCCCACTGCCGGTGTTTCACCGCTGGTCAGAAGATACGCACCCGATTCACGGGCCCATCGAATGTATCGATTCGTTCGCGCGACCTCTGTCTGTGAGATTTCCGGACCGATGTCAGTGTCGTCGAGGAGTGGGTCCCCAATCGATAGCTGCATTGTTTTTGCTACCAGCGCGTCAACGAACTCTTCGCGAATCGCTTCGTGAACGAAGAGTCTCGTTCCTGCACAGCAACACTCGCCAGAATTGAAAAAGAGTGCGTTCACAGCCACGTCAGTTGCGTGGTCGATATCGGCGTCAGAGTGAACGATTACAGGACTCTTGCCGCCGAGTTCGAGCGTGATATCCGTGATGGAGTCGGCGGCGTTTTTCATCACGCCCCGGCCTACCTCTGTCGAACCCGTGAACGCGAGTTTTTTGACGTCTTCGTGGTTTACGAGTGGGGCCCCCGCTTCAGCACCGAAGCCGGTGACGACGTTCACCACGCCCGCTGGAAGGACGTCTTCGACCTCGCGCATAAGTTCGAGAATCGAAAGCGGCGTCTCTTCGGCCGGCTTCAACACGACCGCGTTTCCTGCGGCGAGAGCTGGAGCGAGTTTCCAGGCGGCCATCAACAGCGGGAAGTTCCACGGAATGATCTGCCCCACCACTCCGTATGGCTCGCGAATCGTCTGGATGGCACGGTTCTCATCAGACGGGATCGCCTTGCCTTCTCTGACGCGAATCGCACCTGCGAAGTAGCGAAAGTGGTCGGCGACTAACTTGACGTCGTGTCGTGATTCTGTAATCGGTTTACCGTTGTCGAGGGTCTCGAGTCGGGCGAAGTCCTCCTTTCGCGCCTCCACACGATCTGCGATTGTCGTGAGCACCGCCTGGCGCTCAGCTACGGTGTGGCCAGCCCAACAGTCATTGTAGGCGTTCCAGGCAGCCTCGACCGCTCGGTCGATATCGAGTGCAGTACCGGCCTGCACTACCGCGAGCGACTCTCCAGTCGTCGGGTCGTGGGTCTCGAACGTCTGGCCGCCGGCGCTCTCGATCCACTCGCCGCCAATGTGAAGTCGTCCTACACCGGACGGAATCAATTCCGCTGCCGCGTCTCGGTGACGGCTTCTGATTGTGCGCTGTTGCTTCGAAGTCGACGAATTATGTGGCATGGTCCACGATTGCTAATCGCACACTTTTACAGGATTCTACATAGGTGTTTGGTACAGTAGCAACCGTATCCGTCGCGTTACAAAACGCCCGCTACACAATGCTTAGCGAACAGAACAATGCAGAGGTACGCCTGCTCGACGAGCGAGGTTCGAAACTAATCGTCTCTGCCGTCGACGAGGAGGGAGGTGTCGTCTTCGTCAGTCGTCGTATCGTTCGTCCGTTTCGATTCCAGGTATTCTGCGCCCTCCTCCGTCTCCGAGAGAAGGTGTTCGAGTACATCCATGTCGCTGCGGAACTTGTGGACCTCTGGGAGAGAACTGGAGTCGAACTGGGCGATGAGGTCGCCGTGTTTCTTGAAGAAATTTCGCTTCCACTCCTCCTTGTTCTCGCTCTTACGGAAGCGAGCGATGAACTGCCACTGGTGGTAGTCGTCTGCGTTGAAGAACATCATAACGTGTGAGTCCTCCATCAGGTCGTTGTAGCAGTCCTCCCAGCGCTCTTCGAAACTCGGGTAATGAAACGCAATTTGAAAGAGGTGGTACTCGAAGAATTGCTCGTTCAAGAGCGCGGCTTCACGAAACACGTCCTTCTCACCGAGCTCTCGCAGGATGTCGTTCACGCGATTGTGCGATAGCGAAATCCCGTACTCCTCATCGAGAATATCTTTCAGCGCTCGAACAGATGCGGTCGGATGTTCGAGCCGAACTTTGAGGATGACGACATCCCGGGGAGAGATTTCGTCGATTTCGTCGATGGGTGAACTCATGCGTTATCGCTGATTATGCTGTTCCAACCAAATGTCTTTTTACTATTTTTAGTGGAGACGCGAAATTGCCGTGACGTTCTCACCCGAAAGCACGGGCTCACCTCCCAGATACCAACCGGCGAGCCGCCCAGTCAAGTCGAGTGAATTCTGCTGGCGTCCACCGCATATCGAACGGCTGGTGTAGGCGATTGGTTACTGCAGACTGATGTTGATGGTCTTCGTCTGCGTGTAGTGCTCTATCGCCTCGAAGGCGGTTTCTCGTCCGATACCCGACTGTTTGTAGCCGCCGAAGGGCTGGCCAGCCGGGAACTCGTTGTACGTGTTCACCCAGATGTTTCCAGCTTCGATGTCACGGGCTGTCTGATACGCCTGTGAGAGGTCGTCGGTGATGACGCCGGCGGCCAGACCGTAATCGACGTCGTTGGCCAACTCGATCATCTCCTCGTACGACGACCATGAAAAGACGGTCTCAACGGGGCCAAAGATTTCCTCCTGTACCGGGCGACTCTCGTGGTCGAGATTCGTGAGGACGGTGGGAGTGATGAAACAGCCCTCGGCGAGTTCCTCGTCGTCTGGGGCGTCGCCACCAGAGAGGACCTCACCACCGACGTTCCGCGCTTCAGTAATGTAGTCCATGGTTCGGTTGGCCTGTTCACGAGAGACCTTTGGTCCGAGGGTCGTGTCTTCGAGCAGCGGATCACCCACGCGAAGATTCTCGATTTCGTCGACGAACGCGTCAAGGAACTCTGTCTCGATGTCTTCGTGGACGAAGAGTCGGGTTCCCGCACAGCAACACTCGCCGGTGTTGTGGAACATCCCCACTCTCGCGATGGCTGCTGCCTTCTCGACATCGGCGTCCGGGTAGATGATTACCGGACTCTTGCCGCCGAGTTCGAGCGTGATATCCGTGATGGAGTCGGCGGCGTTTTTCATCACGCCTCGGCCCACCTCTGTCGAACCCGTGAACGCCAGTTTTCGGATGTTGTCGTGCTTCGAGAGCGGTTCGCCCGCTTCAGCACCGAAGCCGGTGACGACGTTCACCACGCCCGCTGGAAGGACGTCTTCGACCTCGCGCATAAGTTCGAGAATCGAAAGCGGCGTCTCCTCCGCTGGTTTCAGCACAACTGTATTGCCGGCTGCGAGAGCTGGAGCGAGTTTCCAGGCGGCCATCAACAGCGGGAAGTTCCACGGAATGATCTGCCCCACCACTCCGTATGGCTCGCGAATCGTCTGGACGTGATTTTCCGTATCGGTTGGAACCGTTCTCCCTTCGTTTACGCGAGCAGCACCCGCGAAGTAGCGAAAGTGGTCGATAACCAGGCCGATATCCAGACGGGCTTCGGTGACCGGTTTCCCGTTGTCGAGCGTTTCGAGGCGGGCGAAGTCCTCCGTTCGCGCCTCGATACGGTCAGCAATCTCTGTGAGCACAGCCTGTCGATCGGCCGCAGAAAAACTCGACCAGCGGTTTTCGTAGGCGTCCCAAGCAGCCTCGACCGCTCGGTCAATATCTGCACTGGTCCCCGCTTGGACCGACGCGAGTGACTCCCCGGTCGTCGGGTCGTGCGTCTCGAACGTCTGTCCAGAGGCACTCTCGACCCACTCGCCGCCGATGAACAGCTTGCCTGGTTCGCGTGGAATCAACTCTTCTGCCGCATCTCGGTGACGCTGTTTGACCGTTCCATTCGATTTCGTTGAGGGGGGTGAATCAGTCGACATCGCGTTAGGGAGTGTATCGCACGCCCCCTTAATTGTTTCTAATTATGCATTATGATAAAACCCGATTTCGTATTTTGCGATTACAAATTACCGCTATTTGCACAATCCGGTAAATTTTTAATATATCATGATAGTTCATGGATTGCAATGCGCGCTGTAGTACTGGAGGAATTCCAAGAACCGCTCGAAGTACAGGAAGTCGAACGACCAGAACCAGAACCACACGGCGTCGTCGCCAAAGTCGACGGCTGTGGGGTCTGTCGAAGTGACTGGCACTGCTGGCAGGGTGACTGGGATTGGTTCGGATACCGGCCAGACCCACCGCACGTCCTCGGTCACGAGCCCTGTGGAACGGTCGTCGAAGTCGGCGAAGACGTAGAAAGCGTCTCTGAAGGCGACCACATCGCGATTCCGTTTAATTTCGCGTGCGGGAAATGTGACCTCTGTCGCAATGGTCACGAGAACATTTGTGAAAACCACATCGGGCTCGGCTTCATGAACGAAGCACCTGGTGCGTTCGCAGAGGAGGTCCACATTCCGAACGCTGATATCAACGCCGTCCCGCTGCCCGACAGCATCGACGCAGATACAGCAGCAGGAATCGGCTGTCGGTTTATGACATCGTTCCACGCGATGGCCCACCGTGGTAACGTTGGAAACGGCGAGGACGTCGTGGTCCACGGCCTCGGTGGTATCGGTCTCTCCGCAGTCCATATTGCCGATGCGCTCGGCGCGAACGTCATCGGCGTCGACCTCTTCGACAACAAACTCGAGAAAGCAAAGAGCCTCGGCGCGGTCGAGACGATAAATGCGAGCGACGTCGACGACCCGGCGAAGGAGGTTCGCGCGATAACCAACGGAGGTGCAGACTGTTCGGTCGATGCGCTCGGCATCAAGACGACCTGTCTGAACGCAGTAAATTCTCTCAGAAAAGGGGGTCGCCACGTCCAAATTGGGTTGACCACCTCAGAGGAGAAGGGGAAGGTTCCGCTTCCCACAGACGAGTTCGTTGCGAAAGAAATCGACTTTCGGGGGTCGCTCGGCTTACAACCATCACGTTACACAGAGATGCTCGACATGATCAAGACCGGAAAGCTCGACCCAACGAAACTCGTCTCGTCCACGATTTCACTTGACGAGGTACCCGAAACGCTCGCTTCGATGAGCGATTATGACACGATGGGAATTCCGGTCTGCAACGAGTTCAGCTAACAACCAACCAGAGCGGGTAAATCCGGAGAACTGTATCGGCCACCGCCGACCACAACCCGATACGGGACGCTCGTACGCTCAAAACCCCCGCTCACCTTTCGCCGGCCACGATGCGAGCCCCGTAGAGCAGGTCTCCTTGTAACTCCGGTAACCACTACCCGCGGTTCAGTTTGTCAGTAGTGTGTCTAAGGTATCGTTACTCCCTCGAACACTCACTCAGAATACAGGCCTTTTCTGTGACCAATCTGCTGCATGAGGTGTCTGACCGTAAAACGCTGCCACGTCATCTGGTCTTCGAGTGACGGCCACTTCTCAGTGGTTTCTGCAATTACACCCCGGGTATTCAGTTGCGCACCCGCCCGATGCATGAGTTTGGTGTGGCGCTCGCTCAGCGTGTTTCCGAGTCGGTACCGCCACTTTCCATCGAGTCCGTATCCACGGTTGAGCGCTTCACACGTTTTCTGGCTCATCTCGCGAGCATCGCCGTGCTGGGTCGGGAAAATCGCCTGTCCCACGCCACCGTCGCCACTCTTGTAGATGCCGTAACTCGAGTGCAAGCTGAGGAGTAAATCCGGGTCGTACCGTTCGACCTCACCCCAAATTTCTCGCGCAATCTCGGTGTAACACTCCCCGGTCGGTGGATAGTCACGATTCGGGTCACTGTCGAGTCCTCTTACTCGCTTTTCGACTGCTCGGGCACTCGCACGCGGGATGACCACGATACGACCGGTTTCGACGCGCCAGTCGATCATCTTGTCTGCGGCACGCCAGCCCGACTCCTCATCACCATGAAGCCCAGCGACGATCATCGTGGTCGGTCCGGGGCGTACCGCCTCGTACTTGTGAACCCACGTCTCGTCCGGTTCGTTCGGACAAATTCGGTACCGTCGCCGGACACCCGGGATATCCTCGTTCGCCGCCACACCGTACGTTCCTAGCGCCGCGAGGCTCAGACCGCCAGCCGCGGATTTGAGGAATCGACGGCGTGAACGAAAAGAGCCCGGCCGAGTAGTCTTTTTAGCCACATTCAATCAGATTAACATTACCTACTTCAAATATTCTATTTTATCGTACTTTCCCAGAATTATTACCATCAAGTCACGTATCACGAACAGCAGTTGGTGTTCCTACGAACGTTGCTCGGGGGAATCACTAAGGGGCTCACCTCAGTGGGTCAGCTATGCGAACTGCGATTCAACTCTACACCCTGCGTGCCCTCGACGAGTCGCTCGACCAGTTGGTCGCCCGCGTGGCTTCTACGCCCCTCGATGGTGTCGAATTTGCATACGAATCGATGAACTCACCGACGGACGTTGCTTCCACCCTCGCCTCCCACGACCTCGAACTGGCGAATCTCTCGGCGAGCGTCGAAACCCTCGAAACCGACGAGGCCGCACTCGCTGAGGCCTGTGAGACGCTTGACTGTGAGACGGTAGTCCTTCCCTATCTCGACCCTTCATATTTCGATTCACGCGACCGTGTCGAAGCGACCGCCGACCTCCTCTCAGGCTTTGCTCGAACGCTCGATTCGCACGGGCTTCGCTTTCTGTACCACAACCACGCCCACGAATTCGCCGACGTTGATGGCGAGGTCGCCTTCGACGTATTGCTCGACCGTGTAGACGACCGTGTCGAGTTCGAACTCGACCTCGGATGGGTCGGAACTGCGGGCGAAGACCCCTACGCACGCCTCGAAGCACTCGGCGACCGTGCACCCTCCGTCCACGTCAAGGACATGCACTCTGCGACCGGTGAGTTCGCACGTCTCGGCGATGGTGACCTCGACGCTTCCCAGGCCATGCGAATCGCCCAAGCCCAGGACGTCGAGTGGGCAATTTTCGAACACGACGAACCTGCAGACCCGGTGGAAGAACTCGAACACGGAGCGAACAGGCTCGTAGAGGCCGTCGAGAGTGGCAGATTGCCCGGTAAGAGTTCCTGCAAAAATCGGTAGGTGAATACTCGTTGGACCGACTGTGAGCGCGCCATCGTCTCCGATCAGTCGAGGACGACGACGGCCCCTTTCATACCCATGCTCCGGTGGGGCGTGCAGTAGTATTTGTAGATACCGAGCGCGTCGAAGGTGTGGGTGAACGTCGCTTTGGCCCGGTCAGTCATCGGCGATTTGAACCCTCCATCGAGGGCAACCACGTCGTGGCTCCCACCCTTGCCGGACCACTCCCACCTGACGGTAGTTCCCGGCGAGACGGCAATCGCGGCCGGAGCGAATTTGAAGTGACCAAGTGAGTCCTTCGCACCGACGGTGACCGTCACGGACGACTGATTGCGTAGGTCGAATGTGCCACGATACGTGCCCACGTCGTTGAACCAGCCATCGTAGCCCGGTTCAGTCGTCAGTTTCGTGCCACTCTCAGCAGTCGCCTCCGAACACCCCGCCAAGGACGCCGTCCCGACGAGTGCGAGCGCGCCGACACCCTGTAAGTAGGACCGACGAGTGAGGGTCATGTACCCTCCCTACCGACCCGTCGCTTCTACAGCGACGGGACCAGCCGAAACGACAGCCTGGCCGTGAGCGCGGTTTGCGCGGCGTTCTGCCACGAACAGGTAGGCCAGCACCACGATGAGCGCGACCTGAACCGTCTTGTCGGCGACACCGAGGACGAAGTCAGGCATTCCCTGGACGAGCCAGACGACGATTTGCATCGCCGTGAACGGGATACCCACGGCGTACAGCAGGCGGCGGTTCACCCCGACAACCAGGAGCGAGACTGCAGCGAGGAAGCCGAGGCCGGCGAGCAAGAACGGAATGAACTCCTGAACCCAGTATAGGTACAGGTGGACGACGCCCGTTGCCCCGGCGAGACCGGCCGCTAGCCAGTGGAGCCAAGTCATTCGTTCCTCGCGTGAAGCGAGCACGATACCCCTCATGGAACGCGTTGAAGTTGCCATGTATTCTGTGCGCTCAGTCGTCGTATCATCATTCCCAGTGAGCGTGTACTACGACGTGAGTGAGGCCCACACCGTGAGTCTGAGGGTGGCGCTGTGGTGAAGAGACGAACCTCGAATCAGTTGACACTCGAAACGTCCTCGACAGTCAGCTCCGTCGCTACTTCTCGATAGCGTCGATACGTCTCCTCAAACCAGTCTGCGACGGCATCGGCGGATGTTTCGACGAGCGCAACAGGCGTTCGCTCAGCATCGACCACGTATAGCGTGAGAATTTCATCGTGTGAGCCTACGGCTATTGGGACCGCCTCCGGATGCCAGAGCAGGCGGCCAGACGGTTCGGCGACGAGTTTTCGAAGGAGCGGGCCAACGGAATCGTCTTCCAAGAAGGGGTCGATGTCCGGGGTGGTGACGAGCAGTTCCACCGAACTACCACTCTGAACGGCGCTCAATACCGCCTCCAAGATGACCGTCGAAAACCCTTGCGTGAGAACGCGACCACTGGTTGTGGTCCGGTTTCGTTCCACCGCCGCGTCAATCGGTGCGGTGCTGTTCGTAGGGGTAGTGTGGACGATTCGTGCGTCCGCGAGTGCCCGAAGGTCGAAGCCGAGGTAGTCCATCGGGAGGTGTGTCACGATTCGGGACAGGCGCTCCGCTGTCTCGACCGTCCGCTGTAAGGTCGAGAAGTCAGTAGCAACGAGTTCGCCCGTGGCCGTCACTTCGTAGACGTTCCGCTGTTTGCGAATCCAGTGGCGTTCCTCGAGTCCCAAGAGCACCCGCCCGAGCGTCGCCTTCGAGATACCAAGCGAGTCTCGTAACTCACTCCGGGTCGCAGACTGCTCCAAGAGCGCCTGGAGGACTTCCACCCGGTGTTCAGAAAGAGCAAGAAACTCGATGTGTTCGAGGGCAAAATGCATAGTATCAATTCGCTCTCACGGCTGATAATCTGGTGGATTCTCCACCTTGCTGCCGATTATGGGAGTTTCGGTCAAACAGACCGTGTGGGTTCGCCGGACCAATCGCTAAAAGTCCGCCCGCTTGAGCCACTCGATTGCGGTAAGGATGAACCAGGCCATCCAGACGGTAAAGATGACCAGCGAGGCGGTGTAGTACGCCTCCCTGGACCCGATTTGCATTGCGCCAAAGAGCGCAGCGGCGACGACGAGCAGCGCGGCCACGTTGCGTCGCGGGTCGCGGAGGGCCTCGATAAGCGCCGTCGTCCCGGTGTACGCTCCCATACCCTCTACTCGGGCAGAGACGACATTAGCCCTTCTGTGACTCACGAGTGACGAGCAAGAGCCGAAGGTCCATCACGTTCGTTCCGGTCGCACCGGTCAGGACTGCGTCACCGAGTTCGGCCAACGCAGGCGAGGTGTCGTGACCCGTCAGGTGCGAAAAGAGGTCGATATCGTTCTCGCGAGCGCGACGCGCCGTCGTTCCGTCGACGAGGCCGCCCGCGATGTCGGTTGGGCCATCCGTTCCGTCGGTCCCGAGCGCGAGCAACGCCACCCCCGGTAACTCGGCTGCGTCTACCGCGAACTGTAGGGCGAGTTCTTGATTCGGCCCGCCCGTGCCAGCCTCGTCGGAAATCGTCACCGTCGTTTCGCCACCTGAGACGACGACGCACGGCGGTTCGATGGGGCGATCGTGGTGGCGAATCTCCTTCGCAATCGAAGCGAGCACCGTCCCGACCGTGCGGCTTTCGCCCTCAATGACGCTCGAAAGGAGCATCGAATTGAATCCGCGCTTCTTCGCACCGGCGACCGCCGCTTCGCACAGGTCTGTGGCGTTTGCGAGGACGACCGTCTGGCCGGGAACTCCCGTCAACGCTTCCGGCGTCGGCGTCTCAGCAATCTCGCCCCGGTGCCCGGCTTCGAGATGCGAGCGTATCGACGCTGGAACCCGCTCCCAGAGGTTACGCCGAGCGAGCACGCCAATCGCGTCGTCGTACGTCGTCATGTCCGGGACGGTCGGCCCCCAGGGGTCACCCGCGACTTCGTCGACAATGATGAGCGAGACGAAGGTTGCTGGCGCGATTCGCTCGGTGAGTCGTCCGCCCTTGATGGTGGAAACGTGTTTTCGGACGGTGTTGATTTCCTCGATGGGGAGGCCTCCATGCAGGAGGAGTTCGGTCATCGACGCAAGGTCCGCGACCGAAACGTCCGAGGGAGGCGCGACCAGCTGTGCCGACGCACCACCCGTGATGCAGACGAACACCAGGTCGTCCGCACCGGCTGCTTCGACCAGCTCCAGGAGTGCCTGCGTTGCACGCCGTCCGTCGTCGTCCGGTATCGGGTGGCCCGCTTCGTACACGTCGATACCGGGAACAGAATCGCCCTGCCCGTGTTTTTCGACGACGACGCCGTCGGTTACGCGGTCACCGAGACGTTCGCGGAGGGCTCCCGCGAGAGCCGAAGAGCCCTTCCCCGCACCGACGATGAACACGTCCCCGGCTGTCGACAGGTCGTATCGTTCGCCGTCGACCGTCAGCACACTTCCGTCAACCGTCAGGTGGTCGTCGATGAGCTGCTGTGGGTGAATGTGGGCTAAGGAATGCTCACCGATGTCGAGCAACGATACGCGGGCGTCCCGTTCCCCGTGGTCGGCGAGTTCCGATTTGTTTTGAATCATCGCTGACCCGCTTTGATGATGACAACGTACGTCATGAATCAGTCCCAGAACGGGCCAGCGTACGCGGTTCGTTCCTGTTCCGCTTCGATTTCGAGGAGTCGGTTGTACTGTTCGGTCCGTTCGCCGCGACTCACGCCAGTCTTGATTTGTCCGGCGTCGAGACCGACGGCGAGGTCCGCGAGCCAAGTGTCCGGCGTCTGTCCCGAGCGTTCCGAAACCTGCACCGCGTACCCGTTTTCTACAGCGAGCGAGGCGGCGTCGAGCGCCTCCGAGAGGGTTCCGACCTGGTTTACCTTCAAGAGAAGCGCGTTCGCCGCGCCTTCGTCGATACCGCGCTGGAGTCGCTTCGGATTCGTGACGAAGAGGTCGTCACCGATAATCTGAATGTCGAGCGTGTCGGCGAGTTCTCTGTAGCCCTCGAAATCGTCTTCCTCAAGCGGGTCTTCGAGCGAAACCACCGGATACGTCTCGGTCAACTCGGCGTAGAAATCGAGAAGTTCTCCACGCGTGTACTGCTCGTCCATCAGCGCGTAAGTTCCCGAATTCTCGTCGTAGAAGTGCGAGGCAGCGACGTCTGCGGCGAGGACGAATTCGTCCCCGTAGCCCAGTTCCTCGATGGCCTGCAATTCCGCTTCGAAGGCGTCTCGTGGGTCGTTCATGCCGCCCGGTGTGTAGCCCCCCTCGACGCCGACGTTTCGAGAGCGGTCGCCGTAGTCACGCGCCAGTTGGTCACCGAGTTCGTAGTACACCTCGGCGCACATTTGAATCGCCTGTGAGAACGACTCCGCGCCGGTGGGGACCACCTGGTGTTCCTGGAAATCCAGTGTGCCCGCCGCGAGTTCTCCGCCCTCGATGAGGTCGAAAAACGGAACCGGGAGGGTGTGCGCCCCCACGTCGCCCAAATAGCGATACAGGGGGAGCTCCCGGCTGTTCGCGGCGCACTTCGCAACGGCGAGTGAGACGCCCGTAGTCGCGTTTCCGCCCAGATTCGACTTCTGGTCCGTACCATCGAGTTCGAGCAGCACCTCGTCGATGGCCCGCTGGGCGAGGACCTCACGCCCGACGAGTTGTGGCGCGATGCGTTCGTTGACGTTTTCGACCGCCGTTTGCACCCCGCGACCGGCGTACCTGTCGCCACCATCACGAAGGTCGACGGCTTCGTGTTTGCCCCGCGAACGACCGCAGGGAACGTCGGCCTGCCCGCTTGCACCCTCCGTCTCGACTGTCACTCTGAGCGTCGGTTCGAGCCGACAGTCGAGAATCTCTCTCGCGTGCACCCGATTGATAGTTGTCATCACTTGTCAGTGCATTGCTGGACGTGTGATATAGCCTTTCGCCCGGTGGTAAGAGCGGTCGAGGGTGTCGCCGCAACAGTGGATGCACTCCGATGGGAAGTGGGAGCGTGAATCGACCGTCAAAGTAGTGCAATCTCAGGAGATTCTGCCGTCAGGGGAAATTCACACGCGAAGCTCCGGGAGGACGGACATTCCGTATTTTTCCGTCCACTGGCGCTCAGACACCCGTATCAGGTTATCGAGGCGACATGGATATACTGCCTCGCGCCCATCAGAGACGAATGGCTGGAGCTACGTTCAGAGCGCCTGATGGCCACCCTACAGATATCGAGCGGTCGGCTATCGCGAACCGGTCCGTGCGACGGGGAAGTATACTCGCTGGAATCGCGCTTCTGGCGATGACTCCCCTCGCTGCCTACGCGAATTTCGTCATCCTAGGGGGACTCATCACACCGGGCGATGCCACGGCAACCGCAACCGCGATTCTCAACGCTGAAGGGGCGTTCCGCCTCGGTATCGCGAGTCTCTTGACCGTCGCTGTCCTCGACCTCATCGTCGCCTGGGCACTGTATGCTGTGTTCAGGCCGGTAAACCGCGGCGTCGCGCTGCTCACCGCGTGGTTCAGGATGGTGTTCGCCGGTATTTTCATGGTCGCCATCGCCCAGCTCACGGGTGTGCTCTCGATTTTGAATGCTGGCGATGTGGGTGCGGTGTTTACCACAGAGCAACAATACGCCCAGGCACTCCTCGGCGTCAACGCCTTCTACGAAATCTGGGACGCAGCACTGATTCTGGTTGGCCTCCATCTGGTGTTACTTGGCTATCTGATGTACCAGTCCAGTGCCGTCCCCTCGTACAAATCTGGATACATCCCGAAGGTGCTCGGCGTCCTCCTGGTCATCGCCGGCGCGGGCTACGTTATCGATAGCTTTGGCCGTGTGCTCCTCGCGAACTACTCGTTCGAGGTCGCTGCGTTCACATTCGTCGGTGAAGTCCTGCTGATTCTCTGGCTGCTCATCTACGGGCGTCGAATCAATCTTGACGAAGAGCCAGCGACGATTGCAACCTGAAGTGAGGGTTGACGGATAGCAGTTGTAGCTACCGATTGTTCGGGTCCACTGGAAGCTACAACAGGTGAAAATGTGGCCGGAACGGGTGCTCGCTCGGTGAAAGGCCACTCTCTGACCCTGACGAATCGTTAAGATTTCGCATCGCCTACACGTAGCATGGAACGCGAGGCTAGTTTTTCGAAGGGTGCCACCGCAGGGCTTCTC
Source organism: Haladaptatus sp. DYSN1 (assembly GCF_029489995.1). Classification (NCBI taxonomy): domain Archaea; kingdom Methanobacteriati; phylum Methanobacteriota; class Halobacteria; order Halobacteriales; family Haladaptataceae; genus Haladaptatus; species Haladaptatus sp. DYSN1. The sequence continues at coordinate 52,421 of NZ_CP120472.1, forward strand.
GGGTCGGGGCTGGGAGTACTCCTCGGGTTGGTCATCTTGTTCCTTCCACTCGGAACGGGCGAAGTATGCACGAGTAGCGGCGTGTGCACCCCCGTGCGTGGGCCGGTTGGAATCGACTATCTCCTTGGGGTAGAGGGAGCCGATCCAGCGCTCTTTTTCTGGTCGGTGTTCATCCTCGTGTTCGCCCTAGTCGGAGGCTACGGTGCGTGGACTGAGCGCCGCGCACTCGTGTGGGTGGCTGCCGTTCCCCTCCTTTTACTGACGCTTTTCGGACTGGCCAGCATTGGCTTGTTGGTCGCGCCAGCAGCACTGCTGTTGGCGCTTGCAGGGTTCTGGCTTGGGGAAACGCACCCTCCAAAAGCGCCCAGACGGTCGGCACCTCGTTCCTAAGGACCGCAGCGGTCACGCTTTGCGAATGAAACGGGCGTTCGAATCTCGGTGACGTGCCTGAACACTGTCACCCCCAACCGAACACTCATTCGCCACCCACCGCTACTCACGGTACGCTTCGTCCATGCTCACAGACACTCCCGGCATCCACCACATCACCGGCATCGTCCGCGATGCCCAGCAGAATTTCGACTTCTACACAGGCGTCCTCGGCCTGCGTCTGGTCAAGCAGACGGTGAACTTCAACGAGAAGTTCACACGTCACCTCTTCTACGGCGACGAAACCGGGTCGCCCGGAACCGCGCTGACGTTCTTTCCCTATCCCGCAGAGGACGACGGACGAGAGGGGAAACCCCAGATTACGACAGCCGCGCTCACCATCCCCGAGAATTCGGTGTCTTACTGGAAAGCCCGACTCGCAGAACGCGACATCGCCGTCGAAGGACCGTTCGAGCGATTCGACGAGACGGTACTACGCTTTGCTGACTCAGACGGCACGCACCTCGAACTCGTCACCGGTGATTCCCCAGTCGAACCCTGGGCAGACGGGCCAGTTCCGGCCGAACACGCGATTCGCGGCATCCACGGCGTCACCCTCCTTTCGACGAACGTGTTCGTGACCGCGAGTGTGCTGGACACGCTCGGCTTCGAACTCGTCAATCAAGAAGGCGACCGCGTCCGGTATCAGGCTCCGGGCGACCGGGCGACTGTCGTCGACCTCCTCGATAGAGACGCAGACTACGGACGAGAAGGCGCGGGTTCCATCCACCACGTCGCCGTCCGTGTTGAAGACGAAGAGCAACTTTACGAGTGGTACCACCTGTTCAGAGAGCGGGGATACAACGTCTCGCGCGTGAAGGACCGGCACTTCTTTTACTCGCTGTACATCCGCGAACCGGGCGGCATCCTGTTCGAACTCGCGACTGAAGCGCCCGGGCTGACTGCCGAGCTGGACCTCGAGACGCTCGGTCAATCGCTGTTTCTCCCGCCGTGGCTCGAAGAGGACCGCGAGATGATAGAGGGACAACTCACCCCACTCGATGTTTCCGGGGTACCTGGAGCGAGTGAATGAGCGACCCGTTCACCGTCGAATTCGAAGACGACCCACACCGGGGTCAGCCCCTCGAAGTTGCAGGTGCACCCCCGCAGGCAGCCGAGGCCGCGGTCATCTTGCTCCACGGGCGCGGTTCGACGGGGAATCATATGCTCACCTTGATAGACGAATTTCACCATCACGGTGTGATGTACCTCGCTCCGCAGGCTGCACGCAGAACGTGGTATCCGCGTTCAGGATACGGGCCGTTTGCGGCCAACGAACCGTGGTTCACCTCGGCGCTCGACCGTATCTCTGAGGCACTCGATGTCGCCGCGGATGCTGGTGTTCCCCCCAAACGAACCCTGCTCATGGGCTTTTCTCAGGGAGGCGGGATTGCAAGCGAGTTTGTCGTCAGGAATCCACGTCGCTACGGGGGTCTCGCCGTGCTCTCGGGAAGTCTGCTTGGACCAGAGGCGAGCCGGGACGTTGAGGGCTCCCTCGATGGCACGCCCGTCTTCCTTGGCTGCAGTACCGACGATTCGTACGTGAGCGTAGACCGGTTTCGCGACTCGGCAGTGGTCTTTGAAGCACTCGACGCAGCAGTAACAGCCCGGCTGTACGACGACCTCGGTCACGAAATCAACGATGACGAAGTGCAGATGGTCGATTCGCTCGTCGAACAACTCGTCTGAGGCGCCGAGATTGGCGTGGTGAGGATTTCCCGGCAATAGGCTCATCTGTTTGCTCACAGTACGTTTGGTATGCCAATCGAAGACAACGACGGGCTTCGCCGGATTCTCGGCTACAAGCGAATCGCTGTCGTCGGCGCATCTACGTCTTTCGAGAAGGACGCCCACATCGTGCCCGCGTACCTCCAGCGCCACGGCTACGAAATCATCCCCGTCAACCCAACCGCAGACGAGATTTTCGGCGAACCCGCCTACGACTCACTCGCCGACGTGCCAGGAACCGTCGACGTGGTGCAGATTTTCCGCCCCGCAGAGGAAGTTCCCGGAATTGTAGAAGAGGCAATCGCCCGTGGCGACGTGAAGGCGATCTGGATGCAACTCGAGATTAAAAATTACGAGGCGGCCAAGATGGCCGAGGACGCGGGATTGGACGTCGTCCAGGACCACTGCATGAAGGTCGAGCACGGACGGCTCATTCGCCACCCGATGGACTGACTACGTGGGAACGTCGTCTGTCGCCGACATCGCACCGAACGCATACTGCAGGACGAATCCTGAAACCAGTACGCCAAGCGTGAGGAGCGCGGCGAAGGGGTGGTCGACCGAGAGGCCCATCGCGAGTAACCCGAGGAAACAGAGAGCGACGACGGCAGTCAAGAGGCCGCCCGGTGCGCGGAACGGCGCGGAAATGTCGGTGCGAAATACGCGCAGGCCGACGAACGCTGCGACGTTGATTGTGTAGGGAAGCACCGTCCCGACGAGAGCAGCAAGGACGATGCCGCCGATGACCTGTTTCCCAACGACGACAGCGCTCGCGGCGACGGCGATGACACAGAGTGCGAGATAGGGGGCGTTCGTTCGTGTGCTCGTCGCAGCAAAAACACGCGGGAAGAGACCCTGGTCTGCAAGCGCGGCGAGGACGCGAGACGCGCTCGTCATCCCGACGAGCATGGTGGTGAAGATGGCGATGAGCGCGGCGACCGGGAGCAAGTAGTTCGCGAACAGTGGGATACCTGCACCGACGACGACAGCAGAAAGCGGGGCGACCATCACGAGATTCCCTTGCTGGAACGCGCTCGGGGGAACGGTGAGGTGGATTGCGACGACGATCGCCGTGTAGAAGATAGTGGTGAGGAGGAGACTGCCGACGATGGCCCGTGGAATCGTCCGATTCGGATTTTTAACTTCCCCGGCCGCCGCAGGGACGACGGTCCACGCACCATAGCCCGTGATGGCGACGCCGATTGCGGCGAGAAACTGCATTCCTGTTCCAGTGATGAACGGCGTGGCGTTCGCAGGGTCACCGTTCGTCAAGCCGACACCGGCGACCAGCGTGAGAACGGCGAGGATGAACGCAGTGAGCACGAGGTTCGTTCGTTTGGTCACGTCGATGCCCGCGAGGGTGACGGCAAGGCTCGCGCCGATTGCGAGCAGTCCGAACAACACGGGTTGGCCGCTCGCACCCGTGAATTCGGGGATGGTGCCGAGGTAGTTCGCCACGTACCACGCCGAGACGGCGACGCCGAACACCCACCCAAGGGCGTAGGACGTGCCTGCGAGGTAGGATGTGAACTGACGGACGAACGCATTTGCTCCGAGTGTCTTTGCGGGGAAAATGGCCGGTCCACCAGACTTCGGGAAGGCAGTAGCGAGTTCGGTGTAGCAAAGCGCGATGCTCACCATGCCGAGGCCCGCGAGCAACCAGGCGAGAATCGCGGCTGGCCCCACCCAAAGCCCGGTGAAGGCGGGAAAGAAGAACACCGACGACCCAATCATGCCCCCGACACTCAAGAGTAAGAGGTCGCGCAGGCCGACCGTGCGTGCGGGGCGTTCGTCGGCGGTAGGAGTAGTCACAATTTCGAATCGGTGCAGGCTCGTTATATCGGTTTACATCCAGTAACGTCGAACTGCACACCGTTTTTCCGTTGTAAATTGCAGGACAAAAGCTTCGATTAGGCGGTTATTTCACCTGGTCTGAGTCGGTCGAAGACCGAGCCCGCGAAAAGAGCATGACTGCTGCGCCAAGCATCGCCGTATTCTTCAGGAACTGAATCCGTTCAGACTGTCGGTTTTCTTCCTCGTGATTCCAGAAATCGTGCATCGTGGGCGTAATCGCGAGGAACCACCCGACGAGTGCCGCGGCAGCGAGTTTCGGCGCGCGCCAGAGCATTATTCCGATGCTCGCGACCAGCAACATCGCACTCGATGCGGGAACAAGGACGTCCGGAAGCGGGACGTCTTTTGCGTCAGCATATGCGGTACGCCCCTCGAGATTGCGAAGGTTCTCGATTGCAGTGTAGGCGAGGACGCCGCCGTACAGCAGCCGCCCGAGTCGAGAGGGAGCCATCAGCGACCCTCCGACCGCGAGCGACCAGTAGTTGAGGACGATACAGGACGGCCGTTCGCACTCGTTTGCAGTGAGAGGGGAATGTGAGTAAATGTCACGGCCGGGTTTGAGGTCCCACGAGATAAGAAGGGTTCGGAAGCAGGCATCTGTTGCTTGTAAACTGGATTCACCAGTAGCCTGCACTTAGACACGAAATTAAGACTCCCCTCTTCGTACCTGTTTACAGCTATGCCTTCATCGAAGTTCGATGAGTTCGACCACGAATCGCACATACGGGCGGCATTTGAGTTGGCGCGTGAGGCCATCGCCCGGGGCGACAATCCGTTCGGGTCCGTCCTCGTCCGCGACGACCAGATTATCCTGCGCGATTCGAATCGCGTCCACACGCAAGACGACATTCGACGCCATCCAGAACTCCACCTCGCCTACCGTGCATGCCGGGAGTACGACGCCGACGAACGCGCGGAGATGGTGATGTACACGAGCACCGAACCCTGTCCGATGTGCGCAGGTGGAATGGCGACAGCCGGATTCGGGCGCGTGGTCTACAGCGTCGGAGGCGACGAGATAGGAGACTTCACCGGGCACGAACCAGCCGTCCGCTCGGCAGAAATTCTAGCTGGCGTCAGCGACGTGGTGGGACCGGTTCTGAACGAGGAAGGAGGCAGCTTCACGAGGACTTCGGTTGGTAAGGTTCTCGAATCGCCAACGCGGCCTGAATTTATACCTCGCGTGGCCGAAGATGAAGCTATGGCGAGGTTCGTTATCATCGGGGGCGATGCTGCGGGGATGTCGGCCGCCAGCAAGGCAAAGCGCGACAATCCCGACCTGGAGGTCATCGTTTTCGAGATGGGAAAGTGGGTTTCCTACGGAGCCTGTGGCCTGCCGTATTACATCAAGGGCGAAATCCAGTCTCTCGAGGACCTCGTGTCGATTACTCCCGAGGAGTTTCGCACGGAGCGAGATATCGACCTCCGGACCGGCCACGAAGTCGTCGAAATCGACCCCGATAACCAGACGGTCACCGCACGTCACGACGGCGGTGAGGTCGTCCAGGACTTCGACCACCTCCTCATCGCGACCGGGGCGGAGGCTGTGACGCCATCCATCGAGGGATTTGAGAAAAAAGGCGTTTTCACGCTCGGGTCGATGGCCGACGGAAAGGACCTCCGAGAATTCGTGACCCGAGCGCGTGCGGAGGACGAACTCCATCAACCAGACCGCGGGCCAGCGTGCCAGTTTCTCGAATCGTGTACGGGGCCAGTGGCCATCGTCGGCGGGGGGTACATCGGCATCGAGATGGCAGAAGCACTCGCAGCAAACGGTTTCGAAGTGCACCTCTTTCAACGCGGTGACCGTATCCTCAAGGAGTTCAGCGAGGCCACGAGCGAAGCCGTCCTCTACCACCTCCGCGACCAGAACGTAGCCGTCTATCTCGATGCAGAGGTGGAGGCATTCACGGGAGGCGAAGGCATCGAAGCTGTCGAAACCGCTTCAGCGAGCGTTCCCGTCGAGATGGTGCTCGTCGGGACAGGCGTCCGTCCCCGGACAGAACTTGCAGAGGATGCGGGTATCGAACTCGGCGAGACGGGCGCGATTGCAACCGACGCCTACCGCGAGACGAACGTTCCCGACGTGTACGCCGCAGGCGACTGCGCGGAAGCGATGCACGTCGTCACCGAGAAACCAGCCTACGTGCCGCTGGCGTTGACGGCCAACCGACACGGACGGGCCGTAGGGCAGACGGTTGCAGGCACGCCGACAACAGGGGGTGGCGTCGCGGGAACGGCAGCCGTCAAAGCGTTCGACGTGGAGGCTGCTCGGACCGGCGTACTTGACCATGATGTGGCTCGCGATGCTGGCTTCGAGCCACTGACCGAAACCATCGAAGCGAAGTCTCGTGCTGGCTACTATCCCGAAGGTGGAACCGTACAGGTGACGCTCACCATCGACCGGCCCTCGGGACGAGTGCTCGGTGGAAGTCTCGTCTCCGAGTACGGCGAAGGCGCAGTCCATCGCAGTCACGCGCTCGTGGGGGCGGTCACCGAGGGTATCAGCGTCGATGACCTCGCGGACTACGACCTGGCGTACGCCCCGCCGTTCAACACGACGTGGGACCCGGTGTTGACGGCCGCGAAGGTCATCGGCGGCAAGCGGTAAGTTACGTCGTCGGAAAACGTTGGGAAAAATTGCACAGACTCTACTTCCGAAACACCTTATTCGAAATAGTTGAGTTATCGGTAATTATTTGAGATGGATTTGCGTAGGGTGAGACATGAGCGACCCGGACCCAGAAACGTGGAAAGACCACTATAGCGCCCGAGAACGCGTCCGCCTCGTCGTAGAAACGCTCACTGAACCTGCGACTATCAAAGACATCGCCGACGAAGCAGCCGTCGCCTGGGCCACAGCAGACAGTGAATTGGAGGCACTGCTCGCAGAAAACAACGTCAAGAAATACACCCAGGACGGGACCACCCGCTACGACACCAACCCCGTCAAACTGTTTCTCGACGAAATCCTCGACCTCATCAACGAGAACTCCCGTGAAGAACTCGAGAACAGCCTCGTGAATGCCACACAGCAACTCGAGGAACTACAGGCCGAATTCAATGTCGACACCCACGACGAACTCAGAGGACTGCTCGTCGAAGAAGACCTCACTGCTGGGGAGATGCGAAACGTCCAGAACGCAGCATCCACGTGGAGCGCCCTCGAGACAGACAGCCGTCTCATAAAGCACGCACTCCAGCTTTACGACGACGTGACCACCCTCTCCGAAGGCGACGACCACATCGCGGTCGCCTAACTCGATGATATTTCTCACAAATCGAGCTGGCATTCGCAACAAACGCCTTCACCGTCGTATCAAGAACCGCCTGCAAAAGGATACACAATTTAGCAAGGCGAGAGTCAGAGTCGCTTCCCCTCGCGAACCTGGACCGTATCGCGCCATCGCAGAAACCAACCCACGAACTGTTCTCGGTGATTCAGACTATCCCACCACGTCAGCGCGGGTCGAAATTGGATTCGACGTTGAAACGGATGGACACGACCACTACTGGTTCAATTATATAGAGCCCGACCGGTCCATCCTCCTTGGGTGGCACCAAGACTCAGACCATGCTGATTGTGGCCCCGTTCACCTTCAGGTCAACGAGGGCGGAACTGCAATCGAACACAAACGCGCTCAGTTCATCGATGAACACCCGATGGCTGTCGTCACAGCACGACTCGAGCAACTCCCGGCTGCGATAACCAATATCGAATGGGAGAACGGGTCGGTTGTCGGACTATCCTGAGTGCTGTTTATGGAAGTCTCAAGGGTGAACTACCCTGCCCTACCGCACTCGGGGCTACCCGCCCCTCGCTTGTTGAGGACAGGGCTTCCTGTTTCTGTGTCGGAACTTGTACCCGACGTGGGCAGAGAGGTTCCAGACTCCGCAGGCGATTTCCCTTTACGGGCAGTTCGGAGTGTCCCACTCCTACTGAATCGACACTCGGCCCACACGTCCGATGCACGCTTGTTGTCGTCGTTCGAAAGGCGCGACGCGCCTTTCGTGATGACGAAACGGCTTCGCCGTTTCGAACCACGTTTGAACAACGGACGAGACGTGGTGAGCATCTTACTACCCCTTTCGACGACAAAGGTAGTAAGCGTATTGCACACAGTGAATGTGAACCGTGCGGGCGGTGTATCCCCTCCCTACTCGCGTCTTCGACGCTCGTTGAGGAAGGGGGCCTACCGCCCTCGATTATGCTAAAACCCCGACTTCAAGGCAGGGAGGATGTCAACGAATGCAGGCTACACAAGTTCGAGCGCTGCGCGTCTATGCACCAGGCAATCCGTGCACACCCAGTGGCCCTCCGGACAGATGAGCCCCGACCTGAGTGCTAGGGTGATTGGGTCTTCTCTATCGTCGTCTGCGAGCTCCTGCTCGTATTCGTCGCGTTCGATGGGGGGTGCGCCGTCTGCGATTCGGGACGTGGTCTCGACTTTCGATTTTTCACACACGAGACAGTCCGTGTCGATAGCTGGGATGGGAAAGAGTGGGCGCTTACAGGAGGCACACTCCATCGTTTCGCTCGGGTCTTTTCCCATCGCTTCCTCGTCGGGGAGTTTCTTCGCGAGCGAATCCCAGAGTTCGAACCACTCAGCCTGCGAGATGCGATATTTCGTGTCCGATTCGAGGACCATATCGCCTTCGAGGAGCCGGTCTTTCTCTGCGTCGAGCGTCGCGTCGTAACCGACGTGGACGGTGACGTCTGGGAAGAGGTCGATTGTCGAAACGCAGGATTCACACATAGCTCGCGCGCGGTGCCTCTCTATGGGGGGTCGTACTTCCGTGGGGGGATCGGTGCGTGATGGTTAGATCGACCATCATGACCTGATATGTGCCAATATCAATAATAAATTTATTGGATTTTTGCTAGATGTCTATCAAATATGGCCGCCATACGACGGTTTTCAGCAGAGTTTTGTTGGTTGAGAGAACACAGAAGTGAGAGAATAGAGAGTGGGATGGGTGTAGATATTTGATAATTGAGTGGATAGAGAGAGCGCGATGAGTGCGGTTGTGAGGCTTGGCGACTGACAGCTAGATGAGACTGGTGGACACGTAAGAACTCTTCAGTCTGTTCGCGGTTTTGGAACTGGTTGGGTCTTCGTCGCATCGAAGTAATTCGCCGTTGCGCCGTACAATTCGATGTCCGCACCCAGTGCCGTGAGTTCGATGGTGGGTGGGTCGGCAAGAACGTAGTCGTCGATGTGCTCGTGGATACCTCCAAGTATCCACTCGGGATTCTTGAGCGCCACTGACCCACCGAGGGTGATGATGCCCGGGTCGAAGGCGTTCACGATTGCGCCGATGCCCGCAGCGTTGTAGCGAGCGATTCGATCGAGGCACGACTGGGCGAGCGGGTCGCCTTCAGCTGCGGCGTCGAAAACATCGGGTGCGGTGAGCGAGTCACTATCTCGAAGGAGCGAATCGCGCTCATCGAGGGCGAGTTCGTGGGTTGCGAACTGGGCGATTCCCCGTCCCGAGCAGTAGGCTTCCCACGCGCCGCGGACGTCCGTGCTCCAGAGGTCGCCGTCTGCGACGATTGGGAAGAGGCCGACCTCTGCGGCGAACCCGCGCTCGCCCCGGATTGGCTCGCCGTCTACGACGACGCCCGCACCGATACCCGTCCCGAAGGTCACGTGCACGACGGTCGAATACTCGTGACCAGCACCGAAGGTGTCCTCGCCGAATGCCGCGGCCGTACAGTCGTTTTCGACTTTTGTTGGGAGGTTCAACTGTGATTCGATGGTTTCTGCAACGGGGAGGTCTCGAAGCGTCTCGCCGTCCGGGGTGTCGAACTCGGAGATGATTCCTCGTTTTGCGTCGACCAGGCCGGTCGTCGAGATGGAGACAGCTTCGATTGAAGTAGTCTCTGCGAGGCGTTCGACGATTTCGGTGAGCTGGGACAGCAGGTGTGCTGGACGGGTCGGTTCGGTGTGGATGTTTCCGGGTCCGTCTGGCGTGGCGCTCGCGTAGCGAATGCGCGTACTGCCGATGTCGATGACCGCGATGGAGGGGGCTGTGTTCATTGCGTGGTGGAGATCTTGGGTGAGGGGAGGACCGAGGTGTTGGAACGTGCGGGCACTGTTGCTGACGCAAAGATACAGGTGGTGAGTGAGAAGCTTTTGGGCCGTCTTGTGGGAGGTATCCGTCTGCCCATTTGCCTATGGCCTCGGTTTTTCGTAACATCTAAGCGGAAATTACAAGGTTCGTCCGTCGAAATTCTGCCGTCAGAGCCTAAATGGAGTTTATAGAGCAATTTCAGTGTCTGTTTTCTGCACAAATCGAAAATCACGGCGAATCCTACCACATCGAAGTTCCAGAACAGGAGCTGCGTCTCGGCGGCCTCGAAGCGGGCAAAACGTACCGCGTGGCAATCGTCGCGGAGCCGACTGAGTCAGAGGCAGAACGCCACGAGGTCGAACAAGCAAAATCGTCCACCTCGTCTGCATCTGCACAGTCAGAACAACCGGTCACAGAGGGCGAAGAGCGCACCGTCGAAATCGAGAGTCTCGGCGACCAGGGAGACGGCATCACCCGCGTCGAACGCGGCTTCGTCGTCATCATTCCTGATACAGAGCAGGGCGAACGCGTTCGTGTCAAGATTACCGACGTACGAGAGAACGTTGCCTTCGCAGAGGTCGTAGAGCGACTCAGTTACTACGAATAATCAGTTGGTTCTGGGTCACTGGCGCACAGAAAAGCAAGAGGGAATTGAATACAGGGCGTCAGAAGTCGATTTTCGACCGGTTTTCGGGCAGCCCGGGAACAGCAATCTCAAAGCCGAAGAGTGCTCCGGCACCGGGACCTTCGTCTGCCCGGTCACCTGGTGGCCCGTCGCCCGGCCCGAGTGCCGTCGTGACGTAGGCGTTGGTGCGGTCTTCACCGCCGAACGTGACGCTCGAAACCTTCCGTGCGGGAAATTCGATTCGTCGAACTTCCGTTCCATCTGGAGCGTACCGGACGAGACACCCGCCGTCCCACCGCGCAGACCAGACGTACCCCTCCTCGTCGACGGCGAGACCATCTGGAACACCTGGTTCGTCTGAGCAGTCGATGAACACGTCGGGGTTCGCGAGTGCTCCGGTTTCCTCGTCGTACTCGTATCGGTAGACCGTACTTGCGCGGGACTCCGTGACATAGAGATCGTCCCCGTCAGGTGAGAAGCCGAGTCCGTTCGGGATGTCGAGGCCGTCTACCACCTGCGACAGAGTTCCGTCGGTGTCGAGACGATAGAGCCGTCCGAGACGAGTCTCCGTCGGCATCGTCCCACAGAACACGCGGCCTCGTGGGTCCGCCACGACGTCGTTGAACCGAGAATTTCGTTCCCGTGGGAGTTCGTCGATGAGGACGTCGGTGTCGCCGTCGTGCCACCGCTCGACGCGTCCCCCATCCTCGAACAGAAGAAGTGAACCGTCAGCTTGGATGGTGAACCCGCCGATGACGTCCGTCTCGTAGCAGCGTTCGTGTTCATCCACCGCGGGGTCGTACCGATAGAGGACGCCAGCCGGGATGTCGACCCAGTACAGTCGTTCCTCGTCGGGGTGCCAAAGCGGTCCCTCCCCCGTGTGACAGCTACTGTCGACGAGTCGCCTCGGAGATACGTCGAACATGGTGAGCTATACTACACGATGTGAACATCGAACAAATATAATTCGGGCATTGTACCTGCACAAACTCGAGTACAGCTGTTGTGTCGACTTTCATCCGAACAGTAATGTGGTGGAGTCAACCACTTACTGCTCACAAGTATGTCGCTCGAAGGAAAAACCGCGTTGATAACCGGCGCAAGCTCAGGCATCGGTCGTGGCATCGCTCGCGAACTCGCAGATGCGGGCGTGAACATTGTCGTCGCGGACATTCGAGAGACGCCAAAACAGGGCAAGTACTATCAGACAGACGTCTCCCTCCCGACGGCTGAACTCGTCGAACAGGAGTCGGGTGTCAACGCGGTTTTCGCGAAGACCGACGTCACCGACGAATCGGCCATCGAGGCGGTAGTCGAAACGACCGTCGACGAGTTCGGTGGACTCGACATCCTTGTGAACAACGTGGGCACCCAGGTGCTTGGGTCCTCACAGGACGTCACCGCAGACGACTGGCACCACGTCGTCGACGTGAACCTGACGAGTTACTTCCTCACGGCGAAGTACGCCATCCCGCATCTGGTCAACTCATCGCAGGGCCGCATCGTCAACGTCAGCAGTGTAAACGCCTACATGGGTGGGGGCGGCCCGCCGTACTCGGCGACGAAAGCGGGTATCGTCAACCTCACCCGAGACTTGGCGCTCGAAGTCGCAGACGAGGGCGTGACCGTCAACACCGTTCTTCCTGGAGTGGTGAAAACGCCGATGCAGGACCAAAACGACGAGGCGACGCGCCGCCGTCAGGCAGAAAAAACGCCGCTCCCGCGTGTCGGCGAACCGGGAGACGTTGGGAAAGTTGTCCGGTTTTTCGCGAGCGACCACGCCGAGTGGATTACCGGCGCCGAATTGCTCGTTGACGGTGGGTACTCCATCGGTGGGTACTAGCCCCAAACGGCAAACCAGGCGACGTTAAAACGGCTAATAAAACGCAAGGACATCACTGCCATGGCCAATCTCAGCCCGCGTCGAGTCGTCCTTGGTGACGCGATATTCTTCAGATTGTCCGCCCTGAAGAGCCGTTATTCGGCCACGAAGTCGATGGGGCAACAATCTGGATTATCGTTGACGGATGTCGACCGTATGCTCTATAGGCGGAGCAGGGCGAGAACCCCGACCCTTGAGGTCGGGGTTGTTCACTGCGATACGTGAGTCGTGTGACAACGGATACGAGGACCGTCAGCCGTCAGACCCACGTCTCGTACTGCTCGTCGACGTCCTCGATGGTCTCGTGCAGCGACACCAACCGTCCGACGATTCGCGTGTGCGCGTCGTCAGATTGTGGGCCCTCCGGAGGGTCGTTTGGACCCCTGTTTCCCGGTCGTGTTGCGCCATACGTCAGGCCAACGACCGCACCGTCCAGCGTGAGGAGTGGCGACCCGCTGTTGCCCTGCACCCCGGGGACGTGTGTACGGAGCCGCGGATCGATACTGCTCGGCTCGGCCATCGGGCCGGCGGTGATGACCCAGTTGCCCATAATAGAGGGGTGCCCGACCTGGAGGAGGGGCTGGCCGGCCTCGAGGTCGTCCGACGACCCAGCCTCGAGCGGGTCGAGGTCCAGCCCCTCGGCTCGCACCAGCGCCACGTCCGGCTGACGGTTCTCGACGTAGTCGACCACTTCGGCTTCGTAGGATTCCCCGTCGACGGTCCAGAGGTCGAATGTCTCCGACCCGCGGACGTTGTGAGCGTTGGTGATGACGTGTGACCCGTCGCCGTAGACGAACCCGGTCCCGCTGGCGTGGACGCCGCCGCCGAGACTCGTCTGCAGGTAGACGACCGATTCCCTGACTCGCTGGCCGACCTCTCCTGCTCGCTCGACGGCCTCGTCGTCTAGCTCTGGTGGCGTTTCGTCGCCCTGACGGAGCAGCTCCCCTGATGAGGCATTCTCCGGGATGGAATCAGAGACTTGGTCAACGCACCCTGCGACCGCGACGAGGGCGCCCGATGCGGTCGTTTTTAACACCGCACGTCGGCTTGGCATACTGGATGGTGGGGTGGCCGACGAAAAAGACCGTCGTTGCGTGAACCGCGCCCCTCGGGGACCGATAAACTGGCAGGCTACGTCGCTTCCTGGAGTTTTGCTTCGAGCAAATCGAGCAGGTCCCAGAGCGCACCGACTGGTGAACGAGCGTCGAGCGTAGACGGAGAATAGTCGTACTCTGACTCTGGTGAGGTACGTTCCTGAAAATGGAACCATCCCTCAACGTGTGGGTTTGGTTCGTTGTGAAAGCCACAATCGTATCCACTGGACTTGCGTAATGCAACTTGAACATCGCCTCAAAGTGCGTCCGTGGGGCTGCTGGATGAATGGAAGCTACCCGAGTATCCTCCTCAGTGAGAGTCGGAGAAGGGTGCCAAACGAGGCGGAGTGTTGCTGTGTCAGCGTCCCTGCCAAAGTATTGCGGAGAAATCGTCGCTGCGACTTCGGCGTACTCGCCGCTGGGTTCACCCCACGCTGCAGAGACTGCGGGATGGTGTTCAAGCTGTTGGCGAAGTTATCTGAGAATTCGGTGGCGGTCTGCCCCAGACTCACTGCCTGAACGACCACCGGTCATGCCGACGCGGGACGCGACGAACTGTACGTATCGTAATGGTCGAGCGCATCACGAACGATCGACAGTCGATACCGGGCGTACTCCCAATCCGAGACGGCTTCGAGACGTTCGCGCGCCTCTGCGGGCGTGAGGCCACTACTGGCAATAGACGTCCGAAGCGCGGTCGGTGATTCAACCCCGTACGTAGAGGTAAACTCCGCAAGTTCCTCTTGCAGGTCGACCGCCCTCGTGGCAAGCTGGTCTTCTGTGTGTTCCTGGATGAGTTCGCGAATATCCTGTGACCGAGTGTAAATTGCATCTGGGGCATAGCCAGCCCCCCGCTCAGTCGTGGTCGTTGCGAGAACGCCGAGGTCGGCAAGCCGTGAGAGATGGCTACGGGCGGTATTCTCTGAGACCTGTGCTTCGTCTGCAATCCACGCTGCTGTGCGGGAGGTCGACACGGTAAGGGCGACGCTTTTCACGCGGTCGAAAGCCGAAGTATGCTTAAGCCAAGTATCGCTCATTGAAGTTACTTTGAGTCGCATATCAATAATTCTATTCATACCTCAAAATATTTTTCAGTCATTCGACCGACCCCATTTTTTCCGAGAGATAGCACTCCCAGCAGGTGAACCCGGGAAAACATTCTTCGCACGCAGGCTCGTCCACTTCCGTTGATGTAGCAGGCGCAACGCCACCATCAGTCACGACGCGCTCGACCTTCTGTGCGGCCTGCAAGACGGGTGCGCGAATTGCCACGGCGAGACGGTGTTTACACGCACCCTCGAAGTGGGCATCGGCAGGGCATTCGCAGGTTGTGGGAATGCCGTTCCCGACCGTTACGAGGTACTCGTGATTCTCCGGGTCGGCGTAGCTCCCGTTTCTGATGAGCACGCCGCATTCGGTGAGGGAAAACTCGAAGGCTTCGTACTGGGCGCGTTTCAGGGAACGATTCGTGTACTCCAGTCGATTGAGAATGTGTGTTGACATGGGGATACAGCGAGGCCTGTGACAGGCCCCGCACCCCTTGGGGGCCGATAAACTCCCAGACGAGAGAGGGAGAACCACCACTGAGATATCCTAGCGAACTTATGCAAAGCAAGTGCTTACGATTCGTTTAGTTGCTGCAGAAGATACTACCGATGCTATTCGACGTTTACTCCCCAGGCATCGTGCTCCGAGGTACCGTCCGTTTCTTCAGCCCCATTGTACCCATTGAAATTAGCGAAGGTCCCAGTCCGCTGCTGGACGACTTCAATGCTGACACTCCCATCCGATTCGACATGCCACCAAAGGCGGTCGCCATCATTAATCCCAAGTTCACGACGGATTCGACCAGGGATGTTCGCCTGACCGCCCGAGACTGTACTCTCAGCGTCTACCCGATCTCTACTCATGTAGTTCAGTCAGTTGTCCACCGACAAAGGAGTAATGTGCAAGCAACCTACTCTCACTGGCATTCGAATTTGAATCGTCACAGTTGCTACCTTCCACGGATGTTTGCTGACTCAATTTCATATGTCGCGATTTCAGATGGGCCACAGTACGGACATGTGTCATCGAAACTCCCAACAGTCGTTCCACAGCGTCGACACTCGTAGACAATCTCTTGAGAAGGGGATTTGAACCACCACCACTCGAAGAGGCGACGCATCTCAGAGCACCTCCTCGAGTGCATCGCGATGCTTTCTGAGTGTCGCCGTAGAAACGTCGGCATTTTCAGCTAATTCACATTGAAGGACGTGCTCTCCAGCATGATTGCTTGCCAGTTCGAGACACGCTGCAGCCACGCCAGCGGGGTTACAGCCGTTGTCGATGCCCAGCTCTCGTGCGTGGTCAGTGTACTCGACTGCGCGATGTCTCACCTCTGGAGAGAGGTCAAGCGACGAGGCTAGTTGCGGGAGGAACTGACGCGGTTTTGGAGGGGGTGTGGGCAAGCCCAGTTCCGTGTTGAGCACGCCAAATGCGTGGAGCACAGAACCGTTCCTATTTTCGGCAGTAAACAGCAGTCGCTCTCGTGAATTGAGAACTGCTGTGTGTCGCTGGGCTTGACACGGAACGTTTACTGCTATTGTTTATCGTCTCTGTCGGGGTGACAGCGGGCGCTATGAAGCACGACCCACCACCAGAAGTCACCCTCTGCTCTGAAGACTGTCCGATGTATGCAACAGGCGCAGTACCGAACGCGAGACGCGGGCCAGCGGAACGGCTTGCTGGCACGATTTCAGAATCCCCGATATACGAGGACGTGAAATCGTAGTCCAGCGTTGCCGAACTGCTGAAGAACACGCGAGCCACGTTGACCGCGCCAACGTAGTCCCGGTCGGCCTGAAAGCCACACCGAGCGTTGTCACAGCGGAAATGCCCACCGTGCCACACTTCATGGAAGTGGTCGGGGGACTTCGTGGTATGCCCCGTCGAACCACATCGAGGGCACGACCGACTCGTGTTATCCGGACGCACCCGCTTCACGTGCAGTCCGGCGATGTCCGCCCGGTACTCGATTTTCGAGATGATTTCACGGCGTGCCCATGAGGAGAGTTTCCACGAGAGTTGTCCTTCGCCGCGAGGCGGGCTGAGGCTTCGCAGGTCTTCGTGAACAATCGCGTCCACGTCGTACACTAATGCGAGGCCGAGGACTTGGTTTGCTACGTCGTGAACGAGTTGTTCTCGCTTGTGCCGAATCTTGTTGTTCACTCGCTCGTACTCTGCCTGCACGTGTTTGAACGAGTCCGTGTGGCCGCGTCCTTCTCGGCGCAGAGACGCGAGTTTGGCGTTGAGTTGGTTACGTTCACAAGCGAGATTCCTCATTCGTTCTCGCTCTGTGTTCTGGATAAAATACGGGACGGAGAGTTGGTCACCGTCTTCATTCACGACGACAGTGGTAGCGTCTTTTCGGATGCCGCCATCAATCGCTAAGACGGTTTCAACGTCATCAGATTTCTCTGCGTGTTCGACTTCGATGGGGAAAGTGAGTTCGTGGTATTCGTCCCCAGTTTTGGTCTGGGTAGGGTGGAACGAGGGGGCGGAGAGGCCACCGTGTTCAAGGAGGTCGTGGAACGCTTCGTAGCCTTCCAGTTCGTGTTCTGTCCACGTCCAGTCACCACGGGTCTCAGGTGCGACCGTATCGGGCGTTTTGAGGTTGGCTGTGAGTGTTTGCGTGTCTTCGTCATACTCGTATTTGACCGCCTGTCCAGAGGTGGGGCCGTCGTCTGCGGAGTACGGCAACACGCCTTTCGAGTACGAGGGACACTCTTGCATCTCAAAATACAACTCTGGAAACCGCCCGTGGCGGTCGTAGTAGGAGTTGAGTTGGCCGATGAGCAGGTCAACGTACCCAGATTTGATGTATTCCTCGGAGTTCCACAGCTGTTCTTTGATTCGCCGGGTGTGGATGCGGCGAATTTTGTGGTCAGGGAGGACACCTTGGATTGACTGGAATGCTTCGCGTTTGTCGACGTGACTGCGAAGTGTCTCACCGACTTTCTGCATCACACAGCGTTTGTACCGCGATGGGAGGTACAAATCAACGTCTGCGAACGCTTCACTCGAATCAAAGTATTTCCACGCTTGATACGAGTAGTCGTCAATCCCGGTGAGGTGTTCAGACGTCCAGTATCGCTCGATGAGCGTGTTCGCTACGCGGGTTGTGAGAGTGTCTAATCGGGCGTGGCGCTCTCGCTCCTCGAATGGAAGTCGGACTGGGAGTGAGAGGTGAGTGGACGCCATATTGTGTTATTCGTCGTCTTCGGTTTCTTGCTGTTCGAGGCGGATGACGGCGACTTTTTCACCAATCCAGTCTTTTGGAACGTGGACGTGAGCGCCGCCTCCTACGGGTTTTGCTTCTTTCTCAAGGACTTCCCGTCCCTCGAACGTGAACTCAGCCATATCTCTAATATATACTCAGTATCTATTAAGTGTTTAGGTTCAATTTGTATTGAAGGACTGCTGTTCACTGCCAATTTTTGTAGCAGTTACGTCACCCTCATCACAGTTGGCATAGTGGGCGATTTCTGTGACGTGTCGTGGATGCGAGTTACATCGACAGATTGCATAGACACATCCAGCCGCCATCGCATCGAGTGAGCGCCCCTGAAGCAGATTTTCGTTCTGGGCCGTGGTGAACAGCACGCACGTCTGGTCACGGATGCTCCGTCCGAGGTCGAGCGCACTCACGATGCGGCGAATCTCGTAAAACGCGCGCACCTGGTTTTGCTCGCGTTTCGACGCACGACGAGCGCGACCCTGTTCACGGCGAAATCGTCTGAGTTGACGTTGTTTGTTTGGCGAGAGTCTGTGCCCATTTCCGTCGTGATTGTGGCCGATGGTTGTGGAAAGTCCCTGGTCGTGGATCGAAGGCGTGAGGTGGTCCCCCGTCCGTTCAGGGTTCGTATCGCTGTCGGAGAACGACCGCCACTCAGGGCCAGGGTCGATCGCCTGGTCAGCAAGGATGAGTCCACAGTCATCGCAGACGGTTTCGTGAGAGTTCGTCGTTACTCTACCGTCGCATTCGGGGCAGGTATTTTGGGAAGTCTGTACGTCTTCGTCGAACGCCGTTTCGTAGATGTCTCTCGTCGCCATTCGAAATCATGAGGAGGAAGTGAAGCCCCTCGCCCCTTAGGGGCGCATAAACTGGCGGTCAGGGAAGTAGATTCAGGGAGTCAGTAGATTGAATCTGGATGAGCAATGGGCGGTTCTTATACGAACGGAAATCACTGGGGTAAACCTGACCATGCTTCACACGGGGAAGTTCCCGAGTCCGTGGCCCATCTAGTCCATGAGATGCTTCACTGTGAATTTCTGCCACTCGATTTGGTCCTCCAGCGAGTCCCCACTTCTCGGTCGTTTCCGCGAAAGCCTCACTCATGTTCAAGCGAGTACCTGCCCATTGCATGAGCTTGGGATGCTGCTCGCTCAGTGTATTCCCACACTGGTACTGTCAGTCGCCATCGAGCCCATATTCGTGGTTCAACGCCGCACACGTGTTCCGACTCAGCTCACGGGCACCACTGTGTTGGGTGGGGAAGATGGCCTGGCACACGGCGCCATCACCGGATTTGTGAATGCTCTGACCTGAAAGGAGGCTGACCAGTAGGTCTGGATTATTCGTATCAACACCACTCCAAATTGTGCTGGCAATCTCCGATTAACAGACCTTGGAAGGTGGGATTCCGGAATTCGAATCACCGTCTATCCCACGGACCGGCTTATACTCGCTCTGGAATGATGGTGCAGTCAGGTCGAGTGCAGTCGAAGAAGCCAACGTCGAACTCGGCGAGAATTGGGCGAACGAGCGTCATATCGACCTTTGACTCCATCGTGATGACCCAGCGCTTGAGCGCCCGATTCCGGAAAACATCCGGATAATCCTCCTTGAAGAGGTTGGTGTAGGACACAATCTGGCCCAGTGGTTTATCGACATCGCTCGAACTCTCGATTTTCTCACCAGATGTTTTTATCTCGAGTAGGTGTACCTCAGCTGGACCGACCGCAATGGCGTCGATAGACCGCGTGTAGGACTGCAAGAGGAACCCCCCTATGTCAGAGATTTCTCCTGACTTCCAGAACCCGCACGGAGCGCCATTCTCGCGGAACAACTCCGCGTACGACCGCGCGAACTTCTCATTGTACTCGGTCGGTTTCCCTTCTTGGACGCGGTAAGCGTCGTCGACACGCTTGATGCCGAGTGGGACCTGACAGTGAACGAACTCGAGAGTAGTGATGTCGAGTGGCCCCTCGAACATGAACTTCGCGAGGACATCCCTCTCGCCGCCGTTGAGCCCCCTCCAGTTCACCGTCGGTGGCCCCTGTAACTTACTCATCCATCAACACCGCCCAGATGCGTTTTTCAGCTTTACCTCGGCTCAGTGGCGCGAGGTCTGCAGTTTGGCTGACAGCCGCTTCGAGGTCGTCGAACTGTTGTATCAATCCCGAGTCAATCGAGTTGTGTACTGCGTTCTGGTTTGCGAGGAACCACATCAGTCGCTTGACGTCTTCGAACGTCGACGTGTCAGTGAACGTGGCAAGCGCTACATCACAATTCTTCTCCCCGAAACGCTTCGGCTCAGTCTGCAGGTCGGTCCGCCGCATCGATTCCCAGTACGATATACCGAGTACCTTCTCGAACAATTGCTTCACGTCTCTTATTCCCTTCATTGAGATGTCATCAGAGAACTCGATGGCGGCCTCGCCAAGGAGTTCCTCATCCGACATCCCATCGTAGAGTCTCCGGAGGAGTACGATGTCTTTTTCAGACAGTTCACCACTGCTGTTTGCGAGCCGCTTACCGATTATAAGCGGTGCTAGGTACCTTTTCATGGTACAATCTGAGAGGAAAATCGAATTCAGGTGGTGCCAGAGTAGTGAATAATCATATTGGAGATGGGTGAACTATTAGTGAGAGCCTTTCCGTAGGGTAATATAAACCCGGTGGTTTTGGCATTTGTTAGTTCAGATGTAGGTTTCACCTCTATCAATTGTTCCGACTCTAAAGAATACCGACGAGACTTTGATGAACGTGGAATGAGCTGAGTGAAGTCGTGCGCTGGTAGAATGTGGATAAATGACACCCAAAGGAACAGAAGGAAAGAACAGAACTATGAGGTACACTCGCTAGATAATCCGGAAATCAATCAGTCCGTACTCGCAGACACAACGTTCTCGCTTGTTTGTGAGTCGATGAGAAGCCTCTCCATCTCTGAATCGATACAGCATGTGCGTTGGCATTCCAAGCCTGTGAACTCGATTTCCGAACGGTCTACCGAGAAATCCTCTGGGATGAACGCCTCCTCGGGATTCGCGAGCAGCACTTCGAACACCGATTCAGTTTCTTAGCCAGGTAGGTAGCGCCGACTAGTCCCCGTTGGGAGCTCGATTGGAATATCCACAAACACTCGAGACTCTTGGTATTTTGAATGAACTTTGGAAAAGTCATCGAATACCTTCGTTTCGATGCTTCCGCCAGTAAGGACAGTCGCGAACCACGCATAAGGACAGGCATCAATACCGACGGCGGTCTTAGAGCCTCGTCCATTACCGTCGAAACGAGCGAGTTAGTGTAGTTGAGTTCCTCGGCCACGACGATCCACCCCTCTTCGAATCCGTCGGGGTAGGGAATGTTTCCGGAAGGGTACTCCTTAGCCGCTGGTCCCCGCCGAGTTCTTCGTAGACGCGTTGTGGGATGTGCAACGTGACATCCGCTTGCGTGGGTGCACGACGAAGCCGTTGAAACTTCTCGTTGTCCGGCCCACCACACCGAACGAACACGCCCGTATCCGCGATGTAGACTGTTTTCATGCAGCAGTATCAGCGAATTCTTCGGCGACCGGTTCGAGTGCCTGCAAGATGATTTCTGCCTCGAGCGGGGAGATGTCGAGTTCACGGGCCGCAATTTGGCTGTTGACGGTTCCCTCGACGTACTCCGATGCGTACGTGAGGGCCACCGCGAGGCCGTCGAGGCCGTGGCGCTCGATGTAAACGTCGATATCCCCGTTTTCGCTCCGACGTGCAGCAGCCGCGATGAGTGCTGGCGTAATCGTCTGTGTCTCACAGTTCGTCGAGAGCGTGAGCGAGATTGCCTCCGCGTCGTACTCAAACGGTCGTTGGTCACGGGTTTTCTCGATAAAGCCGGCTGCGTCGAGTTTCTGGACGTAGTCGTAGGCCGTGCCCTGAGGGATAGCGAGTTCAGCGACGAGTTCGGCGACCGTCACGGGGCCGTGCTGATACGCGTACAGGTATATCTGAGCGAGTGCAGGCGTCTCGAGGAGGTCGACGACTGTCTGGAGCTGCCCGATAGGCCGACCTGGCTGTGGTGGTGAGTTCGACACCTAGTTATGAATTATGGATAAATCATAATATGAATTCCGCCGAATCCTTTTGAGAAGTCAAGGGAAAAATCCCGTTCTCAGAGTGTAAACGAACTCCAGCATGTGTTGACCCACCACTTATTGTGGCGCTCTCGGTCATCAGACATATGAGTGAGAGCAATGGGGCTGCGGATACAGGGCCGTTCGCAGAACAACAGCGTTTATTCAAACTCCTCTCGCAGGACACGCGCCACCTCATCATTCAAGAGTTGCTGGGCCATCCCGCCCACCTCATGTCCGTTTCCGAACTCGAGTACATGGTCGGGAAGAGTCAGGCAGCAATCAAAGACCAGGTAGAGACACTCATCGAGGCAGGAATTCTCGCCCAATACACGTACGAACCTAGCAAAGGGAAACGAGACCTTCCCTCGCAGTTCTACGGGTTTACCACACGTGGAGTGGAGATTCTCTATGACTACAAGTACCTCCGTGGAGTCCCGATTGCCCGCGCGCTGTACGAGAACACGCGGAAGACAGAGAAAGTCGAGCGACACGAAGCGGCACCACGTCCATCGCTCCCCACGGCTGTCGTCGAGGCACTCACCTTCGACGAACCAGAGTTTGAGTGACGGCAACCCTACCCAGTGGAACGGTGTTGGGACCACAGTCCTCGATGAATTGAAAGCCGTCTGTGAACGTGACTGAAGCTTTATATCACATTTTCAGCGACACATCTATACCAACGTACATACAATGTATGTACAATGAGCACGAAACGGGTCAACTTTCGTCTTCCCGAAGAACTAGTGGACCACGCGGATATAGCAGCTGAGATCACCCACAAGAACCGAACTGAGCTGCTCATAGAAGCTCTCAGGCAGTATCTCAAAACAATAGAGTCAGAAGACGACTTTCGAGAGGCTGTCGTAGAATTGTATCTCAATAACCAAATCGAGTTCGAGCGACTCGTCGAAATTATCGGTCGTCAGGATGCAGAGGCAGTTCGTGCTTCGAAGCAGGTCCTTGACCGCGGTGAAGAGCTTGCAGACAAACTCGCCGACCTCTAAATGCTCGTTATTGACACGAGCGCGTTCGTCTCGCTTGCAGTCGGTGATGTACTAGAGCCGGTTTTGACTGAATTTGCTGTTGTAACGACACAGTCCGTTATTGATGAACTCAATCAGACCGCCGCGTACGATGACAGACATGGGCACGGAGCAGCTGCAGTTATTGATTCAGTAGAACGAGTCGAGATTATTGACACTGTAGGAGAACAGTTTTTCACGAGTCGCATCGATTATGGTGAAGCAAGTTGCGTCGCTGCAGTGAGAACGGTAGATGCGCCGTTCCTCATCACCGACGACTTTCGAGCACTCCCAGAACTTCAACAGTTGGTTGCTGCTGACGTTGCGCTATCCCCCATCTTCCTTCGAGCGTTAGTCAAGCGTGATGCGCTAACAGAACAAGAAGCCAAGAATGCCTTTGAGACTATCGCTGAAGGTCGTGACTGGCTTGGAGCGCCAATTTATCGATATGCCCGTGAACTCTTTGAGTGACCAACAGACCTACTCAGTAAATGCCACGTCGGCGGTCGAATACGAATAGAGCGAGATGTTGTGTTCGTCGCAGTGCGACTGGAGAGTACCGGGCGCAACCGACTTGCCATCGAACTGTCTTTCGTATGCAACGGCCACGCCATCCTCACTCGGTTCGACGACGATTACGACATCCGGCTCGTCGTGACTCGTTTTGATGACGCGATCACCTACCACGTAGGGATTCGGTGCGAACTCCAGATTCGTGTGCTTGTACGTATAGCACTTGATGTGTTGGTCGTGACAGTACGATGCGAGTTTCGCGGGGTGAATCGTCCGCCAGTCACCCGGCCCCTCATCGAGCAGAGCAGGGAATGTCACCTGAATCGCTTCGCCGTCCATCGTCTGTCCCATGATTTTCGCCTCGTGCTCGGGTGGTAGTACGTCGATGACGACTCCCACTGTAGGGTTTGTGTCTGCAACCTTGACCACTCGGTCGCCCGGAACGAACGGACTCGACGGCCGTTGGGTCATGTGGGCGGTGTTCGGACCGAGGTCCATGAGTTCGTTCATCGGTCGGACGACAAGATGGTCGAGCTTGCTCGGTCGGTCGCCTTCGTAGGCTTCCTCTGCCTCGACCTTCGATTGTAGCGTTCGCGTCCTGACCCACCCGAGCAACATGAGCGAATCTTCGTTGTCACGGTGCCACGCCATAACGATGATGTCGTCGTCTGGGTCGTTTTCGTACAGAGTTTTCGGCAAGAACGCAGAGACGTCGCGCGAAGTTTTCACGTCCACGGTGTAACCAAACACCTCGAAATCGTGACCGGAGAAACTCTCTGGATTGCATAGACGCATCGCCTCGTCGTTCTCCCAATGCCACATCTCGACGGGAAGGTATTCTCTGCAGAACGCTTCGAAGGCCAGTTCGCCGAGGTTACCAATGCGTTTGACGTCGATAGCTTGCTTGCCTTTCTTTCCAACTTGCTTCACCGCCTGGTGGTGGGCGCGCTCACGGTCGATTTCATCAGGGCGATATCGATACATTCAGCTGAGAGAACATATCTAGACGAGATAAACATTCTGTTTGGGAAACATTACCAGTGATAGTCGCATCGTTCTACGAAAATCAAAACGGTGTGGACACAGAGACCGCGGTGTCAGAATCCCATTACAAATCCTATGCACACGATAATATAATCTACTACATAAAGAATAATCGACAGCGGGAACTAGAACGGCTGACCGGCACCGAAGACGGATTGATAGTTTCTCGTTTTGCGTGGTCGCCGTCAAGTAGGAAAACGACGGTCGTGACCTCATCGAATAGATCTACGATGAAGGTGTAGAAAGGGTCTACGTTGGGGCACTCACAGACGTTCTCGACACGTGGTGGTTGGTTGAGAAATTCGAAGACGTACAATTTCTGGGCATTCCGAGCGTTCCTTAAGCGGTGGACCGATTACCACCGAGCCACCGAACTCCTCGGTAGAAATCAGTGACAGAGGGCAAGATTCCGTAGTAAAGCCGAAGAGAGTTTGCTGGCACGGCTGGCGACAAAAATGAAATGACCGCCCCTAGTCTACTTCCACCACTCACCGCGCTCAGGGAACTCCGTGTTCGACCACCGCGTCAACGCAATCGAACACCGCCCCTCGTACCAGTTTTTCGCCGCCGCTCGGAATCGCACCCGTTGTCCCTCTCTGACCATTGCTTGGTTTGATTTCTTCCAGACCGTGAACCGAATCAGTCCACTCTCATCTTCGAGGAGTCCAACATTTTGAATCGCTGGATGGGACGGCTTCCAAAGGCGCTCGATTCGGCCTTCAACAGTGACTTCGCCTCTTGGCACATCTCCCACCTTTGCAATGGGAACAATCCCACCCGGTCGCGTCCACTGGTCTTCGATGACTGCGACTGCCGCACTCACCAACTCCGCACCTCCGACCACTCGCTCGGCTAACTGCTTCGAGAGCACCGCTCGGGACACACTGTGTTTCACCATCCGATGAATGCGCATCGCCTGTTGGTTCACCGCCGCCAACTCCTCGCGACTCAGGCCCTCACGAGGGTCCTCACGTGCTGGGTCTAACTTCTGATTTACGCTTGCCGCCCGCTTTTCGAACTCCACTCTCTGTTCTCTACTTTGCTCGCTCACCATCCGCCGTGTCCGCGCCTCCCGGTCTGACTCCTGTCTATCGTCCCATCTCGTCCGCGTTCTCGCAATCTCCCACTCTCTCGCCAGCATGCGCTCTTCCGCCGCTAACGTCAATCCAGACACCTCCGCATCCGGGTGATTCAAATCGACTTTCGCCTGAATCTCCATCTCGACCGTGGGCCATAGCTCAGGACGCTCCTCTGCCGCCGC
Organism: Haladaptatus sp. DYSN1; assembly: GCF_029489995.1. Taxonomy (NCBI): domain Archaea; kingdom Methanobacteriati; phylum Methanobacteriota; class Halobacteria; order Halobacteriales; family Haladaptataceae; genus Haladaptatus; species Haladaptatus sp. DYSN1. The sequence continues at coordinate 78,329 of NZ_CP120472.1, forward strand.
AAACTCATTTTTACTACTCTGTTCGACCGAAGCTTCTTGACCGATAGTGCGTTTAGTACTCATTGGTAGTTCCTTCCAGGATTACCGCAGAAGGCGCTCACTCGGCGTCTTCACTTTCAGAACTCACAACTCTCCAGCCGTGGCTCTCTAACGCCTCAACCACCTGCGCGCTCGCTTCGCGCCTTCGCAAGCGACCAACGGGAGCGAAGCGAGCGCGCCTCAGATAAGGAATAACCAGCACCGCGCGCCAGCGTCACCCGACGCGAGCGCCCAGCACGCAAGCCGGTTTCGCGTCCGTCGACCACGGGGAGACGCAACCGAGAGCGCGCTTGGTGCTGGCGGCAAACCAGACGCCCGGAACGCGGCTCCGCCGCGACAGCCCGGAATGGTCGGTGCCGAGCGAACGAGGCGCGACCGAAGGGAGAGCCTCGAAGCGAACGGCGACGGAGGAGCCGTGAGCAGCGTCCGGGTGAAACGCGGCGAGCGGGGCGTGCCAGAAACGAATATGAAAACCCGAATCGGTCTGTACAACGCGTTAGTAGGTAGATGCCAGCACGCGTCGGTCACTCAACGCAACGCGAATCAGTATGTCAAACGCCGATAGCGCGAAGATTCAACACAGGCACTCGATTGCAACGTACTTTCGCTGTGACGTCTCACGAATCCGTAGGAGTCCAACGGCATCGAGCAGTTCCAGGGCTCGCCAGATGGTCGAGCGGCTATGATCCGTTTCTGCACCCAATTCTCGCAGTGTGAACTCTGTGTCGTGTGCGTCGACCAGCACTCGGAACACATCGTCTGCCACCTGCAATCTGAACACCCTCGTGTCCGCAGTTGGCGTGACACGCAGACAGACCCTTATACCTTGTTCCATCTACTCAAACACTGTCCGAGTATAGGAAACAACAGATAACAGACGTGTAGGTCAGCATAGGGTCGCTGGTGCAGAAACGACGAAAGAGGCTGCATCGACAAATGTGACGTGACTACCACTGAACTGGCGTCCGATGAGAGCACACCACCGACACGTACGGTGTGACTATGCAACCCTCATGGGTGGGAGTGAACGGGGCCGGGCGCTCGCGCCTGCCTGGTCGGCTCAGCGACCCCTATCGGCGAAGCCGATATGTCGCCTGAGCGACCGCGAGCGCCCGGGGGCGTTCGGCGTGTAGGAGTTGCTTGACTCCAAAAGCACTGTCGAGAGAGTGCAATCGAGTTGTTAAATAATGATACTCTAAAGTACGATTCTGTCTGAAGACGTCCCTGGAAGTCTCCAAAGGTTCGCGAACAGCGCCGGGATATAGACAGAAAACAGCGAGTGTGACGGACCGTCAAGCAACGGGATAGACAGGGTACGAAAGCATACCCACAGATACCGCAGCGTACTCGCAACCTGACTAAATCAACTCATCAGTCGTCGTCGCAGTTCGGAGTGCATCGAGTGTGGTGTACTGCAGACTCTGTGGATATCTCGTTTCAAATGGAATCGGGTCTTCGAGTTCGTACAGTGAGTTGGGTTCGAAAAGGATCACTTGCTTGCTTTCGTCGAATGCAGCCTGGTCCCCATCGTATGCAGAGAGGGGCCGTGCGAGAGGTGCCTCCGCTGGTTGGACGATATCCTTGACTCGGGCGACATATCGGACCTCTTTGGCAGTCCGCGTAAGATACATCGCGACCCACTCGGGAGTTCGACCAATTCGAACGAAGCCCCAGGCATTGTTCTCTTTCAGGAACGAGATGCCTGATTCACGAGTTGGAAACACGGCAACGAGCTCGTCACCGGCCCCCTCAAGAGCACTTCGTCGAATCTTCCCTGCGATTGCATCACCTGCTGGTGACGCAGTGGATTCCTGCGGCGACCCCTTGGGAGCATCGTCCTCTTCTAAACCTCCCTGAAATGCCGCAATCAGCCGGTCAACGAAGGCTTTGGCCTCCGTCTCGACCTGATGATGTTTCATCTCGCCAATCGTATCGAAGACCACCTGCGCTACGTCTTCTGCGATGGCATCCTTCTCGTCGCGAAGCGTCCGAATCGATTGCTGGGTCTTTTCCAGCTCGCGAGCAACGCTCTCCGATTCACCAGACTGAATCGCTTCGTGAGAGAGCAATCGAAGAATATCGTCCTGTGTAGAAAGGTCTGCAAGGCCTACCGTCGCGAGCGTTACCTCGGTTGGACGGGCCGCGTCAGGTTTCGTTTTCAGCAGTTCGAACGACTTCCCATTCGTGAGCAGCCCCCAGTTCACACCAGCGACGCGCATGTAGCTCCGAAGTTGGCTCCGGTGAGAGTCAGTAAGGGACGTGTCACAACCCTTTGCTTCGATGAAGACAACAGGCGTCTCTTCGAGCATCAAGGCGTAGTCCACTTTCTTGTGGCCAGTACCGATTTGCATCCCGTATTCGAGTTCAACTGCCGTCGAATAGATTTCCCAGCCAAGAAGGTCAATCAATGGGTGGATGAGTTTCGCCTTGGTGTTCTCTTCGTCCATCTGGGGATCGGCTTCGATGAGCCCCAAAGAACGCTCGACGTATGCGTCGATAGCGGCGTGATTCATGATACGAAGACACTCTTGCTGTGGTACCTTAAACAGTCTCCCCGACCGACAGCTGTGATTCTAACCACTCAGTTATGAGAATAGAGGCGAAGAGTCACAGTTCCGCACATCACCCACCAGCGAACAGAGCTCTTGGAAGTCGGCCGTTAGCCGTCTTCGAACGTCTCTCCCCACTGTGCCTGGATATCGGAGAGAACCACACCGAGGACGTCGAAAAAGTCGGTGGGGTATGGTCGGTCCACGGCATCGTCACGGGAGGCAGCGGGAAATGGATGATAGTGGTCACGAGCGTTGTGTGGGTTTTCGTGTCGATCCCATCGACACTCGATACGCTCCCTCGACCACTGCTCAACGTAGTGGATGAAGAAGTTCCCGCTCAGCTCATGTTCGATATCAACGTAGACGTGAGAGATATCGTCAGGATAGACGCTGTGACTCTGCTGAAACCCTCATAACCTGACAGATATCGCGTGCTGAATAGAGAGGGTGGGTTTAGCATGATTTCTCCGATTGATTGTGTCGCCCGGTCAGAGTACAATGCAAGCCGTCCGAACGCTTATCTGTAGACGTCGACTCAATTCTAGTAGAGATGGCCAGCACGACTCGTGACAACCGTAACGGTGGCGTTGAGTTCATTCGTGAGGATGATGGTCGAGTCACCGCGAAGGACATTGAGACGGGTGTGGCTTCCTTCGGCGACGATCGTGCGGAAGCATTGCGGATGCTTGCTGACGCACTCGATGCGTACGATGGAAAGGGCGAGCCCGTAGACGAGAGCGAATTGGCCGAAGAACTTGGTCTCGATGAGAACGAAGCTGGAAGCGAAGGCCGTCCGCCGTGGGACGAGTAGCGTGGGCCGACGACGTTCACAGGTCGAGAAGTTGCGAAGGTGCTGATGAAATTCGATTACGAGCCGACGTCACGGACTGGGAGTCACCTCACACTAGAGTACGTCAATCCAGACACTGGCGAGGTCCGACGGCCAACTATTCCACTCCATGGAGAGATTCCTCGTGGAACACTTGGAAGTATCGCAGAGCAATGTGGTGCAGAGGATTTCCACTCATTTTGTGAGTGGATCGACGACCACTGGTAGATTTCGTCTGAATCTGATGAACGACCAGCGTGAGCGGGCACTCGGCCCGACTGTTCAACTGCCGAGTGTTTGTCCGTCGGTTCAGCGGCGAGAAGTGATTCCAACTCCTTGCAGAACTCACCGAGGAGGGCCATCAGTACGTCCTTGTCGGTGGGTATGCGGTGTGACTACGCAACCGCCACGGGGTGGGAGTGAACGGGGCCGGGCGCTCGCGCCTGCCTGGTCGGCTCAGCGACCCCTATCGGCGAAACCGATATGTCGTCTGAGCGACCGCGAGCGCCCGGGGGCGTTCGGGTGGTACCATCGCCTGACTTCATACTCGCGAAACCTCACCGACCAACAACGAGGTAGAACAGTTAGAGACGACACCCAAACCCCTTACCACACAATCATGTCGCTTGCTATCACTATGCGCACTATTATTGCATAGTACAGCCCCAGGAATACTACCGCAGATTTCGATGCCCGTCACAGACGCACCCACCGACGACCGGTCGACCGTTGCTGAAAACCACACTCCCTACCTCCGCATTCGCCCAACTGACCACTCACTGCATCCGGAGACTGTCACGAGACACCTCCGAAGAGTGCATGGTCTCGGCCCAGAGACGAGTGGGGGCGTCCTCTCACAACTTTCAAGACGAACACCTGACCCGCCGACAATCGAGTTTCTCCTCGTCTCCGATGGTGCAGTCGATACGACCATCGACTATTACGTCGGCATCGACGACGGGTCGATAGACGTCCTTGAACGCATCCTCCGAGGATTGTTTCCGAATACGTACGAACTCACCCGTGTCGATGATGAAACCCCACTTCCTGCATTTTCGGACGACTCGACGCTCGCTGCCGTCGAATTCCTGGGAAAGACAGACCGCACCCGCGACTGGCAAACGCAACTCACTCTCTTTGAGGAGTTCCAGCACGACGAACACTCACGATTCCCGCTCACCGCGATTGTCGAGACAATGGCCGAGAGTCGCGCCCCGCTCGTGTATCAGACACTCATACGGCCAAAGCCCGACTGGTCGCGACAGGCAGAAGAGCGACGTATCGACATCGAGGGCGACCTCGACACGTTCGGTGGCAAGCTCTCGAACGCGATTTGGGGACCACCGCTCGAAGGCGAGCATACACTCACGGTGGGAGATGAGACTCGACTCGACGAACTCGCTGCGAAAGGCACGCGGCGTTCGTTCGACGTGAACGCCCGGGCACTGGCAATTGGTACGGACGAACTGGGAGAACCCACGAAGCCAATCCGCGAACTCGCGACTGCCTTCGGAGATGTGAGCCACACCTGTTATGAGATTCTGAGTGCCGTCCACACCGACAAAGCGGCCCAACGAGTTCACGAAGATATCCATGCTGGAAGGTTCTACCCAGCAGATTACGACCGCCTTTCGAAGAAACTCCCGTGGACGAAGAATACGAGTAGAGCCATCGTCGCAGACGCCCGCGAAGCCTCGAACTTCTGCCTGCTCTCGGGCGATGCGCTCACTGCCGCTGGGAAGCGGGCGATTGCCCCGACACCTGGGGAGCGAACCTCCCTGCCCCGGCCCCCTGCAGACCAGCTGCGTGCGTACACGGACGGCCTGCTGTTTGGCCACCCGCTCACGCAAGATGGGGCGACGATAGAACAGGGCCTCTCCCTGCCACCTGCCCTCCAGCCGTTGCACGTTGCGTGGTTCGGGAAAACGGGCTCGGGGAAATCGACGGCGCTCGTAAACGCCATCCTCGAGAACCAGGCAGCCACTGGGGGCGCAAACATCCTCATCGACCCGAAGGGCGACGGCATGGGCGAAGACTACTGTCGCGCCCACTTCGCCCGATACGGCGACCTGGAGAACGTGCGCTACTTCGATTGCTCGGAGGTCCTGCCTGCGTTCTCGTTTTTCGACATCCGCGACGAACTGGAGGCGGGTGTCGAACGGACCACGGCTGTCGAAGATACCGTCGACCACTACATCGAGATTCTCACCCAGATTATGGGCAAGCGGCGCTTCGAGCAAGCCGTCCGGTCTCCGGATATCATCCGGTATCTCGTGAAAGCGCTGTTCGACCCCGTAAACGGCGATGACGCGTTTTCGCATCGAGAACTCCACGAAGCCACCCGTCGGATGCACGAGAGGCAATCTGCGCCTGCAGTTTCAGACGAGGGCTTAGAACGCATGCTCGGGGGCGTGGTCGCGAATCGCGCTCGCTCCTTTGACGAAATCATGCAGGGCGTGGCCAACCGAATGGAGAAGATACCGCTCGATAAGCGCCTGGCACGCATCTTCAATCACGTCGCCGACGAGGAAGGAGAGGGGCCGCACTTCGACCTGGCCGAATTCCTCGACGAGGACACGGTCATCATCTTCGATACGGGTGGCCTTCGCAAAGAAGCCCAGCGCGTCGTGACGCTGGTGATTCTCTCGAATCTGTGGACGGCATTGCGGAGGCGAACCCAGCAAGGGAATGCGGAAGACGACCATCCGCTCGTGAATCTGTACGTCGAAGAGGCTGCGTCTGTTGCGGTGACTGACCTGTTGAACGAGTTCCTCGCGAAATCACGGAGTTTCGGGTGTTCAGTGACGTTGGCGATGCAATTCCCCGGCCAACTCAGAGAGGCCAGCGAGCGGGCGTACAACGAGGTCCTGAACAACGTTTCTACCTTCGTGACCGGAAACGTGCCTATCGACCGACGGCTGGCTCGCCGTCTCTCGACCGAAGACATGGACGCCACGGAGGTGGGGAATCGACTCCGGGCGCTTGACCGTGGGCAGTGGTTCGTGAAACTGCCTGCCGCGTTCGGCGAGTCGGAGCCACGGCCGTTCGTCGTCGAGTCTGCACCATTGCCGCCGGGAGACCCTGAAGGGACACAGCCACTCACAGCGGGACAGACAGCCCGGTTTGCAGACACGTTTGAGGAGACGCTCGACCGCACGTACAGGGAGGCCGGCCTCACGCTGTACGAACCGAGCGTGGTTTCTTTCGACGAGGAGACGCCTTCGCTGGTGCGGGTGGATACCGCACTCGCTCATACGAAACGCATGCCCGAAACGGTGGAGTACGACGGGGAAATCAACGCCTTGCGCTGTGTGATGTGCGATAATCGCTACGACCGGAGCGTAGCGGGGATGACACGCGCCATCGAGTGCTGTTCGTCGCTCGAAAAAGTCGATAGAGACGACATCCCCGTCTGTTCGGTTGGGTTGAAGCTCACCGAAGAAGAGCGGGAGGCTTCCGAGTGGAGCGACCTGCAGTTGCTCTTCTTGCAGGTGGTGTATAACGCACAGCAGTTGCGCTATGATGACCTGGAGTACGACCTTACGCGTGATTCGATGATTCGCCTCCAGGAGTACGTCGGCATCGAGAGCAGCGCCGTACAGGACCTCCTTGACGCGGACGTGTTGCGCCACGACACCGACCACCCGCATCGGTTGTTCTCTGTTACTCCGGAAGGACGGCGAGCGATTGGGGAGAGCTACCGTCAGGGTATCGACTACGGGCACGGCAAAGGCGACTTAGAGGAATCCAGCCAGCACGTCTTCGCGGTGGAGGTGCTGCGTCGCTACATGGAGCGAGGGTACGTAGACGACCCGGAATCTTCTGTGGTGGAGGTCGTGCCCTACTACGAGATTCGCGAAGGTGGGGTGTCTGCGGCTGACTTCATGGGCAGTGGTGAGGAGTTAGATGGCTCCGAAGAATTCGAGATGCACCGCTTAGACTGCGTTGGACTGGACGCAGACGACGAAATTCTGATTGTGGGCGAAGCAGAGCGCATCAATCACGATTATCGGAGAGCGGTGCCTGAGGATTACGACAAGATGGCCGCCTGTGAGCCAGAGGAAGCCATTTGGGTCGTGATGGACCGAAAGGGCGGGCATTCTGTGTTGAGCGCACTGAACGACCCCACAGATGGCAAAACCCGGGTAGGGAAGACGTATGTGGAATCCACCCCGCCAAACCAGTTCAGAATCGATGCTCCCGGGCTCACCCAGATGTACTCGGTCGCCTGGCTTCGCGACAACATGGCCAAACTCATCGACAGCTGAATTCGGGTTTCTATGGGTTTTGGGCGGTTCTATCCGACGAATTGGTTTCTTGTGGCATGGTTTTGACGTGGTGTGAGAGGCTCCAGGCATTGGCACCGCAACCCACACATTCCTAGAATCAGAGACTGAATCTCCACAATCGGGTTGAAACCCCGGAAGAGGTGCTGTATCCAGTGTGTGGATCTGAGTGTGGAGTGGGAACTGTGTGTTTTTCGATGAAAAGAGAAAATGTGAATATAGCTATGTGAGCGGGCCTACGGCCAGTATTCGAGGGTTTCAGTTCTGGCACTGCGGGCTAAACGAGGCGACTCCAACGGCCAGAAACGACTCGAAATTCAAAACCGCTAGACCGAAGCCGATTGTGGAGATTTGCGCGGGCAAACCGTGGTGCAAATGGCCTATTTCAGTCGAAAATCGGGGGATTTCCACACTCAGATAGTGGGCTGAAGGCCCCTCGAAACCGCCGAATTCGGGGGTTTCAATTTTTCATGACACGCCGTTCGCGCCGCGAGCACCCATCTCCACACTCAGGTTCAGATTACCACAACCACGTCTCTTCCGGGGATTTCACCCGATTGTGGGACCTCACTGGATTTGGGAAAGTGGGTTGAATCTCGTGCTGAGTTAAGTCGGTTGTTGACTTTGGGAGCAACATTCATGATGTTGACTTGCCCATCAACACGCGAGGATGGACGACCAGCCAATCGTCCGATTCGACGATCCCGGTCCGGACGAACTCCGCAACCGCTTCCGCACAGCGGTGAGAAGAAATGAACGAGAATACACACACTGACCGTACCGTCCTGCACGTCACCATCGACACGGGAGACGTCCTCGCTGACGAAGCAGACAACATCGCCGCTGCGCTGCGTGGAGATGCCGATGCAATCGACGGCCCGACCCACCGCCTGTCGTTCTCCTCGGGCGCACAGTTCCAGGAGGTGTTTAACGCCACCAACATCGAACTCCTCCAGACGATCGCCCGCGACCAACCCGGAAGTATCCGCGAGCTTGCACGCCTTGTCGAGCGCGACGTTAGCCCCGTCCACCGCGACCTGAAGGCACTCGAATCCTACGGCCTCGTCGAGTTCGAAACCGAGGGGCGTGCCAAGCGCCCGGTCGTCCCATACGACGAGATCCACGTGGCGCTCCCGCTCACCGTCGACACAACCTCGCACTCGAATCGGTCAGGAACATCTGCCTAATCGGATAGAGTGTCGCCACGGCAGACGAAAATCGGGCTAGCGAGCAACGCCCCGAGTTACCGGTTTGGCTCTGTGGAAATACTCGGTCGGGATAGTTTGTTGAGCCGTGCTGAATAGAGAGCGCATAGTCTGCAAATCAGTTCGGGAATTCTGGAAACCAGTCTCTGGAGAGATAGTACAGACAGTTATTGTATGAGAATACTATGTGGGAGTTATGTCTGAAGAAGGTAGCGGTGGGGTTAATCGTAATAAGATGGGAATGGGGCTGGCACTTGGACTTGGAGCTGGGGCGGCACTTGGCGTCGCAATAGATAATTTGCCAATAGGGCTTTCAATGGGGGTTGCAATCGGAATTGCCTTTGGAATCGCATTGAGTGACAACTGAATCCAGACCACTTGCAGGCACTACCTCTCGTTCTGCTCGGTTCTCGATGTGTGTAACAGAGAGGAGTGGGTTGCTGAACTCACCCTCTGAGTGTTGCACGCCGCTTCTGACAGTCCCCGAGTAGTCCTCTATGACCGTGCTGTATTCACAGCGCGAGTCGGTCACAGCCAGTCATGGCTGGGTGAGGGAGAAGAGTGAGACCTACAGAGGGCGTAAGTAGCGTTCTCTTCCTGTTTCGGGACTTGTCTTGAAATTGGGATACTCTTTTCACCTGTCAACTAGTAATACCAGATATGGCCACTCATGAAGTTGGGCTCAGTAGTACGGTTGCGGGTGTGACTGCTGAAGGGAAACTTCACACCTTGAGCGTGTGGTTCATCCTCGCGCTGCGGCTCATGATGGGGTTTGCGTTCTTCCAGAGCGGGTTGGACAAGGTACTCTCCGGGAGTTTCAGCGCCGCCGGCTACCTCCAGAACGCCCCACCAGCAAACAACAGTCCGGTTGCTGACCTCTTCGTGACGATGGGGAACACGCCCTGGTTCGTCGACTTCGTCAATATTGCTGTTCCATGGGGAGAGCTGCTCATCGGGCTCGGGCTGATTGTCGGAGCACTCGTTCGACTGGCGGCGTTTTTCGGCGCGTTTATGATGCTCATGTTCTATCTCGGGAATTGGGATATCGCCCACGGCTACATCAACGGTGACTTCGCGTACATGCTCGTCTTCCTCGCCGTTGCCGCCTTCGGTGCGGGGCGAATCATCGGGCTCGACGCCTATATCGAACAGTATGAAAGCAGTGGCCAGCCACTCGTTGAACGGTACCCCCGGATGCGATATCTCCTTGGATAACATCGGTAAATACACCGAAGCATCTAACACCGTTTTCAGCCGAAATCGGGGGAATCTACCGAACCAGCCTGCTGCATGCAGCCTCTATATCTCGCACGACTCATCTGCCAAGTGCCTGATAGCACGTCAAGCGCGTGCTGAATAGAGCGCGCGTATCTTGCAAACCCAGATCCGAGAGCCAATCAATAGTTCGTCCTGAATCAGGGTCGGTTCCGCATCCGGGACCGATCTAAGGCGAAGCTGGGAATTCTGCGGACTCGTACAAGGGGAACATCACGTGGTACCGAGCGATGTCGATGTCTCGCACCTTATACGCCTCTCGCAGACTTGAGTGGATATCTGACTCGAACAACCGATCTGCTGACGCTTCGGAGTCAAAGACGTAGATACCGCCGACCCGTCCGCTCTCCTCATCGTGAAGATAGAATTTCTGGAGCAATCCGTGCATCTCACGGTACTTTTGGGAACGATCCTGGAACAGCGATTCGACCTCGTCTGCATCCAACTCCGACTCATAGGTGATGAAAACGATTTCCATAGCGGTTCACCGATTGAACTACGCGGTCTGACGGAAAAACCGTTCCTCACATTGGTGCAGATAGCCTCTATATGCAGCACGCCGCTTCTGACAGGGAGTGGTGAGGTTTCTACGACAGTGCTGAAGACAGGGCGCAAGTCGGTCATTTCGTAATTCGGCATGCATGAGTGATGTCCTGCACTTAACAATGACTGGAGAAAAGAATTTGTTGGTCGATGAACAATTCAGTAGTGGGTCATGATCACACTTGATTCTACACAGCAACGATTCACGGGGTTGCTTGTGGGACTATTCGTTCTCGGAGTCGCCCTCTTGGTTGGGAATTTGCCCGGCTCTCCACTTCGGAGTGGGACTGTTCAATTGGCAGTTGTTCTTGGTTTCCCTCTGCTGATTGCTCTGCTCACGTATCTTCGGTTTGCTCCCTCTGTCATCTGGTGGGAGATCGCCCTATTGGGGGCTTGGGGGTTTCTCGGAATAGCCGTGACCGCATTCATCGGATTTTTATCGACGATGAACGCAACAGGTGGCTATCCCGGTGCAGGAGTTGAACTCCTACGGAACCTTAGCCTGTTCATTGCAGTCACTGCCAGCTTGAGCATTCCATACGGATTGGCAGGTAAATTCCGTGAAGAGAAACCTCGAGTGGCCCTCGTAAGTTCGCTTCTTGCTCCGATTGTACTGTTTATTCTCTTCAGCGTCACCAGCTCGGTCCTGTGACCAACTACGCGAGACACACTCTCTGAGTCGGTCACGGCATTCCTGACAGAAACCGAGTCGTTCGGATGACCCGTGCTGAACTTACAGCGCGAACATAGCACTGCGATATTCTGTTTAGATCCTCTGTCCCGATGTTAATCCAACAGTTCATTAGGTCACATCGACATATCAATCGTATGCCGTCACCGCCGTTTATTGACCAGGAATCAGGCGAATTAGATCTTAGTCAGATCCGAGCAGAAGTCTTCCCACTTGCCGGTCTTATCTTGTTATTCGGAGGGCTGGCGCTTCTTGTGTTTCTACTCGTGCTACTTGTCGCTGGCAACTCCCTGCTCGGTGGACTCCTTACCGTCATCACACAGTTCATTCTAGCCGTCGGCACCGGTATCGTGTTGATGTATGTTATTGCGCGTGGGATACAGCTTGCCGACACGTAAGCGTGCCCCCAAACCAGTCGAATACTCTTTCAGTTTTCGAGTTTATCGAGGAGTATTCGTTCTGCTGTATACATCCTCTGTATCTCGCACGCACTTCCCGTCAATATCCAAGGATTGCAACAGAGCCAGGCATTTGCAACAGACGAAGCAGCCGTTGAGCGAGACACCGTACTCACGTATCTCCGGAACCACACAGAACCACTCGCACCGGAATACGTTGCGACAATCAATCTCTGGGTAGCGAGGATCGAAGAGACCGACCAGCTTCCGAGTGGGCTTGGACGTGGAATTGCAGAGGCCACGGACGAACCGAATGAATATGACGACAGCTCCCCTAGTGAGGACTAAGCATGGCCGCAGAACGTGACGAATCCACCGCCCTCGACGATCTGTCGCCCGAGGAGGCACGGCGGTATCTGATTCGTTTCCTCGGTCTCCAGGACCTCGACGAACACGAGGAGATTTACGAAGAACTCGCACACGAATAGCTACGTTCATCGCCTACCTAACGTACGCCTAACCACTCAGTCTACGGGTTGGGGACGCGGATTGAATAGAATGTGAGTCGATCACCGGTCTCGGTATGATGGTTCTCGGGTAAGACAGCGATACACTGCATCTCGAAGAGCCTTCTCTCGAGGGTCGTCTTTTTGGTGAACGCCCAGCCGGTTCGGTGCGTACGAGAAGCCCAGTTCCGCATCTGGGTCGGCGAAGCCAAACGCTCCACCAGCGCCCGGTGTCCCGAACGAACGGGGTGTGCTTCCGAACTGGAAGTCACCGTAGGGCCTCGAGTATCCCATCGAGTAGGCTGTCTCGATTCCGAGCACGACGTCACGGTGGCCACCCCGTGGCGAAACAGGCGTCGCAGTCAGCTCCGCGAAGGTCGACTCGTCGATGCCCAGCCGACGCCCACCGGTCGCAAGGTCGCCGTACACTCGGGCAATCGAACGGACGGTCCCGATCCCATTCTCCGCCGGAATCTCTATCGACCGGAGTTTCGGATTCAAGACTGCATCAATCCCACCCTTGAGCGGAAGAGCAGCACGGCTGGTGATCGACCAGGGATTGAGCAGAGGGCCGACAAAGCGAATCGGCATCTTGTCGAGATTCTTGACCAACGTCAGAAGCGAGAAGGGCTTCAGTTCTGCCAGACGGCTTTCTGGGATTCCCTCTGGAAGGCCGATGTAGAACTGCAACCCAAGCGGCTCAGCCACCTCTTCAGCGAAGAACTGCCCGGAGGTCCGCCCGTCGACTCGACGGAGCAGTTCACTCTGGTACCACCCGACGGTGTAGGCATGGTAGCCGTACCGGGTGCCTGGCTTCCATTCCGGGGTCTTGGCGGCGAGCAACTCCGAGAGGAATTCCTGGTCAGCTACCTCTTCGAGCGTCAGTCGCCTGTCGAACGCCGCAAGACCTGCCCGATGGTCGAGTATCTCTCTCACCGTGATTGCCGACTTCCCGTTTCGGCCAAACGACGGCCAGTGGTCGGCCACTCGGTCGTCAAGGCCGAAAAATCCGCGTGAGAGCGCGACGGCTGTCGCCGCGGCCGTCATCCCCTTGGTCGCCGAGAATACGGGAACCATCGTCTCCTCCTCCCAGGGGTGCTTGGCGGCCACGTCTCGATACCCTCCCCAGAGATCGACGACCGGCTCGCCACGGTAATAGACCGCACAGGCAGCCCCCAATTCGTCTCGATTCTGGAGATTCTCCGCGAACACCTCACGGACGGCCTCGAACCCCTCCGCGACGGTCCCGTGCAGAGGAACTGAATCCTCGCCGAACCGTGCCTGCTTGACGCCCACCTCAGACGCCATCGTCAGTCACCTCATCGACGATAATCACATTCGTCGCTTGTACAGTAACCTCGGACTGTACTGTGTATGTCTCCATCGTAAGTAGATAGAGGATACATGTCAATATAACGATATTCTACGCAATCTTTTCACACCGCGCAACTCCGTCACAGGAGGTCGTCATCGAGCGTCACTTCGGTCGCTCGCTCCTGATAATCGTCGAGTTTCTCCTCAACCCAGGACCGGACGGCCTGGTTGTCTGTCTCGACAAGCGCAACAGGGATACCGTGTTCGTCGGTCGGTGCCAGTAGCGTGAGTCCGTCCACGATTGCGAGCACGTACGGGATCGCGCCGTCGTAGACGAACATCCGTACGCGACCCGTCTCGAAGGCGGGCCGAAACATCTTGGCGTACGTCTCGTCTGTCTGGACCTGTGTCAACGCCTCCACGGAGACGATAGATTCGGCCCGCCTGTCACTATCGAGGAACGCTTGGTACAGCTCATGGTAGTCCGCAGGGGCACCCATCGCGACGGTCGGACTCAGGAGTCGAGCTCGGTCGGCTCCGAAGAACAGTTCCTCCAGACGGCGAAGGTGACCGAACGCGTCGCCATGTTCCGGCATCGAGACGGTTGCGTCGGCGAATTCCCGGACGTCAAATGCCATCTCGTCCGTCGGGAGCTTCTGGAGTACGTCACTCAGCTGCTGAATCGTTTCGACTGTCTCTATCAGGTCACGGAAGTCCGTGACCAAGAGTTCTCCCCAGACTGTGAGGGCGTACTTCCGGCCCCGTCGTTCAATCCAGTTGCGCTTCTGGAACGGTTCGAGAATACGACCGAGTGTCGGTTGGGGGATGAGGGTCACCTCGTGGAGGTCTGAGCGAGTCATCGGCCCATTCGCCAGCGTGTCGAGAACCGCGACGCGGTGTGCCGAGCGGGCGAGAAACGCAACGTCCTCCCGGGGATCAAGTGGAGACATGAATTCCACGTACTGGGCTTATACGGCCTCCCCACGCTTATCGTAGCCGGTTGAACACACAGGACCAAATCACTCCCGCACACAGAAGACCGTCGGTTAACCCGGAGTCTCCCTGTCGGTCGATCCTGCATTTCTCGAACGTTGATTGTTCATCCCCTGTCGGCGTCCTCACGATTCTCAACGAAGTATCCGGCTGTCATCGACCCACGACTGAAGTCGTGGGCTTGTCCGTGGACTCCCGGTCTGACGACAGAGTGTCTTTCGAGGCTTGTCGGATTCCTCCCACCGCTACAGCCGTAGGCTTCCTCCTTGCATCTCTGTGAACGCTCGGAACACGCTGAAGTACCTCGGGGACAAGCCCCGAGGCACTCTGCCTTGCTTTTTGTAGAATTTTGAACATACGCCCATCTAGTACGTGCATTCAGCTGCAGAACACAGCTGTTCATGAACGAGTGGAAGTGCAATTGGTAGTTTGTGGCCAAAGCGAGTGCGAGTAGAACCAATAGTCACGTATTGCTGAACTGTGAGACAGGCATAACCGTCCTGCACCCCTCACACTAGGGAAGTAATCATGAATATTTCCGAGATCCTCTCCACGAAGTTCACCGAATTCGACATTGGGACGCCGCTCTCGAAGGTCGCGGGCGCCTTCGAGAATCAAGAACTCGATGCCGTCGTGGTGACAGACGGTGGCGAGTATCGTGGCGTCGTCAGCCGCCGACAGTTGGCGTCCTCGTCCAATCAGCCCTCTGCAAAGGTCGGCTCACAGGTCCAGCACGTCCCGGCCGTCGACCGCACCGAGGACGTCCGCGAGGTCGCGCGGCTCATGATCGGCAGCGATGCCAAAACGCTTCCCGTGCTCGATGACGGCCGTGTCGTTGGTGTGGTGACCGCAGATGCTGTCCTCGAGGGCGTCCGCCCCTTCCTCGATGCTGTGACCGTCGACGACGCGTATTCGCCGAAGCTCGTCAGCGCGACCTCCGAGACGACAATCGGAAAAGCCCTCAATATGCTTCGGGAGTCCGGTATCGCCCACCTCCCTGTTATCGACGGAGACGATCTCGTGGGGATGGTCAGCCTGTACGACGTCATCGAGTTTACGACGCGAGGCGGGAGCAAGAGCCAGGGTGGATCGTCAGGGAGTTTCGGTGGCCGCGGACGCTCTGGGAGGAGCCCCGGTGGATTTGGTGCCCGCGAGGGCAACTCCGAACGGATGCTCGATCTACCGGTGGAAAATCTGATGTCCGATGTAGTGGTGACGGTCCGGCGAAGCGCCCCGCTCGACGAGGTCGTCGAAACGATGTTCGAACGTGAGATCTCCTCACTCGTCGTTACAGCCGACGAAACAGGCGACCCAGTCGGTATCATCACGAAAACGGACGTCATTGAGGCGCTTACGTGGGAGCGCGACGACCGGAATGCAGTGCAGGTGTTCGGACTCGACTTGCTAGAGGGAATGGACTACGACGACGTCTCCGCGTTGATCGAGAGTGTGACCGCGAAGTACGGCGAGATGAGCGTCATCAAGGCCAGTATCGAACTACAGGAGCATAAGGAACAGAGCCGGGGGGTACCACTCGTACTGGCACGGATTCGGCTGGTCACTGACCGTGGTTACTTTACGGCCGATGGCGAAGGCTACGGCGCGACGCACGCCCTCCGTCTGGCGGCGAACGCCGTCGAACGCCAGCTTCTCAAGGGAAAGACGTACGGCCAATCGAAGAAGCAATCCGACGCTGAGGCTCAAGAACACCTCTACGGGTGGTGGCTCGGCGGGTGACGGACTCCATTCCCCCACAGAGGGGGGTGGAAGGAGGCGATTGAAAGAAAACTATTGTGTCGGGTGGTAGGTGGTCTGTGAGAGACCGGTTGCACCAAATTCGAATCTAGCGATACCGTTGTTCGACCTCGAACGCCTCTCGGACGGCGTCGTCGAAGCGTGTCCGTAGCTCGTCGCTGAACGCCTGGACGTGTGAATCCTGTTGTACGACTTCTACCGAATCCCAGTTACCGGCTTCGGTTGCCGCGTATAATTGTGTGAACTTCTCACCATTGTTGCCGTACGCAATGACGACCACATACGGCTTTTCCTCTTCAGCACTTTCGGAAGTGTGCCTCCCGCGCCACTCTTCGAGTTCGGTGACGCTTACCCGGTCGAACGTCGCAAGCTCTGCGCTGAATTCGCCGGTCCCAAGGCGCTGGATCAGCTGTTCGCGATTCCATTCCCGTGTCTCGTTGGTCTCGGTATCCCTCCCGAGTACGGTCTCTTCGGTGATTGATTCGATGACCCAGTGTGTGAGTAGTGGCCCAGCCATCTCAGCAGTTGACTGAGTACCGACGTCGCCTTCTTGGATACGATCGCCTTCCTGAACACGGATATACCGTGGATTCGACGCGGGGAGATCGATGAATATCTCTTCGGGATCTACGTTGACCAGTGCTTCGACGCCGTCGATCGTTCGCGTTTCTATCGTTTTCTTTGTGTGTTTAGCCATGATTAATGGTCTGGCGTACCGGACACAGCGAGCTGAAGGCGGGTCGACCTGAGGTCCGTTCAATCGGGTGATCCACATCCGTCTGGCTGACATAGACTCCATCGACGAACGCTGTCACCGATTCGGCCATACGGCTACCGCGTGATATACGTCTGGGAGACGGTTTACCCTGTCGTCCGTACGCACAGGACGACACATTGGCTGCACTCCTGAGCAGGTATGCATCAAGAGATGTCCAGACCTCGAATTTCGGCCAGTAACTCGGTGCTGCCAAGGAATCGATATCGAGTCCTATTCGAGGAGGTCAGCAACGCTAATCGACTGTGCGTCCGTGACCAACCGCCCAATCAGGAGTTGGACACGACTAGCGTGGCCACCGTACCCAAGAGACAATGCGGGAACACCATCATGGAACGAAGTCATTCATCGATTTCGTGACATCCTCGCCCGCCCTAAAGGACGGGGTTTCCTCGCTACCGCAAGATGAATACATATCTCCAGGCTCATCCAAAACGCTGTTAAACGTGTGAAAGCGAAGCCCGTGCCCAGTCGGAGTGGCGGATCGAAAAGCACGATGAGGACGGTCTCCACTTTGTGCACACCTGTCCGGAGTGGGGGGGCCGAAGAAGACGTATTCTTAAATCTCGCACCCGAGCATGAGCGAACCAGGCGGTGATTACTGCCGCGGCCACTGTCTAGAGAAAGCGAGAAGAATCATGAGATCTTCCTCGCCCTAAAGAATGGGGGGCTTTTTGCTTGACTTTCTGAAACTCAATACTCATCCTCCCACCTCAGTTCCATCACGAAGAACTCGGTCTGTTTCGGTGGTGACACGTACGAGTCGACAAATTCCCCACTCTTGACTACCATCTCAACGACACCACCATGGTCTTCACGGACCGATGGGTGTCTTCATCGGTCACGGTGGGGTATCGGTACGGTTGGGGAGCGCGGTCAGTCTATGACGATGACCGGGACCGATAACGTATCTATCTCCGGGCAGTAGTGTAGATATGCGATTGAGCCTCTCAAAACACGCTATATCGTGTCTGCTCTCGGGAATCATGCAGCATGTAATGTGGTAACTGTATGCAAGAATCTACGATCGGCGTCCAACAGCAGATAGCCATTTCGGAGACACCGGAGGCAGAGTTTCAGACATTGCCGTGGTCACGCCAACGGGTGGTGTTTTTCCAGCTACCAGAGTCGATCCAGCGAGACGTGCTCAACGGTATGGATCGACAGGAAGTACGGCGATTCGTCCGCCGACTCGACCCCGACGATGCGACCGACGTGATCGGTTTGCTCGACGGAGACACGCAGGAGGCCGTGCTCAGTCAGCTCGATGCGGATCGACGAGAGCGGATCGAGTTCCTCCTGAAGTTCAGCCCGGACAGTGCCGCCGGTATGATGGACCTCAACTACGTCACCGTCGACAAGGAACAAGGACTCGAGGAGGTGGCACGGCTCGTCCGACGTCACGAGGCCCGAACTGGGCGGTTTCCTACTATCTTCGTTATCGATCACGACGAGGTATTGGGAGAGTTACCTGGTCATACCCTGGCCCTGGCTGGCCATGGGTCGGCGGTCATCACCGAGTATCTTCGCCCCACCCCCACGGTTCGATACGAACAGCCCGATTCGGAGGTTATCGAGGTGTTCAGGGCCAACCCTCAGAGTAAAATCGTCGTACTCGACGAAGACGATAGTATTCTCGGAGTTATCTACGCGGACGATCTCTTGCGGGCCATCGAGGAAGAAGCCGGCCAGACGCTCTATGAGTTCACCGGTGTCGACGAGCAAGAGAGCGTTCTCGATGGCGCCCTCGAGAAGGTTCGACGGCGATACAAGTGGCTCATCATCAACCTTGGGACCGCCTTTCTCGCTGCGGCGACTGTTGGACTGTTCGAGGGCACAATCGCGGCGTTGACGTTACTGGTAATCTACATGCCGGTCGTCGCAGGAATGGGTGGGAACGCCGGCACGCAGTCGATGGCAGTGACGGTCCGCGGCATCGCACTGGAGCAGATTTCGCTTCGAACAGGGAGACGTGCCATCGGCAACGAGGTGCTTGCAGGGGGTGCAAACGGTGTGATCACCGGTATTATCGTGGCCGCCATCGCCACCCTGTTCAACCAGAGCCCGTTGTTGGGGCTGGTCATCGGCACCGCGATGGTGCTGAATCTCGTCATCGCCGGGTTCTTCGGCGCACTCGTTCCGCTCGTACTGGATCGGCTTGGCTACGATCCGGCCACGTCGGCGACCATCTTCATCACGACCGCGACTGACGTCCTCGGGTTCTTTATCTTTCTTGGGCTAGCGCAGGTCGTGCTCCTCTGATCAGGGATGGGTCGGATACGAGCGTCGCCAGTTCATGTCACTACTCAATTCGATTGTCGACGAGTATTATATGCCACAAAGGAACCGACACGGACGATCCGTCTCGAGGGCCTTCCTTGGAGGCGTGAAACCATCCTGAAAGGTGGACCAGCATACGCACCCACTCGAAGCGGAGTGGTGGGCGCAGAAGGAGGAAGTACTGTCACGAGAAAGTCAAATGTCGATGGGGTTCATTCCCAGTATCGAGACTCTGAGTTTATCGATGTATCAGTCCGAGTATCCGGCTTCGAACGTCATCGGCGGAGTCGTACGTTTGGTTTTTGGTTGGAGCAAACACTTCTTCGAGGGATTCCGTCCCGCCTTGGGTTTCGATCTCGTAGTCGCCATAGGCCTCGACCAATTCATCCGTCGTGATTGGATAGTTCTGGGCATCGAGTACCTCATCGAGGATGCCAAGCCGCCCACCAGGGTCGCCGCCCATCGCTCGGTCTTCATGGGCGCGGTCACGCACCTCCTCTCGCGTCCGATCTGGCTGTTGTCGCTGTTCGCCGGCTTGTTTCAGGTGACGGCCCCGATTGTCGTCTGGCATCCATAGAAATAGGCGTCCGGTTCGGATAACTGTGTGGACGCTCGTCGGGGTGAACGTCTCGGATAGATAGAGCCAAGAATGGTTTTCCGCTGCGCCGTCGATGGTGCGATTTCCCCGTCGGATGAAATTGACGCGTACGAGCATCCGAAAGCGGACCTGACCAGGACTTACCCCTGGGTCTTACGGATGAACTCGTCGAGTTCCGCTGCGATGAGCGTCGCAACCCGTTCACTGTATCTCCAAAGTGCAGCGTTGAGTCGCTCTTCGGTCTCATCGTCGAGACCATCTCCGCCACGAAGGACGGAGTCTTTGCTAATCTGTGGGTGATACACACAGACGACGCCGAGTGAGGTATCCGAACTCGAGGTTCCCGCTGTGTGAATCCCGTACTGATCGGTTCCCCAGACACCATCGCCGCCCTCTCGTTCCAGTTCGGAGTCGAGCGCATCGAGCAGTTGTATCTCTTTGGGAGAGAGGATGGGATCGCCGCCTTCGAACAGTTCGGTGTACGCCTCCATCCGGGCACTTTTTGTCCACTGGTCTAACTGGGCGCGCGCCCGTAGTACGAGTTGTCGCTCGTCAGGAAACTCAGCCATAGTCACTAGAGACCAGCCAAACGAATCAACGTTCGTATGCCTGCGGTCGATGGACGACGGTGGTTTCGTCCCTGAAACACCCACTGCATCTCCGGTCGAACTTCCGTATCGCCAGTGTCGCTGATGGACTGTTCGTGACTGACTGATGCCTTCTTCCCACTTGTGGTGATCGAGTCTCGCTCACGCGGCTCAGAGGAATCGTCATAGCCAGATTTAGTTCTTGTAGTCCTCGATCAATCCGCCCCGCAGCACGATTTCGACCTGTCGCGGGTTCAACCTGTGCTCGACCGAGAACGTCGTATCTTGCGTGGCGTTGCGCACGGTGACCGTGCGACCGTTCTGTAGCTCCTTGCGAACGGCCGGCAGTTCGAGGGTGTCGCCCTGGTCGATGGCATCGTAGTCGTTCCGATCTATGAACTCGAGCGGCACAATGCCGAAGTTCACGAGATTCTGCCAGTGGATGCGCGCATAGCTGACCGCCAGTGCGGCTCGCATCCCCAGGTGGTAGGGCGCCAGCGCAGCGTGCTCGCGCGAACTCCCTTGCCCGTAGTTCGACCCGCCAACGACCAACCACGGCGCACCCTGTTTGCTGGCTCTCTCGTAGAAGCCCTGCTCGATCTGGTCGAACACCCACTCGCTAATCTTCGGGATGTTAGACCGGTAGGGAAGCACCTCCGAGCCAGCGGGCATGATCTCGTCGGTCGAGATGTCGTCGCCGACCTTCATCAACACCGGACCAGTAATCGCATTCGGGACGCGCTCGAACGTCGGAAGGGATTTTACGTTCGGTCCTTTCTCCAACTCGCCGCCAAGTGTCTCGGGAGGTGGACTCAGCGCCGACTCGTCTACGATTATCTGTTCTGGTTCGGTCCAGTCGGGGTACGTTATTCCGTGAGTTTCCTCGAGGGTTCGCGGGTCCGTGATCTCGCCGGTCAGCGCACTGGCGGCGGCGGTCTCCGGGCTACAGAGGAAGACGCTGTCCTCACGCGTGCCGGATCGCCCGGGGAAGTTTCGCGGAACCGTTCGCAAACTGTTCCGGCCGGTGGCCGGTGCCTGGCCCATCCCGATACAGCCGTTGCACCCGGCCTGGTGGACGCGCGCGCCGCTCGCGTACAGCTTGCCGAGATATCCCATGTCGGTCAGGTTCTGGAGCATTTGCCGGGAGGTGGGGTTCACGTCGAAGCTAATCTCGGGTGGGACTCGCTGTCCATCGACGATCATCGCCGGAACCGCGAAATCTCGAAGCCCTGGATTCGCGCTGGAGCCGATGTAGGCCTGGTAGATTTCCTTGCCTTGTACGTCCGCCACCGGGACGACGTTGCCGGGGCTGGAGGGCTTGGCGATCATGGGTTCGATTTCGTCGAGTCGAATCGTCTCCGTCACGTGGTATTCGACGTCGTCGTCGGCGTGGAGCGGTTTGAACTCAGCCGCGCGGTGTTGCTGGGCGAGGAACTGCTTGACGGCGTCGTCGGCCGGGAACACGGTACTCGTCGCACCCAGTTCTGTGCCCATGTTGGCAATCACATGGCGATCCATCGCGGTCAGGGAGGCCAGTCCTGGTCCGTGGTATTCGATAACGCGCCCGACGCCGCCGTCGACGTCGTGGCGACGCAGCATCTCGAGGATGACGTCCTTGGCGCTACACCACGCGGGGAGCTCGCCGCGCAACTCGACACCCCACACCTCGGGCATGTTCACGCGGTATGGCTCGCCTGCCATCGCCATCGCGACGTCGAGACCGCCGGCTCCCATAGCCAACATGCCCATCGCACCCGCGGCCGGGGTGTGCGAGTCCGAGCCGAGCAGCGTCTTCCCCGGGACGCCGAACCGCTCCTGGTGGACGGGGTGGGAGACACCGTTGCCAGCGGGTGAATACCAGATTCCCCACTTCTCGCACGCACTCTTCAGGAACAGGTGGTCATCGGGGTTCTTGTTGTCCTCTTGGATGAGATTGTGGTCTACGTACTGTGCAGAGAGCTCGGTTTCGAGGTGATCGACGTCCATGGCTTCGAGTTCGAGCATGACCATCGTCCCGGTGGCGTCCTGGGTCAACGTCTGATCGATGTCCAGTGCGATTTCTTCGCCCGGTTCCATCAGGCCGTCGACGAGGTGGTCTTCGATGAGTTTCTCCGTGACAGTTCCAGGCATAGGGTAGAGATACGTCGCTTGCCCTCTTTGTTCTTCGCTCGCCCATCGACCATAGCTCACACGAACAAGAAGATACGAGAGGACACTCCGACATTCGTTCACCGGGAGTCACGTGTCGGGGAGAGCCGGCCGACATCCATTGCCCATCCAAGAGGGACACGGCATTACGTCCTCGGACCGAACTATTGGAACAAGGACCGCTTGAATATGGTATCTACACTCGTTGTCGTGGGGTTGCTCGTGGCTGCCTTCGTCGGGTTTAACATTGGTGGGTCGTCGACCGGTGTTGCGTTCGGACCAGCTGTCGGGAGTCGCCTCGTCAGAAAGGCCACTGCCGCAGCCCTGTTCACGCTCTTCGCGTTTCTGGGTGCGTGGACGGTCGGTCGGAACGTCATCGACACCATGAGTGACGGCATCATCCCCGCGGTGCAGTTCTCGCCGACGGCGACTGTCGGTGTGCTGTTCTTCACCGGTCTGGCACTCTTGCTCTCGAATCTCTACGGGGTTCCCGCCTCGACGTCGATGACTGCCGTGGGTGCAATCGTCGGGCTCGGTCTGGCAACGGACTCGCTAAACGAGGCGTTGATGTTCACGATCGTCTCCGCGTGGATTGTTGCGCCACTGCTCGGATTCGGGGCTGGGGCCATCGTCGGCCGATATCTGTACCCCCAGTTAGCGGCCTATATGTCGTTCACGCGCTTCGAGCGGCACCTCGTCCAACTCGATCGCTCAGGCAGTGTTCCGCGCCTCCGCCTCAATACGAACGCAGCCCCCCGCGACCTTGCCGGCTCGTTTCTGGTCATTGCAATTGCGTGTTACATGGGGTTCAGTGCAGGGGCGTCGAACGCCGCGAATGCGGTCGCGCCGCTCGTCGGGAACGGGTCGATTACCATCGAGCAAGGCATCGTG
The DNA here is from genome assembly GCF_029489995.1 of Haladaptatus sp. DYSN1. NCBI lineage: Archaea > Methanobacteriati > Methanobacteriota > Halobacteria > Halobacteriales > Haladaptataceae > Haladaptatus > Haladaptatus sp. DYSN1. The sequence goes on from NZ_CP120472.1 coordinate 101,994, forward strand.
CTCGCCGTCGCCGCCATCGGCCTCGGTGGGTTCACGATCGCCCGACGGACGCTCGCGACGGTCAGTGATGGAATCACCGACCTGCCCATCCTGGCCGCACTCGTCGTCTCGAGCATCGGAGCGACCATCATCACCGTCCTCTCGTATCTCGGTATCCCGGCAAGTCTCGCGGTGAGCACGACCTGCTGTATCATCGGACTCGGCTGGGGACGAGCGAGTCGTGCCGTCACGCTCGCGGAGATCGCCACCCGACGGACCGAGCGTGAGTTGGCTGCGGGCCTCACCACGGGTGCGCTCGCGGCGTCTACGGGGTCGGATGACAGACCGACGGTCCCGACCATCGGCGAGCTGGCGAGCAGTACGGCTGGCGAGCGGACCGGGCGACGGGGCAGAGACACAGCGGTTCCCCCGATCGGGGAGGAACACATCGACGAACTCAGCGCAGAGAGCTTGTTTGACCCGGCCGCCACACGCCGAATCGTTATCCTCTGGATCCTCGCACCCGCGCTCTCGGTCGTCGGCTCGTATCTCCTCTTCGCCGTGGTACTGTAGGTGTATCCTGAGTTCAGTACCCAGTCACCATCAGTATCCGTCACCCGCGAACAGCAAACACAAAACGAAGACACAATCGACATATTGAGAGAAGAGCGTCAGTCGAATTCGTCCAGTCAAGACGACACGTCGACACGTGTGCACCCAGCAGTGAAGTCGGGCCGATCGCGACGGTTGCTCTGCGAGCTCAGTTCTCGAATTCGTCGTCGTATTGTTCGTAGGTGATCGTCAGTTTGCCTGTGGTGGGACGTTTCGCAGCATCTCGAAGCGTTTCGAACGATTCGAGGAGTTCGATTGTGTCGTCAGAGTCCTCCCGGCCGCTCGATGACTCTTCTCGAATCGTATCGTATACTCGCCCTAGGATGCGCCGAGCGGCGTACGAATCGGTTTGTGAGTTAATCTCGAAGGAAGCCACGTATCGCGACATACGTAGATAAAGCTCTCCACGGGTTTTGACCTCCTCCCGCGCCTGAAGACGCGGGAATCCGACCATCGGATTTCAGGCTATTCGTAGCCCTAAGGTTTCAAGACGCAGTAGTCCCAAACGTCTCTTGCTTGTTAGCATCGGTTTGGGTGTCTTGTGGAGCGGTCAACTGCCCCCCATCCTCAACCGAATCATCGCCATCCGTGTGTTCTCTTGAATGGCTCTCTCCGCTGAGGTAGCGGTCTGCAATATTGAGCGAGGCGTTAATGTCTGCTTGATACTCTGAAACACCACAATCCACGTTCGTACACTTGAACGTCGCCTGCTTCGGACGATGGCCCTGTTCACCACAACAGTGGCACGTTTTCGAAGTGTACGCGGGATTTACAGTTTCGACTCGAATCCCCTTCTCAAGAGCCTTGTAACGAATCTGCGCGTGCATCTTCGAGAAGGCCCACCCGTGGAGCCGCCGATTCATGAACGAACCGTAGTCCATATTCTCACGGATGTGAGTCAAGTCTTCAAGAACCAGTACTGGATTCTCGAACTGGTCGGCGTAGGAAACGACTTCCGACGTGACTGTGTGAAGAATCTGGTCAATCTGACGCCAGAGTTTGTCTCCATAAGAAGTGAGAATCTTCTCACTCCCTCGTTCCTGAAGTCGTTTCGAGGCAGAGAAGTACGTTTTACGGAGTTGTTTGACTTTCTTGGCTTCGTCGTTCCAGAGTTTTGGTGCAGTCGGGGAGCCTCGCTCGTCACGGTGACACACCGTTAACAAAGAAGCTTCCCCAATATCTACGCCAATCGGCGTCTCCACCGAACTGGTCTCTCGTTCTTCAACGTCCACCTTCACAACGACGTGGAAGTACCACTTGCCGTCGCGGTCGAACAGCCGACACTCCCTCATCGTCGCATCTCCCGAATACAACGCTTCCAACCACCCTCGTTGCTCAGGATTGATTTGAGCAGGAATCCACAGGTGGTAGTCGTTGTGGTGTGGAATCTTGACGTACCACTCGATTGCGTTCTCGGGCTTGTGGTCGAGCTTCGGCCCTTCGTTCGTAAATCGAACAGGGTGATCGTCGTGAAGCTCTTTTGCGTCGTAGCTTCCACCACAGAGTTGTGGGACATACTGTTTGAGCGCGTTCTTCGCGTACCCGCTCAAGTCGTAGTTGACGACAATATCGTTCGTTGCTGACTGTGTAGTGCAGTTGGCGGTGAACGCTTCTTTGAGAGCCTGTTGATATGCTTGTTTTGTCTCACAGAGTTTTCGATGCTTGTGAGCGCTCGGATTGACAAGCTTGAGTTCCAGCGTCTCGGTGAGTTCAGTCACTGTTCGTCCTCCTCATGACGCTGGATGTAATCTTTGACAGTCTCGCTGGAGACGTGTCCGGCTGTTCCTGCGTAGTACCCGCGTGCCCACTTGATTTTCTCTCCATCGTGGTCAGCGTAGCGGTGGTTGTATTTCCGCGAGCTAATCCCTTTGAACCAGTTGGCGAGAAGTGACGGGGCGTGCTTCGGTGGACTACTGACGAACAGATGGATGTGGTCTGATTGGACTGATAAGTCGATGATTTCGAGACCTTTGTCGTCAGCGATTTCATGGAGAATGTCTCGCACACAGTTGCCTACCTCGTTATCCAGTACCGACTGTCGATACTTGGGTAACCACACTATGTGGTAGTTGAGGTTGTAAGTGGCGTGCCGTGTGGTCTTCATCTGTATTGCACACTATGGGGTCAAAATATATCAAAACTTTGATTTTGGCGGTGGGAAACCCAACAAGCCATAGTCCGTGTTTCTGTACGCTATTGTCCGCTCGACCCGCGCCTAAAGACGCGGGTATGCGCTCGATTACATATCATCTTCGCGGCGAAAAGGTCGATCGGGACACGACTCCTGGCAGTCCTGTCAATATCGAGGATGAGGGTAAGTCCGTTCAACGGGCCGTACACGAACGTCTTCCCCAGACTGATCAGAAATCTCTGGACGGTTTTCCAGTATCCAACTGCAAGGATGTTGCGGCTGACCGAATCTCGCCTGTTCGAACCGTGATTCACTTTCGATGGAGGTTCATTCGAGAATCTCGAACACGTCGACTGCTTTGTACTCTTTGCCGCGTTCTTTGCCGGTCACTTCTGCTACGAGCCCATCCGCTTCGAGATCGTCGACGACCTTGTAGGCGGTCCGGCGTGAAACGTCGAGATACTCTACGAGGTCGAGTGTGGTGAAGTAGGGGTATTGGAGCAACTGCCGAGCGAATCGGTCCGTGCTCGTAGCGCCTGGGTACTCCTGTTCGTAGCGCGTTTGGAGCTCTCGAAGCTGGTGTGTCCGGTCGTAGGACGTCGCCGCTTGGCTTCGGAGGCCTTCGAGGAAGAACGTGAGCCACTCGTCCCACGCACCTTCCTCACTCACCGCACGCATCCGTTCGACGTACTCGACTTTGTGCCGGTTGAAATACGCACTCGGGTAGATGTAGGGACTTTCGAGGTAACCCTTACTCGCTAAGAAGAGGATGATGAGAAGGCGCCCAAGGCGACCGTTTCCGTCGGAGAATGGATGTACGGTCTCGAAAAAGTAGTGGATGATAGCGGCATCGACGAGTGGATGATACTGCCCGCCCAGCTGGATGTACGACGCGAGTGACTGCATTAGCCCATCGAGCGCCTCGGGCGTCGGTGGGACGAACGGACGCTGGCCTGGCTGTGGACTTGCTAGATGAACCATATGGTCGCGGAACTCGCCGACGACGTCATCCTCGTTTCGAACATTCTCGAGCAGCATCGAATGGAGTTCTTTGATGAGCGAGAGGGTTATTGACGCTCCACTCTCGATTTGTTCGAGTCCGAACGTGAGCGCAGTCTCGTAGTTGAGCGCCTCTTGCAGGTCCTTCTCGATTCTGGGATCAGTCTCGTCTGCGGCGTGTCTGGTATGATACGCCTCGACGTCTTGATACGCGACCTCTGCCCCTTCGATTCGTGCGGATTCGACAGCTTCGATGCGAATGAGAGAGGTGTAGAGAACTGCGGAGAAGTCAACTGTCGAGCTGATACCGTCAACGCGACCGATTTGATACGCCGCATCAGCCACCAGATCGTGTGTCTGTTCTGTGAGTTCGAGCTTCGGCTCTACAGGAAGCGACTCTGGGGAATAGTACGGGTAGGGGTGGGAGGGGACGTACTTTCCTGGTGCACTTTCTGGAAGCTCCTTCGTGGGCATTTCACTTAGCACACTCTTCTCGCCCTGTTGGTATAGTTGTTTTTATAGTGAGTATACGAATGAACGGTGTGAGTGCGGGGGTGAAACGATACGTGAGAATAGTATACGTGCGGGCGCCGAAACGATGGCTACGTATAGCGAATATATAAGCGAGTGCGCTAAGAGGGCCAAGGCTGCAGAGTAACGGGTTCTTTGCTTTATTGAACAGGCTTTCTGGCGGTTGCCTACGCGACGGTATCCGAATAGCATACGACTGGAGCAAAACCGATTCAGTTCGCACTCAACTCCTCGTAGCTGAACCCCCGTGGTACAGCAGTACTCTAATTACACCAGTACACTAATTTCAGCCCCTGCCCGTGAGCATCGACGACTTCGAATCCGGAGACCTTCCACAGGGGCCAACGGTCCCCGAGCAGGTGGTTAGATTTCTGTACACACACCGCGACCAGGCATTCACCCGGTCTGAGATTGCCAGTGCTATCGGCGAGAACCCGAACACAGTCGGAACCGCCCTGTCGAGGCTGAATGCACGCAGTCTCGTTCGCCACCGGGGAGAATATTGGGCGATTACACCCGACGAATCTCGGCTCGTCGATGCATACGACGTCCACATCATGAGCGAGCGACTGAACGAGAACGACGGTGGCATCAACGCCGACGAGTGGGACTCGACGGCCCCGAAGACGCCACACCCAAGCGAATGAAGCGAAAATACGGACGAGTCGGAAAGGACACCCGTACGACTATGCAGCCATCAGTTGTTGACACCACATTCAGAATATAGAATTTGAGTTAGAAGGTGAGCCGTTCGAGAAGCCGACTGCTGAATCGTGGCCGACGTGATTTGTGTGGATAGACCGTAATCGTCGTGCAGCCTGGCGATGGGAACGTCGGGGAACTGGCGAACAAGATGTTCTGAAGTTTCTCGTCCGTGCCACGACGCACGACGACATCGGGGCGCGATGGTTGGCCGCCATCGACGCGGAGCGATTCCACGGTGACGGGAACCGAAAGCATCGCAGAGAGTTCGGCCTGGTAGTCATCGATGGTACGCCGGTACTGGTCTGTGCCCTTCTGGTCCGTGGGATACCAGAGCGAGATATCTCCCTCGTTCGCTGTTGCGATGGCTTCGGCGGTGTTGACAGCCAGCGGCGGGTACGGTCCGCGGTCTCCGGACAGCGCGACATACTCCGGACGGTCGTAGCCGAGATTGTCCACGAGGAGCACGTCACAGGGAGCGTGGCGCACGACCCAGTCGATGGGGTCGCCGAACAGCCGAGACCGGAGCCGAAGCGGCTCGTGTTCGGCCACAATCGTGTCCACGCCCCGATTAGCGGCGAAGTTGACGACGGCGTGTTTGGTGTCGTGGCTGACGACTTCATCTGCCTCAATAGCCACAGCTAATTCCGTCGAGAGCGACTCGATTCGGCTTTCGTACGAGAGGTCTGCTGCGGACTGGACGGTCATGTCGTCGGTGAGCGGTGCCTGGTCGGGAACTTCCTCGAACCGAACGACGACCACGCGGCCATCGTCTGGACGGACGAGGTCTGCGGCGATGGCAACCAGCGAGCGTTCTCGGCTTTCGTCGAGGTTCTTGGTGAGTGCGACGAGCACTTCGCGGGGACCATCGCCCCGCATGGATTCAGTCTCCGTGAGCACGTCTCTGCCAACCCGTCGGCGGACCGCATCCGTCGCGGCTCCTTCCCGGCTCACCCGTGGCCGGACGTAGAACAGGTACCAACCAATACTCCCGACGATGATGACGACGGCCCCGACGAGGGCAATCGTGCCCATCTGCGTGAGCAAGAGCACGCCGGTGACGGCACCGAACACTTGCACCCAGGGGTACAGCGGCGAGGTGAACTCGGGGTCGTAGTCCGTGCTACCTTCGCGGAAGGCGACGACGGCCAGGTTGATGAGACCGAACACCATGATCTGGAAGGCGCTCGCGAGTTTGGCGATATCGAGAATCGGGACGAACGCGATCAACACCAGTAACACCGCACCGGTGAGCGTAATCGAGGTGACGGGCGTTCCGAACCGCTCGCTCACCGACGAGAGCGAGGGTGGCGCGAGCTTATCGCGGCTCATGGCAAACGGATAGCGCGACGAGGAGAGGATACCCGCATTGGCCGTCGAGATGAGCGCGAGGATGGCTGCGAGGATGACGATGATGACACCGAACTGCCCGAGCGTCGACTCGGCGGCAATCGCGACCGGCGTAAGCGAGCCAGCGACGCTTCCCGGGTCGGTGACGCCGACTAAAACCGCGACAATACCAACGTACAGGACGGTCGTAAACGCGAGTGAGACGAGGATTCCGAGCGGGATGTTTCGGCCCGGGTTTTCGACTTCTTCGGCGACGCTTGCGACCTTCGTGACGCCGGCATACGAGACGAACACGAGGCCGGTCGCAGCCAGCAGTCCGCCGACGCCTGCGTCGAAGAAGCCGACGTAGTTGGCCGACTCGACGCTGGGTGCACTGCCAGCAGCGAACCAGCCGAGGGCAGCCAGCATGACGACGACGATGGCGACCTGGAGCCGACCCGTCTGTTTCGCCCCGACGACGTTGATGAGTATCAACACCGTGGCGAGTCCAAGCGCGACCGGTTTCAGTGGAAGGTCGAACAGCAACAGCAAGTACGGGACGCCGCCGACGAGCGCGAGCGCGCCTTTGAACGAGAGCGAAAACCACGTGCCAATGCCTGCGATGGTCCCGAGTAGCGGACCCATGCCGCGCTCGATGTAGATGTACGTCCCGCCCGCCTGGGGCATTGCGGTCGCCATCTCGGATTTCGAAAGGGCCGCCGGGACGACGAGCAATCCGGCGAGCGCGTAGGCGAGAATCACTGCTGGCCCGGCGATTTCGAGTGCGAGCGCTGGTAAGATGAAGATTCCACTGCCGATCATCGCGCCGATACTGATCGCGAGGACCGACGGGAGGCCTAGGCCGCGTTCGAGTTCCTTCATACGACCTCACCGATTGCATCAGCCAGCGCCGTCGTCACACAGAGCGGTTCGTGCCCCGCGTCTACGAACAGCGGGATGCGGTCTGGCTCGTTCACGAGGGCGATTACGCGACGAGCCCCGAATCGAGCCCGGACGAGCTGTGCGATGAGCAAGTTCTGCCGGTCGGTGCCCGTCGCGACGATGACTGTCGATGCGTCGGCGACGCCAGCCGCTTCGAGGGTTCGAAGATCTGCTGGATTACCGCGGACGCCGGGCAGTTCAGACCGGGTATCCGCTTCAGTCACGATGCAGACTGAATGGCCGTCTGCACTGAGGCGGTGGGCGACAGCGACGCTGAGGTGTGTGTCACCCAGAATGTAGTATGCGTTCTTTGCACCGTAGTTCGGCTGGTCGGTTTTGACCGGTGGGTTCGACGTCATGTGCATTGTGTGGTGGAGGAGTCGGTGTCGTTGCAGTGTGTATCTACAAGGCTCTTGCTGACGGAACAGCTTAAACTAGCGCATTTCTTTGACGGTTCGTCAAAATTTATCCTCTTTATCCCTTATTCGTCATTAACCAAGTGGTGATTGTATAAGGGACAGTACTCGCCGGAGTAGCAGTCAGTGCGGCACAGAGAATTGAGTGAAGTGTGCGCTGGCTCAGAGATGAGGTTCCAACGCCGCGTTGTCGCCCCCGCCTTCGACCGGGGGGAGAACAAGACTATAAATCGGACCGGACACCACAATAGGTAACAGATGAAGGATGGCGAATTAGATTCTGTAGATAAACACATCCTCTATTATCTCCAGCAGGACGCCCGAGGAACGTCGTCAAACGATATCGCAGAGAAACTGGGACTCTCACCGAGTACGGTGCGAACCCGCCTCAATAAACTCGAGACGAGCGGCATCGTGCGTGGCTACCACATCGACATCGACTACGACCTCGCAGGCTACCCCCTCTATACGAAGATGATCTGCACCGCACCCGTCCCGGAGCGAGAGGAACTCGCAAACCGTGCCCGTGACATCCACGGTGTGACAGCCGTCCGGGAGATAATGACCGGCGAACGGAACGTCTACGTAAACGCCATCGGGAAAGACCACGACGACCTCAATCGAATCAGCAAGGAACTCGACGCCATCGGCTTGCACATCGTCGACGAACAGCTCATCCGCGACGAGTTCGTCTGCCCCTATCACGGATTTTTGGACCAAGAGGACGACTCGTAGGCACACGAGTCGGGGAATACGGGGTAGGTTGTGGACCCGCTCCGAGTTCTGTTTATAGAGACAAGGTTGCTCATTCGGCGTCGTCCTCAGTGAGTGCTGATTCCAATCCGTCCAGACTAACGCCGTCACGTTCGACGTTTCCCAAAGATGAACGGCGCCGAGACCTTCCCTACAAGTTTTATCGAATCACCTCGGAAGCACGGGAGCTGTTCGACCGCAACAACCTTTTCGGTGAAGATGTGTGGCGCGAAACATAGGCCAAAGTGAAGAAAACGCCCGAAATACGCGAGATCGAGTCGATGTCACGCCCAGTGGAAAACGCTTAGAGTGCATAGTCGCGGAGTTCCAGTCTTCCTGTTCATGTGTTTTGCGACGTGTATGGTCGGACGCGTGTGAGCCTGCGAGTAGCTTGAACGATGTAGTCAGGGGGTAGGTTTCGTCTGTTTCCGGTGGATAGACGCCGTCTCGCTGTAGAATTTCACGGGAGATGGTATTCGAAGGGGGTGGGTTTCGTCTGTTCCTGAAGAAGGCTACCATCAAACCCTGGAAAGGGGGAGAGTACATTTCGTCTGTTCTCAAGAGACAACACCCGTCTCTGTACAAATTTTCGCGGGAAAGAGCTTAACGGAGGGGGTAGGTTTCGTCTGTTCTCGGTGGATAGACGCCGTCTCACTGTAAATTTTCAGGGAATTTGATTGTCGAGGAGGGTAACTTTCGTCTGTTCCAGAGGAGAGCAACCCACCCATCAAATTCTGGAGCGAGGGAGAGTACATTTCGTCTGTTCTCAAGAGATAGAACCCGTCTCTGTACAGAATTTCATGGAGAGGGGCTTTCGGAGAGGGTAGGTTTCGTCTGTTTCCGGTGGATAGACGCCGTCTCGCTGTAGAATTTCACGGGAGATGGTATTCGAAGGGGGTGGGTTTCGTCTGTTCCTGAAGAAGGCTACCATCAAACCCTGGAAAGGGGGAGAGTACATTTCGTCTGTTCTTGGTGAAGACGACTCCAAATCGGATACTGGCATGGGAGGGGGTAGATTTCGTCTGTTCACAGAGGATACAATCCTTGTACGGGCAGTTTTTCGCGTGAATGGGTTGTCAAGGAGGGTAGCTTTCGTCTGTTCAGGGCGCTCATTCGAGCGAACGCTTTTGTTCAAGTTCCTGGCGAACTTCGAAGACTGTCTCGGCATCAAAATCGAGGTCGTATTCGTAGAATCGACCCCCTGATCGTCCACTATTTCTATCGTTCATCGTAAGGAACCCAAGCATCGACAGCTCAGAGAGGTGGTTCTGAACGCTCTTGAGAGATTGGAGTGGACTATCTCCCCAATGATTCGCAACGTCTTCGTAAGTCGATTGAATGGTCTTTGACCGCGCAGGAAGATCCTCGATGACGTCGAGACGGGCCACTGCTTCGAGCACGTACTGGGTGTGGATGGTTTGGTCTTGGATTTTGTTTTTGAGGTGGCCACGTTCGACCTCTTTCGAGGCGGCTTCGATGTGCGTGTCACGAACAACTTCATCCTCTGCACGTTCGGCTAGGACACCTCCAGTGAGGAGGAGGTCAAGGGCTTGTCGGGCGTTGCCTGAGTCTCGCGCTGCGAGTCCCGCACTCAGCGAAAGGGCTGATTCATCACACGCTCCATCGACAAACGCGAGTGCTGCGCGGTGTTCCAGAATGGTTCGCAATTGGTTCGCATCGTATGGGGTGAACGAAATCTCCTCTTCACGGAGTGAACTTTTGACCTTTGCAGAGAGGCGATTCCTGAACGTGTAGTCATTGCTGATGCCGATTATTCCGACACGGGCGTTGGTGATGTGGCCATTCGACCTGGCTCGTGGGAGTTCGTACAGGAGGTTATCCAAGTCTTTCAGGTGGTCGATTTCATCGAGGACAAGCAGAAAGGATCCACCGTGGTCGTCGAGGTGTTCGTAGAATGCGTCGAGCGCGTCGCGCGTCGAAAGGCCACGTTTTGGGAAGGGTTTCTCCGTAGGTGCTTTGAGCTGATTGATGTGCCGACGGAGAATGCTGTACGTACTCTCGTTAGTACAATTTCCGAACAGGACGGTGAGGTCGTCGGCACTTTCTCGCGACTCTGCTTCCTCTTCGAGTGCGTCAAGGATGTAGCGCGTCACAACCGTCTTTCCAACCCCTGTTTTCCCGTAGACGAAAATGTTCGGCGGTGACCTGCCAAATAGCACGTCAGAGAGTGCATCACGGTAGGCGGCTATCTCCTGGTCCCGTTCAAGGATTTGGTCTGGCTGATAGTCCTCCTTCAAAACTTCCTTGCGAGAAAAAAGTGTGTGAGTCACCTCATTGAACGGGTTCGACGCGTCGGATGGCATATGATATTCATACGCACTCACCACCCATTGATAAAACTAGAGGTTTTCTGTTTCGTTAAAGTAGTGTGTTTCGTCTGTTTCGTTTGTTATACCACTAATTGAATTCTGGCCCTATAGGGCGTCTATCTACTGAAGCCGAGCGGGAACAAACGAAATGTACTCTCCCTCATTCCTGCTTTTGGTGGGGAGCCGGTTCCTTCAGGAACAGACGAAACCTACCCCCTCACCCCAACCCAAACTGCTCTCGGTTTGCCGTTGATGGACTGGTAAGATCCTCACTTGGTAGAATTCTACACAGAGACGACGCCTACTTCCTGTGAACAGACGAAAGCTACCCTCCCTGCGCGAATCCAAGGTCACGTCGAGCTGAGAGATGTCCGCGCAATATGGATGAGGTTACATTCCAACGCACAGCAACGAAGATACTATTCCAATTTCTTACCAAACACTTGGAAACGGTTTGAAAAGTGATGTTTGGTAAGAAAAATCTCGCCCAAACACAACTCGCAAATCCTGTGGGAAAACTCGAGAGTGCACCAGTCTCTAGTCTCTCGTCAGTTCCATTCCTGTTGTCTACGACACGACGTGAAGTGTGGAGAGATGAGAGTACATTTCGTATGTCTTTTTCCAAGACTGCGGCTCCAAATTGGAGCACAAAGAGTTCACAGAGATGCTAATCGGTTCTCTATGCGCTAGTGGGTTAGTTGGGTTGCGAGAAAGATTGTTTCCCAATTCTTGTTGGCCGAAGATACTGTCCATATTTGAGTTTTGTCTGAAGGTAAACTATTAGGGGATGAACCTACTGTCTAATTGGTAATGCAAGCAGTTGTTCTCGCGGCGGGGAAAGGGACGCGGTTGCGACCACTCACCGAAGACAAACCAAAGGGGATGGTCGAAGTCGATGGAAAGCCAATCCTCACTCATTGTCTCGAACAGCTCGTCGAACTAGATGCGGAGGAGTTTGTCATCGTCGTCGGTTACCTCAAAGAGAAAATTATCAGCCACTACGGCGATGAGTTCCAGGGCGTCCCCATCACGTACTCACACCAGCGCGAACAGAAGGGACTGGCCCATGCACTGTTGACTGTTGAGGAGCACATCGACGACGACTTCATGCTTATCCTCGGCGACAACATCTTCCAAGCGAACCTTGGTGACGTTGTGAAACGCCAGTCAGAGGATCGAGCAGATGCGGCGTTCCTCGTCGAAGAAGTTCCTTACGAGGAGGCGAGCAGGTACGGTGTTTGCGTAACGAATCCGTACGGCGAGATTACGGACGTCGTCGAGAAGCCTGAGGAGCCGCCTTCAAATTTGGTAATGACTGGATTCTACACGTTTACGCCAGCTATCTTCCACGCGTGTAAGTTGGTTCAGCCATCGAATCGCGGAGAGTTTGAGATTAGTGAGGCGATTGACTTACTGATTCAGAGTAACCGAACGATTGACGCGCTTCCGCTTGATGGGTGGCGGATGGACATTGGATATCCAGAGGATCGTGAGGAGGCTGAGGAACGATTGCAGGGATCTGTGACTCAAGAGTCCACGATAGCTAATCAATAGATAACAGTGAGTATGGGCGGAAAATTGGATTACTGCACTGAGTGTGGACGGGAGCTAAAAACTCAGCATATAGAAGGGCGAAATCGGAGATGCTGCCGAGAATGTGACCGAGTTGAATATCAGAATCCAAAGCCATGTGCTGGAATTCTCGTAGTTGACGAAGATGAACTCCTCTTAATCAAACGAAAGCAGCCACCTTCAGTTGGGGCATGGAGTCTACCAGCAGGATACTTAGAAGCAGATGAACCCCCAGAGAAAGCAGCTGTTCGGGAATTAGAAGAAGAAGCTTCGTTGCAGACAACAGTGGAGACGTTAACATTAGTTGATACTGTGTTCGTGCGCCATCCGGATGGAAGTCACGTGCTCGTGATCGTCTATGCTATCTCACGAGACTATACTTCTGGCGAGGCGGTCGCCGGGTCAGACGCAGGTGCTGCTCAGTATTGGAACATTGAAAATCTCGAAGCCCACGAAACAGAACACCTAGAACCAGGATATCTTGAAACCTTGCAGCGAGCTCAATCGGTCGTCAAAAACGACTCATTCGTAACGGAGTGCTGAGCCAAAGAATCCGGTTCAAGGGTATGGTCGTCATCTAGAAGTCTGTAGTACCGATCGATTGAATGACTTTTCGTAAACTGAGACTCAAACGCTTCCCGAGCATTCTGTCCTTGTTCCTCGACAATATCTGACTTTGTAGACCAGGTTCGGATTGCCTCAACACCAGCATCAACATCACCCTGTGATACCTGAATTCCCGCAGCACACGACTCAACAATGCGTGCCTCGTCGTCATTTGGTTGTGCAATAACGAGAATTGGCATCCCTGCAGCCATCGCAGTGTACAGTTTGCTCGACACACAGACACCTTCCATGCCTTCCTGGACAGTGACAATAGAAACGTCACCCGCTGTCAACGAGTAAGGAAGATCTTCGAGTGGTTGGTACGGAAGGAATTTGACGCGGCCTCCACGAAGATTATGCTGTTCTGCTAACTCCACAATTTCTGCTTTCTTGTCGCCTTCTCCGATGATGAGCAGCGTCACGTCATCTGTATCATCCAGGTTGGCGGCTGCTTCAACGACAGTCTCTAAATCGTGGTTCCCACCAATGTTTCCGGAGTAGAGTAACGTGAAGGTGCCCACAATATCGTGTTCTTGTGCAAACCAATTTTCGTCCTTCTCCTTGGGTTCAATGAACTCCTCATCCTCCCAGTTGTGGATGATTGCGACTTTTGTCGCGTCGAAATCATCGCGTGCATTCGAAATGATTCGATCACGCATGACTGGGCCAAGTGAAACAATGTGTTTTGCGTCACCAAAGATATTTTCGTTGAGGGTACTCCAGACTGTGTCAACAAGACCACCTTCCTTGAAATATCCTGTCTCAATGGTGAAGTCCGGATACAGGTCGTAGACAATATAGGTGTACTCCCATCCGCGAAGTTTACAGACAAACCACATTGCGATAGGCAAGAACGGTGGATTGGAAACAAAGACTAATTCCTGGTTTTGTTTTGGTCGTAAAACGAGGAGTTGGAAAAACATCCAGACTGTGAAGACAACCCAATTGAATGCCCGACGAAGGAACGAAGATTGACGCACTTGTGGTGCACGAATTCGATTTACTTGTACTCCTTCATAGGTAGACGTTGACGGCTGTTTCTTGTTGACTCCACTGTGATAATTGGGTTGACCCGTATACACCGTCATATCCAGTCCTCGTTCTTGTAATCCAACAGCAAGGTCGGTCATCAATTGTCCAGTCGAAGCTGTATCTGGGTGGAAATACTCGGTGACAAGCACATACTCTGTTTCGTTTTCGGACATAGACAGCATGAAAAGTGGAAGTGGCGTTATCGCTCGTGCAGGAGCGTTTCTAAGTTCTCCTTCACGTACTCTTCGTCGCGTTCATTGACGTACCAGTCGAGAGTGTTGTGGATACCTTCCTCAAGCGTGTACTCTGGCTCCCACCCAAGTAACTCTTCAGCGCGTGTGGTATCAGCGGCACGATGACGTACGCCCTCTGGTTTGTCCGTCATGTAGTTGATGTCTTCTGGTTTCCAGTCGAGCCATTCGAAAATGGCCTCTGCAACCTCATTCACAGTGATATAGTCACGGATGCCTGCATTGACAGGAGTACCATCAGTGATGTTTTCAGACGCGAGACGGAGCGCTCGAGTGATGTCTTTCACGTAGGTGAAATTCCGTGTCTGCTCGCCGTCGCCCCAAATTCGATATGGGTCTTGCTGGGCGTAGGCTTTGGCCATCAATGCGACAATAGCGTGGGTTTCGTTCTCACGAGGGCCATAGGCGGTAAAGATTCGCACCATGCTGGTGTCGATATCGTATTGTTCTTGATACGATCTGAGAGAACGCTCACCCATGAGCTTGGCCCAGCCATATACCTCATCTGCATACGCACCACCGCGTTCCTCGAAGCTGACCATATCCTCTGAAAGACGCTGTTTCTCTTGCTGAATGTCAGTTGGGTAGGCACACGCACTTGAAGCGAACGTGATACGTTCGACACCATTCTTCGCAGCTGTCTCATAGACGATGTTATCAAGCGCCATGTTCGTCGCGCAGTTTGCCGGATAGTTCGAGATATATCCGCGCCCACCATGATCGGCTGCAAGATGGAAAACGGTGTCAATGTCTTTACTGGCTTTGTCGGCGAAGTCGTACTTCTTCAAATTGCCTTCGATGATTTCGATTTCATCTTTGACGTTCTGAAGATTGACCATCACACCACTCGAGAAATCGTCTGCAACACGGACTTCAGCACCTTCAGCTACGAGGTCTTCGACAAGATGCGAACCAATAAACGATGCTCCACCAGTAACGAGAACGCGCTCGTTTGTCCAGAAACTCATTAGTTGCCACCATCCGTTGTGATGACTTGTTTCTTTCCTTTAAGTTCTTCTTCAGCCCAATTATAGACGCGTTGTAGCCCCTCTTCGAATGGGGTTTCTGGCTCCCACTCGAGTTCTTCCGTCATCTTGGTCATGTCACAGGCGTACTTGTCCGTGCCAGTAGGCTTCGATAGGTCGTGTTCAATAGAGAGATTTTTACCAGAGATATTGATAATCCTGGTCGCGAGCTCCCGCATGGAAACGACTTCTTTCGAGTTCCCAAGATTGATTGGCTCTCCATCTACCTTCTTTTCGATAGTCCGAATCATCCCCTCTGCAAGGTCTGTGACGTAAATGAAACCTCGTTCTTGTGTGCCGTCACCGAATAGTTCGATGGCGCCACCATCTGGCTCTTCGATTACCTTGCGACATAAGGATGGAATGACGTGACTACTTTTAGGGTCGAGACTTTCTTTTGGTCCAAAGCAGTTGAAGATGCGAACGCTGCTGGTCTTCAATTCGGTGTCTTTCTGGTATGCATCACAGGCAATCTCGCCGAGAACTTTCGCCCAACCGTATGTGCTATGAGGATCTGCTGGGATTGCTTGGTCCTCACTGAAGAGATTAAGGTCGTCGTGTTCCTGTCGGTAGATACAGGCGCTGGAGGCGAACAGGAACCGGTCGACATCATTGATCCTGGCTGCTTCGAGCATGTTCTGGTTCATCAACACGCTCGGCGTGAGTCCTCCAACATTCTCACGCTGAATGTAGTGGATACCGCCGACACTGGCTGCGAGGTGGAATACGTGATCGATGTCCTCTGTAGCCTCAATGCAGCCCTTATGGGTAGTGAGATCGGACGTTAGAAACTCGATTTCTTCCTGTAGGTGTTCGATTTTTCTATTATCACCCCGAGTCAAGTTGTCTGCGATTCGAACATCAGCACCGCGTTTGACTAGTTCTTCTGTTAAAAACGATCCGATGAATCCTGCTCCCCCCGTCACGAGTACCGATGAATCACTCCAATCTATTGGCATCTAGTAAGAATGGAGAGTTCGTCTTACAATAGTGTTTTCTTTAATGTGAAAGATTGTTAGTGAAATCAGACCCAAACCGTTTCACAGATAGCCGAGGTCTTCAAGTCGAGATTGTACGTCACCTTCGACTTCATCTTCCAGTCCCCTGGTGTCAACATCCAGACTCTGTAGACGTTTGGCAACGACACTCTGGACGGGTACGTCGGGATGTTCTTCTATTGGAATTTGTTGGAATCCGCCATCCCGCAAATCAAATAGGCGATGTTCATCCCGAATCTCGTCTGCTTCGTAGAGCCACTCTTCAGACCGCGCACCAACGATGACGTCTCCCTCAACTTCGTGCTCCGCAATGATATAGTCTCGAGGAGAATCAATGCTTGGAACCCGCCCTTCATAGATATCAGGGACATCGAGATTAAGAACTGCGTGAATAAGTGGTGGGATATCAAGTAAGCTTACGAGGTCATCGGTTGCGTCTTCGATCCAATCGGGGCCGTTTGCTACTATTAGAGGCACGTGGAGTAATTCTTCATACATCCGTTCTGGTTTCCCAAACTGGTAGTGTTCACCAAAGAGTTCTCCGTGATCGGAGGTCACAATAACGAGTGTATCCTTGAACCGATCCGATGATTTTAGATTGTCGATAATCCGTCCAATCTGATCATCAACATAGTCGATAGCAGCGTCGTAGAGTTGCTTCAGGTCGGAAAGTTCATCATCGGATAGTGTCTCAGAACTATCCAGCATCCGGGAGTATAGCCTTGATATCCCCGACTGAGTGATGTGTTCTACATTGTGATGGCTCCTATACGGTTCCGGGGGGAAGCAAGGATGGTGAACGTCCATATAGTGTGTCCAACAAAAGAACGATTCTTCCGTTTTATCCAGCCACTCTATTGTATCGTTAGTAATCACCTCCGCACTCACATAGGGGCGGGGCTTCCCCATGACTAGCTGATACGATTTTTTTATTGCATCTGTAATGTGTAAAAATTCATCAACCCAACTCAGTTTCGGGTTGTTAATTTCAATTCCACGGGGGAATACTTTTGTCGCGAATCCCATCAGTGGGTTCTGGTAATCTTTGAACACGGTGAATCCGGTGTCGTAATTGAAGTGTGTGGAAAGGAAGGGGTTACATTGGAATCCCGCGGTCTCGATTCCATGGTTTTTGAGAGTTTCCGCAACACTTGGGCGAGACTCGGTCAGAGAACCAAGGCCTCCATACGAGAGTGGCAGGGTCCCCGTCAACAGCGCTGGGAACGACGGAGTAGTCCCGGGTCCCGTTGCGTACGCCTGTTCAAACACTACTCCTCGGTTGATTAGGCGATTCACTGCTGGGTTCGACCGATTCTCCACATAGGCGTCGAATCGGAGCGAATCGACGGTGAGCAACAATACGTTTGAGGGGTTCTGAGTTGGATTTTCGGCCATTGATCAATCGATGTATCCGAGAAGCCGCAGTTGCTCATCGGTCGCTGAATCGATGCTTCCAGACCCGGTGGTCTTCAGTTCGCGATGGATTCTTTCACTGTCCTTAAGCCATGCTTGGAGGTGTTCGTTCAACTCCGATACTTGCTCTGGCTGGCTGTCCACCAGGTTTTTGGTTTCTCCCGGGTCGCTCTGTAGGTCATAAAGGTACTCGTCCTCACTATGTTGATACCTTTTGAAGTAGTACCAAGGGTTCGACAGGATGTCGGTTATAATGTTGCGCTTGTAAAGTATTTGCACGGTATCCAACAGCGTCCCCAGTGTTCTATCTGGTTGGTCGACGGTCATGTACTTCCATTTCTCAGTCCGAACGGAATAAAACGCGGGATAGATATCCCGCGAAATCGTCTCCGAAAAAACGGGCACGGAACTCCCCGTCGGACCCACTGGCGGTAGTGGTCGTCCTTGCACGGTTGCGGGTAGACTGGCAACTTCTACGCTTTTGGCGACTGTCGGAAAAATGTCGATTAAAGAGCACGTTTCCGTGTAACTTGTCGTGGTTGCGTCCATTGATTGCGGAGGCTTCACTACAAGAGGAACGTGGGCGAGTTCGTCGTAGGGTAGGTGTCCGTGAGTCAGCCGCCCGTGTTCGTTGAATGCATCTCCATGGTCACCCGTGATAACGATAAGCGTGTCCTTATATTCGCCGATGTCCTTGAGATAACTAACGATTCGACCGATCTCGTCATCATTGTAGCGAATTTCGCCATCATAGAGTGCTTTAAGGTGGTTAAGATCCGCCTCGGATTTGACCTCTGGAAGAGTGTCGCGTTGCCCATCAACTGAACCATCGTACTCGGAGTCAACGAACATTCGGTATTGCTTCGGGGGGTCGTACGGGATATGTGGCTCGATAGACCAACAGAATGCGAAGAAGTCGTTTTCACGGCAATCAATCCAGTCCACCAGTTGCTCCGTTAGGTCCTCCGCTCGCGGGAGCGCTATCTCGTCAGTCGTTTCGTGGTCCAACTCTTCGGTCTCCGCGGATTTTGTTGCCCGTTTCTTAACGATTTTCTCGTCTTTGTACAAATCAAGATATTGGTCGAACCCCCGACCGTAACCGATGCTCTTCGAGACGTTTCCCATCGTTGAGAACCCTCCCGTATCAAACCCAACGTCCGAAAGTAGTTCTGAGAGACGTGTGATGTCGGCGTCGAACGTGTCCTCCCGAGTTCGCATTCCATGAACGGGAGGGTATGCTCCCGTTAGAATCGACGCGCTGACCGGTTTCGTCCACGTGGCCGGTGAAAAGCAGTTCTCATATCGAAATCCCTCTGCAGCCAAAGCGTCGATGTTGGGAGTCGTCTCCCGCGTATAGCCGTAACAGGAGAGATGGTCCGCACGGAGCGCATCAAGCACATATATTATAACGTTCATATGACACGTATCTTTATTGGGACGAATATAGCTACCGGATTCAGCAACAGTTGGTGAACGACTTCGAGTCTCTGACTTCGTCCAGAATTTGGTCGTACGGACGTAACGTTTCCTCCCAGCTAAATTTATTTTCGACCAGTGTGCGTGCGTTAGAAGCGAGTCTCTTGTAAAGTCCTCTGCTGCCAACCAGTTTTTCTGCTTTCTTCACAAAGTCTTCCCAATTGTCCTCGATGTAAGCATGCGTTCCATCCTCGATCGGCAGGCCTTCGGCACCGATGGAGGTGGTCACGACGGGAACTCCCGAGGCCATATACTCTAGTATCTTGAGCTTCGTTCCCGATCCAGAGAGAAGTGGGACCAGCGCCACGTCCGCGGAGGCGATGTAGCTGGGAAGGTCGTCTACGAGGCCGGTCGTGAACACTCCCTCCTGCTCGATGTTCGGCGGGTCAGAGCCTATCAGCATGAGCTGTGCGTTCGGGTATTTTTTTCTTATGGTTGGGAATATCCTGTCGACAAGCAGATCGATTGCCTCGCTATTCTGGGCATTCCCGAGACTACCATGATAGACGAATAATGGTTCATCGGTTCGGTCTTGTTCAAGCAATTCTTGGTCAATTGGTTCGTTCTTTGGGGAGTATTTCGTTGTATCTACACCGTTTGGAGAAACCAGAATCGGCGTTAAGATGTGCTTATCCAGTGTTTCCCTGTCTGTTTCCGAGACAGTTAACACGTAGTCCACCCGGTTCCCAACGGCACTCTCGAACCACCGTAATGCACGGGTTCCCGGGATATCCAATCTTTCGGTGATTTTGAACTGGACGTTGTGCTCAGTGAGGACTAGCGGAATATCGCGGCCGTGACTAGCCATTGACGCAAGCGGTACGAGAAACGGCATCTCGACAATTATTACATCCGGTTCAAAGCTATTTATCTGTTCATGCACCGCTCGGTACAGCCAGGGGTGAGTCTGGTAGATACCACGGAGCCATGAGTAGTGTGGTATATTCTTGTCAAATAAGTCAAGTATCGGACTTTCCAGACACACGCGCTCAAAGGCAATTTTGTCCGGGAATCGACCTTCCTCCTTTCCGTTTTGTGAAGGTAGATTCGGAAAACAAACACAGACTTGATTTTCACTGCCGAGATATTGATACGTCTGATAAATACGTTCTAACAGTCCGGTATACACCGGAATCGGGTCTCGTGGAGAGAGAACTAAGATATTCATCTTTTTTTGTACGTTGGCCTGAAGGAATTCATTAGTTGACCATACGAACCGCGATTAATTGATAATATTCGGGTAATTCTTGCTCTCATTGACTATATTACGACTCTGTATTCGATTCGTTGGAGGTTCGGTTTCTAACCTCATCCAGGCGGTTAATCTCCATTAATTATTTTCTTCTTTCAACAATTCATAGGTGTTTTGTTCTGTTGCTTTGTTGGCACCCGGTATCTTTCCTCCAACATTGGTTCTCTTAGTTCTAGTGACTCGTTAGATGGCGTCGGGTCGTTTAAATAATTATTAGGTGGATTCAGAGATTAGCACGTTCGTCAACAGGCAGAATGTGATAGTGAATCAGGTACGAGAAACGAAATTTGGACTTGAGAATCAAATTCAAAATTGGTCAATAGAAAGATGTACGTCCGAGTGGCTCAGGTAAGTCATCTTATAGATTCGGGTTGGAATCAATTCGTACCGCTCCGAGAGAAGTTGCTATGTAGTTATTTCCTTAAACTTCAACAAATGTTGTGATTTCGCTCAATCCATGGCGGCTTGAATCGGTTTCTACACTGTTGATGCCTCCGGGATATAGTGACTCGCCAGAGACGTCTGAAGGTATTGAGTCTATGGCTTGTACTGGACAACTGTCGCCCCATTCGTGTATACAAGTGCATTTTTATCGAGATTCCATGTGACTTCATCTGCGCTGATTGGTGTGCGGATTTCTACATTTCTCCCGTAGTAGCTTGAATTCACCCTGACGTTCAATTTGACTGCGTTTTCATGAAACGCACGAACTTGGAAGACTGACAATCCTGGCTTCACCACGACTCTCCCTTCCGGACCTGTGACCGACATTCGGTCGTATCTAGTACTTTTGAAACCTGGCTTGTCTTTCCACTGTCGATAAAAGAGATATCCCGGAACGAACGACGACCCGGATATTGACTGTGACTCAGTGGCAAAAGTCTCGGTGAACCATATAGCCTCCAGATCAGACTCACTCAGGTATTTTTGATCGGAAATTTCTGTTCCTGTGAGACCCGATAGTGACGGGGAGGTCATAGCTGAACCGATACTGGTGAACACCAATAAGACCACGAAGCAAACCCTGATCGCCCCACGAAGAGATGATTGCCTGTTACTCCCAGCAATGCGAACTATTCCGTATGCTGGAACGACTATTAAGAGCGGAAGCACGATTATTCCCCACCTGAATAGCGTAGCAACTCCCCGAAGAGGAATCCAGAGTGGCGTCGGGAAGTAAAACGCCGCCCCGATAGCGAACCCAGAAAGAAGCACAAGCCATTGTTGATGTCTGACTTTACTATCTCTAATCAGATATCGAAGTCCGAGCAGAGACGCAGCCAACCAAAAAGTAAAATATGAGTATGAAACAATAGTTTGAACTGAAGCTTCTATCAGCGCAGAAATCGATTCATATTGCTGGATGAACATTTGCGTGGTTGGGAGACCGGCTGAAGCCGCAGGGCTATAGAGAAATATCCACTGAAATGGTGAGGCTATCTCGTTTGTAATAATTGTCCAGTATGTCACAAATGTTACAATGAACGTTAGGTAAAGTACTATCTGGGAGTGAGACCGGCGCTTGAGAACCGCGAGAACGGTAGCTGTCGCGATGGGAAAGCCTGTTAATAACACCGCCATCGCGACGCTCAGGTGGTGCGTAGCAAGCCACGCAATGGAAATAAGGGTCGTCGGAATCACTGCTCGTTTGTCGGTGAACTGGACGGCAAATGCAAGAAGGATACAGCTGAAGAAGACGAAGCTCAGTGATTGGTAGTGCACCTTAGTCCCCCATGTTAAGAAGGGAACACTGCATCCAACGAGTACCCCTGCAACAAGCGCGAGCCTCGAAGAGCCAACCCAACGACGTATCGAAGTACTAATTGAAACCAACGCGGCTTGGAAGAGCACCGCCATACTTAGTCCACTAAATACTCGCGGTGCCAGATCCGTCGTTTTGACGCCGACAGCTGAGAAGACATGATATACGAGGAACCCCCAAAATCGGGTTCCGTATAGGTCGTTAATGTTACCCGATTCCACGATATTGGCAATTATCGACGTGTGTACTAAGCCGTCGGTCACGGTAATGTAGAACCCAACGGTGAAGACCTGCGAAAAAATCGCCAATAAAGCTGAACATCCAGTGAGAAACAAGATTACTCCGAACTGGTTCCTGGGTTCGGGCGTGAAAAGTGCCTTGAACATGAGAAGCGTGAACACTAATGTTAACAGCGTGTACAATAGTACGCCAGGACCGCGTACGATGGTAACACCGACCGATACCAGGAGAAACGCTACAATCGATCGCCAGTCGAGTAGATGCGTGGCCGAAGTTGCCTTCGGAGGGTGTAAGTACGGCCGCTTGTCGGATCCAACGTATACCAGGAGGTCGAACACAACAACTCCCATTACCAGATACAGAGCCAATCCCAGGAATCTGGGGCGACCAATACGAACGGCGAAGTAGAGCCCAGGCAATAATGACAAGTGAACTACAATCACGAACGCGTTGAACAACTGGACGAGTCGGGATGACCCTGCCAGTCGTCCGAACCAGGTCGATTCAGTTTCTTGCCCGCTCATACACTTTAGTATACCCTTCAACTACTCGTTCTTGTTTGTACCGGGCCGCCGCCTGTTTCCCCATCTTTGAGAGCTGTTTTCTGCGTTCTGGCGACTCCATCACGAAGCGCAACGATTCCCTAAGCGATTCCCGGTTGAACGGGTCGTAGAACTCCGCGATTCCATCTAGTACGCATCTCGAACTCGGATTTTCAGTGCACACAATAGGTGTTCCCGTAGCGATTGCTTCGAGCCAAACCCTAGAGAAGGGTTCTGGCCACTTCGCTCCATGAACCACAGCAGAGGCTCCGCGGTAGACGTCCTCCGGCATATCAACGTAATGGCAGTAATCCAGCGATACCCGATGCTCTTTTTGTTTGTCCAAGAAGTCGGTTATTTCCTCGCGTTGTGACCCGTCGCCGTACACTTCTAGAATCCAGCCCGCCTTCACTCGCTCGGGGAGTTCGGTGAACGCGCGGACAATGTCGAAGATTCCCTTTTCCTCTTCAAATCGACCGACAGTCACCAGTCGCTTCGGTGTATCATTTGGGCGCGTCACTGGAATTTCGAACCTCGAATCCAAGATGTTCGAGACCACGTCGATTTTTGAGCGTTCGTAGCCGCATTGCGAGAGGATTGATCGCATTCCCTCTGTCTGCACGGTTATCCGATTCGCACGACGGGTCAAACTCTTTCCCGCTCGTTCAACGAGTGGGGCGACGATCGACTGGAGTCGGGAGTACTGATTTTTTCGAGCTAACTGCATACCGACAAAGAGATTGTAACCCGGAAGCCCTTCACAGTGGTATCGTTCAGGGTTGATACAAACCCAGCTGAAGTTCACGAACGTTGCGACGACTGGTGTCTCAGAACGCAGTATCGAGGCAGGGAGATGGCCAGGGCTGTATACGTGAATGACGTCGTATTGCTCTGTGTCGGGCAGGTGCCTGAAAACGCTAAGGTTCTGTCCAATCACGTCCGGGATCAACCCGTATTCGCCACTTGGGAGTTCTTGGTAGCCCTCGTTGTGTGAGTCGAGAGTGCTCCCGTCCCCGGTCAGCGCGTACACGTCAACCGAATGGCCGTGGGCACGTAAGCCTTCAACAAGCAGTTTACTGCTGATACCGGCCCCGCCGATGTTTTTCGGAGGGTATTCTGCGGTAATAAACCCAACATTCATGGAATCTGAATATAGGAAAGTACGGGGTAGTGTTATTTGTAACCGAGGGCTTCGAGTTTGTCTTGAACCATACTGCCAACAGCCAGTGAACTTTCATCCACGTCTTACGTGCCATCCAGAACTTCGATCAGTTCTCCTCTCACAGGGGACAAACGTTGATGAACCGTTCCTCCTCTGACTTCTTGTCTACCTTGGAATAGACCCTCATCATTTACTCTTTCGAGGGAGTTTCTGGAATATCTCGAATACTCGGCTATCCTGGTGGAACTTACTATAAAACTGATAGTGTTCCCAGTGCGCCTCACCGTAATCAGCGGTGGCGACCACCAACGCGGGCGTTGCGACTGAAATGTATTTCTCGATTAGCTCTTTGAATCGAGTTTCGACGTAACTTTGACTGGCACCAGAGAGTTCTTTAACTCCAAACGATAGCATTCACACTATAAACTTCCGTCGAAATCATTAGTGAGATTTCACATTGCGAGATTGTGAATAGTGGTGACGACACGGCGTCGCCTGCGCAGACATTGCAAACCCTTAGTCCACTGGTTGAAAGTGACGACAGCACCTCTTCATAAGGTTATTCCCCGGTTAGCATTGGTGTGAAAGCTGAGAACATCCACGAGGCAAGTTTCGTAGCGGAGGAATCGAAGGGTACTATGGAACTGAATCCGGTCGCAATGCTTTGGATACAACAAGAAGGTAGTTTGGAGCATCAACGCCCGTGTGGCAGAATCTGTCGTGTTCCCGGTTGAGTCTGAATCCCTTAATGAAAATATAGGCAAGGCACAGTTCTGTCCGTTCCCGAATTTTAGGTTTACTGCCGTTCCCCAACTAGTTGCTTGAACTATTTCGTTCAAAGTAATGGTTAAGTGAATTATGATAGCTATGTTCGTGCTGAGTTGTAAACAATTCTATATACCTCCTCGTGCTTTTCTACCATTCTTTCAATACTGAAACGGTCTCTCGCAAACTGATGTGCTTTTTTGCCCTTCAGCCAGGTATCTGATTTTGCCATCGAAATCATAGCATCTGCGAGATCATTTGCTGAATTGGGGGGGACCAATATCCCAAATTCACTATTAACAATTTCTGGAATTGATGATGTATTTGTTCCAACAATAGGTAATCTTGCAGCCATTGCCTCTAGGAGCACTATCCCGAATCCCTCGTTAAGGGATGACATTACGAATACGTCTGCATTTGCGTAATGCGTATGAATGTCCAGTGACTTCCCCGTAATTTGTACATTTTCAGAAACCCCCACGTCATTTGACAGTTCTCTTAAGTCATCCTCTAGCTCACCCCAGCCGACAATAATTGCAGTTGCGTTTTTAAATTCCTCTAATACTTTTGGCATAGCTTTTATTATATCTTTTTGGCTTTTCTCATCGATATAGCGCCCAACATTTAAAAAAACAGGATAATCCCGTGTCCGATTGTCATTTCTACCCTGAATGACATTTTTATTGAAATTACCAACATCTATTCCGTGGTACAATATCTTCCAATTAGTAGGAAAGCAACTGAGTTTTCTAGAATGTTTTACTGCCCTTGAAATCGCAATATTCACTGAGCTTAGTGGTCTAGTGATAATTTCAAACTTCTCTGCTTTACTTTGGTCCAAGAAGTTATTTGAAATACTGTGGTGTGTAGACACGACTGCCTTCACATCTGTTGACCTTGTCGCTAATCTTGAAAGTACATGGGCTGTGGGTAAATGAGAATGTACGATATCTGGTTCTTCGGCATTTAGCTGTTGTCGTAATCTGTAAAGTAGCGACCAGGAGCCACCAGAACCCTTACTAAGATTAACGATACGGGCACCTTCCTTTCGGTATTCCTCTTTCAGGTCCATGGCGCCTCCAAACGTATAGACAGTAGGATTACGGGGTGAGTGTCGAATCTGGCGAAGCAGCATTCGCTCAGCACCCCCTGCGGCTAGTGATTCAATGACATAGCTGACTTGAACTGGATTCATTCTCATACTCAAATTCGCGATGTAAGGATGAAGCCGGAAACGCCCCCACGATTAATGTAATGTATCATTCGGATTGAATACTAGTGCCTAAGTGGTTGATAACATTTAGTATTCTGTTACGAATCGGCGAATGTAACAGAATAAGAGAGAGATAAACCAGTGCCCCAGAACCAATTGAAATCCCAATTGTAAAAATATTACCGTGAAAATGAACAGATTGGAGAACATAAAGCCATCCACCCATCAGAATTGCCGCTCCTACCATCATTTGGGTTTCGTATATAGGAACACGAATTGGTAATAAATTTCTCAAATACTTAAATTCAATTATGAACTTCAGTGCGAAAGATGTCGATGTTGCGATGGCAGCCCCGACAATCCCGAACGATCTGATGAGAATGATATTCAGTACAAGGTTACACATAATTGCAATAACCGTTGCTTTTGCACTCAAATCAGGCCGATCAATTGCGTGAAGACATCGGCTGTATATCTGAGTGGGCGCTTTGATAATTCGCTCTCCTCCTAGTACCACGATTGTCACAGCCGCAACAACGTATTCTGGACCATAGAGAACAGAGAGAATGTCTTGCGAGAGGAATATGATTCCTACGAAGGAGGGAATAACGAACATCAAGGCAGGAATCAGCGATTCATAGACAACTGAAGAAATTTTTTCGAATTCCTCATCTTCTGCCCACTGACTGATTTGTGGAAAAGTTGTTAATGAAACAGAACGTGATACAGTCAATCCCAGTTTTGAGACGCGCCAAGCGATTTCATATGCAGCAATCAAACCGGGAGCAACAAACATTCCTAGAATAGCAGTATCCATCCATCCATACATCTGACCTCCGACAGAGGTAATCACATTATGTTTTGAGTACGAAATAATTGAGTGGAGGCGACTCAGAGAGAAGCATCCGAGGCCTGTTTGTTGAATTACTGTTCCTACCGATGCCATAATAAAATGCCCAATTATGAGCGAGTAAATTAATCCTCGAGCTAATAATCCGAATTCGATTGCGATCAACCCTCCTCCAATCCAAATACAATTCCTGAGAAGCTGTAGGAGGGCCGCACTGGCAACACGTTTTTCGCCTCGGAGAGTCCGAAAGGTCACATGACTTCCCTCCTTAATAATTAAACCGAAAATCAGAGTTGAGTAAACTGGAATTCCAATATAAGTGTTTATCGACTCCCTGAATGAAATAATTACGATACTAATAACAATTAAGAGGCAGAGTTTAACAACTAGTGCCGTTGTGAGCGTTTCGCTTGCTGGTTCACCCTGGCTAATCCGCTTTTCGATAGCGCCATTAATTCCTAATCCTGCAAAGATCGATATTATACCAAGTAATGCTTGGAACAAAAAAAATATTCCGAGTTCTGATGGCGGGATTAGATTCGCAAACAGTAGAATTGCAAAAAATGATAGTATTGCGTTAATGAACGACGTGGTTGTCACAATTGTACCTGAGCGAATAAAATCCATAGTTTAGAGGTTAGTAATATTTGAATGAGTCAATTTGCTCGCCTAGATTGACTGTCACGATACCATCAATCTTGGCTTCTGGGATATGTATCTATTTGTCTGCGACGGATGCTAGTCCCAAGCAACATTCCAGATCGTGTGGACTGGAGCGACATTTGGATAATCATTATATCCTGATTCGCTGACATTATTTCTATGACTAGAACTGGTGATTACCCGGCCCACGTTAAGACTTTTAGTCAGATAATTATTATTTGGGACAAATCTCAAATCAAATAGATTCCTCATAGGGAGTTTGATATATGAAGGGATTACGTTTTCACTCAGGTCGTAGCGGAAGACTTTCGCGTCGTAATCAAGATCGACAACAAGCCAAGGAGTGGACCTTCGCATCTTGTTTTGAGGTGACTGAGTCATTGATATATAACCTCTTTACATTCACGGGCGTGTATAATATCACTTATTCGTTATATTGGTGCGTAAAACTTTCGTAATGGGGATTGGGATGGTTACAGTCGAGAACAGTCAAATCGATATTCACGTGAACCGAGCGTCGAAGTCGGAGATTGAGCAAACCACATGGCGAGAACGGTATAATGTGGGACCATGTGAGGCCAATTACTTCCAGATTGCCGGATGACTCATTAGGCAAATGGACGAGAAGTGCGTGCAGGGTGAGAATCATCCATGCGGCGAATTCCCACTCCTCTATTTTATGAGGGTTCGTTGAGTAGAACGTCAATAATTTCATCATTAGGCGACAGAACAAAGGTAGAAAGATGAAATTACTATGCTAATCCGTTCAATATATTCACTTTCTACGGCTATAGCACAATTTTGTAACCTCGCATAACGTAGCTAAAGAACACAATCAACATATTCATCAATCTTCCAGAGTAAGTTGTTTATAGTCAATCTCATGAAAGGACTCAAGCTTATACAGAAAGGACTTATGAATCCTGGCGCAGTCCCACATTACCTCGCAAACAAAATCTCCCCGACCCATTGGCGAGACGGTAATCAAGTTCGGTTTGTGGAAGGTGGGTACGTAACACACGCGAAAGACCGGGCGGAATTCGCTGCAAGCCTTCATTACGAGGTTGACCTTCTACAAGATGCAATA
The DNA here is from genome assembly GCF_029489995.1 of Haladaptatus sp. DYSN1. Classification (NCBI taxonomy): domain Archaea; kingdom Methanobacteriati; phylum Methanobacteriota; class Halobacteria; order Halobacteriales; family Haladaptataceae; genus Haladaptatus; species Haladaptatus sp. DYSN1. Next base: position 130,627 of record NZ_CP120472.1, read on the forward strand.
GGAGAGAACGTAGGTTCGTCCTTTGAGTTGGGCTGTGGGTATGGACGCCTTAGTCCATGGATTGCAGAATTTTCTGACGAGCACACCGCCGTGGACTTTGATATTGACGCACTCGAACGTGCTCGTCAGCTCTATCCAGAAATTCGGTTCGTCGAGATGGATGCGACTGAACTCAACTTTTCTGACGGGGCGTTTGACCTTGCTGTGACGTGGACGGTACTCCATCACATCCCTAACGAAATCATTAAGGGCGCGATCGAGGAATTGAAGCGAATCGTCGGTCCAGATGGTCGGATTGTTATCGCTGAACTTGTGGCTGGGAAGGAAAATAAAATGACGTGGATTCGAAGCGAAGAGCAGTATGAAGAGCTATTCTCTCCGTTCGAGATTCAAAAAACACTTCGCCGAAGGTTCCATTACAGAGATTCTGATTACGAGTCGAAGGTGATGGTATTCGAGCGATAGGGCAGAATGTCTATCATTGTTGACAACCTGTAATACTTCCCGGGAAAGGTGAGGATTTTCTATTGTTCGTCAGCAAGTTTTTCAGACCAATTACACGATAGTAATCGCAATTTATTGTCACTATATTGTGTAGTGGCCTATTCACGTAGGTCAGCTACTCGACAATATAGCTGAGAGTTTAATTACTATTACTCGTCCTGATTACTGCTGTGGCTACGCTCGCAACGCAATGAGCACGGAGTAAAATTGGAGTTATTCGCCTTGACCCGTCCGTTTAGCCTCCCCCGCTAGATGCATTGTTTAACGAGTCGAGAAATGCGAGTTCAATGAGTGCAAGATAATCGCCGTGAAGCACGCAAAAATTCCTGCCAGAGTGAAGAACACCGACACCAACGCCAACCCGATCGGGAACACACCCGAATTAAGAAAATTTGAAAATGTTAGATACGCAAAGCCAATTCCCAGTATCGTACTTAAAAAGCCAGGCACGCCCAACACCGAAATGGGTCGCTGTTCCTCAATGGTTTGAATGATATTCATCACCAGATGCACACCATGCGAAATTGGGTTGTGCGTACTTGCATTCTCTACCTCGTACGAAATCGTCGTCCCCACTTCCGAGATATCGTACCCGTGCCGGTGGGCATGGTGCAGTATGTCCGTACTCGCTCCCATTCGGTTCCCAATCCCATCGTCCTCGGCAAGAGATGCAATCGACTCCCGTATGTACAGTCGGAAACCGCTCTGCGTGTCCTCTACTCGAGAACGGGACCGTATCACACCAAAACTCAAATTGGTCAAGAAGTTTACCACCCGGAGTCCAAGAAGCCGGTACAGCGGTAATTCAGTCTCTGATTGCTCCCCGAAGCGACTTCCAATGACGATATCTGACCCGTCCTCCTTTTGTCCCGCGATTAATCGCGGGATATCCGAAGCATCGTGTTGACCATCACCATCTAGCACCACCAAATATTCCGCACGTGATCGTTTAGCTTCGCGGAACATCGTCTTCAGCGCTCCCCCATATCCACGGTTCTCTTCGTGAACAATTACTGTCGCCCCCGCTTCACGGGCGCGTTCAACAGTATTGTCGGTACTCCCATCGTCGACGACGAGTACCTCGTCCGCATACTCACTTGCTGTGGTGACGACGTCGTAGATTGTATTCGCCTCGTTATGCGCGGGGATTGCCACTAGGATTCTTGCCTCAGTCTCGACGATAGGGGCGTGCTTACCCACATTTACATAGGCATTCGAGGAGCTAAGAGATTCGACACTTGAATTGTAGGCCAACGGTCGGTCAAGGTTCTCGTGTAAGATGACGCCCGGGAATCCAAGTTCGCGAGCAACTTGAGAAAAGTGACCTTCAACACCGCCCTCTACGCGATTGCTCGGTTCAACGACAACAGCTCCCAATTCGCGAGCGAACGTGACCGCTTCTACCTCGTATTCGCTGGGCGAGGTCACAATCGCTTCGTGACCGTGCTGTCGTGCTCGTAGAATCGCTCCTGCAATCTCATCGCCATTGTCTTTGGTAGCGATGAGACCAACGGCTGGCCGACTGTAGGCAGTTTCTCCATTCTTCGTTTGCAGGTTAGATGATAGCTCGGACATGCTTGAGGGTACTATTGATGAGCCTTCACGCAGGAGACTCCACACTCAACACAGACATATCGGTTATCGACAGTTCGAGATACCGGAGCGTTACACGAGATACATTTGATTGCAGCATCGCGCACCGCTCTGGGATAGCGTCGCATCAACGTCCCACCATTATAGACAGTCTCTGTGTCTAACCAATATAACTCTTGTTACACTGACATGAAAATTACAGTGGACTGTGATATGTTTTTAGGACTGAGTATCCGTAGTAAAACAATTACACGGTTGCTAAGTCCAGAAAATCACCACAATAGCTCCTAATCTAGCTACTGCGCCGACGTGACGTTCACCCACAGATGCAACTCCCGATACGAATTGTTCACCGTGGGCTCAGCCGGAGCCTCCCCATCGTACAGCAGAAACGCCAACCGCAACCGATCACCGGTCATCGTCGGGCGAACGTTGTACTCGGTCATCCACGTCTCGTTGTGGGGCAACCCGGTCTCGAACCGCCGTAACTCCCGTTCTTCCAACACCGTCGTCGAGTTGTTCTGCACCTCAACACGCTGTAGCTCCACCACCACTGTGTAGTTCTCCACTTCGTATTCCTGATTCCCGATGCCAATCACGACGGGCTTCGACTCCCCACGAACGAACTCAGTGGGATAGCCATCCGCAACGTAATCTCCCGTCTCGTTCTCAGTCAGCAAATAGAACTCCGTGAACTGCTCGCCTTCCTTCGGAAACGTAACTGCAAACGTCACACTCCCCACCGCAATGAGCACACTCAGCACCAACAAGACGTTCAGATACTTATCGAGGCGCGTTTCGGGGTTGAACAACTCTTCACGCCCACTCGCGAGCCACGTCTCGTAGGGAACCGAGAATCGTTCTTCCTCAGGTAACTCCCAGCGACGAACCGCAGCCACCCCAACAGCCACGAGCGTAAACCCACTCACTGACACAATAATCGGAACGAGTCGAATCCCCCACGGCGTGAAGTTCAACACAAGCCCAATCAACGGCACAATCGCGATGCTCAGCCCGAAGGAAAGCGCGACGCGCTCGATGCCATCAATACCACTCTCACGCGAGAGCAACGAATCATCGTCCCACCCTTCCTCGTCCTCGACGACCGACTCCCCCTCCTCCGGAAACAGCGCCGCGATGAACGCATAGCCCGGGAGGAACAACACGAACGCCAATCCAAACACCACGCGAACGGGCGTGTCCTTGACGACCGGCAGAAACACAGATAGATTCGTCAGCACGACGAAGACGGCGACTGCCGCGAGGTCCGCAGGCAGGTCGCGGACCGGACGCGGAAGGAGCAGCCACAGACTTCGGTCGTCAGCCATGTGGACTCTCCTAAACAGGAGAGCATCAAAAAGGAGTCGGTGTTAGGTACACGAACAGGTCAGTCTGCCCGCGATTCCTGGCGCGGCTCCGTAAGTTCCGCAGCGGCCGAGAGTGCCTGTTTTGCCACCGAGGCGGGAAGCGTATCCGCGGCGAACGACGCCTGCTCGTAGGCCTCCGTAAGGCGCTGGAGCAACCGTCCCTCTGCCTCCCCGAGCTGGTCGCGACTGGCCATGAAGAACTCCCAGTGCGTGCGCGGGGAGTCGATATGCAGTTTCTCGGCCAATCGCGTCCGGGCCAGACTATACGCGGTCATCGCCGCGTGGTCCGTCTCACCCGCATCAAGTTGCTCCTGTGCGACCGAGAGCGGTTCTGGAGCGGGCTCCGTAGGCTCGACTGGCTCCGCGTTGTCAACGCTCGCAGCGCCAGCCACAGCCGCGTCTTCGCCGGCCTCACTCTCAGAACCATCGTCACCCGCACGAAGGTCCCGAACGAACGCAAGAACTCGGTCGCGGTGGTAGACGAGCACGACGACCAGCACGAGCGCGAGGAATCCCAGAAGTCCGAGCGCGGCGTCGGTCGTATTGCCGACGAAATTCTGGACGGATTCACCGATCGAGCCACCAGCACCACCTTCAGGCGAACCCCCTGCGACCAGTGCAACCTCACTCTCCGCGTCAGAAGCTTCGAGGTTCGTCCCCTGACCGTCGAACCGAGCGACGAGCGCGACGGTCGCGTTCTCCCCTTCGACCCCAGGCGCGTTCACGGTCTTCGCGTACCGACCAGACCCATCCGTGACGGCCTCGCCAACCGTCGTCCCGTTCATCCGAAGTTCAACAGGCTGATTCGCCACGGGACGTCCATCAGCCGTCCGCAGCACACCAGAGGCACGAACCGCACCCGGACCGGCCTGCTCACCAGAAACAGACAGCGTCGTGTTCGTCGTCGTCACCGCGATCGGCGCGGTGGCTTCACTGCTCGCGAGTGCCTGCTCAGTCAGCGGCAGGGACGCCCGAACCGTCCGATTTCCGTCCTCGACGTCCGCGGGTAGCGACGCTTCGAGTTCGTAGTTCCCTTCACCGTCTGTCTGCGTGCGGCCCACGGGAACCCCATCGACAAAGACGACCACGGGCACGTTCGGCGCCCCGGTCTCCTCGACAGCCACCGACCCGCGCACGGTCAGATTGTCGCCGAACGCCACCGACTCAGGCTCACGCGAGACGGACAGCTCCGAGTCTACCTGTTCGACGTCGACGGGCAGAGATGCTTGCGACCCCCAGTACAGCGAGGTGTTGTTCGGCACGTACCGCAGCGTCACCTCTGAGGTATCGAGCGCGAGCGTCGTCGGGCGGTACGTCAATGCAAACTCCCCGTTTGCGTCCGTCGTCGTCTCTACGGTCTGGCCCCCAATCTGGAAGCGCACGGTCTGGTCTGCGAGGGCTTTCCCGTCCTCGGTCGTCAACCGACCTGTGGCGTCGAGTGGGTCGAGAAACGAGATTTGCTCGTCTGCTGCGTCGACGGTCAGCGTCGTGTTGGTGAACTGCTCGACTTGCACTGCCTCTGCGGCGTCGGTGACGTTCGTCCGAATCGAATCGACCGTCGTCGCGGACTCTCCGAGGTCGACGTCCGTGTTGTTCGAAATCGTCCCGTAGTTGCGGATGAGGTCGTCGCTCGTCGAATTCACGTCCTGGGCGAGGCGATTGAGTTCGCGGGCGAGTTGCCGCGCCCGGTAGACGTCCCCGCTCTCGCGGGCCTGCTCGTACTCATCTTTGGTCTCGCGGAACTCCTGGACGTCATTCGAGAAGTTCTGTTGCTGTTGGCGCGTCTCCTCGAAGGACTCTGTGGCGTTGTCGTCGCGCTCAGTCTGTGTGTCACCCGCGACGTCGACGTACTTATCGAGCCAGTCGGGGTAGTCCTCGTCCATTTGCTCACAGGCGTCGTAGTTCCCCACCTGCACGCCCTGGGTACAGTCGATGACGACGGTGCCCATGCGCCCCGCGAGCCACCCCTGGAGGCGTTGCAAGTCCCCGGGCTTGTTCAACTCGGCGGGGTCCTCGTGGCGCACACTGCTGTTGTTAGACGGCGTTGGGGCCTCCTCCTGGGCAAGTGCCGTCCCGACCGCGGGCGCGACGCCGAGAATCGCCGGGCTGACGGTCGCACAGACGACCAGCAGGGCGAGACAGAGTGCACGGGGAGACCCACGAATCACGAGTGCATCCTCACAGTCGAGGATAAAACGTCTTCTGCTCGGACTTTCCCACTCCGTGATGGGACCAGTATCTTCAACTATCGGCCCCCTCTCTGTCTGCGTAATGCAGGTCACGCGCCGATTCTTCGAGGTGTCCGCCCTCGGGGGATTCCTCGCCCTCCTCGCGGTCGTCGCCGACCAACCGTGGTTCCTCCTCGGAGCCGCAGGCGTCGGCGCGTGGCTCCTCGCCCAGCAGTACGCCTTCCTCCGGGCACTCGTCGAGACCGACGAGACGCTCACCGTAGACCAGCGCGTCTCACGGACGCGCACCCCGACCGACCAGCCCGTGCAGGTCACGCTCACCGCGACGCGCACCGAACGGACCCCCCTCACACTCACCGTCGAGGCGAATCCTCCCCTCACGGCGACTGGGTCGTCTGCCCCCGAACGGGAACTGGACATCTCGACGGTCGAACGCGCCAGCACCACCTTCGACGTCGAGTGGGGCGTCGCCGGTCGCTTCGAATTCGACGCGCCAACGCTCACCGCGACGGACGACCACGGCCTCTTTCGCGAGACGCTCTCGCGAGGGCCACAGCCCACGGTGACGGTCGAACCCCGCACCCCCACGAACCTCCATGTCGGGCAGGGCGGCGTCGAGACGGCTGCGGCCTACGGCGAGCACAAAGCCGGGAAAAGTGGGGCGGGCCTCGACCCCGCAGAACTCCGCGAGTACCAGGCGAGTGACGCAGCCCACGACATCGACTGGAAGGCCACCGCACGGCTGAACAGCCCGTTCGTCAGGCAGTACGAGGCCGAAACCGACCGCACGATGGCACTGCTCGTCGACCACCGCGCGACGATGGCCACGGGCCACGACGGCGAGCGAAAACTCGATTTCGTCCGCGAGGTGGCCGCGTCGTTTACAGCGAACGCCAGCCAGTACAACGACCACCTCGGCCTCTACACCGTCGGCGATGGCGGGCTGACCAGCAGTGACGCGCCCGCGTCGATGGCGAGCCACTACCGCGCCATCCGGTCGTGGCTATTCGACTTAGAACCCACGGAGGCGGACACAGGAAGTGCAACTCACAGCCACGACCCCGCGACCGCACGTCAGCAGGCGAGCCAGCTTTCAGACGACGACGCTTCGGCGTTCGGGAGTACCCTACAACCCTACTTCGCTGACACCACGACCTACATCCAGCGCATCGATTCTGACCCGCTGTTCGCCACCACCCGCACGCACATCAGGCGGCTGAAGGGAACCGTCTGGACGGTCATCCTCACCGACGACTCGAACCCGGTCGAACTGCGCGAGACAGTGAAACTCGCCCGGCGCGGCGACGACCACGTCCTCGTGTTTCTCACCCCGACCGTCCTGTTCGAACCGGGCGGCCTTGCCGACATGGAAGCCGCTTACGAACGCTACGTCGAATTCGAGGAGCTGCGTCGGGAACTCTCGAACCTCTCGCGAGTCGAGGCCTTCGAGGTCGCGCCGGGCGACCGGCTGGCCGCGCTGTTGACCACTCGGCGGCAAGCGCGGGCTTGACCAGTGGTCCCGTGACCCAACGTTTGTAACAATTTTCGAAAGTGATTTATCAATTAGTTTCGTATTATGTTACAACATGCTTGGTCGAATCGAATTAGAGCTACTCGCCACGGTCGAGCGAGGCGACACAATCTCTGACCTCGCAGTAAAACTCGATTCGAGCGAGAGCTACATCTCCCGGGCCGTATCTGACCTCGAAGAAATGGGGTTGGTGTTCTCAGAACGCGACGTCCGTCGAAAACGTGTCATTCCCTCAGACGCGAAGGCGGTGGAACTCTACCAGGATATCGCCCGACAGCATCCTCATATTGACTTTTCGACGCTGCTAACGGGCAAAAGCCTCGAAATTCTCTATCACCTCGATAAGCCCCGAACCGTCTCGGAATTGGCTGAACAAACCGGAAACTACCGAAACACCGTCAACCGCGTCCTAAAACGTCTCAGAGACCGCGGCCTCGTGGGGACAGACAATAGTCACTATCACTTCAACGGTGACTTCGACCGACTTTACGCGTTCGCACGCGAGTTAGTCCATCATCAACATCGGCAACAACTGGAATCGATCGTGCAAGATGGCTCGATTCTCTGGGAGGGATACGACGAATTTCTCGTCCAAACGCAGTCCGAAATCGACAGGCAACACTATCACGAAACCGGACTTGCTCGATTTGCGGCCTACAATCTCCAGTTCCTGCTCACGAGTTCGCGCTATTACTTTTTCTCGGCGAGCATAGACTCGATTTCGCCAGCAGACCTCTGCTGTCACACGCTCTTGATCGACGACGGTGTTCGCTATCGATCGTACTGTCTCTTGTTGCTCAGCCGACTCAATGTAGACGAAGACGACCTCCGAGACCGAGCTACAAAATACGGCATTGAAACCGAAATCGATGCACTCATCCGATATCTGAAAACCGAGGGACACGCCCGAAACGGCCACTTCCCGGAGTGGACAGAATTCGAGCAGTTGGCGGCTGATTACGAGGTCCAACTCTCACCATGAGACCAACGTTTGGGCGAGACTACATCGAGAAGGAATTCACACAGATTGGAGCTGTGCTGACTGACCCTCTCACGGTCTATCTCATTGGAGGCGGTGCTATGTCGCTTCGTGACCTGAAGGAAGCAACCAAAGACATTGACTTAGTCGTCGCTGACAGCAACGCATACGGCCATCTCTGGGCTGTTCTCATGGAGTCGGAATACAGCGAGATTCAGTCATTGGACCCAGAGTACCAAGCTCTCGGGGCGACAAGTTGTGTTGAGAACGACGATGGCTGTCGCTTAGATATTTTCAATCAGCAAGTAGCGAACAAGCTGGTTCTCACGGAAGGAATGCGCGAACGGAGCGACCCTCTCCTGTCGACGGGAAAATTGACCGTTCGGCTGGTCAGCAACGAGGATATATTCTTGTTCAAGCTCATCGCCGGTCGCGATGATGACATCGGCGACATGAACGTACTCGTACAAGCTGGAATCGACTACGATATCGTCCGTGTTGAACTCGATGCACAGATTGCCAAAATCGGCGATGATCGGTTTGCCACCTTCGCCAACGAGGCGTTACTGGATCTTGAGGAAGAATATGGCGTGACCACGCCGATTGGAGACCACGTTGCGGCGCTCACAGCTCGATACTATCGAGGATTCGAGGTGCTTCACAAACTCAATAGACCAAAATCAGTAGAAGAACTCCAAGCCGAACTCGGCGTAGATTCTACGGACCTCAAACAGCGAATCGAGTACCTCGAAGCGTTCGACCGAGTTCGGTGGGATGGTGAGAAGCTTCGACAAATAAAGTGACATCCCCCCACAAAGAATGCCCAACCTCGGGTAGATACAAGAATTACGGCCAGGATGTTCACAGTGGGGTTCCGTGAACGAAGCGGACGTACCGGAATAACCTGTTCTCATCAACAGACGTCTCGACTTCGAGGGATTATCTAAAAAGGGTGAAAAGATGGCGTGGAGGAGCGATTCGGTGGGAAAACCGCACTCCACGATGCTAACTCCAGCGCAAACCCACTCGACTCATACTTCCACGAGCATGGACGAGAATTTCAATCAGTTCAATTTCATTGCCAAAAAGCGCAGGATGAACGCCACCAACGTTCATGTGCGTGGACAGTCATATAGAATCAGCAATGGCGCCGGAAAACAACCCCGACAATCAATACCTCCTCGACGACGTTGACCGCGGTGTGCTGTACGCGCTGCAACGAGACGCCCGAAACACGACCGCAAGCGAGATCGCAGACGAAGTCGGTGTCTCTGCAAGCACCGTTCGCAACCGCATCGCCAATCTCGAAAAACAGGGTATCATCGAAGGGTACAACCCGAAACTCGATTACGAGAAAGCCGGGTTTACCCTCCGTACGTTGTTCGTGGCGACCGCGCCCGCCCGTGACCGCAACACACTCGCGAAGCAGGCGTTGTCGGTACCGGGCGTAATCGACGTTCGCGAGATGCTCACGAGCCAGCGCAACCTCTACATCGAAGCCATCGCGACGAACACGAGCGACCTCGCCAAGATGACCAACGAGCTCACGGACCTCGGCCTCGAACTGCTCAGCTCAGAGATCGTCGCCAATCACTACGCACAACCGTTCGGCGAACTAAAATTCTGAGTTCTCGACGTAGTTGTATATCTCACACTGATTAACTGCTGAATAAACAGTTTAAACGGCAATTCTGGCGCATACTACAACCTATCAACTGTGGATACAGCAATAAATATCCCTACACAGGACATGTGTAGCACACGGGCAGGGGCCAACCGAGGGGGAAAGGGGGGGAAAGTCCGGGGTTTCCAGGAACCGCCGTCCCTGGTTGGGGAGGGAACGGCAATGGAAATCGCCGGGCCTCTGTCCTGCAAAATCCACAGGACGTTTAAATATAGTGTTGTAGTTTAATAATTATTTTGGCCAATGGTCAGGGAATTCGTAACCGAAAGAGCATGTGAATCGACAGTATGCTCACGTTTTGCCGCATGTTGTCTTCTGAGAAATAGGACGATTCTGGAGCGAGAGCTGGAGTAGTCCGTCTCAAAAAATCAATGTGGTTGTACGGCACTGGAATCCGTGCCCAAAAGGTACCCACCGAGTGCGACCATCCAGAGCATGACCGGGTAGACGATCATGCGCTCGGTTCCTCCGTGGCCGATCGGACCGAACACGGCTGTGTTTCCGGCATCGCCGATCGCCATGAGTACGACGAAGACGAGTCCGAGAATCCCCGCAAGCAGCGAGAGCACCCGCATCGCGCCGGTGAGCCTCGTGGCGCTCCCAATCGCCTGGACGTTGAAGAACAGAAAGGCAATGAGCGCGAACAAGCCGTGAAGGCCGCCCGTGTCGAGCGGGAAGATGCCCGCGCCGATGGCACCGAGGCCGGCAACGGTGAAGAGAGTCAGGAGCCAGCGTCGACCGTGGATTCGGTAGAAGAAATATCCGCCGACGATGTTGAACACGCCGACCACGACGAGCGAGGCGTTGAAGAGTAACGCCGTCTCTGCGATGACCCCGAGGTCACTGATGGCGGCCGTGTTGAAGTTGTAGTCGGGAGCCATCGCCGCGGCGAGCATGATAACGGTCATAAACTGGGCGGCGAGCACGAGGAAGAAGCCGCCAGCGAGTTGTCTGCTGTCTGCGGCTAGTCCACGAATTGTCGTCGTCGGTCGGGCGAGAGTTTCTACGTCTGCCATGGAACTTTCACCTGATACACCTTGGTTCGCCGTGGACATGACCTGATACGGCGATTCTCACCGGGGGAGACTGGACGATGGAAAACTGACGACGGTATCACCGGTATCCACTCACGACGCCGCTGAGAGCGGACAGCGCAACTCTTGCATCAAGGTGGATGCCGCTCGCCGCCCTATGTGCGGTATGCACAAACGAGACGGACAGGTCGAACCGGTCTCTCCACGTCGCGAATTGACGGCCGATTACATGCGAATGGCGCGTCGGCGAAGCAACGTCCACGGCCTGGTCGAACTCGATGTGACCGAGGCGAGATGCCGCATCCAAGCGGTCGAGGAAGAGACAGGAGACGCACTCTCGTTCACCGCGTTTCTTGTATGCTGTCTCGCGAAAGCCATCGACGACCACCCGCACGTCAACGCATACGTAGACTGGCGAGGCCGACTCCACACATTCGACGACGTGGATGTGAACGTCCTCGTCGAAACGACCGTCGATGGCGACAGACGGGGCACCCCGCACGTCGTCAGAGCGGCAAACCGTCGGTCGCTGCAATCGATACACGACGAGATTCGAACCACCCAACACGCACCGGTCGCGACTCGACAGTCACGGGGAGAATCGCTGGCGCTCCGGCTGCCCAGCGTCGTCAAGCGCCAACTGTGGCGGCTTCCACAACTGTTCCCTCGCGCGTGGAAAACCATGGCGGGAACCGTCGCCGTGACCTCGGTCGGCATGTTCGGAACGGGCGGCGGCTGGGCAGTCAGCCCGACGAACTACACGGTGCAGTTGACGGTCGGCGGTATCGCCACGAAACCGGGATACGTTGAGGGGGAAGTCTCACCACGAGAGTACCTCAGCCTCACCGTGACCTTCGACCACGACGTCGTCGACGGTGCGCCCGCTGCTCGTTTCGTCCAGCGGCTGGGAGAGCTCATCGAGGATGCCCACGGACTCCAAACGGAGACGAAGCCGTGACCCGCATCTACACGACGCTGACCGTTGAGACGACTCCCAAAATGGCTCATGCTACTGCCGTATTCTGAACAATTGCGGTCTCTCCTCGTGAGAATCGAGAGGGCTGGTTATCGTCCAAACTGCCGTACCAGTAGTGTGGAGTACAATGGCTACCATGATGCAGAAGGGGATCAGCCTGGAGGGGCTCCGATGACGCAGCCTCGGGCTACCATGCCGCGGTCGACTCTCCTCGAGTCGCTCGTGACTATCGTGCTGACAGTCGTCGCGACGGTGGTCGGTCTGTTCGTGCCCGGCTTCTACCGTGACGCACCGGTCCTCCTCCCACAGGTGTACGGACAGGACCTCCTGACGCTCGTGGTGGCCCTCCCGGCTCTCGCCGTATCGCTTTTCTTCGCCACGCGCGGATCGCTGCGAGCGTATATCGTCTGGCTCGGCGTCACGGGCTACCTCCTCTATACGTACGCCTCATACGCCTTCATGACGGCGTTCAACGAGCTGTACCTCGTCTACGTTTCGCTCCTGTGGTTGACCCTGTCCACGTTCGTCGGCGGGATGGTACGCCTTGATGCGTCCGCGGTGAAGCGGGCAGTTGGCGACCAATCGGTCCGGGTGTACGTGGCGTTCCAACTCCTCCTCGCCATACTCGTCGGCGCGCTCTGGCTAGCAGAGATTCTTCCGGCCACGTTCGCTGGCACAATTCCCCCGAGTATTGGTGAAACGGGCCTCCCCGTGAACGTCATCTACTCGCTCGACCTCGGCATCGTCCTGCCCGCGTTCGCCCTGTCTGCCTACTGGTTGTGGCGAGGTCGCGCCTGGGGCTACGCGCTCACGGGCGTCTTGCTCGCGAAAATCGTGACTCTCGGCGGCGCGGTGCTCGCGATGATTGCCTTCATGATTCGCGACGGGCAAGCCGTTCCCCTCCCGCAACTGGTCATCTTCGGCGTGTTGACCGCGGTGAGTGTCGTGTTGATGGCCCGGTTCATCCTGTCGATTGATGTAGATCCGCCCTCGGCCGCGGCAGCGTTAGATGACGGATCCGTCGGTGAACCACTGAGACCAGTTTGACATCCTCCTGCGCCTGAAGACGCAGGAATCCCGAGCGTTGGGATATTAGGGTTCACAACGCGCCTGTTCGCTCGGTGCGAAACGCCCCGAGGTTTGATTGAACAAGCGAACTGCTGGCCGTGCCAAACGACCGTTACTCATATCCCCCGTCGGAGGATTCTGAGTTATCTTTCTCCGAATGTTCACCGCACCGTTCACGTCCGCGTTCATCGTCGTTCCGCACGACTTACAGACGTACAAGCCACGCTCCACACGATTCGCATTACGCTTTCGACCACAACACGAACACGTCTTCGACGTATCTCGCTCTGAAACACGGTCAACGAGGATACCGTGTTTTTCAGCCTTGTATTCGAGCAACGTTGTGAAACGGTCGAACTCCCACCCGTGGAGTTTCTTGTTCCCACGCTTCCCCCAGTTCCGAGACTCACCGTTCTCGTCTTCACGAATCTTGCTCAAGTCACCGATTGCGATGCGACCGACCTCGTGGTCGATGCACTGTTCAACGATGTGCTTGGCGAGGGCGTGCAGGAAGTGGTCTTTCCGCCGAGACAACTTCTGACGGGCGCGAATCGCACGACTCGATGGCCCGTTCTCGCCTTCGGTGTCGTACTCGTCTCGGGTGAAGTAGTGCTTGTCCTGCTTGGGAACGTTACCCGGATACAACTCGGCGTACCCATCGTCGTAGGCGATAGCGAGGTAGTTCTTGATACCAAGGTCAATACCTGCCGTATTGTCACCGGGTGCGTCCTCGACAGGAATCTCAACCTTGCAGACGAGGTGAAGCTCCCAACAGTCACCGTTCCACACGGCTCGCACTTGTTGGATGTTCTCCACAGTCACATCTGGTCGTGTTTTGTACTCTGCGAGGATGAAGTCAGAGCGGTGGTTCTTCAGGTTGAAGCCTTTGCTCAGACGGAGTTTGTTGTGCTTGGAGTCGTGTTTGATGCCGTTCTGCTTCCACGTCACGGTGGAGCGTGGATGATTGTCGCCTCGCTTGCGGTAACCGGGGGGATTCGCATTCGTGTCGCCGTTTGTGCGCTTTTTGAACCAGCCGGTGAACGACTCAGCAAGCTCTTCGAGAACTCGCTGACTTGACTGAGAATGGAGGTCACTATATCGTTCGTGGGTTTTTAGTTCACGCTTGAGGTCGGCTTCGGACGGAATCTCGCCGGTATCATCCCATTCTTGTTGGATGTGGTAGCGAGCGACGTTCCACAGTTTCGATGCAGAAAAGCCACACTGGTCAAGGTCGTCACTCACTTGAGAGTGGTTGACGATTTTCGCTCGATAGGTGTGGGTTGTTTCCAGCATCTGACTGTGCTCATAAGCACTTATGAAAAATAGTGTATTAAAGTAGTGATTGTGGCATGGAATATCCGGCCATGCAATCGAGCGGTAGATAGTGTAGAGTATTGTCGGATTCATCCTGACCCTAAAGGGTCAGGTATTCTCCTCGATTTCTCATAAATCGTCTGTCTCTGGAGCGTGAATCACTCACTTCGCAAGTTATTGGCTTACCACTCCGTCGTTTTCTTGAGTGCAGCTGGAAGCCGATTCAGACAGATTTCGAGAAAACTCACCGGTGCTTCGACCTCGATATGCCCCGGTTCATGGACAGGCTCTTCATCCACTTCGTACTGAAAATGTGTCGTTCCAAGGTCGGGATGGTCGTCATCCTTGTGCCACCCGAGGCTCACCGCATCATCGGCCCACTGCACGCGCTGGACGTCTGTCCCTTCTCGCGGTCGCCATAGCACTTCCACGTTTGCCGCTGGTCGTGGAAACGACGTTCCCAAGAACATCTCGACGTCGACGTCCGCGACAACCGACCGCGGACGAAGTCGAGACGGCTCATACCGAATAGCAGAGAATCCAGGAACGTTCTCCATTCGTTCCTTGAGTCTTCGAAGTCCTTCACGCCGGGTGAACCCTCGACCACCAGCAAGAAAAACCACCATCTGCGCAACTACCGTTCCTGAGAGAGGGTTTTCGAGCCACCCGAACGTGACTCCACGTCCAATGTCGTCAGCGAACTCTGGAGACTGATTGCGAGTTGAATCGATTCACGAATCTCGATGTTGTACTCCCATTCGTCGATGACGTCGAGCCGCTCGCGACGCTCTGCACCGGTGAGATCCTCACGTCCGATGCTCTGGCGTAACTCCGCGAGTGAATCGACCTCGTAGGTCTCTTTCCACGCGTCAAGTTCGTCACCGATTGCGTTGAGTTCCTGCGTCAATTCGTCGACGGTGTGCGTTTCCGCTAACTGACGGACTTCACGGAGGAACTGGGTAACACTATCGGGCTTATAGCTCGTTCCGTTGTTCGTTTCAATTCGTTCGAGGTCTCCTTGATCGACCATTCGCTCAAGATACTTGACGGCTGTATCACGCGAAACAGCGGCTTCGTTCGCGATCCACCCTGCGTTGCGTGGCTCTGTCCGTGTTATCGCAACGTGGCGGACGCGCTCTGCGGCATCCATCCTGTCGGGCCACGTCGGTTCCTTCTCACTCATTGGTGGTACATTTGTCCCTGTGATACTAATATTTTCGCGCTAAAGCTAATTATTTCTCATCGGTACTCGTTTCATGATTCGCGATGGGCAGGCCGTCGTGCTCCCACACCTGGTCAACTCCGGCGTGTTGACCGTGGTGAGTGTCGTGTTGATGGCCCGATTCGTCCAGTGGGTCGATGGAGACCGGTCGTCGGTTTCTGCGGGGACGCGAGACGAACCGGCCCGGGAACCGGGGAAGCCTGCGTGAGATTGAATATTTGAAAACCAGTTTTAGCCCGGGAATTGACTTTGAGGATCTTGTTCAAGAGTAAATTTCGAACAGTGGTGCAATCGGCGGAGTCTTGGTGGCAATCACTGAGCATGACTTATCATATTCGGTCGAAATTGATATGGTAAGACGGTGGTAATACGTTAGTATGTCTGGAGCAACTACGGGATCGAACCGCGATGAGGAGATTGTCACGGTGAATTTCAAGGTCACACAGTCGTTTCTCGACGAAATTGACAGCACTTGGCAGGGGCGCGGGTTTAACAGCCGAAGCGAATTTATCCGCTACACCCTCCGAGATGCAACTGAATTCCCGACGTTCGACCGCGACGAGCTGATTGCGCTTCTCCAAGCAGAAGAAGACATCCGTGAAGGGAAAACGATGAGCGCCGAAGATGCACGCAAGCAGTTCGGAACGGGAAGCGATGAGTAAGGACGACTGGACGTGGGAACTTACATCGAAAGCTCAGAACGAGTCCACCTTTCTCCACCTGGACAAGTTTGGTAGGAGTTCGCACGTATGGTAAACGGAGAACTCAGAAACCCGAACTCAGCCAATGTGACAAAGAGATTTTTAGAGTGCTGCCGATAATCTGGATCGGCTTACGTTCGGCTCAACTCCTATTCGTTTATCCTTCGACTAGATCTTTGAGAAATTCTCGTCCTTCTATTACTGAAGTTCTGCCTCCAGCATCAACTGCAGAAAGCACATCGGCGATTGCTCGTTCTGCGATTCGGTCACTTACCAGCACAGAGACGTGGGACGCCCCTTCTGAAACGAATTGATAAGCTAAGCCAGCAAGAATTGTGTCGGTCTTTTCTATTTCATCCTCTGTAACATCGTCTGCTGAAAGCGCGGCCATCCGTGTTCGAGTTTTATCAACTACTGCAGACACGCCTGAAACAGAAAAATCGATTCGGCCAGGTGCCAGCCAACCAGCTTCTTGCGCGGCACGAAGCCGGTCACGTTGGTATTCATATGCGCCAGGGCTTTCACCCAGTTCTTCAGCTACTTGCTCGGGCACGACAACTGCAATGTTTTGTTGACGGACGAAGCGTTCGAATGATTGGTATTTTTCGTTCGATGGCCCACCCATAGCGAATAGCACGCTACTATCGATAATTGCTCGACTGTCGCGTGGGATTTCTCTCCCCGACATCACACGTTCTCTTTGAGGAATGGGTCATAGGACGCGGCGTCCTCAACAACTTCCTGGAGAGCGGTGAACACAGTCATGCCTTCGACGGCATGAACCCCGAGTTTCGATGCCGCAGTTCGCTGGGAAAGTTCGCCATCCATGATACGGAGCGTGTAGTGGAGTGCAGCAGCCAGTTTGGGGATGCCTTGCCGTTCGACGAACACGCGAATATCTGCTGACTCAAGCTGCCGACCGATTGCGTCGATGAGCGTAGGCGTAGCTAAAACATCGCCGTGCGGGGTGTCGAGCTGAAGCTGAATCGGGACGACGGAGACGGTCGTTGGTGTTGCATCCTCATTCCGAGAGAGGACCCCCATCTCCTCAAGTTGGCCGATGTATTTGTAGGTCGTCGAGTGAGCCATGTCGAGGTCCTGTTTGATTGTCTCGATTTCAACCGGGCCGTACCGTAGAATGTAGATATAGAGCCGAGCCAACCGTGGCGTGTTTAGAAGTTCAGCGTACGTGAGGAGGTCGTTGAACGTCTCCTCGGGGTTTGGCGCTGGGCGTGGAGGATGTTCTGCAGACATCACAATCCATGTTCTATGGACAGTGTATTAACTTTTGGTGAAGGCAGAACAGTGTATCCAAGATTGCCAATACTTCTTGTGGGATCAAGATTGTCGGGTAGACCGAATGGTCACCGCTGTTTCACGCGTGTACGGATAGACTCAAGTGTAGCAAGGTCTTCGATTGTGTGCAGTTCATCTGTTATTTCAGCCAGTAGGTTAGCTCGCTTGGCAACCTTGTCGTCGTCTGGAGAGATATCAATCGATTCGACCCGAACGCAACGCTCTTCGAGCCAGCCACAGGTCCAGCAAACCCGTGAAATTTCAATAGTCTCATTCTCACTGGCAACACAAATCGCGTCCACAACCGATATGGTAGGTGGGATGTCAGGACCAACCTCGATGGTCAACGGTTCGCCACAGTCAGGGCACTTCATATCTCACAATCACGACGAGCGGCATCAAATAGCGTCGCACGCTCCTCGAGCGACTTCCAGTTAGATACTTCCTCCCAGATATCCTCGACCGACCCCTCACGGCTTGCGTCAACCAACGACACCTCGTCAGGCGACTCCACCCCAAAGCGGTCTCGATATGCTTCCATCGCGTCAAGCGTTTCCGTGAGTTGCTCGACAATCTCAGCCTCGGAATACTGCTGGCGGAGTTGCTCAACTCTATGCCATTTCAGGTAGGACTCATTGCGCTCATACCGCACTGGGCGTCCAGACAGTTCGTGGACGATGCCCATCTCAGCAAACCACTGTAGATAGTCACGAGCCGTCTCCGTGTCACAGTCCACTCGTTCAGCGATCGACGATACCTTTGTTGGCTCCCGCAACTGGACAATCACATCAAGCATCCGTTCTCGAATTGGCCCAGCCTTCAGAACCTCGTCTGGAGACTCCCAGTCATCGAAGTTCGGTGGTTCCTCCCCCTCACCAGGTATTCCCTCCGGCGTATCAGTCACATCCATACTTGACCATCTCGTACATGCACCAACGAGTTTCTCTGCAATATATCTACTGTAAACTGTATTATTTCTGTTTATGGTGCTGGGCTCGAGGATGAATCCGCCAGGAGGACAGCCACCTACATTAATCTACGAATGACACAAACGCCAGTTCATGTCTCCCGATGAGAGTCCCACCGTCGAGGCCGCCTACGATAAATTGGCAGCGACGTACACGACGCAGGAAGACGACCCCTACTGCGCAGATTTCGAGTTCCCGGCGATGAAGGACCTCATTCCGGACGTCGCGGGCAAGCGAATCCTCGATGCGGGTTGTGGACACGGGCGGTACGCAGACTGGTTAGTCGAACAGGAAGCGGACGTCCTCGCTGTCGATGCAAACGCCAAGATGCTCGAACAAGCGCGGCGACGACTCGGCGACCGAGTAGCGATTCGCCAGGCAGATATCACCGAACCGCTCGAGTCCGTCGACGACGGCACGTTCGACGGCGTGGTGTGCGGCCTCTCGCTCCACTACGTCGAAGACTGGCGGCAACCCTTCAGCGAGTTCGCTCGCATCCTCAAACCGGGTGGCTTTCTCGTCTTTTCAGCCCAGCATCCCGTCGACGAGTACATCGCGTTCGATGCCGAGAACTACTTCGAGACTGAACAGCACCGGATGACGTGGGAGGCTTCGGGCGAGGAAGTCGAGGTGCCGTTCTATCGTCGCCCGCTTGCTGAGGCAATCAATCCACTCCTCGAAACCGGGTTTGTACTGGATGAGCTGGTCGAGCCAACGCCGCAGGCGTCGTTCAAAGACAAAAATCCACAGTCTTACGAGAAACGACTGCGCTACCCGACGTTTCTGTGTGTTCGGGCGTCGAAGGCCGAAGTTTGAGGCGGAAAAGAAACGGACAGCGGGTAGTTCCGAGGGGCCTGACTCCGAGGCGCGTGAGTTTCGAGACGGCAGGTGGAAATCAAGCACCCTTGATTATTCAAGAGTGTACAAAGATATTTGAGAGATAGTCGCGAAGACAGAAATAGAGGTAGCAAATATGGGGGAATCACCAAGGGTTCAGTCGTGGTCTGAGACGATGAGTGCACGAGAGCGGATTCGTGCAGTGGCAGAATCGATGCGCGAGCCTCGGTCCGTCAACTGGGTCAGTGAGCAAGCGAACGCCGCGTGGAGCACGACGAACGAGGAACTCCAAGAACTCGTGGAGCAAGGCCGACTACGCCGTGTCGAGGTCGGTGAGACGGCTCGCTACCAACCAGATTTTACGCGACTGCTGTTCGATGAAATCCGCACACTCATCGAGGAGAACGCTCGCGAAGAACTTCGAGATGAATTGACAGCAATCACCGAAGAAATCGAAGAGTGGCAGGCGAGGTACGCTGTCGAGACGTGGGAAGAACTCGAACAGTCGCTCGCAGATGGTGACCTATCGAGTAGTGAGCTCCGCGAACGGCGCGACGTTATTGCAGTTTGGCGTGAAAACGAACAGGACAGGCAACTCATCAAGCACGCACTGGCATTGTATTCCGACGTGGAAGCCGCTCGCGAGCAGATGTCAAATGCAACTGACCGGGTGACAAGCTAATCGCTAATTTTCTCAATCGATGATATTCCTTGCAGGTCGCGACCGCTATACGCAACGGTCATTGCTCCAAGAAATTCACGGTCGACTCTCGAAACAGGCAGGATGTGAAAATATCCGATATCGCCCTTCTCGAAGACGGCCCCGATACGTACTCGCTGAGATTGACACGGTGGCGTTCTTGGGCAAAACGTATCCAATAGAGAACGCTCAGTTGGAGATACGGTTTTGGTATCCTCCTGGTGGTGACCACGAGTATTATCGTATCAACTGGGTCGAACCAGAGCGCAACCTCATGCTTGGCTTTCATCAGGATGCAGACCACCCCGAATTAGGCGAGTGTCACGTTCAGTTGGAATACGAAAACATCGAGGTCGACAGGTATGAAGTGGAATTCATCGACGCGCATCCGCTCGCCGTCCTCGACCAACGGCTCCAACAATTCCCAGTAGCATTGGAAGCAATTCAGTGGCAGGGCGGAAAACCATTACTAAGGGGATTTATCGATTAGTGCGTTCTAGCGCTCGTCAATCGTTTTACCGTCAACCTCGGTCAGTTCGGTGGATGAAGCTCTACCACGGGCTGCTTCCGACACCTATACGCCGAAGTCGCCGTTCCAGTTCTCGCTCAGCTCGAACCCGAAATTCTTCCTCGTCCAAATCCTCGACCACATCCGAACACGCCGCGTGAACGCGCCCGACTCGGGTGACCGCACCGATTGCGAACAGGTCCTTCATCGCGCGGAAATTCTCTGTCACCGACGCAGTTTCTGCATACCCCGACCATAGCGCCTCTCGAAGGTCGGCCCGCACTCGCTCGCTGGTGAACAGATTGACGATGGCCTCCTCGACCTCCCAGGCTTCTTTTGCCCGACAGCCAGCCGTGGCGTGTTCCCAGTCGAGCACGGCGCGAACGCGGTTGTCCTCGAAAATCAGGTTGTCCGGGGTGAAGTCGCCGTGAAGCAGGACTGGTCCCGTGTCGGGTTCGATGTCCGCGGCCGCGTCGGCGAAGCAGTCTGTTGCCCGCTCGGCCAGGTCGTCGACGGGTGAGCCCGAACCGTCGTCGAGATTGCTGGTGTACTCCTCGCGGTAGTAGTTCCGCCAATCGGTCACGCCCGAATCGACCCGCAGATTGCCAGCCTGTGAAACAGCCACGTCGCCGTAGTAATCGAATCGGGTTTCCGAATGAAGGAGGCCGAGTGTCCGGCCCATCTCCCGGACGAGCGTGCGCTTTGTGTCCCGCGAGAAGGATTTGAACTGCGAGATGCTCGTGAGTTCGTCGCCCGGGACGTACTCGACGATCGAGTACGGAACGTCCACCACGCTCGGGTCGCGTTCGACGGCGTACACCGCAGGAACCGGGAGTCGAGCAACCTTCGCGAGAGCGCGATACATGCCCGCCCCCTTCACGAGTGAGGTGGCATCGTCCGGAGCGAACTTGGCGACGTACCGCGCGTCGGTCTCCGGAATCGTGAACGTGTACGTGACGCCACCGTCGCCAGCCATGGAGTCCTCGTGGACGACGACCGAGTCGGCGCCTGGAAACGTCTCTTGTGCAACCTGTTCGACTGCTGTTCCGTCGACTCCCACCTTCAAGCGAACGTTCTCGTCACCGCGGTTCGCGGCTTCGATGAGTTCGTCTACGTACCCCAGACTCGCAAACACGAAGTGAACTGTCTGGTCGCCCGGTAAGTGTCTTCTCCCCGAAAGCGGACTCTGCCTGGTTGGAGCATCACACAGATGCAAGGAGGAAGCCCACGGCTTTAGCCGTAGGAGGAATCCGACACCATAGTCGTGCCCGAGAAACGGGAGAACGAAGACAGTCGCGTTGCTGCATTTGATGGACTCGTTACGCTGAATTGCCGCATCGATATCCGCAGTATCGACGCCAACGTCAAGCGCCAGGAACGCCGTTATTCACGAATGCCGACCTTCTTTGTCACACGGAAGGTGGTCGGAGGATGGAGGATACCGACGACCGTTCCCATCGAATGGACGACACTCACGAGTGGAACGAGTGGAAGCGCGAGCAACCACTTGAGTTCTGCGCCACCATAGTAGAGCATGCCGCGAACGAACCAGAAGGCGGTAAACGAGGCGAGCGTGAGCGATGCGAGGAGGAATAGTCCAGCATAGACGACGCTCACGCCGACGAGTGCCAATGGGACGGCCACGACGGTGACGACAGGTGAAAGCGCCCACGCAAAGTTACGCACCCGCGTCAGCAGTTGGTAACGGAAGGGGAGCAAAGCGGTCGCGTCGATATTTCCGGCCGCCCAGCGACGACGCTGCTGGAGGATTTCGCCGAGCGACGGCGGTGCTTCGTTGCGACAGGTGGCCGTTGAAAGCGCGAAGTCGATATCGAACTGACGAGCGGCCGCCCAGACGAACGCGGTATCCTCGACGAGCGTCTCTCGGTCCCAGGTCACCTCGTTTTCTATAGCACTGCGAACTGCGATGCCACCGCCCCATGCGAAGAGTGGAATCTGTAACCGAGCGAACGCACGCTGTTCTATCTGCACGCCCATTCGGTAGACATCAGCGAGATACGAGAGCACAGAACCGGTTCGACGGGGGCGTTCGCGCAACTGTACGATGTCTGCCTCTGGAAGGCCATCGAACTGCTCTACGACGCTATCCTCATCGAGATAGAGGACGAACTCGCGGTCACAATCGAGTGTACGGCGAGCCCATTCGATTGCCCGCCCTTTCTGAACGGCGCGACATTCGAACTCGTCTGGAACCACGTGGACTGTCGCGCCGTCGATGTCGATTGGTTCTTCTGCGATGACGTGTCTGTCGGTTAACTCCGAAGGGAGTGAATCAACCGTTGCTTGGACGACAGCTTCGGCGTCAATGGTCAAGATACGAACTTGAATTTCGTCGC
The DNA here is from genome assembly GCF_029489995.1 of Haladaptatus sp. DYSN1. Classification (NCBI taxonomy): domain Archaea; kingdom Methanobacteriati; phylum Methanobacteriota; class Halobacteria; order Halobacteriales; family Haladaptataceae; genus Haladaptatus; species Haladaptatus sp. DYSN1. Next base: position 153,455 of record NZ_CP120472.1, read on the forward strand.
CACCGTAGATGGATTCAGGTGGCTCGTACCCTGCGCCCAACACGTAGGTGAGCGCGACCCAGAAGGCTGCAGTCGCGGCAAATAGCGCGGTTGTTCCCCACAGGACAACAGCGAGAAGGTTACCAGTGAATGGGCCACTCGTGAACTGATTTGGAATGGCAATTGCTGTGGCGGAAACGAGTAACGCTCCGCCGAGGAGTACGGTCGCGACACGTTCTGCGTTCATCGTACTCGTCTGAGAAAGCACTATCACAAAAGCTGAAACTATCGTTTTTTGTATTTTATTTCATTCATTCCGTTTAGAACGGCTTAGATAGGACATAATATATGTGCCGAGATAACACGCATAGGCGGGTTAAAACACTGCTTTGCCATTTTGGTTGGTAGCGTACAGGAAACCCGCCGAAGTAATGTTAAATATTCAATATCATAGGGACGACCAATCGTGGCTACGTGTGACTGTAGATTCGTCGTTCGAGCAGAGTGATATCTCAGAGCGAGAGATCTGCCCAGGGAACCGAACCCTCGTTGACGATGTTTTCTGGAGTTAGCTCTGGTGCGCCCAACACTGCACCGGCGTTCGGGATGGGGAGTGGGCCGTAGGGGTCGTCGGGTACGTTGTCATCTCCGGACACCACGATGCGCATGACCATCCCGAGTTCGAGGTGTGGCAAGCAAAGAATGTCGTACACTCCCTGTTTGGTGAAGCGATACAGCCATGAATCGTCGACCGACATCGGTGGGGAGGTGAATCCGTTACTCGTCGGTACGCGGTCAGGGAGCGTGAAAAACGGCGGTTCGCTGAACTTCGAGTGGAACGCCGTCACTGTGTGAAGCCCGTTGTGAATCGTGAAATTGACGATTTCACCAGGGCGGACGTGCAAGCCAGCGGGGTCGAAGAAGAACTCTGCGGGAATCTCATCACCTGACTCTTCAAGGGGGAAATCGGGGTGGTCACCCGGTCCTTCGTGAATGTGGAGCGTGACGGTGTGGTCAACCAAGCCAGATGGAACGGTCTCACCTGCGGCATACGGGGCACCGTATATTGTATCTATTCGATTGCCACGGCCGTCGGCTGGCATCGCAGCCGCAGTGCCGCCGAACAATGAAAGGGCTGCCCCAGCACCGATTAACTTCATTAGCGGCCGGCGATTCACACCATGATTCTTCAGGACCTCGATGAGCTCTTCGTCGCTTAGATGCAGATCTCTGACGTTGTCGTTCTCGGTCATGAGTACACTAGGCAGAGAGTCCAATACAGGGGAAAGTAATGAACAAGTTATGAAAAAATAATTGTATATCGAAATGGGAGATGGTGGTCAGGAAAAGCCACGCGAATAGAGAGGAGTAAACGAGGGTGTAGAGAGCCGTTGAATGGTTTTCTATCTTATTAATACGCAGTATAGATATCAGAGAGTAAATGAATAGCCGTCACTCATCGATAGAGCGATGAGTAGTGCAATACACACGCGTACGTCGATTCATCCGAACCGACGTGAGGCGCTCCTCGAGGAACTCCCAGACACCAGCTCTCCGGATTTCATTCTACGGATTCGAACAGTGAATAGAACTATTGGCTGGTGGCTCGAAGATTCAGGTTATGAGTGATTCAGCGCCACGCGAAATCCCTGGACGTCTCGTCGTCGGAACCTTCCTCACGCTCGATGGCGTGATGCAGGGGCCGGGCGGCCCAGACGAGGACCGAGAGGGCGGATTCGAACACGGTGGATGGTCGGTGAACTACTGGGACGAGGGGATGGGGAAAATCATGGACGAACAGTCAGATGGGGTCGATTCACTCCTCCTTGGCCGAAAGACGTACGAAATCTTCGCCGGCCACTGGCCACACGTCGACGACGCAGACCCCATGGCGGCGAAACTCAATTCGATGCCCAAGTACGTCGCCTCACGCACCATCGACAGCGTGGAGTGGAACAACTCGACGCTCCTCGAGGGCGACGTCGCAGAAGCAGTCGCTGACCTCAAAGCCGACTCTGACGACGTGATTCTGGTCCAGGGGAGTCAGAACCTGCTCCAGACGCTGCTCACCCACGACCTCGTTGACGAGTTCTGGCTCTGGGTGTTCCCGGTCGTCCTCGGCGAGGGCAAGCGCCTGTTCGCGGAAGGAACCGTTCCCGGAAACCTCGAACTGACGCGGACGGACACTTCGAGTACGGGCGTCCAGATGCTCAGATACGAGCGGGCAGGCGACATCGAGTACGGGTCGTTCGCGCTGGAAGAAGGGGAGTGAACCAGCACGAGTAGCCCACGAGAACCGGGTACCCTGATTCTACAGCCATGTAAGACAATTAAAGTGCAATTTAAAAACCCGTGTTTTCGAAAAATCCTGGCTTGAGAAAGTCTAAGCGGTATTCACCCATACGTTCGAACACGATGGCGACGAATCGTGGACACCCTGGTGACAATAGAGTTCCAGAGGACCCAGCGGACCTCCTCCCTGAAGACAGCATCCTCACCCTCGACGAGTATCTGGCAATGCACGCCGCAGTCGGGCACCGGACGCGCTACGAGATACTCTATCGGCTGGTCCACAGCGGAGACAGGAGTCCCAAAGAACTCGAAGCCGAACTCGACATCGACGACAGTACGCTCCACTACCACCTCAACAAGCTCGTTTCCGTCGGCCTCGTCGAAAAACGGCAACGCACGGAGCGTGGACAGGACGGCCTCGACACGTATTATCGAGCAACCATCTTCGGAGAAGTGACGCTCTCAGATGGCGTTGATAGCCTCATCCGTGGTGAGCAGGAATTCGAGGAGATGTACAGCGGTTCAGCCGAGAACTGAGCGGTCACGAAGCTTCGATCATTTCGTTTTCGTGAGTTGCTGTTTCCAAGTACTACTGCGAGCAGGCACGAACAGTTCCAGCAGTTCAAGCGTGAGAGTCATAGCTGGGAAATGATAAAGCGCCTACCGGTCTAAGACTAGGGAGAGCCATGTACGCCCACATCGTGGTCGCTGTCGATGGAAGCGAAGAGGCGAAGCGAGCTGCACGCCGAGCGTTCGAGCTCGCGGACAGATTCGCCGCGACGGTCACCGCACTCCACGTCGTCGAACACAAACGCCTGCGCCTCACCACCTCCGAGCCGGAGAAAGCGCGACTCAGAGCCCGCGGTGAGGACATCCTCGCCGACATCAAGGCACTCGCTTCGGACCTCGACCATCCCGTCCAGACCGCGATGCGCGAGGGGACGCCCGGAGACGAGATTAGCAAATTCGCCGACGAAGAAGGTGTAGACCTGCTCGTCGTCGGCAGGCAGGGCCTCACGGGACTCGGCGAGCGGTTGCTCGGCGGGGTCGCAGAACGCGTCATCCACCAGAGCGACGTTCCCGTGCTGGTCGTCCCCGAGGAAGGGATGGACGGGGCCTGGGAAGTCTCCCGTCTACTCATCACGACGGACGGCAGCGAGAACGCAGCAGACGCGACCGACCACGGCATCACCATCGCAGAACGCTACGACGCAGCCATCCACGTCCTGAACGTCGTCGACCTGCAATCCGCAGGCGGGCTCTTCGACGCCGGCGGACTGGAGCGAGAATTCGTCGAGCGACTTGAAGCCGAGGGGCAAACCGCGGTCGACGAAATCGAATCGTCGGTGCACGAATCGGCACCCGACCTGGACGTGATGGCCGAGGTGGTCACGCAGACTACCTTCGCGGGCGTCGGGGCCGGGATTCGCGCGTACGTGGAGGGGAACGACATCGACCTCGTGGTGATGGGTTCACACGGCCGGTCGAACCTCCGTCGACAACTCCTCGGAAGCGTCGCTTCGACTGTTTTGCGGACAGTGGACGTTCCCGTGTTAGTGGTGAAACGAGAGGAATAGACCGGGACGGTAAGTCAGCTATCGCCAATCTCCGCCTACGTTTGCAGTGGAGTTGAGTTTTCGAGCCGTGGCATCAATTTTACTCAAGGATGGGCCGTCCCACGTGTCCCATTTTTGAAAGCGTAGTTCCACTGATTGCTCGTGGGTCGTTCTCGCGGACGAGCGGGAGCTGACGTGGTGGGGCGTTCACGGCCCAGACGCACAGTTGGACTGCAGTCCACCGATGATATGGCCACGGCTTTTCAGAAAAGCGCCACCGGCCAAAAAGGGCCACGGGATATCAGGTGACGAAATCGACCGGGCTCAGGCGGCAGGGCGGCCCATGCGCTGTTCTTTCGGTCTGAGCATGCCGCCGAGTGCCCCGCCAACCGCACCGGGAATGCCCGTTGCGATGACGAGGATCAGGAGGGCAATACCTGCACCAAACCCAAAGATACCTGCCGCAAGCGTCCCGATGACGAGCAAGAACAGTGCGGCGATGAGTCCACCGATGGTAGTGGCAAGAAGCCCGTGGAGGGCACCACTCCCGACCCCTTCAGAGGCGTAGTAACCGGCGACGCCACCCGCGAGAAGTCCGGACAGTCCCGCTCCAATAGTCGGAAGGGTCGCATCCGTGAAGGGAAGACCGAGACCGCTGATGAGGCCGATAACGATGCTCGCGATGATACCGTAAAGGACTGCCATCCACTTTACCATAACAGCATTTAATTCCACCTGTTAGCGTATAAATAGAGTTCACGCTTGCTGAGAAAATCTGAAAAATCTTCAGCTAGAGTTGAATATTTCCCAATTTCAAACAGTATTCTTGAATAAAAGTACAAGACAAGCTCCTTGCGAGCGTCCCGGCTCAACCACCAAGCAGCGTAGACAGAGAGAGCTCATTCCTCAGCGGATTTGACGGTCGTGGACTGCCCCTCCACGACGTGTTCGGATACAGAAGGTGGCTGTCGGCCGTCTCCCGTGACGACAGACCGTCGTGGGATCGGCACGTCGGTTCTCGGATTCCGGGTGAGCATTCGCTCCAGTATCGTCAGTTCTTTCGGGTTTTTCTTGTCGATGACTTCGTACTCGATGACGACAACATCGTCGTCGGCAAAGATACGAACGTAGTTCAGCAAATACGACGGGTAAAACACACGCGGAAAGAGTCCGAGTACGACCGACCGCCGGTGAAGTCGCTTCAACCACGTGCCGGTGTTGACGACGAAGCGGCCGTCGACCTCCGTGATAGAAGCGCGGTGGGTGTGCCCGTAAAGATACACCGCGACCTCCGGGTGTTCAGCGAACAGTTCGCGGGCTGCCTGCGTATACGTGTCCTCGACCTCTTCTGGGTCGTCGGTTCCAATCAACCCAAAGCGGGTGAGCGTACGCTTTACATCCCGGTAGAGGAAGAACAGTGGAATCGAGATGAGCGTGAGAAGCACGATGACGACGATGTTTACAAATAGTATCACGTCAATGAGCGCACCCAGGATGCGAAGTTGACTGAGTAGCTCAGACACCACCACAAAGGGGAGTGACCAATATCCCAGCACGTCGAGTAACAGGAGGATGATATAGAACACGCTGATGTTGAACAGCAAGAGGAACGGAACCGCCGAGTACCGGAGCAACGGACTCATCTCGCGGTAGAAGTACTTCGATATCATCCAGTCGGGAATCTGTGTCATGGGCGTCACCGACTGGATATCTTTTAGCCAATTGAACTTCCCACGTTTAGAGAGTTTACCTGCTCGGCTCGTGATGTGCGTGTTCACGAAGTAGCCCGGTGGGTTCGCATATGGATTGCCGAAGTCGGGACTCGTGTTGTTCGGGTCGCGCTGTTGGCCGTGTTCGATCCAGACGACGCGGCCTGCGACCTCACGAGTGAGGACGACTTCCTGTTCGAGTGTGACGTTGTACGCCGCAAGTCGGTCTACGTACTCCGGGTAACACGCAAGTTCGTAGTCGTGATTCCCGGGCATGAACGTAATCGGAACCCGCTCACCGGTCGTCCGCAGTTGTTCGAACAGTTCCGGATAGTTTTCGACGAGCGCGTCGAACTTCGCGAGCCCCTCCAGTTCGGTGAACTCCCACAACCCAAACGCGTCGCCGTTGACGATGAGTTCAGCATCCTCGTCGCGCTCGGCTACGTCCCTGAGGAACGCGAGGAGTTCGTCCATGAACTCGACCTCCTGGAGCGTCTCGTCGCCGCCGATGTGCAGGTCGCTGATGAAATAGTACTGTGTTGTGTCTGTCGTCATTGTCGTGTTGCTGTCTGCCCCAATTGACCGTACGAACATGGACTCACATCGGTAGGCCGAAACAGATTTAGATGGGAGAAGTACGTCGGCTAATACCTTACACTAGCAGGTCAACTTACACTACAAACGACCGTTCTGTGGCGAATCTGGGGGTTATTGAGCCGCGTAAAACGTGGAGGGATGTCCCACCGGTAAAGCAATCCCAGACACAGACGAGGGTAAGTCTAGTGACCGATTTATCCTTCGTTATGTCGTTCAGACTGTATGCGACTCGTGCAGGTGCTCATCCCGGAGGGGAACGTCGACTCTGTTCTCACAACACTCGACGAACAGGGCATCGATTACGCTGTCTTTCCGGAGATTAGTCGAGGGGGCTTCGAGGCGATGGTCCAGTTCCCGATTCCCATAAGCTGCGTCGAGCAAATCATGGACGAGCTCGAGCGGGCGGGGATACGCGACGATTCCTACGCCATCGTCCTCTCGACGGAGACCGTCGTCTCCCAGCGCATCGCCGCACTGGAAGCACGATTCCCAGGCCTGCGCATCTCGCGTGACGAACTTTTCGCCCGGGCACAGGATTTTGCACCGGCGAACTCCACGTTTTTTGCGTTCTTGATTCTGAGTACTATCATCGCGACAACGGGGCTGTTGCTCGATTCTGCGGCCACCATCATCGGCGCGATGGTCGTCGCACCGCTGATGGGGCCTGCCATCTCCGCGAGCGTCGGAACGGTCCTCGGCGACCAGAAAATGGCCTCTCGCGGGGTCAAACTGCAGATTTCAGGACTCATCATCGCAATCCTGATTGGCGCGGCAATGGGGCTCATCGTCCAACACACGATTCTCGTTCCCCCCGACCTGGACATTCTCGGGATACCGCAGGTGGCAGAGCGGACAAGTCCGAACTTCCTCTCGCTGTTTCTCGCACTCGGCTCAGGCATCGCTGGGGCCATTCAGCATCATGCGCGGAGCCGGCTCCTCGCTGGTCGGAGTGGCGATCGCCGTCGCGCTCGTGCCACCAGCAGCGACCGCAGGGCTTGGGCTCGCGTGGGGGTATCCCTTGGTGGCGCTCGCCGCAACCGTGCTGGTGGTCGTGAATCTTCTTGCCATCAACATCTCCGCACTCGTACTGTTCTATCTTTCGGGGTTCAAGCCGTTAGAATCGAATCAGCATCAAGGGATGGTCTCGTCGCTTCGCTCTCGCGTCGCCATTATTGCTGTCGGTATCGTCGTCCTCTCGGTGGTCCTCGGTGGAGTTACGTGGACGACGTTTCAGGCCGAGTCCATCCGTGGTGAGACACAATCAACCGTTGAGGCGATATTCGATGAGGTAGCGACTGGCGAGCAAGGCGTCGTGCTTGTCGACATTTCCGTCGAGTACGACGCCACCGACTATATCCTCAACAACCAGATAGAAGTGAACATCATCCTCGGGCTGCCAGTCGATGTCGAACGGAATCCAGAACTCGCACAGCTGTTTGACGACTTCCTGACCGAACGAACCGGCCACGACGTCATCGTCCGTATTGGATTTATCGAAGAACAGGTCTCAGAAAGCATTCCCGCAGACGTGACAGCGACGGTTGGCGTCATCCAACATCAGTCGGTCGCGTCCCACACTGACGTTCGATTGGTACAATCAGCGGGGGAAGCCTTCGTCACCGATTCTGTAGTTGCGTGAGCGGTGCGATTCTCGCAACCCGGACGCCCGCGACAACGGCGCCAATCGTCCCGATGACGAGCGAGATGAACAGGCCGACGGGAAGCACCCACGGCGGCGTCTGAACCAGCCCCTCCAAGCCCACGAGTCGAGCAGCCACGAAGTTGAGCGCCCGTACCGCGATGGGAGTAAGGGCGAGGCCTGCGATGCCTCCGACCAGTCCGAGCAGCAGGCCCTGACTCGCGGCAATCGCGCCAAGCGTCCGCGAGGAGAGGCCTACAGCCTTGAGCGCAGCGAGTTCGACGCGCTGTTGGAATACGAGCATGGCGAGGACGTTCACCGTGAGTGCGATGCCCGCGACGAGCGCGAGGACGACGAGAGTCACCCCGCTCGCGATGACGAGCGCCTGCCCCTGTAACACCGACTGGAGTTGCTCCTGGTTCGTCCGCACCTGATAGTTCGGGTACTCGGCGCGTAGTTCCTCGGCGACGGTCTCTGGGTCCGCGCCAGGCTTGAGCGTGACCGTGATGAGTGCGGCGGGGTCTGAGCCTTCAGACCCGGTGAGCGTCTGGAGTTCACTCAGTGGAAGGGTGGCCGTCGGTGCTCCCAAGAATTGGCTGAACGTAGAGGAGATGCCGACGATTGTGAAGCGATTCTGCCTGGCGTTGGCGATGGTCCCGCCCGCGTAGACGGTGTCGCCGACCGAGAGATTGTAGCGCTGGGCGAGTTGCTGGTCGACGACGATTTCGTGCGTCATCGGCCCGTCGTAGGTCCCGCCCGCGTAGTGGGGGTCGCCGTTTACGAACCCGCGACCTGCGGACAGCGAGATGGCGTTAGCACTCACGCCGGGGACGCCCACGCCGACCACCGTCTCGAAGGCGTTCGGGTCGGGCGAGGTGCCGAGATAGATGGTCTGGAAGCCCATCGGCGCGGCGATTTTCACGTCTTCCCTGCTGGAGATGTCCCGCGCCACGCGGTGGGAATCGACGAGTTTGTTCTCGACGCCACCCACAGAGCCGGGTGCAAACTGCACCGAACCAGCGGTAATCCAGAGGTCCTGATTCGCCGAGCCGAACTTCTCCTCGCCCGTCGCGACGACGCCGTAGCCCACGCTCGCGAGCAGTGTCGTGGAGAGGACGGCGAGCGTGATGCCGACGACGACGAGCGCCGTGTGGGTGCGCTTGTGGCGCAACTGCGCGACGGCAAGGCCAACGGCAGCCCGGAGTCGGCTGCCAATCATTCGCCGAGCACCTCCAGATTCGTCGTCCGACCCGCGAGCGCGAGCAGGTAGGGCACGCTCAGGACGCCGATGAGCACCGAGACGCCGAGGGCGTAGGGAACCAGGATGACGTCGAACGCGGCGACGGCGTCGAGACCGAACTCGGGGGCGACGAGTTCGTTGACGAGGAAGATGCCGCCCACGCCCAAGATGATGCCACCAATCCCCCCGAGGAGAGCGACGGTGAGCGTCTGCGTGACGAGCAACACCGACCGTGAGCGCCGCGAGATGCCGATGGCCGCGAGGACGGCGCGGTCACGCTGGTCTGCGGCGACGGCGAGGCCCATCGTAGTCGCAATCGAGAGCGTCCCGATGACGAGCGCGACGAGGAGTGCGGTCACGGCCACCGAGACGGGAACGTCCTCGCTCAGCAACTGCGGCGTGAAGATGTCCCCCCGCGTGACGACCGACGAGTGGGGATAGAGGCCTTCGAGGTGAGATTTCACGTCCCGCGAGTCGGTCGCGACGAGCAACTGGTCTGCCTGGTCGCCGCTCGTCGCCCCCGCGACGACCTGGAGTTCACTGAGGTGGACGAGCACGACCGGGAGCTGGTCTGCGCCCGTCGCCTCGCTCACACGAACCGCGCTGAACGAGCGATTTGCCGAGGCGGGCGTGAACGACCCGCCCTGGGAGACGCCGATCGTTTCCGCGGCTCCCGCAGAGACGACGGCCTCACCCGTCCACGGCCCCGCGTAGGAGCCATCGGCGAAGTGCGGGTCGCCGGGCGTGAGTCCGCGTGTCGAGACGCCCGAGATGGTCACGTGGTGCTCACCTGGGACGACGCCCACGACGAGGACGTACTCGGGTTGAGCATCATCACCCTCCCCGGGAAATCGCAACACGTCTACGAGCACGGGCGTCGCGTGGGTCACGTCCTCTCGGGCGGTGAGGCCTGCGCTCACGCGGTGGACGTCACCAAAGCGCGGGCCGTCGACCGAGACGACGGAACTCGACCCGGAGCCTGCGTCGGGGACGACCCAGTAGTCGGTGTCGTCGCTCTGGACGGTCGCGTCGGTGACGAGGCCCAGACTGAGGCCGGTGACGACGAGCATGAGCGCGATGGCCACCGCGACACTCGACACGCTCAGGCGCACCTGCTGAGGGGAGGCCGCACCCCCGACGAACAGGCGACGTAGGGCGAGGCGAACCGTCCCCGCGAACCGCGACCACGCCTCACCCATCGCTCACGAGGCGGCCATCTCTGAGTTTCACGATGCGGTCGGCGATTGCCTGCGTCTGTGCGTCGTGAGAGGCGATGACGACGGCGCGCTCGGTAGCGAGCTCCGAGAGGGTATCGAGGATGCGCCGCCCCGTGTCAGTGTCGAGTTCGCCCGTGGGTTCGTCGGCGATGAGGATGGCCGGGTCATTCGCGAGCGCCCGGGCGATGGCGACGCGCTGTTGTTCGCCCCCCGAGAGTTCGCCGGGTTTGTGGGTAATCCGGTCGCCGAGGCCGACTCGTTCCAGCAAATCGGTCGCTCGCGCTCTCCGGGCGCTTCGTTTCACGCCGCGTTCGAGCAACGGGAGGGCGACGTTCGAACGCGCAGAAAGCGCAGACAGCAGGTGGAATCGCTGGAAGACGATGCCCACGCGGTCGAGACGCAGGCGAGTTCGTTCCCGGTCTGAGAGCGAGGAGAGGTCCGTCCCCGCGAGCGAGACGGTCCCCGAAGTGGGCGTGTCGAGGCCCGCGAGCAGGTGAAGGAGCGTGGACTTCCCGCTCCCGCTCGGGCCGGTGAGACAGACGAGTTCGCCGTCGCGGACGGTGAGCGACACGTCGTCGAGCGCGGTCACGACTGGTGTCTCAGTTTGCCTCGAAAACCAGCCACCTCCCGAGGTTCGCGAGTAGACGCGACTCACGGACTCACAGCGGACGCGAGCGGTTCCGCGGGGTTCTGCGGCGGCGTGTTCGGCGTGGGTCATGTGGAATGGATGGGATAGCGTAGCGTTTCAGTCGCCCCGAGTGTCACGAGGCGCTGACTGTTGTTGGTCGAATCTCTGTGTCAGGCAAAATAAAAATATGGTCGAATCGCTGTGCAGGCCTACTCTTTGCGAGAGGTGTTGAGCCCGTAGATGGCCGCAATCAGGATGATGACGACCACACCGATGAGCACCGGAATCGACAGGATGGTGTCGAGCGGGTTGCTCGGTTCTTCGGTATCCTCTGGGCCGTCAGTCGCGCCTGGTGATTCGCCGTCAGGCGTCCCCGTTCCGGGGTCTGCAGTTCCCGTCGCGGTTCCCGTCTGCTGGGCAACGTCGAGCGTGCCCGCAGACTGGTTGTTGACCGCGACGTCGTAGGAGCCAGCGTCGTCCCACGTCCGGTCGAAGGTCACGGTCTGGCTCTCGCCGGCGCCGACCTGGACGGACTGCTCTGCTTCGACATTACCGTCGACGAACAGTTGAACGAGGTATTCGCCGGCGGCCTCACCGTCGTTCGTGACGGTGGCGCTCACCGTCGACTGTTCGCCGGGTGCGATAGATTGCTGGGCGAGTGACGCGTCGGTGACCGAAATCTGTGCCTGCTTGACACCGAGTGCGAACACCGAGAAGCCGGGCGTGTCTGCCTCGAAGGTGTACTCGCCGTCAGACTGGCTGACCAGCCGGGTGTCGAGTGGGTTCCACTCGTCGTCGTTGAAGCGGTAGAGACCCACGTTCTCTGGGTCCTCACCGTTCAGTTGTTCCTCGTCGACGGTGAACTCGAACGTCCCCCCACTGAAGGCGTCGTTCGTGTTGCTGTGTTCGACGTTGATGTAGGTGAGCGGGCGAACCGCGCCACGTCGGGTGACCGGTGGCGTGTCCTCTGGCACGTCGTCGAGCGCGTTCACGGACATGGTGAACGCCTCGCCGTTGGCCATCGTCGCCTGCACCGCGTTGAGTTTCACGCCGCCTTGCTTCGTGGCGGGCGTGTCCGCGAGGTCGATAGTGACCGTCTTGCCGGACTGGAAGTTCGTGATGGTGAGCTTGACGATGCCCTCTTCGGTCACTTCGCGGTCGATTTCGACCGGTGGGTCACCGGGTGCGTCGTCTGGTGGGTCAGATGGTGGCGTATCTCCACCGCCACCGCCTGAGGAGGCTTTCTTGATGGTGATGGTGCCCATGTCCGTCACGAATTCCCCGCTATTTTCGGTGGAGGAAACCGCCACCCAGCGGTAGGTGCCGGGTCGCCAGTTGCCCATCGTCTCGACGGTGACCTGCTCGGTCGCGTCACCTTCGATGACCTTCATCGAGGCGTCGAGACGCGTATCGTCGGTCGCCGTCGTCTCCGGCGACACGGTGTGGAACTTGTCGGCGAAGAAGTCGAGTGTCGTGGCGAAGCTGCTCATGCCGGTGAGTTTCTCGTCCGACATGGTTGCGCCGAAGAAGTCCGGATTGCCCGAAACTTCCATCACGCCGTTTACGTCGCCAACGCTGTGTTCGAGCGTGGCGTCCTCAGAGAAACTAAAGTCAGCAGACGGCTCCTCTTTTAAGTCGAGCATGAAGCGCTGGTTGACGTACGTGTCCTCGTCGTAGAGCAACACCGTGTGCGTGACGTCGTTGCCGGAGAGGTGGTCGCTCGCGTCAACGTCGAAGTTGACGTTGTTCCCGCGCGTGACGGAGTTCTGGTGGTCGACCGACGAGGCCCCCTTCTGGACGGCGGCCGTCTCGATGCCGATGACCGTCGCCTTACCGTCGAGCGAGAGTTCTCCCGCGCTGTTCACCGTGTAGCCGTCCTGCCCGCTCTCGGTGAGCGCGAGGAAGTAGACGTACATCCCTGACTGGCCCGCGGTGTGGTTAAATTCGACGTTCCCCTCACTGTCGATAGACTTCTGGCCGACTTCCTCGAAGGTAGCCACGTCGTTCGAGTTCTGCATAGAGACGAGGTCCACCATCTCCGAGAAGGAATCGGGGATGTCCGTGCTCGGGTCGCCCTTGATGTGGGCGGCAATGAGCTGGACCTGCTGCCCGTTGAAGTCGCTGTTCTGAGCGCGTGCGTCCTGGAAGTCGAGATTGATGGTCGCGTCCTTCGAGTAGACGCCCATCTGCTCTTTCCCGACGCTGATTTCGGAATCGTCAGTGGTCCTGACCTGCCAGTCAGCCTCGTCTACCTTCGTCATCGCATTACTCATGTCCGTCCGGAGCGGGAGATAACCCCGCTCCCAGACGTTCACGTCGGCAGACCCCTCGAAATACTGGTCTGCGGTGAGCGGTCCTGTGTGGTCGCTCATCCCTGCTACTGGTGCGCTGGCGAAAAGTGAGAAGACCATCAGTGCGACGAGCACCAGGGCTCCCCCACCTCGGTTACTCACGAACCTTGATAATTGCATCCTGGGCGAACGTTTATTGGCAATTTATAAAGTGTTTTCCACTAACAACTCCAAAAATAATTTATTTCCATTCTGGTAATTTTTGACATCTGAATGGATGGAATTCAGCGAGCAACCGCAATCCGGACGGACAGTTATTGGGGGAGTGGGAACGATTAAGAGGACAGGTCACAGACCTGTCAATATGACTGACTCCTGGTGGCTCGTGATGGGAGCCCTCCTGCTGGTGCTCGGTGGAAGCGGCGGCGCCCTCGCCACGACGGCACCAACCTACGAGATATCGGTCGATGGCAGCGTCGATACGCCGTCACGCGAGGTCACCTTCGAAGGTGACGAGTACACCGTACCCGCGGTCTCGAAGACGGCCGGAGACCAGACGATCACCGCCCGCGTGACCGGCCCCGACGACACCATCTATCGCGTCTACCTCTACAACAAGGAAAACCAGATTCTCGATTCGAAGCGCGCCGAAGCCTCCGCAGCCTTCGAGTTCGACCTCTCTGGGTACGACGCCGGGTCGTACGTCCTCGTCGTCAAACAGGACGGCATCTTCCGAGCCATCCACCCCGTCCTCGTGAAGGGCTACGACGTGAGCCTCGACGCACCGAACAAGGCGACCACCGACTCCTCGGTGACCGTCGACGTGACCGTCACCCCGCGTGGTGACATGGCCGACCCCCACGAGGTAGAAGTCGGCATCGGCAACGACCAAAAGACTGTCATCGAAACGGCCACGAAACGAGCCGACGGCAGCTACCGGGCGACCGTCTCGCTCTCCGAACTCTCCACGGGCGAGCACCAGGTGTACGCCGTGGTCCGTGGAACCGAGAAAGCCTTCGGCTCAGAGGAACTGCTCGGGCTGAGCAACACGAACACACTGGACATCACCCGGGCGAAGACCACGACCGCGTCCGGAGGCGGTGGCGACGAGCCACCAGCGGCGACGACGGCCACCGTGACGGGGACTCCGAAAACGACGGCGACAGCGACGGCGAGCGACGCGCCCACCGATGCTTCGACGACCGACGGAACGACGGAGCCACCAGCCACCGCGGGCGAATCGACCACCGACGAGTCGGTCATCACCCCGAGCCAACCGACGAGTGAATCACCCACCGACGAACCAGAACTCGTGGAGGGAACCGGCCTCTCGACGGGTGAACTCGCCGCAGGCGTCGCTCTCATCGCGGTGGTCGGTGGGGGCATCGTCGCGTTCAGACGCGGCTTCTGACCCGCCGACCCACTTTTGCGGAACTACGGACAGGTAGAACTAAACAGATTGGCCGACTGGACTGTCCCAATGCGAATTGTGTCGATTGGACGCGAGTACGCCGGGAGCGTCCTCGGGCTTGCCGTCCTCACGGTGGCGCTCGCGTACGTCGCCGGGCCCCTCGGGGTCGCGGCGGGCGGCGTCGTCGCGGTGACGCTCGGCGCGCTCCCCACGCCCTACGCGGTGGCGATTGGCCATCTCGCAGTCGCCTTCCTCGTCGGCCCCGACCTCTCCCTCGAATCGCTCGTGGCCGTCGAAGCCGGCTTCGGCCTCCTCGTCGCGAGCGACGCGCCCACCGTTCGAGATGGCGCGGCTGCACTCTGCGGCTTCGCTCTCCTGCTCGCGCTCACGCAGGGACTCCTCGCGACGGATACCGAGCTGTGGCTCGCTGCGCTCGTCCTCGTCGTCGCCGTGTCGTTCCTCTCCTACGGCCTCCACCGGGTCGAACGCTTCAAACTGGGCCTCGCCGGGGGTGAGCCATGAGTTCGGAGTCAGCCGAGCCAACGCCCCAAGAGCAACTCGAAGACCTCCGTGCACGACTCGCCGTCGTCGAGGAAGAGAACGAACGCCTTCGCGAAGAATATGCCCGCGCACGCCAGTCGAAGTATCGAAAGACGGCACTCGCGATGGTCGCCGTGGGCCTCGTCGGCATCGCGGGCGGCGCGCTGTTCGAAACGGCACGCACCGTGTTGCTCGCTCTCGGCGGGACGGGCGTCTTCGCGGGCGTGCTGACCTACTACCTCACCCCCGAGCGATTCCTCGCGGCTTCCGTCGGCGAGGCCGTCTTCGACGCGAGCGCGGACAACGCCGAGGCAATCACCGAAGAACTCGGGTTGCAGGATACGGCGGTCTACATCCCGGGGAACACAGCACGGGGCCGCGACGCTCGACTCTTCGTCCCGAAACACACGTCCTACAGCCTTCCCGACGAATTCGACGCGCTGTTCGTGACCGGGGACGACGATACAGAACGAGGGGTCGCCCTCACGCCAACCGCGACGACGCTCCTCGCAGAGTTCGAGAATGCACTGGCAGGCGACCTCGCGTCGGGGCCGAACGACGCGCTCGTCCAGCTCACCGACGCGCTCGAATCGCAGTTCGAACTCGTCGAAAACACGCGGGTGGACGTAGAAAAGGCCGAAAACCGAGCGACAGTCGGGGTCAACGGCCCAGCCTACGGCCGCCCGGACCGCTTCGACCACCCCGTCGCCTCCTTCATCGGCGTCGGCCTCGCGAGCGCGCTCGACCAACCGGTCACCGTCGAGACGACGACGGGCGACGACCGGATGGCCTATCTCGTCACCGCGTCGTGGCAGGACGATTGACATCCTCCACACGACTGAAGTCGTGGGATTCCTCGCGCTTGGGGTCGGTCGTTCCGACACCAACGGAGGCACCTTCCCTCCCGAGGGAGGTTTCGGTTTGTAGGTAGTGCGTCGGGGCGGTGGGCGCGTGGTGACGCCAGTCCGTTCGGACTACCCTGCTGACACCCTACAGGCCGTGCCATCGACCCGACTCGGACTCGCGTCCGAGCCTCACTTGGGCAGGGTTGCTTTTTGGTGACGGAGACCCCAAGCCAACTCCAAGTTTCCCGAGCGAGTTGCGTTAACATCCGACCCCATTCAAGCTAAGTAGTGCGGTGTTGACGGGATTGGTCGGATTCATCCCACGACTAAAGTCGTGGGCTTTCTCCTTGAATCTCTGTAATACGGCCATCGACGACACAGCGCGCTCAGTCAGACAGCGGTGTGGAGTCCCGACGATAGCGTTCGAACAGGTCGATTGCCCAGTCCCGGAGCGGTTGGGAGGTGGATTCGACCACGGCGCGGACGATTCCGGAGTCGTCTCTGACGATTACGTGGACCGTCTCGTCGATGATATCGATGGAGCACGGAATCTCGCCGTCGAAGACGCGTACTGTGGCACGGTCATTTTCAAGTAACGTCTCGAATTTCTGAGCGCGTGCTGAAACGTCGCAAAGTGAGGTTATCGCCGCGTCCGTGTACACCCCTTCGTAGCGCTGGTCTCGGTCGTGGACCGCTGTCACGTTCGCGTCGAGGCAGTGTCTGTTGTAGGCGTACGAAAGCACTCGGACGCGTTGTCCAGCGCGCAATGCGGCCTCCACCCGGTCCATCGGCGCGTGCGGTTCGGTCGGCGTCGGGGTGATGCTGCTCGCAGCTTCGAGCCAACTCACGTCGAAGCCCTCGACCTGTGTGGGGAGCCACGGCGCGAACTCACTGAGTTCCTCACCGACGCTGACTGCCTGCTGGAGAGCACGGAACCGATTTTCCACCCACGACCCGATGGCGGTTGCTTCGTAACTGGCATCGCGCTTTTCGACCCAGCCCCGCTCGGAAAACCCATCTAAAATCCGACCGAGCGTCGCCTGCGAGGCACCGGTTTCCGCCTCCAGTTCCCGACGGGTGTGCGACTCGGTCGAAAGAAGTGCGAGGACGTGAACCCGGTTTTCAGAACGAGCGAGGAACTCGATTTCATCCAGTGACTGTGCCATGCAACGAGGACGAACTGAGTCGGTATAAGTGGCCGTTCGTGAGCCTGTACCGCGGTGCAAAGATTGCACCGACCTGAAAAAGTTTCGAGAATCGACTATATTCCCGAAACAGGAACACTGGTTACATGAAAATTCGCGCCTCCCGTGCGGTGGTCGGACGGTGACCACCGTGTTCGGACGATATCGCAATGCACTGCTGTTCGTCAGCTTGGCCTGTCTCTGGGGTGGAACCTATCCCGCGGTGAAGGTGGGGCTCGCGGACTTCCCGCCAATTCTCTACGCGGCGCTTCGATTCGACGTCGCCGCCGTCTTGTTGCTGGTGTACGCGGTGAACGCGTTCGACTACTGGCGGCCCCGCACCGCCCGCGACTGGGTCACAGTGTTCGCCGGTGGCATCCTCATGCTTGCCGGATACAGCATCCTCCTGAACATCGGCCAGCAGACGGTCTCGAGCGCCATCGCGGCGATTCTCGCTGGCTTGATTCCCCTGCTCACGATCGGATTCGCCAGACTGTTGCTCCCAACGGAGCGATTCGGCGCGAGCGAACTCTTCGGAGTCGGCCTCGGGTTCGCGGGACTGGTGATAATCACGCGTCCAGACCCCGCGAACCTGCTTGCCGCGGACACTTTCGGACAGTTGTTGTTGGTTCTCGCTGCCGCTTCGTTCGCGTTCGGCGGCGTGTTGACGCAGTGGGCCAGCGCCGAAATTCCGGTTGCCCCACGAACCGCCTGGGCGATGGCCGTCGGGGCGCTGTTCACCCACGCGGTAAGCGTCGCGAGTCCGGGTGAATCCCTCCAACAGGTTCACCTCTCGATAGAGGGTGTCTTCGCACTGGTCTACCTCGCCGTATTCGTGAGCGCAGTCGGATATCTATTGTATTTCGACTTACTCTCTCGGCTCGGGTCCGTCGAACTCAATCTCGTGACCTACGGCGCTGCCATGTCTGGAACGGTGTTCAGTTGGGCGTTCTTCGGAGAGCGACTCACGACCGGAACGCTCGCCGGGTTTCTCCTCATTCTGGCCGGGTTCGTGGTGTTAAAACGAGCTGAGTTCTACAACGAGTTTACCCACGTCAAAGAGCGGATGCTGGCAGAGTGACCGAGAGAGCTAGGTTTCGTCTGCGTGCTCGCCGCCGTCGACGACGGCCGTTTGAACTGACTCGCTGCCCGGTGGTTCGACCCGCGAGACCACGTCGTCCACCACGTCACCAGCCGAAACGTCGCTGAGTTCTGCGTCCGTGCTCAACACGAGCCGGTGTGAGAGAATCGGAATCGCGAGGGTCTTCACGTCGTCCGGAATGACGTACTCACGTCCCTCGATGGCAGCCCGCGCTTTCGACGTTTTGAGGAATGCGAGCGACGCTCGCGGCGAAGCCCCATGTTCGGTGTCGGGGCTCTCGCGGGTGGCTTCCACGATGTCGAGGATGTAGTCTTTGACCTTGGCATCGACGTGCACGCCATCGACCTCTTTCTGGGCGCGCTGGATGTCGCTCAGCGAGACCACCTGCGAGACGTCCTCAGGGCCGAGGTCTGGGTGCGTGTCGAAGCGGTCGAGCAGCGACTGCTCGTCGTGGCGTTCGGGAAGTTCGACGGTGAGTTTGAACTGGAAGCGGTCGCGCTGTGCCTCGGGCAGCCTGAACGTCCCCTCCATCTCGATTGGGTTCTGCGTCGCGATAACGAAAAACGGCGTCGGCAGGGTGAGCGTCGTCCCCTCGACGGTGACGTTGTTCTCCTGCATCGCTTCGAGCAACGCACTCTGGGTCTTTGGCGTCGCCCGGTTGATTTCGTCAGCCACGACGATGTTCGCGAAGATGGGACCGCGGTTCAGGTCGAACTGCCCGGTGTTTTCCCGATAGACGTGCGTGCCCGTGATGTCTGCGGGAAGCGTGTCGGGCGTCATCTGGATGCGGTTGTACCCGAGGCCAGAAGCCTGCGCGAACAAGTTCGCAATCGTGGTCTTCGCTACGCCCGGAACGCCCTCTAAGAGGACGTGCCCGCGGGTCAGCAGCGAGATAGTCAGGCGTTCGACGAGTTGCTCTTTCCCGATGAGCACCTGCTCCATCTCTGTCTGCAAGGAAGAATAGAGCGACGCGGAGTCAGTCATCTTTCTTCCGCTTCCTCCTCTGTCACTATAATCCCTTGTGTGACGCGCTCGATTCGCCGCGACTCCCAGTCGGGGTGGCGACGGGCGAGATAAGCTTCCACCTCCGCGCTCGTGAGGCCGACCGACCGGTCTACTGCGGGTTCGTCCTCACTACCGACTACGCGCCGGGAGACGAGCAACACCGCGCCCAGTCCGAGGGACCCGACGAGGGCTTGCACCAGCGCAGATTCACGCAAGATGACCACGGCGACGGCGAGCGGCGGCAACTGGTCTGCGTGCGAGTAATCGAGCAGGAGCTGGTCGTGTGCGCCGACGAGTGCCTCAGCGAACGCCCGGTTTCCGGGGCGGTCGAGCATCGCGTTGATGAACGCGCTCGGGTCGCTCACCGCGACGACCTGTCCCGCGCCGACCTGTTCGACGGTGGCGACGGGGTACGTCCCGACCGACTCAGTTTCGTCGAGTGCGTCGTTGCGATTCGCATCGAGATAGGCGAACTCGGAGGTGCGGGCGAGCACCGTCGCGTTGTTCGCCTCGACGACCGTCCCATGGTTCAGTACAAGGGCATTGCTTCCGTTTGCGAGTGGGTGGGCGGAGACGTTGTTCGCGACGGGGATGGCGGGCGACTGGTAGTTGCGCCGTTCGTCGCGGACGGGCGTCCCGTCGAAGCGGGCAGTCGCGCCGAGGCCCGCGAGCAAGTCGTTCGAGTGCATGCCGTAATCCTCCGCGACCACGAGCGTGCCCCCACCCTCGACAAACGCGCGAAGACGGGCCTGCTGGGCGGGCGTGTAGGCGTCGTCGGGCGAGAGCACGAACGCCACCGTCTCGCTCGGCGCGAACGCCACGTAGCGAGAGGTGTTCCGGACGAGCGTCGTCTTCGTGCCCGTGTCGTCGGCCACGCCGCGGAGGTCGGAGGCCCCGTCCCACGCGGGGTTGTAGACGCCGAACGAGGCCGTCGAGGTGCTCGCGCCGACGACGGCGGCGCTCGCCGTGAGCACGACGAGGACGACGAGGACGACCCGTGGGATGTCGAGGTCGCGCCAGTTCACCCGAACACCCCCGGAGGCAGAATTTCGAGGATGCGTTTGACGACGACGTAGGCGAACCCGGCGAGACCGATGAGGATGATCCACTTGAGACGGGCGCGCCAGGTGGGCGTGACCGCGAAGGGTGCGGTGAGTTCGACGACGACGAGAAAGCCGATGAGCGAGACGACGAAGTAGAGTTCGAGCGAGAGGCTATCGAGCAACGCCAGACACAGAATCGTCGCGAGCATCCACGCCGTTTGCCCGACGATGAACCGCTGTCTGTGCTGGGTCGCCATTTGCTTGCGGTTACACGGCGGGCGGTTAGAAACTATCGGATGAACGAAGCGTCTTTATCCGCGTCCCCGCAAGCCACCTCCATGTGGCCCTGGGGACATCTCGCGGTTGGCTATCTCTCCTATTCGCTCGGCGCACGGTGGCGCGACGCGTCGCTTCGCGGGCACGAAGCGCTCGCCGTCGCCTTCGGCACGCAGTTTCCAGATCTCGTGGACAAACCCCTCGGCTGGGACCTCGCACTCTTGCCGAGTGGCCGGTCGCTCGCCCACTCGCTCATCACGGCGCTCGTCGTCATCGCAATCGTCGTCGCCATCGCACGGCGATTCGACCGCGAGCGCGTGGCCTGGGTGTTCAGCCTTGGCTACCTCTCGCACCTCGCCGCAGACGGCTTCCAGCCCTTCGTCCTCGGCCAGTTCGAGTTTCTCACCTATCTCGGGTGGCCGCTTCTCCCGCTGCCGCCCTACGAGAACGAGTCGCGGAGCATCGTAGAACATCTCCTCGCGCTCGATTGGTCTACGTTCTTCGCCATCGAACTGGGCATCACGGCGATTGCAATTACGGTCTGGGTGTACGACGGCATGCCCGGACTGTTCACCGTGACCGACCTGCTCGGGCTTACCAATCGGAAGCGTGAGTCGACTGATTAGGGAGACGGTGGTTTTTCTTTGCCTGCGGCGAGGCGTTTCAGGTCCGCTCGAATCGCACGCTTGATGGAGTGACGGCGCTCCCAGCCGAGTTCCTCTTCTGTTCTGCTCGTCTCTACGTCGAAGCGTTCGACGAGCGTCTCGTCGCGGGGGTTTTCGAGCATGACGAGGTCGGGACGCGAGTCGAGTACCTCGGCGGCCTGTGACTGGACGAGTTCGGCCACGTCGATGACCGAGAGGTCCTCGTCGCCCGCGAGTTCGAACTTCGAGACGCCCGTCTCGCCCGCGTCGAGTTCGGTGAGGAGTCGCTCTGCACTGCGGACGTAGGCACGTGCCACGTCCTTGACGTGGACGTAGTTTCGCGCCTGCGTGCCGGGTTCGTGAACCGTCAGGTCCTGGTCGCGCAGGGCACGCCCCACGAAGATGTTGATGACCGTCGGCTTCGAGACGCGCGTCTCGCCGATTTCGTGGGCACCGTAGAGATTCGATTTCAGAAAGAGGTGGGCCGGGAACGCCCCCTCCGCGAGCGTATCGATAGTGCGCTCGTTCAGGAGTTTCGTCCGCCCGTAGAGGTTCATCGGGTCCCGTGGGTTTTCGATGGTGATGGGGAACGCCTCGGGGTCGCCGACGACGGCCATGCTGAACGGGAAGATGAGCCCCGCACCCGTTTTCTTGCAGAACCACGCCACGTTGGTCGTGCCCTGGACGTTCACCTCGTAGGCGAGGTCCGGGTTCTCGTCGCAGTCTTTCACGCCCGAAATCGCCGCGAGATGCATGACGATGTCCGCCCCCGCGAGTGTGTCTTCGAGTCGGTCACGGTCGCGAATATCGACGTGGTCGACCGGAACGTCCCCAATTTCCTCAACCTGCCCGCGATAGAAGTTGTCGAGGGCCGTCACCGTCCAGTCGGGATGGGCCTCGGAGATGTCGCGAACCACACGGCTGCCGATGTAGCCAGCCGCGCCGGTCACGGCGACGTGTGGCTGTTTCACTGTCATGGGCAGAAGTAATTCGTGCTCGTATATATATTCAAGCAGGAATATTCAGGGTTACACTCGGGCTTCGAACAGGCGGGCCCCACAGGCGTCGCAGTCGTAGGTGACGACGTCCGTCGTCCGACAGCACGATTCGACGACGTCCTCCGAAAACGAGAGGTCACCCCCGCACGCGGGACAGGAGTCGAGGAAAATACGCAGGCCAGAGACGAGTTGAGACTGGGCGTCGAGCGAGAGGTCCTCCCAGTTCGCGGCGCGTTCGCGAAGCAGTGATAGGGCGGCGATGTCCGCGACCAGCGCGGGGCGAGAGGGCCACTGGCCAGCGACCACCGTCTCGTTTTGGACGACGAGGCGGTCCTCTTCGTCGTGGATTTCGAGGTCGGAGACCGCGAATTGGTCTGCCAGATGGGCGGGTAAGTCGGCGTCCACCTGCTCGATTTTCGCCCACCACTCGCGCTCGAAATCGGGGGCGAGGTACACGTCGTCTGCTGCGGGTTCGACCACGCCGAGACTGGCGAGTTGGGCTTCGACGTCGAGGTCGCTGTCGATGGTAGTTTCTGGAACTTTGTCGAACCACGCGAGCACGCGGTCTGGGAAGTATCGCTTCGTGAACGTCGGCGTGCCGGGAATCAGGTACCCGCGAAAGTAGATGGCGACGACAAAGAGCGCAAAGACGACGAGCGCGACACCCGGAGCGGCGGCGGCGACGTAGACGCCGAGGCTCACTACGGCGGCGATGACGAGATTGACCAGTGTGCAGGGAATGCAGCGATTCTCGCCCGTGTACGCCGGCTGTTTCAACGCGTCCAGCCGAGAATCAGAGCGGGTACTCATGTGCTACTTTCTTTCTGTGCAGGTGTACAAAAATATTGACGGTCAAAACCCACAAAATCACCAGGAGTAGTCACTATCCTAACGAAAAATGAAAAACGGTGGTGTGAGTGTTCAGTCGTCGCTCGTGAGCGTCCGACCCGACGAACGGGCCCGACCGGGTTGTGCGTCCAGGTCCTTGCGGCTGGCGTCGATTTCGGAGAACCCGTACACCAACACGACGAGCACGAGCACGCCGAGTGGCAGGAGCACGAGCGGACTCAGGTTCGTCATACCGTACAGCAGGTAGATGACGGCCGTCGCGATGAGGACGGTAAAGGCGTAGTACATCTGCGTCCGGACGTGGTCGATGTGGTCCGACCCGGAGAACGTCGAGGCCAGCACCGTGGTGTCGCTGATTGGGGAGCAGTTGTCGCCGAACACCGCGCCACTGAACATCGCGCCGACGGCGACGGCGATGAACTGCGGCGACTGACTTCCGATGGTCCACGCCATCGGAATCACGATTGGCGTCATGATGGACATCGTCCCCCACGAGGTTCCGATGGCGAAGGCGATGAACGCCGAGGTAGCGAACACGACCACGGGTACCATCATCGGTGAGACGACGCCGGTTGCGAACTGCGTGACGTAATCGCCCGTCCCAAGTGCGGTGGCGACCGAGCCAATCGACCACGCGAGCACGAGGATGCTGACTGCTGGAAGCATCGTCGCGAAACCGTCTAAGACGGTCTCCATGGCTTGCCCGATGGACATCATCTTCTCGCCGACGCCGATGAGCACGGCGGTAGCGACCATCGCGAACGACCCCCAGACGAGGGCCGTTGCAACGCCGGTGTTTTCGACGATTTCGATGAGTGTGCGGTCGGGCGCGTAGCCCATGTAAATTGCCCCGCCGATAACCGTGAGGACGAGTGCAGTCACTGGCAACGTGAAAACACGAAGCGGCGCGTCGTCGGTGACCGGTTCACCGAGGTCGTCTTTGATGTTCTGGAGTGGATTTGCGTCTTCGCGGATGACGTTCCCGGTCTTCACCGAGCGATTTTCCGCGTCGAGCATCTCCCCGAAGTCACGCCCGGAGATTACGATGACGCCGACCATCGCCACCGCGAGAATCGAGTACATGTTGTACGGAATCGACTGGATAAAGGTGGCTGCCGCAGAAGGCACCTGGTCGGTGATACCCATGTTCTCGTACTGAGACTGGATGAGCCCGATTTCGAAGGCGACCCAGCTCGAGATTCCGATGGTTGCGACGGGTGCGGCCGTCGAATCGAGGATGTACGCAAGTTTCTCGCGAGACATCTTCAGTTCGTCAGCGAGGTTCTTCATCGAGCTGCCGACGATGGCGTTGTTCGCGTAGTCGTCGAAGTTCCAGAGGATGCCGAGCAACCACGTCGTGACGCCGATTTTCCGGTGAGAGTCGATGCGTTTGGTGGCGAATCTGGTAATCGCCATCGCGCCGCCCAGTTTCCAGAGGAGCGCAATTCCTGCACCAAGCAGCATGGTGAAGATGAGAATCGTCGCGTTGAACGTACTGGCACCGATTGCCTCTGTAATCCAGGTGAAAGTCTGTGCAACGCCGATGTTGCCCGCATAGATGACGGCGCCTACCCAGACGCCGACGAACAGTGACAACATTGCCCGACGTGTGATGATGGCCAACGCAATGGCGAGTAGCGGTGGCGCTAGTGATAATGCCCCGAAGTTTGCTGCCATGCTATATGGCTTCATACGTCATGTATTAAAACACTTACTCAAAATATCGGCAAATATACATTCGAAATTAACATTTGTTCGATTCAAACCCCTGTCAGGAGGTCGAATAATACAAACTCGTGACCACGAACCATTCCGCGAAAGATGGGATAAACATTGCCTGATTGAAAAGAACAATCCGACGTTGCCCTGTTAGTTCAGCGAATCCAGCACAAAACTTATTCGATTGAGGTTTGCGGTTCAAACCAGGATATGTCCTCCATCCAGACACGTGGCCTGACCAAACAATTCGGTGACCTCGTCGCCGTTTCGGACCTCGACCTCACCGTCCCCGAGGGCGAGGTGTTCGGCTTTCTTGGGCCGAACGGGGCCGGAAAATCGACGACCATCAACCTTATCCTCGACTTCATTCGCCCCACGGCGGGCACGGTCGAAGTCCTCGGCATCGACGCCCAGAAGCACCCCGAAGCCGTCAGAGAGCGTGTCGGCGTGCTCCCCGAGGGCTACGGTTTCGAAGATTCACTCACCGGCCGCGAACACGTCGCCTGGGCCATCGAGACGAAATCGGCGGCCGACGACCCAGACGCGCTCCTCTCGCAAGTCGGCCTGTCGGCAGACGCCGAACGCCTCGCCTCATCGTACTCGAAGGGGATGCAACAGCGCCTCGCCTTCGCGATGGCGCTCGCGGGCGACCCAGAGGTGCTCATCCTCGACGAACCATCCTCGGGCTTAGACCCGAATGGGATGCAGGACATGCGCGAACTCATCCGCGAACGTGCGGAAGCCGGGACGACCGTCTTCTTTTCGAGTCACATCCTCTCTGAAGTCGAAGCCATCTGCGACCGCGTCGGCGTGATGAACGACGGCGAACTCGTCGCCGTCGACACCATCGACGGCCTGCGCGAGACCACCGGGGGACAGGCGACCATCGAACTCACCTGCGCGACGTCACCGACCACTCTCGGCGTCGAAACCATCGAAGGCGTTGCCGCAGTCTCAGTCGAGGAGAACACCCTTGTCGCCACCTGCACCAACCCGAGTGTGAAGGTTGACGTGGTGAGCCACGTCGCCGCCCAGGCCGAGGTTCGGGACATCCTCTCCGATACCGTCTCGCTCGAATCACTGTTCAACGAACTCACTGGCAATCGCCACGAACGTGGCGAGATAGCCACCCAAGAGGCTTCCTCGTGAACCTCGTAAGCGTCGCCAAACGCGACCTCACGAGCATCAGTCGCTCGCGAGCCGTCTGGGCGGCAGGCGTCGTGCTCACGCTGTT
The DNA here is from genome assembly GCF_029489995.1 of Haladaptatus sp. DYSN1. Taxonomy (NCBI): domain Archaea; kingdom Methanobacteriati; phylum Methanobacteriota; class Halobacteria; order Halobacteriales; family Haladaptataceae; genus Haladaptatus; species Haladaptatus sp. DYSN1. The sequence goes on from NZ_CP120472.1 coordinate 179,453, forward strand.
CGTCGCGCTCGTAGCCTACACCATCCGCGGCTACCAGCTTTCGGCCACCGAGTCAGTCACGAATATCTTCCAGACGCTCGCGTTCACGCTCGGCCTCATCCTCCCCATCGTCGCGCTGCTCGCGAGCTATCTGGCGATCGCAGGCGAACGCCGGAGCGGTGGAATCAAATTCTTGCTTTCGGTTCCGAACACGCGCCGCGACGTCTTCGTCGGCAAGCTGGCGAGTCGCCTGACTCTGCTGGGCGTCGGCCTCGGCGTCGCTTTCCTCACCGCGGCGAGCATCGCGCTCACCCGCTTTGGCGCGTTCCCGCTGGGGACGATTGGCGGCCTGTTCGTCGTCTCGCTCGTCTACGGCGCGGCGTTCGTCTGCGTTGGCGTGGCGCTCTCTGCGGCGTTCGCCACCCGGAGTCGCGCCATCGCCGGAGCGTTTGGCCTCTACTTCGTCCTCGTGATGTCGTTCGTCGCCATCCGCATCACCGACCTCCTGCGAATGGTCCACGAAAACGTCCTCGGTTTCGAGGCCACGCCGAATCTCTACGACGGCCTTACCCACCTCAGCCCGTACATCGCCTACCAGAAGGCGACCAACCTCGTCTTCCCACCCGACCAGCAGACCGTCGTGTTCAGGCGGGCCGCCGAGGCGAACGCCGAACTGCCCGTGTACCTCACCGACGAATTCTCACTCGTGGTCCTCGCCCTCTGGGTGGCCGTCCCGCTCGCGCTCGGCTACCGACGATTCGACCGCGCGGATTTAGAATAAGCCAATGTCCCGACACGCCACCTTCGCGAACCTCCTCGTCGTCCTCAGCCTGGCCCTGCTCATCACCCCCGCGTTCGTCCCGGTCGAACCGGTGAAGTACCACAACACCCACCCCGGAAACGGCGGGAACGCGACCGCCCTCGAACGCGAAGGCTACCAGATCATCGCCTACGAGAATCTCTCAGACCGCGGGCAGGAACTCTACGTCAAGACGCTCGAAAACGGCGGGCGCTACACCGTCCCGGCCAGCGAGGGCGCACCCGACTTCCCGTACGCGACGGGCGAAGAACTGAGCGAAGCAAGCGACCACCAAGAGCGAAATTCCCTGTCGTACATCGTCATCGAGCGCCCTGCAAACTCGACACTGCCGCCCGCAGACGAACCCACGCACATCGCGGAGCATCTCGAACGGGAGCGAGAACAGAGACGCGAAGCGGGCCGCGACAGCGGAAGCGATAGCCAAAGCGACAGCGGAAGCGGCACAGACGACGGCCCGACCGTCGAAGAGTATCGCCAGCAGATTGCGAAATACGACGTGATGCAGGTTCGAACCCAGGAACCGGGCGCGACCCACCCCGCACGACTCAGTCGATTCGGCGCAGTTGTCGGGGGCGTCATCGCGCTGGGTGTCGGCGGCTACCTGCGCTCGAAACCCTGAGAACGCGAGAAACAACGTTTCGCAGTCAAGAACAGCGAGAGCGTCAGGACGAGGAGAGACGCCGACTGCTCAGCGCCACCACGAGCATGACGACGATGAGCACCACCGAGAGGGCGTTAATCGTCGGCGTCAGCCCCGTCCGGAGCATCGTGTAGATGACCACCGGGACGGTGCTCGTATCGGGCGAGATGAGGAACTGCGTCGCGGTGAACTCGCCGAAGGAGACGACGAAGGCGATGAACGACCCGGCGAGAATCGCCGGCGAGATGAGCGGGCCAGTGACGTGACGGAACGTCGTCACCGGGTCTGCTCCAAGAACCCGCGAGGCGCGCTCTAAGTCCCGGTCGAAGGTGACCAGTTCCGACCGTACGAGCAGGAACACGTACGGCAGCGAGAGGATGGTGTGGCCGAGAATCAACGCCGGATACCCCGAAGGCAGTTCGATTGTCCCGAAGTACCGCACCAGCGCGATGCCCGTGATGACCGGCGAGATGATCATCGGCAGCAGCATCACCGTCGAAACCTGCTCTTTGAACCGGAACTCACCGCGAACGAACCCGAAGGCCGTGATGGTCCCGATGATTGCCGCGAGAATCGCGGAACTCGTGGCGACGATCAGACTTACTTTGAGCGACCCGAGCAGTTTCTCGTCTGCGAGGAGTTTGCCGTACCACTCGAAGGAGAGTCCCTGCTGGGGAATCGTCGGGAAGTTCTGTGGCGTAAACGAGGTGAGGACGACGATGACGACGGGCAACAGCACGAACGCGAACACGCCGGTCACGATGCCGAGCAGCGTGGCACGTCGGAGGTTCGGGCTCATATGTTCCCCAACACCTCCTGTAAGTCGAAGACGGTGTTGAACGCGACGAGCAGACACCCGAGCGCCAGCGTGTAGAGAATGGCGAGCGCGGAGGCAAAGCGGATGTTGAAGTTCTCAAGGAACGCCTGGGCGATGACGTTCGCAATCATCGTCTGCTTCGGCCCACCGAGCACGGCCGGGCCGAGGAACGATCCTGCAGCGAGAATGAACACGATGAGACCGGCGGCGACGAGACCGGGCAGACTGAGCGGGAAGACGACCTTCGCGATGGTCTTCCATTGGTCGGCCCCGAGGACGCGCGAGGCGCTAATCAACTCGCGGTCGATGGCGTTGAGCGAGTTGTAAATCGGGAGCACCGCGAACGGCAAGTAGACGTTCGCGAGGCCAATGATGACCGCGGGCGTCGTGAACAGGATACCAGTGTCGATGCCCGTGAGGTCGGTGAGCGGGCCGGCAGGCGAGAAGAACAACAGGATGCCGAAGTACCGGACGATGTACGCAATCCACAGCGGGACGATGATGAGCGTCATGCCGAGCCGGACGCGGTCGGTGGCGAACGCGAGGTAGTAGGCGAGGAGGTAGGCGAGCGTGAGCGTCACCGCAGTCGTGAGCAGGCCATAGAGGAACGACCGAACGAAGGCGTTCACGTAGATGCCCCCAGTCGCCCGCACGTAGGATTCGAGCGGGTTGCCGGTCCCGAGCGCGAGGCTCTCTGGAATCAGGAGGAGGATTGGGAGGATGAAGTAAATCCCGACGAAGCCGAGACCGAACCACGCGAGATGTTTGTTCGCGACTCGGCCATCGAGGGCTCGCCCGACCGAGGAGGTGAGACTGGAGAGCGGGCCACCCGCGACGCTCATAGCACGACCACCTTGTCCGCGTCGAAGCACAGCGACACGTCGTCGCCGACGTCAAGGTTCGGGAATCGTCCGGTGTGGGCGAGCGCCTCTGTCCCGTCCGCGAGTTCGACGATGAGTTCAGCACGGTTGCCGAGCGTCGCGATGTCGACGACAGTCCCGCGAAGTTCGTTCGGTGCGTCGGTTCGCTCGCGGGACACGTCGATGTCCTCCGGGCGGACGTAGACAGACACCGACTTGCCCGCGTCGAGGTCGTCACGGGGCAGGGAAATCGTCGATTCGCCGCGGTCGATTACGGCGCGCCCGTTCGCCTTCGAGACGGTTCCCGAGAAGTGAGTGGACTTGCCGACGAACTCCGCGACGAACGGGGTGGCGGGTGACTCGTAGATTCGCTCTGGGCTGTCGATTTGCTCGTCGTGGCCATCGTTCAGGACGACCACTTTGTCCGACATCGAGAGGGCGTCTTCCTGGTCGTGGGTGACGTACAGCGTCGTGACGCCCACCTCCCGCTGGATGCGGTTGAGCCACCCGCGCATCTCCTCGCGCAACACGCGGTCGAGGCCTGTGAGCGGTTCGTCGAGGAGGAGGATGTCCGGTTCGTAGGCCAGTGCGCGGGCGAGCGAGACGCGCTGTTGTTGCCCGCCGGAGAGTTCGCCCGGTTTGTGGTCGCCGTGGTCGGGCATATCCACGAGAGCGAGTGACTCCTCGACGCGTTCTTCGACGGCGGCTTTCTCGTAGCCGTGCATCTTGAGGCCGTAGGCGATGTTCTCGCGGACGGTCATGTGCGGGAACAGCGCCGTGGACTGAAACGCCATCCCGATGTTTCGCTGTTCGGGCGGCAGGTCGGTTACGTCCTCGCCGCGCAGGCGAATCTCGCCCTCGGTGGGTTCGACGAGGCCCGCGATTGCGTGAAGCGTCGTCGATTTGCCACACCCGGAAGGGCCGAGCAGCGTGACGAACTCCCCCTCCTCGATTCGGAACGAGAGGTCGTCGACCGCACAGAGGTCACCGTAGTACTTGGTAAAATCTCGAATTTCGAGCATGAATGAAGGAGGTTAGCTCTGTTTGATGGTGTCGAGGCGCTCTGCCCACGCGTCCTGTTTCGGCAAGAGTTTCTCCCAGTTGCGGAACGCGAGGTCCTCTGCGGGCGCGTAGTCAGGCAGTTCCTTCATCGATTCGGGTGGGTCTTTCACCTGGACGGTGTAGTTCATGCCCTCGGAGATGGAGAGCAGGTTCTCACGCTGATAGGTGTAATCGAGCAGTTCGTGGGCCGCCTCCTTGCTCTCCGTGCCCTTGACGACGGCGAGGTTGTCGGCCCATCCCATTGCACCTTCCTTCGGGATGACGTACTCGATGTTGTCGTAGCCCTCTTCCTGTAAGGCGAGAATGCGCCCGCCCCACGCTTCGCAAATCCAGGCGTTCTCCTGGCGCAGGTAGCGAATCGACGTCGCGCCGTCGCCCCAGTAAGAGAAGACGTTCTTGTCTTCGGCTTTCGCCTCCTCGAACATCTTGTCCACCTTCGCCTGGTCGCCCGGAACCTCGTTCACGTTCAGGTCCGCAGCGGCCGCCGCGTTCGACAGGCGGTCGATGGTGCGGTCGATGAGCGACACCTTGCCCTCGTAGGCCGGGTCTTTCAGGTCGTCCCACGAGGTGAGTTCGGCGTCGACCTTGTCCGTGTTGTACGCAAAGCCGGTCGCGCCGTTCTCGCGAATCAGGCCCATCGTGTCGCCGTCTGCCATATTGAACGACAGCGAACGGGCCGACTCCGTGATGTTTTTCTCGTAGTTCGGGACGAGCGAGAGGTCCACAGGTTCGAGGACGTCCTCCTGTTGGGCCCGTGCCATCCCCGTGTCGTTAAGCGCGACGAGGTCGAACGACCCCGGATTCTGTTTGATGAGCGATATCATCTCCGTCGTGCCGCCCGCGGACGTGCCCTCTACTTTCGTCCCGGATTCCTCGGCCCACCCGTCGAACACTTCCATCTGTGTCTTCTGGGTGTTGCCGCCGAATCCGATGAATCGGAGTTTGCCACTGCCACCGCCGCCCGAACCGCCGAATATGCTCGAACAACCGGACAGTGCCGTGAGCGCTCCTGCACCCGCTGCACTGAGGAATGCACGTCGTTTGTGTTTCGACTTTCTCGACATGACCATGCGGGTGTTACGCATGCTCCTATAAGAATCTATCCCAGAAAATTCTATAAATTCGCGATAAATTTTGTATGTATTTCTAATTTCGAGTCTCAGATTAGGAATCTGCAAAAGCTTATGTGGCTGAGTTCACAGAGTTTAGCCAACACACCACCATGACACGAGCCGATTCGACGACCGACGACCCGGTCGTCTATGACATCGACGGCCACGTCGCTCGCATCCGGTTGAACCGTCCGGACCGACTCAACGCGGTCACCCCCGACCTGTACGCGGGCATCGAAGCTGGCCTCGAACAGGCCCGCGAGGACGCTGCTCGCGTCGTCGTTCTCGAAGGCGAAGGACGGGCGTTTTGCGCCGGGGCGGACATGCAGAATCACGACGACGAAGAACGCTCTGCGAAGGAGCGCCGCGAGTACGTCTGGCGGGCACAGGACGCCTGCGAAGCCATCCAGACCCATCCCCTGCCCATCGTCGCGAAGGTGCAGGGCTACGCCATCGGGGCGGGCGCAGAACTCGCCCTCAGCGCCGACTTCATCCTGATGGAAGCCGAGGCGGAACTGCGCTTGCCCGAGGTGAGCATCGGCACCTACGTCGGCGGCGGCGTCACCTACACGCTCGCCCAGCGAGTCGGCCCCGCACGGGCGAAAGAACTCGTCCTTTCCGCGGCGACGCTCACCGGTGAGGAAGCCGCAGCCGAGGGCGTCGTCACTCGGTCGATTCCCGAGGCCGACCTGGAAGCTGAGGTCACCGACCTCGCCGAGAATCTCGCCGGAAATGCCCCGATTCCGATGCAGTTCGCCAAATCTCAGTTTGGCCGAGTCACCACCACGTCACGCGACGACATGCTCACCGCAGAGGCAGAGGCCCTGCTCGCCTGTATGGGCACGGACGACTGGCAAGAGGGCGTCGACGCGTTCGCCGAAGACAGAGAGCCGCAGTTCGTGGGGGAGTAATCGTGGCCGAAGACATCGACCGCATTTTGAATCCGCAGTCGGTCGCCGTCGTTGGAGCCTCCACCGACGAGACTAAACGCGGCTACCAGGCCATCGAGACGCTCCAGCAAGGCGGATACGAGGGGGATATCTACCCCGTCAACCCGAGCGCCGAGGAGATTCGCAGCCTGCCCGTCTTCGAAACCGTCTCTGCCATCCCGGCTCGGGTTGACCTCGCGCTCATCGTCACGCCCGCACACATCGTCCCGACCGTGCTCGAAGACTGTGCTGAGACCGACCTCGCTGGCGCGGTGGTCATCGCCGTCGGCTTCGGCGAATCGGGCGAAGACGGCGAAGCACTCGAATCGGAAATCGTCTCACTCGCCCGTGAACACGACATCCGACTCATCGGGCCGAACACGTCCGGGATGATAAACGTCCATCAGGGGCTGAACCTCGTCGGGACGGACGTCGTCCCCGAGGGCAGCCTCGCCCTGCTCTGTCAGAGCGGGAACATGGCAATCTCACTGTTCACGGAGGCTGCCTCCCGCGACGGGGTGGGCTACAGCCACTACGTCGGCGTCGGTAACGAAGCCGACCTCAAGTTCCACGAGTACCTCGATTTCCTGAACGCGGACGCGAAAACCGACGCCATCGTCTGCTACGTCGAAGGGCTGAGCGACGGGCGAGCGTTCCTCGAAGCCGCTCACAAGGTCACCCGTGAGACGCCCATCGTCGCGCTCAAAAGCGGGCGCTCTGCGGTTGGCAAGCAATCTGCCTCCTCGCACACCGGGTCGCTCGCTGGCAACAGCGCCGTCGCGGACGCCGTCTTCGAACAGGCTGGCGTGTTGAGCGTCGAACGCTCTGACGAACTCCTCTCGGTGGCGAACGCCGTCTCCTCCCAACCACCGGCAGACGGCCCGAACGTCGCCATCCTCGCAGACGGCGGCGGGCACGCCACGCTCGCCGCCGATTCACTCGCCGACCGTGGCCTCTCGGTTCCCGACCTCACCGAGGAGACCAATGCGAAACTCCGCGAAATTCTGCCCGCGGCGGCCAGCGTGGTCAATCCGGTGGATGTGGCCGGAGGCACCGACGACGACCAGCGCGTGTTCTACGAGTGCGCGGAGGCCCTCGTCAGCGACCCGAACGTGGACGTGCTGCTCATGTCCGGGCTGTTCGGCGGCTACGGTATTCGGTTCGCAGAACAGTACACCAAGGTCGAAGTCGAAGTCGCAGACGACCTCGTCGCGCTCGCAGCAACTGAAGGAACGCCAATCGTCGTCCAGAGCGCCTACGAAGGCTTCGACACCGAACCCCACCAAATCCTCCGCGACGGGGGCATTCCAGTCGTCGAATCGCTCGACGTCGCGACAGGAAGCGTCGCAGCGCTCGCCGAGTACGGCGCACACGTGGACGCCGTAGCGTCGAAGAGCGATTTCCGCTTCGAGCAGACGACCGACGGGGTGACACTGACGGAAACGGCAAGCGGTCAGCTCTCAGAATTCACCTCGAAACAGGCCCTCGACGCGGCTTCGCTCCCCGTGACGCCGTTCGAACTGGCGACAACCCGGGCAGAAGCGCGCGAGGCGGCCGACTCGTTCGACGGCTCCGTCGCCATGAAAATCGTCTCCCCCGACATCGTCCACAAGTCGGACGCGGGCGGCGTTGCGCTTGACGTGGATACCGAGCGTGCCGAAGAGGCGTTCGAACAGGTACGCGAGGCGGCCGACGACTATGACCCGGACGCCGACGTGGAGGGCGTGCTCGTCTCGCCGATGCGGGAAGCGGGCGTCGAACTCATCGTCGGCGTTGTGGACGATGCCCAGTTCGGTCCCGTCGCGATGGTCGGTATCGGGGGCGTGTTCGTCGAAGTGATGGAGGACGTGGCGTTTCGGGCGCTTCCACTCACCGAACGCGACGCCCGCGACATGCTCGCCGACCTCGACGCCCAGGAGCTGCTCGACGGAGCGCGGGGCAACCCACCCGTGAACCGCGAGGCCGTCATCGACCTGTTGCTATCTGTCTCGGCCTTCATCGAAGCGAATCCCACAGTCGAGGAACTGGACTTGAATCCCGTGTTTGCGGATGCGGAGGGCGTCGAAATCGTGGATGCCGCAATCAGCCTCCGAGACGGGACGCGTGGGGGTTCTAAGCCGACCGCTTCTCTGGAGGGAATCAGCAATGATTGAAACTGACGCACCAATTCAGGTCGAACGACTCTCAGAATACGTCGCTTGCGTAACCTACGACCGGCCCGATGCGATGAACGCCTACAACGAGGCCCTCCTTCGGGGCGCGGTCGAGGTGTTCGAGACCCTCGACGCGAACGACGAGGTACGGGCAATCGTCCTCACGGGGGCAGGCAAGGGGTTCTGTGCGGGGGTGGACCTGAACGATATGCCCCTGACCCCGGAGATGGATTTCGCCGACTACGAGGCGGGCCTCGGCCTGTTTCAGAACGTCGTGCGAACGCTCCGAAGCATCGAGACGCCCGTCGTCGCCGCGGTGAACGGCTACGCCCTCGGTGCGGGGTGTGACACTGCCCTCGCCTGTGATTTCCGCGTCGTCGGCGAGTCGGGCGTCATCGGCGAGACGTTCATCGACGTGGGGTTCGTTCCCGGCGACGGTGGGGCGTTCCTCCTGCCTCGACTCATCGGCGAGGCACGGGCAAAGGAACTCATCTTCACGGGGCGAAAGCTGCAGGGTGAGGAAGTCGTCGCGTGGGACCTCGCCCGCGAGTGTGTCGAGGACGACGACCTCCTCGATTCCGCCCACGCATTCGCGAGGGAACTGGCGAGCCAACCACCCGTCGCGCTCGGCAAGAGCAAGCGACTGGTCAACGAAAGTTTCGACGGCGACCTGGAGGCTGCGTTCACGGCAGCAACCCGCGCCCAGCGTGTCTGCTCGCAAACGTTCGACCATCAGGAGGCGGTCGCCGCATTCCAGGAGAAGCGCGAACCGGAGTTCGAGGGGCGATGAAGCAGTTCACGGTCAGCGTCGTCCAGTTCGACGCCAGCCTCGGGCCGGCCGACGAGAAGACGCTCTCGCGGATGGAGCGGGCCATCGACCGCGCCGACGCCGACCTCGTGGTCTTCCCCGAACTCGCGACGACGGGCTACCACGTCTTCGACCAGCTCGCGGACGTGGCGGAGCCAGTGCCGGGACCGACGACGGAGCGTCTCGGCGAGGCGGCGAGGGCGGCCGACGTAGAGGTGTTGTTCGGGATGCCCGTTTTCGAAGATGGGGCCGTCTACAACAGCGCCGTCTGGCTCGCGGCCGACGGGTCGGTGCGGGCGCGATACGACAAACGCCACTGCTGGGGCGGCGAACGAGAAGTGTTCACTCCCGGCGACGAGTACCTCGCGGTGGACGCGCCGTTCGGGCGCGTCGGCGTCCAGATTTGCTACGACCTCACCTTCCCTGAGGCGAGTGCCGCCCTCGCCCGCGCCGAGTGCGACCTCGTCGTCAATATTTCGGCGTGGACCGCCCAGATGGAGCGCGACTGGCAGCGACTGCTCCCCGCGCGGGCCGTCGAAAACGGGGCCTACGTCGTCGGGTGCAATCGCACCGGGACGGAGGCCGGAAACACCTTCTGTGGGAAGAGTACGGTCATCGAACCCGACGGGGCGAGAATCGTCGAACTCGGTGACGCGGCGGGGCAAGCCCGCGTCACCCTCCACCCGGGCGTCGTGGCGGCAGAACGCGACCGAAATCCGCTGCGCGAGGACCGCCCCACGGACGACGCGTCCCTCCGCATCGACTGAGCCACGCGACAGGAGATTTGTGAGAGTTCCAAATTCCAGCTTCAAAGATTGGAAGGAAGCCAACCTATTAATGTACCAGTTGCCAAGTCGTCTGTATGGCTGAAGTCACGCTCGACGATGTGGACTTCCAGATTCTCAGATTGCTGGACGAACAGGGTGAAATCGACGTAGACGACGTGAGCGAGGAACTCGAGGTGAGCACCTCGACTATCTACTACCGACTGGAGAAGTACCGCGAGAAGGGAATTCTCAAAGGGAAAATTTCGCAACTCGACCCGCAGGCCCTCGGCCTCGAACTGACGGCCATCACGCGCATCGACGCCGATTACGATGGCCCGGGCTACGAGGAAATCGCAGAGACGCTCGGGAACCTCTCGGGCGTCCAGCGGGTGTTTTTCATGCTCGGCGAGATGTCTTTCTACGTCCTCTCGCGGGTTCGCGACCACGAACACCTTCAGCGACTGATGGAGGCAATCATCCAGACCGAAGGCGTCGAGAACTCGAACACGAATATCGTGCTTCGCACCTTCAAGAACGAAGACCGCCTCCTCATCAACTACGACGAGGCCGACCTCGCCCAGATTTTCGACCTGCCGTAGTGACCGACCGAAAGCCGAGGAAGTTCGGGAGATGAGCGGGCCGAACACTTAACTCAAGATTCGAGTAAGCCACCCTATGGAGATTCGAGAGGCGGACGTGGGGGACGCAGCGTTCATCGCCACGGAGTTCTGGGTGCCACTCGCCGAGGAGATGGAGGCGTACTCCGAGCTAAACCACCTGCGAGCGGACGCCGGAGAGCATGCAGAGAACGGGTTTCGACGACTGTTGAAAAACGACACTCACCGTGTATTCCTCCTCGAAGCGGATGGCGAGGACGTCGCCTACATCCTCGTCGAAACCGGCGTGCGATCCTCGCGGCGTCTTGGCGCGTTTCTCTCGATTGTTGACCTCTACGTCAAGGAGGGCCACCGAGGCGAGGGCTTCGGCACGGCACTCGTCGAGAAGGCGCGGGCCGTCGCCGACGCCGAGGACTGCGACTACATCACCGTCTCCGCCGAGTGGGACAACGAACCAGCCCGCGAGTTCTACGAAAACCTCGGATTCGAGGAAAAGCAGGTGTCGTACGCGGAACGCCGCTGAGTTACCGTTTCGGAACGCGAAGCAGGCGCATTCTGCCGGCGACGAGGCCGAGCATCGCGCCCATGAGGTGGGCGATGAGCGCACTCCCGGGAGCACTGAAGAGGAACGTCAGGACGAGGCCAGCGGCCGCGACGAGCACGACCAGCACGCGAGGTGGGAGGTTGAGGCGGTCGAACAGCACGGTCGAGGCGGGATTCGCCGCGAGGACGTAGCCGACGAGCGCGAAGGCCGCGCCGCTCGCGCCCAGGACGGCCGTTGGCTGGCCGAGCAGACCGGAGATGAGCACTTCTGCGACGCCGGCGAGCGCGCCCGTCGTGACGAAAAACGCGTGAAAGCGCAGGCGGGTCGTGGACCACGCGACGAGACTCCCCGCGAGAACGACGATGATGGCGTTCGAGATGAGGTGGCCAACGCCCGCGTGAGCGTAGACGCTCGTGACGAGCGCCCACGGTGGATTGAGCAGCGGTTGGGCGAGGACGAACAACCCGCCGAGGCCAGTGAAAAAACTCACCCACGTGAGGAAGGTCACGACGGTCATCGCGACGAGCGTCTCGACGACGGGGTTTCCAAAGAACGTGGCGCTCAGAGACGAGTTGTTGCGTCGGGCGGGCTGGTGCGCAGGCGAGGACACGGGATACCAGTTACTCGGTCACACAGCGCCAAAACGGTTCGTCTCGATTCAGAGAAGCGCGTTAGACGCGGATGCCCCAGAAGAAGGCAATCCCGACCACCGTCACGACAGAGAGGAGCAACTGCAACGGTGCTCCCACGCGGATAAAGTCGGAGAAGCGGTAGCCACCGGGCCCGTAGACGAACAGGTTGGTCTGGTAGCCAACGGGCGTCATGAACGCCGTCGAGGCGGCGAACGTCACGCCGAGGACGAACGCGAAGGCGTTCGCCCCAATTGACTGGGCGGCCGTGGCGGCGACGGGAATCATCAACACCACGCTTGCGTTATTGCTGATGACGCTCGTGAGCAGTCCCGTTGCAATGTAGAGTATCCAGAGGACGCCAATCGCGGGAAGAAACGCGGCCGTCGAGGCGACCGCACTCCCGAGCAGGGCGGCGGCTCCCGTCTGCTGGAGGGCGATGCCGAGCGGGATGACGCCCGCGAGCAGGAAGATGACGTTCCACTCGACGGACTGGTAGAGTTCGTTCGGTTTGAGCACACCTGAGAGAATCATCGCGGCCACGCCGCCAAGCGCGGAGACGACGATGGGCAGGATGTCGAGGGCGGGCAGGCCAACGACGCCGGCGATGATGGCGATGGCGAACGGAATCTTCTCCGTTCGGTACTCGACGTCGTCGAACTCGTGGGCGACGATGAAGTCCTCGTTCTGGACGAGCCGGGTGAGGCTGTCTGGTGGGGCTTGGACGAGTAGCGTGTCGCCGACGCGAATGTGGATGTCTTCGAATCGGTCGCGGACGACCTTCCCGCGACTTCGGAATGCGAGGACGTTCGCGTCATAGCGCTGGCGGAACGTCGAACTGGCGAGGGTTTCGCCGACGAGGAACGACCCCGAGGGGATGACCACTTCGACGAGGACAGGCTCCTCGTCGCCGGGATCGAGGTCGTCTTGGGACCGAGGACCGCCCACGAAGCGAAGCCCCTCTGCATCCATGATTTCCTCTAAAGTATCGCGGTTCGTCCGGACGCGCAGCGTGTCGTTTTCGTGTATTTCCTTGCGGGCAAGCGGCTCTGCGAAACGTTCACCGTAGCGAATCAACTCGAGGACGTCGATATCGAGGGCATCGGCCCCCAGCGCCTCCTCTACGGTCTGCCCGATGAGAGAGGAGTTTTCCGGAACCATGACGTCCGCAAGGTACTCCTGGAGGGCGTACTCCTCTACGAGGTCCTCCTCTGCGGGGACGCGCTTTGGGAGCAACCAGACGCCGACCGTCATGAGGTAGAGCGCCCCGACGGCGAAGACGACGATGCCGAGTTGCGTGAACTCGAACATGCCAAAGGCGTGCAGGCCGGACTCGGGCGATTCCGCCCCGAGTCGGGCGGAGATGTCGCTTGCGAGGATGTTCGTGGACGTTCCGATGAGTGTGAGCATCCCGCCGAACATCGACGCGAACGAGAGGGGCATGAGCAGTTTCGACGGCGACGTCTTTCCCTTGTGCGCGAGGTCGGCGATGACCGGGACGAGGATGGCGACGACCGGCGTGTTGTTGATGAACCCGGAGACGGGGCCGGTGACGCCGATGGTCGCCGCGAGTTGCTTGCGCTGGTCGGTGCCGGCGAACTCGGACATCTTTCGACCGATGAGCTGGACGATGCCCGTCCGGTTGATGCCCGTACTCAAGATGAGCATCGCCAGCACGGTGATGGTCGCTGGGCTCGAAAAGCCCGAAATCCCCTCCTGTGCGGAGATTTGGGTCCACGGTTCGAGCACCATCAACGTGACCATTATGAGAATGGCGGTGACGTCGATTGGGAACCACTCGGTCGCGAACAGAAAGAGGGCGAGGAGAATCACCACGAAGACGACGAGCATGTCGATCGTCACCCCAGCGGGAGCGGCAGTCTGGGCTACCAGCCAAGCAGCAGAGAAGAACATACCGACCGAACGGGGTTGGCAGGGAAAAAGGCTGGCATCGACGCGTCTGCCCACCACTCGTCGAGTGGACGCCGCCGCGCGCTTCAGTCTGTCGACCTGCTTCGCTCGTTACCACTCGGCGACGCTGCCGTCTGCGTGTCGCCAGACCGGACTGTGCCAGTCGACCGCCTGTTCTGCGCGTTCTGCGACGTATTCCTCGTCGATTTCGACGCCGAGACCCGGGCCTTCGGGCAGCGAGACGAACCCGTCGTCGAAGGCGAAGGCGCTCGGGTCGGCGAGGTAGTCGAGCACGTCGTTCGTCTCGTTGTAGTGGATGTCGAGGCTCTGTTCCTGGATGAACGCGTTCGGCGCGCAGGCGTCCACCTGAATGCACGAGGCGAGCGCGATGGGGCCGAGCGGGCAGTGGGGCGCGAGCGCCACGTCGTAGGCCTCAGCCATGGCCGCGATTTTGTGGACCTCGGTAATCCCCCCGGCGTGCGAGAGGTCAGGCTGGATGACGTCTACGTGCCCGTCGTGGAGGAGTTCCTTGAAGTCCCACCGAGAGTACATTCGCTCCCCCGTCGCGATTGGCGTCGTGGTGTGGACAGCGAGTGATTCGAGCGCGTCGTTGTGTTCTGCGAGCAGTGGTTCCTCGACGAACATCGGGTCGTAGGGTTCGAGCGCGGCGGCGAGGCGTTTGGCCATCGGTTTCGAGACTCGCCCGTGGAAGTCCACCCCGATGCCCACCTCGGAACCGACCGTCTCCCGGACCTCCGCGATGCGGTCGACCGCGTCGGAGATGGCTGCGGGCGTGTCGATGCGCTCCAGTTCGGGGGTCGCGTTCATCTTCACCGCGGTGAGGCCGTTTTCGACCTTTTTCGCGGCTTGTTCGCCCACGTCCGCAGGTTCGTCGCCGCCGATCCACTGGTAGACTCTGACCTTCTCGCGGACCGGGCCGCCGAGCAGGTCGTAGACGGGCGCGCCGAATCGTTTTCCCTTGATGTCCCAGAGCGCCTGGTCGATGCCCGCAATCGCCGACATCAACACCGGGCCACCGCGGTAGAACCCCCCGCGATACATCGTTTGCCAATGGTCCTCGATGGTCGCGGGGTCCTCGCCCAGGAGGTACGTATCGAGGAGTTCTTCCACGGCCGCCCGCACCGTCTTCGCTCGGCCCTCGACGACGGGTTCGCCCCACCCGACGAGGCCGTCGCTCGTTTCGAGGCGCAAGAACAGCCAGCGCGGCGGTACTTCGTACAGTTCGTAGTCGTGAATCTCTGGCATGCTACGAACTCCCACTAGTCGCCCAAATACCTACCGACGGCCAACACTTAGGGACCGAGCGTGATAGGGAAAGACATGGACGTTGCCACCGCTCTGGACGACTTCACCGCCCGCGACTGGGAGACTGGGGCCGACGGAACCGTTCGCTTCGCCCTCCTCGGTCTCGGCTGGTGGACCGTGGACAAGGCGATTCCGGCCATCGAAGCCACCGACGCCTGCGAGACGACGGTGGTCGTGAGCAGCACCCGCGAGAAGGCGGCGGACGTGGCGGCCGAAAACGACGTCTCTCATGCGATGAGCTACGACGAGTTCCACGACGGCGACCACGCCGATGCCTACGACGCGGTCTACGTTGCGACCCCGAACGCGCTACACCTGCCCTACGTCGAAACCGCTGCCCGGCTGGGGAAGGCCGTCCTCTGTGAGAAACCGATGGAAGCGACCGCCGAACGGGCCGAAGAACTCGTCGCCACCTGCGAGCGCGAAGGCGTGACGCTCATGATTGCCTACCGGATGCACACCGAACCCGCGGTTCGGCGGGCGCGAGAACTCCTCCGCGAGGGATTCATTGGCGATCCCGTATTCGTCCGCAGCCACAATTCCCAGCGCCTCCTGGAGATGATTCCGAACTCCAACCAGTGGCGACTCGATCCCGAGTTGACTGGCTACGGCACGTCGCTCATGGACCTCGGCATCTACTCGTTGAACACCGCCCGGTTCCTACTCGGTGCCGACCCCGTCGAAGTGAGCGCGATGGCCGACTCAACCCACGAGGCGTTCGACGACGTGCCCGACGAGCGGGCGGCCTTCAATCTCCGATTCGACGACGGCACGCTCGGTGCGTGTACCACCAGCCAGCACGCCTACAACGACTCGTTTCTCGAAATTACTGGCACCGAGGGCCGGATTCGCCTCGAACCCGCCTTCCACATGGAGTGTGGCCTCTCGGTCGCCCGAAACGGTCGGGAGGTGTCCTTCGACGCACCGCAGGTAGACGAAATGGAAGAGGAATTCGCCTACTTCGCAGACTGCCTGCTATCGGGGCGCGACCCGGAGGCGGACGGCGCGCACGGACTCGTCGATATGTACGCGCTTTCGGCGCTCTACGACTCGATAGAAAGCGGCGCGTTCGTCCGAGTGGCGACTCGCTGACTCGCTCGCCAGGTGGCGGTGAGAACTTACCCCGTGTTCTTCATCCCCGCAGCGATGCCTTTCACCGTGAGTCTGAGCGTCCGTCGTTCCGCGGCCGAGAGGTCCTCGCGCCCGAGCAGGTCAGACTGGATGAGGTTGAGCGGGTCCACGTAAGGATTCCGACGGTCTAAGTTCTCTACGAGCCACTCGCGGTCGACGAGCGAGTCGCGGCCCGTAATCCGAAGCACCAGTTCGACGGTCGCCTCGTACTCCCCGACGATTGGGCCGAACACCCGTTCCTGCAGGTCGTCCTCTGCGAGTGCGGCGTACTCACGGGCGATGTCCATGTCGGTCCGGGCGAGAGCGAGCGCGGCGTTGTCGAGCATCGTCCGGAAGAACGGCCACGAGTCGTACATCTCCTGGAACGTCTCAATGTCGGTTGTTTCGAGGGCGGCGTTCAGTCCCGCGGCCAGCGAGTACCAGCCCGGGAGGATACACCGCGTCTGCGTCCACGAGAACACCCACGGAATCGCCCGCAGGTCTTCGACCGTGCGTTCGCCCGACCGGGAAGCGGGCCGCGACCCGAGGTTCAACTCCTCGATGACGGTGATGGGGGTCGCCTGTTCGAGATACTGGACGAAGCCGTCGGTCGCGAGCAGCGAGCGGTAGGCGTCGCGGGCGACGTCTGCTGCCGTCTCCATCGTCTCGTGCCAGCCATCTGGAACCGTCTCCGCGTCGTATTCGAGCGCCCGATGGCGGGCGCGTAACTGGGCGTTCAACATCTGTTCGACGTTTCGCCGAGCGATTTCCGGGTTCGCGTACTTTTCGGCGATGGACTCGCCCTGTTCGGTGAACTTCACCTGGCCGGTCACCGTCTTGGGAGGCAACGCGAGCAGCGCGTCGTTCATCGGGCCGCCCCCACGGGAGATTGACCCCCCGCGACCGTGGAACAGGCGCATCTCGATGTCGTAATCGTCGCAGATTCGGGCGAGGCGTTTCTGGTTGCGGTAGAGCGACCACCGGGCGGCGAGATAGCCGTTTTCCTTGTTCGAATCTGAGTAGCCGAGCATGATTTCCTGGACGCCGCGGGTCGAGTCCTGAGCTGGGGACTCGGTGGCTCCACTCGACGCGCCTCTGGCCTCGAGGGCAGCGGCGTAGGCTTCGTTTTCGAACAGCGTCCCCATGATGCGTCGCGCTCCGGAGAGGGCGTACTCGGTTTCGAGCAGTGGAACCACGTCGAGTCCACAGTGGCCGGGCAGGTCCGCGACTCCCGCCTGGTCTGCGAGGAACAGCACTTCGAGGGCGTGGCTCGGCTCCTCGCACATGCTGATGCAATAGGTGTCGATGGCGTCCTCGCCGTATTGGCGCTGCCACTCGGCAGTGTTCGCGAACAGGGTAAGTACCTTTTCTGCGGTTTCAGAGAGGTCATCGGTCGCGTCCACGTCGATGAGTGGTTCGTCTTGGAGGATGGCCTCTGTGAGCAGGTCCACGCGCTCGTCCTCGTCGAGCGATTCGTAGTCGAGTCCCTCACGGGCGAGCGCCTCGGTGACTGCCTGCGTGTGATTCTCCTGGTGGTCGCGCAAGTCGAGGCTCGCGAGCGTGAATCCGAAGGTGGTGACCTGCCGGACGAGCGGGTCGACGTGGGCAGCGGCGACGCTCTCTGCACCGTTTTCACGCAGGTCCGCAGCCAGCACTTCGAGGTCGCGTCTGAGTGCGCGGGCGTCCACGTACCCACCGGGTCGCACGTCGTCCACCCGGACGATGCGCTCGCGCATGAGTTTGAGCAACTGCCGGTAGGGTTCGTCGGGGTAGCGTTCCTTCGCCGCCTCGGCGACGTACGGCAGGGCCGCCGCGTGCGTGTCGATGCGCCGGTAGACGGCGTCGCCGACGCCCATCATCCCGGCGTCCTGGCTGAGGACGCCGGAGATCTGCTTCAGTTCGCCACGGTAGCGCGCGAGGACGACCGACCGCTGGCGTGAGAGCGTTTCAGCGGTCACCTCGGGGGTGACGTAAGGGTTGCCGTCGCGGTCCGACCCCGCCCACGACCGGAATTCGAACAGTTTCGGGACGGTGACGTCAGGGTAGTGGGCTGCGAGCGCGGCGTCCAGCTGGTCGTACACGTCGCCGACCACGTCAAAGAGGACGTTTTCGAGGTACCACTGGACGTTTCGCGCCTCGTCTGCGACCTCCGGGCGACGGTCGCGCACCTGCGGCGTCTGCCAGAGGCTCGTGACCTCTGCACGAATCGACCGTTCGACGCGCTCGCGTTCGGCGTCGGTGAGTCGCTGTTCGTCAAGTGTCTTCAGGTCGCCGGCGACCGAGCGCAGTTTCGCCTTCACCGTCTTCCTGCGCGCCTCGGTCGGGTGGGCGGTAAAGGTGGGTTGAATCAGCGTATCGTCGAGCAGGCGCTGGACCGTTTCGCTGTCTACGTCCGCGGCGACGAGCGACTCGACGGCCGCCGCGAGCGAGTCGGCTGGCGTCCCGTCCTGTTCGGCTTCGCGGACGGCGCGGGCGCGTTCGCGCTCCTCTGCGAGGTTCACCAGTTCGAAGTAGGTGGTGAACGCTCGCACCACCTCTCCCGCACGGGCGGCCGGGAGGTCTGTGAGCGTCTCCGTGAGCGCCGTTCGCGTCTCAGCGTCACCGCGGCGGTAGGAAATCGACTGTTTGCGGACCGATTCGACGGTTTCGAAGGCTGCTTCGGAAGCCTGTGCTGCGAGCACGTTGCCGAGTAGGGCACCGAGTTCGCGAACGTCCTGTTCGACGTCTCTGGCGTGTAGCGCACCCATCTCGAACGTTGTTCACACATAACATACTTAGGTGCCCCGACGGTGGCAAATATCGGGGTTTGGGAGGAAAAAGCGTGAACAATTGGGCGATTGGCGAAAATTCGTGATAGTTTTCGCGATTGTTCAACCAGTCGCCAACGGGTGGCGTTCCGCTCTCCGGAGCCTGACTGTCAGGGCAGTGAGGACGCAAGGTTTTGCCGCGACTCGGCGTCATAGTACGTAGATGCCAGGAGAGAGGAGGGGTGCGAAAGGACAGGGACACGTAGGGAATCGCAGAGAGGGCGAACACCTCAACCCGACTGAGGCGTTCAAAATCATCGGTAACGAGACGCGCCTCGCCATCCTCCAGGAGTTGCTCGCGGCGAAAAACCGCCCGCTCACCTTCACCGAACTCAGAAAGCGCGTGGGAATGCGCGACGGGTCACAGTTCAACTACCACCTCGGCAAACTCATCCCGAACTTCGCCGAACGCACCGCAGAGGGCTTTCACATCAATCAGGCCGGCGCACAGGTCGTCCGCGCCATCACCGCAGGGTCGTTCACCGACAACCCGACGATTCCGCCCTTCCCCGTCGACGGAACGTGCGTCGCCTGCGGCGGCGGACTCTCGGCGCGCTACGAGGAGGAACTCGCCCTCGTGAACTGTGTGGATTGCAACTTGCTTCACTACCTGTCCGTGTTCTCGCCAGGGGGCCTCGTCGGGCGAACACCGGCGGAGGTGCTCGCGGCGAGCGACCGACGGATTCGAGCGAGCTATTTTCTCTCGATGAGCGGCGTCTGTCCGGGCTGTACCGGGACGAATCGGCGAACCGTTCTCGGCCCTACCGACCCGCTGCCAGCGGACATCCTGCACGTGAAGATTCCAGAAACAATGGACGCCATCCACGGCCCCGGCGTCGTCTACGAGTGCGAACACTGTGACGTCTGGTACTACCTGACGATGGGCGAGACGCTGCTGTTCGAACCAGCCGTCGTCGAGTTCTTCCGCGACCACGGCCGAGACCTGATTGCAGAACCACTCTGGACGCTCCCGTGGTGCGTTCCGGCGTCGAGCCGCGAGTACGCGACCATCGTCACCACAGACCCACTTCGCGTCACGGTTCGTATCTTGCTCGACGATGAGACGCTGGCGGTGACCATCGACGAAAAATTGCAGGTCGAAGACACCACCCGAACCGCAGACACGCCGTCTACGGTCGCAGGTGACGCCGGGTAATGTGCGAGTAGCGAAACGACCGCGAGATTATACAGAATCGAGGAGAATACCTGACCCTTTAGGGCCAGGATGAATCCGACAATTCCTCCATATTCCACCGTCGATGACACGGCTGGATATTCCACGCCAATCAATACTATTGAGAAAACGGCGTCCATAACCGGTTATGAAGCCAGAAAATGGGTCGAACCATCCGAACCTTCGAGGCAACGATACCGAACCAGCAACAGGTTCGTGACGACCTCGACCAACTCGGATGGGCCGCCTCAAAACTCTGGAACGTCGGTCGCTACTACACGCAAGAACAGTGGGATGAAACGGGCGAGATTCCCGATGACGGGGAACTCAAAGCCGAACTCAAACGCCACGAACGCTACACGGACTTGCATTCGCAATCCAGTCAGCGCGTTCTCGAAGAACTCGCTGAAGCGTTCAACGGCTGGTTCGGCAAGCGTCGAAACGGCGACAACCGTGCCCGACCGCCCGGCTACCGAAAAACCGGCGACTCCCACCCGCGTTCAACTGTGTCGTTCAAAGCGGCTGGCTTCAAACACGACGCACAGTTCACCCGCGTTCGCCTCTCGAAAGGCCGCAACCTGAAAGAACACCGTTCAGACTTCATTCTGTGCGAGTATGAGACGCGCCCGGACCTTGACCTGACCGAGTGGGACATTCAACAGGTTCGCGCCGTCTACAAGCGCGACGAGTGGCGGCTTCAATTCGTCTGTCGCACCACTATCGACCCGGAACCGCCGGGCGGCGAGGTGGCTGGTGTTGACCTCGGGATTTGCAACTTCGCCACCGTCTCGTTCGGCGGTGAGTCGTTGTTGTATCCGGGTGGCGCACTCAAAGAGGACGAATACTACTTCACGAAGAAGAAAGCTGAGTGCGACGATTCCTCGTCCCGTGAAGCCACTCGTCTTGACCGGAAGCGAACGGGCCGCCGGACACACTTCTTGCACGCCCTCTCGAAAGCAATCGTAGAGGAGTGCGTCGAACGGGGTGTCGGTAAACTCGTTGTTGGCGACCTCGGCGGTATCCGAGAAGACGATGAAAATGGCGAACCTCGGAATTGGGGTGACCACGGTAATCTCGACTTACACGGGTGGGCGTTCGACCGCTTCACGACGCTACTCGACTACAAGGTGGAAGCCGAGGGCATCGACGTTGAGGTGGTGTCGGAACGCGATACGTCGAAGTCGTGTTCGGCGTGCGGTCACACCGATGACAACCAGCGAGTTGAACGTGGCCTGTACGTGTGCGAGAAGTGCGAGACGGTTGCGAACGCTGACGTGAACGGTGCGGAGAACATTCGGCAAAAGGTACTCCCGAGTCTCGCCACGGATGGCGGTGATAGGGATAACGGCTGGTTGGCACAGCCTGCGGTTCACCTGTTCGACCGTAGTGAGGGCGTTTTCGCCCCACGAGAACAGGTCGTGAACCGCGAACCTTAATATCCCAACCCAGCGGTGCGGTGCCGTGGGATTCCCGCGTCTTCAGGCGCGGGAGGATGTCAATTCGAAGATATTGAGGTCGGTAACAGCATGGAGTACGGCGATTATTCGGTCACAGCAGCGGAAATCACGGAGTTCGCGGAGAAGTACGACCCCCAGCCGTTTCACGTCGACGAGCAGGCGGCAGAAGCGTCGATGTTCGGCGGACTCATCGCGAGTGGCTGGCACACCACCGCCATCTGGATGCGGATGACGGTCGATTCGCTCTTCTCAGAGTGGGTGGCGCTCGGGTCACCCGGCGTGGACAACATTCGATGGCGGCGGCCGACACGCCCAGGATAGACCCTCTCTGCGCACACCACCGTGGTCGACAAATCCGTGGAAACTGATTCCCGAGGGCTGGTCGACGTTGACACCGAGGTCCGCACCGGCGAGGGCGAAGTCCTGATGACGATGACCGCTCACGTGGAAGCGAAAGCAGACGTAACCGTCTCTGCGGGCAGTTTCTCCGTCTGAGACCGAGGAAGTGCCGTTATCTCGCTTCCCGTCGATTCTAGTGTGGGGATAGAAATGGCATCGATTCAGGTGATTTACGGAACGAAAGAGGGGCAAACCGAGAAGATTGCAACCTACATCGGGAACCGACTCCGTGCGGCGGGCCACGAGGTGACGCTGTCGAACGTGGCGTCGCTGCCACGGAACACCTCGTTTACGGGGGTCGACGGCGTGCTCGTGGGAAGTTCGGTCCACTACGGGCGACACTCGCGGGCGATGCGGCGGTTCGTGGCGTCAAACAGAGAGACGCTCTTAGGCCTGCCGACGGGCTTTTTCCAGGTGTGTCTCGCCTCGTCGAGAACCGACCCAGAGTCGCGGGCTGAAGCGCAGAGCTATCTCGACGAGTTCGTCGCCGGGACGGGATGGCAACCCGACCGCATCACGAGTTTCGCCGGGGCGCTCGCCTACACCAGATACGGGTTCCTGAAGCGCCTCATGATGAAGCGAATCGCCCGTGAGACGACTGGGGACGTGGACACCGCCCGCGACTACGAGTACACCGACTGGAACGCGGTCGACGAGTTCGCGACGGACTTCGCGACGCTCGTCGAGAGCAACCTGGCGGATGCACCGTCCACATAAAAAACAGCGTGCGGGAGCCGATTAGGTCTCGTTCCCGTACATCTCCAAGTTCTCACATCCGTTGTCCTCGACACCGCGCTTGATGTAGCTGTTGCGGATGGTGACGTTCTTGCTGCCGTCGTTCAGGCGGATGGCTTCGTAGCCGTCCACCGACTCCGCCTCGATGTCTTCGATGACGACGTTGCTCCCGTTCACTACGGTTGGGTAGTGAGTAGCGTACTGACCGCCGCCGGTGACGCGAACGTCGTCGCCGTCGAGCCAGAACGCCTTGCGGTTCTCGTCCCCGCGCTGCTGGAAGTTGACGTTGTGGAACACGACGTTGTTGCGGTAGTTGCGAATCGCCGACGGCCAGATGTAGCCCTCGGCGTCGCCGGTGATGTCGAGGTGCTCACAGACGACCTTTCCGGCGTCGTCGCCGCGAATCTGGATGGCGTTGCCCCCGCGTTCCATGTGGAAGTCGCACCGTCGAATCGTCGTCGGGCCAGCTCCGGGCTGGACGACGAAGGCGTGGTTCACCTCGTCGCCGACGGTGACGTTCACGTGGTCTATCTTCGCGTTCTTCACGTCGTCCATCACCGTCAGGGCGTGGCCGTTCGGCTTCACGAGTTCGATAGTCGTCTCCGTGACGCGCATGTCGGACCCACCATCGAGGCGGATGCCACGCTGGCCTTCGTTCTCCTCGCGTTGTTTGTCGACGACGACTTTCGCGCCCGTCACGAGACAATCGTGGCCGCGCAGGCGGATGCTCGCGGCTTCGCCGTTGGCGTAGCGCCCGCCGTTGACGATGATACTGCCGTTCGACGGGCAGTAGAGATTGTTGTCCGGCCAATCGTCTAACTCGCAGTTTTTGTACTCGATGGTCCCCTTGTGGTACTTCGACGTGAAAATCCCGGATGGGCCACGCCAGATGTCGCCGGGCGCGTTCTCTGAGAACGCCCCGCCGTCGTTCGCCCGGAACCGCTTGACCATGCCGTGGCCGTCCGGGTCGGTGATGACGAACATGCCGGGGCCTTTCGTCCCGCTGTCGTGCTGGCCGACGATGTTGATGTTGTCAACGAACAGTCCGTCTTTGACCTGTGCTTCAAACGCCCGAATGCCGGTGTCGTTCGCCCGCAGGTCGACGGTGAAGTTCTCGATGTGGAGGTCCACGCCAGGGTCGTAATCGACGCCGAGGCGGAACATCCGGTACTGTGGGCCGTCGTAGTTGTGGTAGTTCGCCGGGACGAGCGTCGCGTTGTCCCCGACCATGCCGAAGTTCCGGAAGTTGGTAAACCGGAACTGCGAATCCATGAAGTACCGGCCCTCGGGGAATTTGAGCAGCGTGTCGTTACCCGCGTACTGTTCGAGTTTCGGGGTAATCGACTCCTCGCCGGTGTTGTCAGCCCCCGCGTCCTCGACCATGTCGACGACGCGGTCGTAGTTGTCCTCGAGGCTCGACGAAGCCGTCGCCGTCCCGGTGCCGAGAAGCGTCGCGCCCGCCGCAGTCGCCCCGACCGCACCCAGGAACGTCCGTCGCCCGAGGGAAGTGTTCGTGTCGTTCGATTCGTGTGCCGAGTCCGATGTGTGGATCGTGTCTCGCGTGGTCATAGATAACCCGTAGGTCGTCTGTCTTCCGAACGTGCGTCCGGATGTGGAGAGCAGCCCCCAGCCCGAGAGATATTTGCAATCAATACATTCCGTATTTGCTGACAGTAATATGCTCCTGAATCACTGTCTGCCACCATAGTCCAGACCCCCACACAAAGGCGTTTCCATGCCTCTATCTCCCAATTTCGGGATACATCTAGTAATCGAGACCGAGAGTTATCCGAGAGTTGGTGGTTCCACAAAGCTTACGCCAGTGGGATTGTCCAAACAAAACATACCAGTAGTTCAACATAGACGAGAGCGCCCGAACACCAACGGCGCAGTGTTGTCAATCATCCAACTTTTGAGCGCGAAATTCCACGCCATCACCCACATTTGATGCTCGGAACGTTGAGAAATCAGCCCAATGGACCCAACCATACCCTCGTTCTCGCGCCAAACGACACGTTCGTTTCGAATAGTCCACCACTTCTGCTGGGGAAAACCGTGTTTCGAACCTCCACGGACGTGTCAGTGATGACAGATGACTCGTGCCCAAAGCAGCACAAATGTGGCGTCAGTCGGAGCGCTACGTCACGGCAGCCAGCATCGCGTGATTTTCCCACCGTAAAACAGCCCGAAATCGCCATCTGTCGTTCAACTTAGGTGTAATTAGATATCACACGGAGACCGGTTCCGACGGGGCCGGCTGGCTCACTCCACGCTCGACGACTGAAAGGTAACGCCCGTGACCTCGAATCGCGCCCCGCCTGCCTCGCTCTCTGTGACAGCGACCGACCAGCCGTGGGCCTCGACGATTCGTTTGACGATGGTCAATCCGATGCCGACACCGTCGTCTGCAGCGCTGTAGCCGCGGTCGAAGATGGTTTTTCGCTGTCCAGCCGGGATACCCGTTCCGTCGTCTTCGACGAAGAATCCCGCCGCCGTCGTGCCGACGCGGATGGTCAGGGACGAATTCGCATTCGCCGCAGCCTGTCCGTCTGTGCCGTGTTCGACGACGTTGCGAAAGAGGTTCTCGAACACTTCGAGCAGGCGGTCTGCGTCCGCGCGCACGGAGCGGTCTACTCCATCGCGAGAGAGCGTCGCTCCACTGGTGTCCACCGCGAGCCAGGCGCGTTCGACCACATCCGCGAGCGAGAGCGGTTCGACGTCGCCCACCGTCTCACCCTTTCTGGCCAGGTCGAGCAGCGTGTTAATCATCTCCTCGATGCGCGAGTGGGCGTCTTCGACCTGCTCGAACGCAGCCCCGTCACCTGCTCGCGCCATTCCGAGATACATCTGGGCGATACCGAGCGGGTTTCTGAGTTCGTGGGCGAGAATCGACGCGAACTCGTCGAGGCGCTCGTTTTGTCGCTGTAACTCCCGCTTCCTGTGACGCCGTTCGGTCACGTCTCGCAGGACACCGACGAGTTCACTCCGGTCGCCGGCGAGCGAGATTCGCGCCGTATTCACCTCGGCGTACCCAGGCGGCCCTGTCTGGGGGGTGTATTCGATAGTCGCCAACTCCCCGTCGCGTGGTTCGCTGAGCGTCGCCGCCGTTTTGGGCGAGAATACCGCGAAATCCGCGAGCGGTCGCCCCAGCAGGTCGTCTGCTTCCTGTTCGAGCAAGTCACGAAACGCGGCGTTCGCGAGCAAGAGGCTGCCGTCGTCACCGAGGACGTATACCGGGTCCGGATTCGTCTCGAACAGTGTGCGAAAGCGCTGGTCGCTCTGGGCCTTCTGTCGAGCCAGCGCGACCGAAAGCTGTCTGCGGTCGAGCAACCCCTCGACGCGGGCGTGTAACACCGCCTTTCGAACCGGCTTGGTAACGATTTCGTCCACGCCCGTCTCCGTCTCGAAGCCGTCTGTAGATTCGTTCGAGGTGACCAGCAGATACGGGAGAAACAGGGGACGGTCCGCCTCCTTGCGCGCCGCGAGGAGGTCACGGAGTTGCGAAAACGAGCGGTCGTCGAGTAGACAGAGGTCGAACGGGCCGTCGAGGTCGTCACGGCCGGCCGCGACGGCGACATCGTAGGCGGGGGCGAGCAACTCGCGGAGCAGCGAGCGGTTTCGGTCGTTCTGGATGACCAGTAGGATTCGACCGCTGGTCGCTCGTGTGCGAGGCGGTTCGAGGGTGTCGTGTTCGATCATTGTTGTGAGGGCGACGGGCAGGGCCGGCAGACGGACTGGTGGTTCGTTCGCCGTCGTGGTACCGCCTCAGACACTGGTACGAACGAATCGGGAGAAGCGAACGGTTCTCTCTTGGTCTAAACTCACACCCGGGACGCATAGCCGTACCGGGTGAAGAAGGTTGTAGCGACCCTAACTGCGAGACTTGAAGGTTGCTCTGAGGTCCTGGTCGTCGAGCGCGCTCGTTGTCGTCGAGAGGTCCGCCCGCAGCGTGGCCAACTCTCGCTGGAGCGACCCATATTCCTGGTTTGCTTCGAGTTCGGCGCGGCTCTTTTTCGTCTCCAGTGCCGCTTTCTTCGAGGCGAGCGCGAAGAACGCCTGAAGTTGGGAATCGTAGGTCGAGCGCCGGAGTAACGATTCGACGGTGTCGTGGAGGACAGACGGGTCCGAGACCGGCTTTTCGAGATAGTCGTCGAAGCCCAGTTCGAGGATGTCGAAGTCGGGTTCGACGGCGGTCACCAACACCACGCGGCAGTCGAGGCCGCGGTCGTGGATGACCGAGAGGACTTCTTCGCCGGACATATCGGGCATCCGGCGGTCGAGGAGCACAACGTCTACGTCCGCGTCGAGGTGTTCGAGTGCCTCCGGACCGCTGTACGTGGCCCGGACCTCGTAGAAAGGTTCGAGCCACGTGGCGAATGCGTCGGTAATCGGCCGTTCGTCGTCTACGATGAGTACTGTCGCTTGCTTAGACATGTTCAGCTATCGGGGGTCTGGTTCGGTGTTGGGTCGTGCGGGCGTTCTGCGTCGGTACACACAGCAGGCCAGCAATTGCTGGTGAAGTGGAAGTCGAGTGGGCGGTTCTCGGCGGTGATGCGAAACGCATTCGTCACTCACCGCACCGTCTCGACGGGTGCCGGTTCGTATCCCGCGAGGAACACGACGTTCTCTCTGCCCACGCGAACGCGGGAGATGATGCCATCGAGTTCCATTTTCGAGAGTTTTCGACTCACGGTGGCCTTCGACCACGACGTTTCGGAGATGACATCGGCTTGCTTCATGCGCCCGCCGTACGTAGAGAGCAGTTCACAGATACGGTCTGCGTCGCTCGTGAACTCGGAGGAGGCGCTGGCTTGCGGTGTTGGCTCGGGTGGCGTGGCCGGCGTTTCCGGCGTCTCACGGCCCCCGCCGAATGCGGAGAGTCGGTCGATGACGCCGCTTATCGCGCTGAGCAGGCCGTCGGTCTCGGCGGTCGAATCGTCTTCTGGCTGGCTTGTGTACGTCTTCGTGACGTGCCAGCCGTCTGCGTCGAGTTCTACGACGGCGTCGAACAGCGTCTTCAGCGTGTACACCGTCTTCGCGTCGTGGAGGTCGGGGTCCATCTGGTAGAATCCGGTTGCGTAGAGTTTCACTCGGTGGGTCAAAACGTGGAGATAGCGAAACGCGGTGTCGAAATCGACGTATTCGAGGAGGATGCTGAGCGTCTGGACCGACACCACCGACTGGCGGTCGGTCGTCTGCCACTGTATCAAACATTTGGTCAACGGCGCGATGATGTCCATCGGTTCGCGCGGATTGACCTTCAGTATCGAGGTGGCTTCGAGTTGGGGCGGAACGGTTTCCGGTTCGTGGGTGACCGCTGCTCCATTCGCGTGAATGAACGAGAGGGAAGCGGGGAGCGAACCGATGTGTGTTTGCCAATCTTCGAGCCACGATTCCGGCGGTTGGGTGTAGGTTATCGCCGCCAGGTTCGTCTCCGAAGTCGTGCTCATTGCCGTCACTAACTCGCGGAAGGCACCGTTGCCAGTTGGGGTGAGGGGGGCGAGCACGAGCACATTCGAAGCTTCATCGAGCTTCGAGTCGTCGAGGGTATCTGTCGTCATTGGGGCTCCAGGTGCAGGTGAGTGGTCGAACGTGAACTGACAGCACGCGACCGTCCAGTAAGTTTCACTCGGTTAACAATTCCGGTCGTCGACAGGTACGTGAAACTGCCTTTGCGGATCGAGGGCGGTACACTGTGTAAGGGTGCGGTGACCAGCACACGGTGTAGGGATGGATCGGTCTGCTAGATGCACTGAATGACCTCATTCAGCTATCGCCATGTTCTGGTAATAACTTTGTGGTAAGTATCTGAATTATGTCAGTGACAAACTGTGTCCATCGAAGGAGGGCGGTAGAACGCCTGTCGAAAGAGCCGAATGGAGCCACGATTTCCACGGCACCGATACACCTATCACATCGCACTGCGCCACTTCTGCGTATCACCAGCGATGAGTGTACGCACGCCGGAGCGAATCTCCACAGGAATCGGCGGACTCGACGAGGTACTAAACGGCGGCTTGCTGAAAAATCGTAGCTACCTGGTCCGTGGCGACCCTGGGGCCGGCAAGACCATTCTCGGCATCCACTTTCTGAAGGCGGGAACCGCACAGGGAGAGACCGCCCTGTACGTGAACTTAGAGGAGCCAACGGCGGACATCAAGACGAACGCGGCGACGCTCGGCGTCGATTTAGCCGACGTCGAGTTTCTCGACCTGAGCCCCGATTCGGAGATGTTCGCCCGCAACCAGTCGTACGACATCTTCGCCCCGAGCGAAGTCGAACAAGAATCACTCACTGAGGCCGTAACGAGTCGCGTCGAAGCCCTCGAACCCGACCGCGTGTTCATCGACCCCATCTCGCGGTTGCGCCACCTCACCCCCGACGAACACCAGTTTCGCCAGCAGGTCATCTCGTTCATGCAGTACCTCCGCGAGGCGGGCGCAACTGTCGTGTTCACCTCACAGAACACCCGCGAGATTCCCGACGACGACCTCCAGTTCATGAGCGACGGCACCATCGAAATCGAGACCGGGGAGGCCGGACGCAACGTAAACGTCCCCAAGTTCCGCGGGTCGAACGTTCAGAGCGGTTCTCACTCGATGCGCATCCGCGACGACGGCATCGAAGTGTACCCGAAACTGCGCCCGAACCAGTATAAACGCGAGTTCCCGTCAGAATCGGTCCCATCCGGTATCCCGGCGATGGACCAGATGCTAAACGGCGGCATCGAGCGTGGAACGATTACCGTCATCAGCGGGCCAACCGGGGCGGGCAAGACGACGGCCGGAACGCAGTTCATGAAGGAAGCAGCGGGCCGGGGTGAGCGCTCCGTGGTCTACATGTTCGAGGAAACGGTCGACACGTTCCTCAAACGCAGTCAGAAAATCAACATCCCCGTCCGCGAGATGCTCGAACAGGACTCGCTGTACGTCAACGAAATCGAGGCACTCGATTACTCCGCTGGGGAATTTGCGAGCATGGTGCGCAGCGAAGTCGAAGAGTACGACACGCAAATCGTGATGATAGACGGCATCGACGGCTACAAACTCTCGTTGCAGGGCGACGAGACGGACCTCGTCCGCGAACTCCACTCGCTGTGTCGCTACCTTAAGAACATGGGCGTCACCGTCATCCTCGTCGAGGAGATCGGCACGGTAACCGGCGAGTTTACCGCAACGGAAGTCGGCATCAGCTACCTCGCGGACAACATCATTTTCCTGCGCCACCTCGAACTGCAAGCCGAGATGCGCAAGGTCATCGGCGTGCTCAAAAAGCGCACGAGCGACTTCGAGCGGATGCTCCGGGAGTTCAAGATTACCGAACACGGACTGAAGGTGGGCGAGCCGCTCACGAACCTGAACGGCATCCTGAGCAACACACCGACGGTCAAACTCGACGAGAACGAAGACTAGTTCAACTGACGGCCACGGTCAGTTCTCGAACCCCATCAATGGAAGATACCGATTGAGCACCTCCTCGGGGTTGGGAATCGTCCCTGCAATCTCCCAACCATCCGTCTCCCGTCGAAAGAGCGGACCTTTGTACGTCGATGCGAATATCGTGCCCTCAACTGCACACCAGCCGCCGGCAGCCTCTTCGGGCGTTGCGACGGCACACGTTCGAGATTCCGTCCATCGTGGCACTCGAACAGTGCGTGGTCGGACTTCTCGTCCCACGACGTAGAGGGAAACGGCGCGCCACCGGCGTACAGACTCCCATCGTGAGCGAACGATTCACGGAAGTAGCGTTGGTTGTGGCCCGTATCCAATCGCGTCCACGTCTGCCCGAGGTCTGTCGTGCGATACAGGCCACTGCCCGTCGAGGCGACGAGCGTGTCGCTGTCTTCCAGTTCGATGTGGTGGATATCGTCCGTGTGTGGAGCATCGAAGCCACTCACTGAGCGCGTTTCCAGTGATTCAGTTCGGTCGTCGCTCACGTGGATGCCGCCCACTTCGACGCCGGTAACGAGGCGGTCTGGAACGTCGGGATGCGTACAGAGTCTGCGAACGATTGCGAGGTCGTCGTGTCGGGGAAGACTCCAGTCGCTTCGCTCGCGCCGTTCGTCGAACGCAGAAACGTCCCTCCAGGTCAGGTCATCGAGACGAGGCGAAGCGTCGAGTGACGCCTCGAACAGGCGTGCTGGCTTCGTCCCCGCGTTGTTTGTATCGCCTTCAGGGTGTACTGCGACCGAGCACACGTGCGCTTCTGGGAGGGAAAGGTTCGTCCACTCGCGGCCATCGACAGAGTGGAACAGTCCGTCGTAGGTCGCTGCGAACACGCCCTCCACAGCGTCGAATTCCGCGAGGCGAGTTACGTCCGATGCGTCGAGAACTTTCTCAGCGACTGGCGGCGCAGGGCCCGCAACCTCGGTGAGTGTGTAGACGCCGTCGGTCGTTCCAGCGAGGAGCATATGTCGACCGACTGCTGGAAGGGGCATAGCCATTCCCTGAACCGGATTATTGTGAACTCGCGTATGTTTGTGACAGTGATTCTCGCAGTAGAATCCGCGACTCGCCCGTACTCGCTTGGGACGGGTCGTAATTTCCAGGTTTATTGTGGAGCCTCGCACGAAGAGGGAGGTCTCGCGTAAAACAGGTCGATTGCGGCAAATTTGTCAACTGTTCAACAAAGGTTAACTTGTTCTAACAGCGATGCACCATCGTGTCCCTCGATATTGGTTTCACGCTCGAAAACGGCCTCAAACGGGTCGTGACGAAGTACGGCCTCGCAATCGCTGGCGTTTACGCCCTCGCGGGCATCGTCTACCAGTTCCTGTTCAACAGCCTCATGGTCCAGGTGTTCAGCGGGGAACTCGGTGCTGCGTTCCGTGAGAGTTACCCGACGTTCGACGCGCCAGTCTCACTCCTCGTCGCGGGCAATCTACTCGCCTTACTGCTGTTCAGCTACCTCGGCATCGTAACCATCCGCATCGTCGTGAGCGGGAAGGGAACGACGATTCCGGAGGGAACGTTTTCCCGGCGTATCGGCTGGGTGCTCGCGAACACGCTCGTCGGCGGCATCGTCTACAGCATCATCGTCGGCATCGCCTCGATATTCCTGCTCGTCCCCGGCATCATCGCGTACGTCGCGTTCCTGTTGATGCCCGTCCTCATCGCAGTCGAAGACCAGAGCTTCGTCGCCGCGCTCAAGAAGAGTTGGAAACTCACCCGAGGCAACTGGCTTCGCATCTTCGTCGTCCTGCTCATCGCAATCGTCGCGCTCTCCATCATCAGCGGCGTCCTCTCGTTCGTCGTCGCACTCGTCGCCGAAGCGGCGGGCTATCCCACGGTCGGCGCGGTCGTCGGGAGCATCTTCGCTACGCCACTCTCGCTCGTCGTGCTCGGATTCCTCGGCGCGATTTACGACCAACTCAGCAGTGCGCAAGCAACGCAGACTGCCGGAGCGCACGCACAGGCATAACGAAAAACACCTCAGCAGCCTATTTTTCGCCGTCCAACTCGGGGTCGAATAGGTCCTCAACCGCACAGTCGAAGTAGGCGGCCAGTTTGAACGCGAGTACGAGCGAGGGGTCGTATCGACGTCGCTCGATGGCGTTGATGGTCTGGCGGGTGACGCCGACGGCGGCCGCGAGGTCGGCCTGGCTCAAACCTGCTGCCTCGCGTCGCCTGCGAACGTCGTTCTTCATCGCACGTAGCGCAGCCAGCCGTAGACGACGGCGTAGGTGACGAACACCGCGACGTACCCCCAGAGGACCGTCCAGAAGCCGGCGGGAAACGCATAGAGGTCGGTGTACGTGGCAATGCGGGCGGCGGACGCGCCGAGGACGAGCACCACCGCGAACAGCGTAATCGTGAGGTGGCTGGCCCGTCGTTCGAGCGCCTTGTCTCGCTCGTCGAAGAGCGTGACCGAGGAGCCACGCCAGACAGCGAGGAAGGCGACGATGCCGCCCCAGTACACCACTTCGCCGACCAGCGGGTAGTTGAGGAGTTCTCTGAGGGCAACGCCGAGGACGGTGCCAGCGATGACGAATCCGACCATCAGGCGGCGGTACAGGCGTTGTTTCGCGAGTGGGGACCGATGAGTTTGTGTTTGTGTCATTGGCAGATGTAAAACAGGCATTCCGTAAAGCTCGCTTTACAGTAAAGCGTACTTTACATCGCCTCTTAACTCTAAGGGTGCGACAGCTCCAAACTAGTTTGGACGTACAAACCGAACAAATCTCCTGTCCCGTAGTCAGTT
The DNA here is from genome assembly GCF_029489995.1 of Haladaptatus sp. DYSN1. Classification (NCBI taxonomy): domain Archaea; kingdom Methanobacteriati; phylum Methanobacteriota; class Halobacteria; order Halobacteriales; family Haladaptataceae; genus Haladaptatus; species Haladaptatus sp. DYSN1. The sequence goes on from NZ_CP120472.1 coordinate 212,309, forward strand.
CAGAGTCGCAGTTGCCGTGCTGTTTTGGCGTTGCTATGGCGGTCAGCGCGCGTGAGAACGGCGTTCGAACGAGTTACACCGAGGACGAAATCTTATGGCCGAAAGCGCGCAAGTGGACGTATGCAAACGGGGCAGGGCGCACGACTGCTCGCAGTTCGGTGTGACGCCGTCGCGGAGCTCGCGAGCGACGCCCTCGGTGACCTCGTCGCCCACTTCGACCCGGACCTCGTCTACGTCGTCCGTGAACGAGCTGACATGCGCACCGTGAGCCGACTCAAGCGCGCGAGTGACTGCTCAGTCATCCACGCCGACGGCCTGCGTGGCATCCGCACCGAGACAGTTAGCGGCGTGTCCCTCGCGTTCGTGAATTCGACGGCCCTCATCGCAGACGCCGCGACCCGGGGGAGCATTCCGAGGGACACAGACTACGTCATCTGCGACGGCCTCGAACCCCGGATCGACGCCGTCACGTTGGCGGCCAGCCTCGACGGTCTCGCGGACGTCACCCGCTTTCAGGCGTCTACAGACGGACAGACGACGTTTCTTACCGGCGCGTTCGAGGCGAGTTACGACCACGTGTGGGAGGCGACCGTCGAGGGCGAGGCGGTTCGCCTGCCGGTCCGCGGACTCGCGCCGCTTCGTCGGTCCGGCCACCCTGAACTCGCCTGTCTCACGTTCGACGGAGTGGGAAACATTGCGGTCACCTCGGCCCCGGCAGACCGATTCGGCCTGCAAGCGCTCTCGAACGTTGGGTCGACAACCGCGTTGCGGCTGAAGAAAGCTGGCTACGAAACCCGAGAGGCGGTTGCGGAGGCCAGCGAAGCGGACCTGCGGGCCATCCACGGCATCGGCGAGTCGACCGCCCGGACGATTCGACAGAGTGCCCGCGCGCTGGCCGAGGGGTGCGTCGTCCGCCAGACCGACGAACCAATTCCCGCAGCGACGTACTCGCCGCTGTTCGTGGACATCGAAACCGACGGCTTGAGTCCGACCATCATCTGGCTCGTCGGCGTGTACGACCCCGCCCGGGACGAATACGTGGACTTCGTGGACACCGCACCGTCCCACGACGACCCGGGCAAGGCGACCCGCGAGTTCGTCGAGTGGCTGGCCGCCGAATACGACCGCCCCTCACTCGTGACGTGGAACGGCCACAATTTCGACTTCAAGCACCTGAACAGCTTCATCGCCCATCACGCCCCCGAGTTCGCCGAGTTTTGGCGCGAGTCGGTGTTCGAATACGACCTCTACGACTGGGCGATTCGGCAGGGCAATGCCGTCCTCCCCGGCCGCACGAACCGCCTCGAAGCCGTGGCCGCCGCGCTCGGCCTCGAACGGGGCGCACAGGCCGCGTCGCTCGACGGAAAATCCCTCGCCCGTGCAGTCGGTCGGGCGCTCCAGTCGCCAGACCTCGCAAGCGAACTTGACTGGGAGGCCGCCCGCGCCTACTGCGAGGCAGACGTGCGCGAACTCGCCGCCGTGTACGAGGCAATCGCCGCGGCGACACCCGGCCGAGAACGCGCAGACGCACCAACCGACGATTCGACGACGCAGACCGGCCTCACGGACTTCTAAGATGCACGAAGACGACACCACCACAGACGGACTGGCGCTTTCCGGCGACGACCTCGCAGAGACGTACCCACCGAATCGCTACCGGGGGCAGGTCAAGGCGAAGTTCAATATTCCCGCACGTGAGGCGCAAACAGTCCCGGCCACCGAGTGTCTGCCGCCCGAACTCGCCACGCGCCTGCCGTTCGACCCGTGGACCCATCAGGCGACGGCCCTCTCCGCGCTTGACCGGGGAGCGAACGTCTGTGTCGCGACCAGTACCTCCTCGGGGAAGACGCTCGTCTACGCCCTCCACATCGCCCGCAGATATCTCGAAAACCCAGAGACGCGGGCGCTCATCGTCTACCCGACGAAGGCGCTCAGTCGCGACCAGGAGAAGGAACTGAACGACCTCTTCGACACACTCGGCCTCGACATCACCGTCGGCGTCTACGACGGCGACACCAAATCGAGCGAGAAGGGGCGCATCCGCGAGGAGGCGAACGTCGTCATCACGAACTTCGTCGGCCTCAACCAGTACCTCGAAGGTCACCATCTGTGGGCCGACTTCCACGCAAATTGCGAACTGGTCGTCGTGGACGAAGCCCACGTCTGGACCGGCCTGAGCGGGATGCACGTCGCGTGGATTCTCCGTCGCCTCCAGCGCGTCGTCGACTGGTACGGCGGCGACCCGCAGTACGCCCTCACGACGGCGACCATCGGAAATCCCGCTGTCCACGCCCATGCCCTGACCGGCCAGCCGGCAACCGTCGTAGAAGAAGACGGGTCGCCACGCGGCGAGCGCGACCTCGTGTTCTGGGACCCACCACAGAGTGGGAGTGAGTCGGATAGCGGACTCGAAGACTCCGGGTGGACGCCGCTCGCGAAACGGCCAGCGACCGTCGAAGCCCCCGAAGTCTGGGCGCACCTCTGTGCCGGCGGCGTCCAGTCGCTGTTGTTCTGTCCCTCGCGAAAACTCACGGAACTCGCCGTAGACAGGGGCAAAAACTTCCTCCGGGAGGCGAACCCGCTGGCGGACGACCTGCCTGCGCTCGAACCGTACAACGCCGGCCACGGCAAGGAGTCGCGCCGGGCGACCGAGTACCAGTTGAAAAAGGGCTTGCTCGACGGCGTGGCCACGACGAGTGCCCTCGAAGTGGGCATCAACATCGGCGGCGTCGACGGGACGGTGCTCATGGGCTATCCCGGCTCTCGTCAGTCGTTCTGGCAGCGAATCGGCCGCTCCGGACGCGACGAGCGCGAGGCGCTCTCGGTGTTCGTCCCCAACCACTCGACGCTCGACCAGTACATCCTCCACCACCCCGAGTACGTGCTGGAGGAAGACCACGAGAGCGCCGTCGTCGATTTGGAAAACAATCCGGTTTACCTTCAGAACGTCAACTGCGCCGCCCAGGAGTTGCCACTGACGTGGGTAGACGCCGACCGCTTTGGTGGGGAGTCGCGACTCGAACGCGCCGTCGAGTACTGCCGACGAACCGGGACGCTCGAAGGCACGCTCGACGGCGGGGTCATGTACGCCCACCGCAACCGCCCGCAGGACGCGGTGAGCCTCTACGCCTCGGGCGGCAACGCCTTCGACGTTCGGTGTCCGAGACGGGAGTCGTTCGACCACCAGCCAATCGGCCGTGACCGCGCCTACCGGGACTACCACGAGGGCGCGACCGTCCTCTACCAGGGCGACCAGTACCAGGTCACGACGCTCCGAGAGGACGTACCCCAGCCGTTCGTCGAACTCGAACCCGTGAACGTCGGCTACTACACCGAATCGCAGGGACAGGTCCACATCTTCGACACCGAGGTCGAAGAGTTCCGGATGATTGGCCCGTTCAGGCTCAACTGGGGCTACGGCACGGTGTCGGTCCACTACGCCTCCTACCTGAAACGCGACATCGGGTCGGGAGACGTCCACGACATCGGCCTCGAGACGGGACTTCCACCGCTCGAAATGCGCACCCAACTGTGCTGGGTCGAAGTCCCCGACGAACTCGAACTCGCCATGCTCTCGAAGCACAGCGACTACCAGAATCCCGAGTGTACGGACCTGCCGCCGCGCCTCCACGGCTACCTCGGCGGGATTCACGCCGTCGAACACGCGATGATTGGCGTCGCACCGCTCGAACTCAAGGTGGACGCCACCGACCTCGGCGGCCTCGCGACCAACCGCCTGCCCGGGACACCCGAATCGAGCGGCTGGTTCATCTACGACGGCGTCGAGGGCGGGATGGGCTTTTCGCGCGCCATCTACGACCACTTCGAGGCGGTCGCGCGTCGCGCCTACGACCTCATCGCCGACTGCTCGTGCGGCCGCGACGAGGGCTGTCCGGCCTGCACGATGGACGTTCGTTGCGGAAACGACAACCGACCGCTCTACTCGCCCGCGGCGACGGACGTGTTGCAGTACCTCCTCGGAAATCTGCGGCGGGAGGAACTGGAGACGTACATCGACGACGAAACAATCGAGGAGTTGCGCGGACAGCGGCCAAAAGGGTCGATTTCGTAGGAAGAAGGCGAGAGGGGAGGGAGCCCTGGGGACGCTTACCGAGCGTCTGGAGCCGGAAGCCCACCGGGCAACCCGTCGATGGCGAGGCCGGAAACGCGGGCGAGGTCCCAGAGCGTCGCGAGATTGCTGGAGAAGACGGGGACGCCGCCTGCTCCGAGTTCGTCGATGACCGAGAGCGTCGCGTAGTTCGTACACGAGATGAACAGCGCCTCTGCGTCCGGGGCCACTTCGAGCGCCGCCGACGCCTGCTCGCGGGCGTCTGCCGGGGTGAGTCTCCCGATGTCGGTGTTGCGCTCGATTCCCCGGCCGTCGAGGTGGCGCACGTCGAATCCGGCTTCGTCGAGATAGTCGCGTTCTCGGTCGTTCAGCTCCGCGATGTACGGCGTGGCAACCGCAATTCGCGACACGTCGAGTGCGTCGAGCACGCGGCGCACCGAGAGCGCCGTCGCAACGGCAGGCACGCCTGCGGCCTCGCTGAGTCGCGCTTCTAAGTCCGCGTCGAAGCCGTGGCCGTGGACGAGACTCCCCGTCGTGCAGGCGTAGGCGATGGCGTCGACTTCGGCGTCAGCCAGTCGCTCGGCTGCGGCGACGGCGTCGTCGGCCATTGCATCCAGCCCCTCGACGGTCACGTCAACGAGCGGCATTCTGGCCGCGTGGACCGACACGTCCGCGGGCGTCCAGTAGGCGAACTCCGGTTCGACCGTCGTGTTCGAGGATGGGACGACGACGCCGAGTTTCAGGCGGTCGCCGTGGGTCGTGGGGTCGTTCATCATTCGTCTCCGTCCGCCTTCTCGTCGAGGCGGTCCTGTTCGCGGAGTGCCGGGTCCCGGTCGTCCGGGTTCCCGTAGCCCCCGCCGCCCGGTGTGAGAACGGTGACGGTCGTTCCGGCGTCCACGTCGACCGAGGTCTTCGCGGCGACGGGTTCGCCGTCGATGAGGTTGCGGCCGACCGCGCCGTCTTTGCCGCCGGCGAGCCCCTTCGGCGGGATGCGCCGACGCTCGGTCAGCAGCGAGACGGTGGCGTCTTCTTGAATGGTGACCGAGCGCTCGAGGCCGAGTCCCCCGCGGAACCGGCCGTCGCCGCCGCTTCCTGCGCGAAGTCCGTAGCGTTCGACGTGGAGCGGGTAGGCCGTCTCCAGCGCTTCGACGGGTGTGTTGAGCGTGTTGGTCATGCCGACCTGCACGCCGTCCATCCCGTCTTTGGTCGGGCGGGCACCGAATCCGCCGCCGATGGTCTCGTAGTAGGTGAACGACCCCGTGCGACTGCCGATGATGAGGTTGTTCATCGTCCCCTGCCCGCCCGCTGGCACGCGGTCTGGGACAGCCTCCGCGAACGCGGCGAGGACGACGTCGGTCACGCGCTGGCTGGTCTCGACGTTCCCGCCGACGACGGCCGCCGGTAGGTTCGGATTCAGCACCGAGCCGTCGGGTACGTTGAGCGTGACCGGGTCGTAACAGCCCTGATTCGGCGGAATCTCGGGATCGGTCACGCAGCGAACCACGAAGTAGACCGCTGACTTCGCGACCGCGAGCGGCGCGTTCAGGTTGCCCGGCACCTGGGCTGCCGTCCCCTCGAAATCGACGATAATCTCGTCGCCGTCGACGGTGACCGTCGTCTCGATTGGGATTTCGACCGTTTCCGGATCCACGTCCGACTGGTGTTCGAGGACGCCGTCACCTTCGAGTACGTCGCGGGCGGCGTACGTCCCGTCCGGCAGGTCGCGAATCTCGGCGGCGATGCGGTCGCGCGAGTAGTCGATAACGGCGTCGAACGCCCCGAGCACGAGGTCGCCGTGTTCGGTGAGCAGGTCGCCGAGGCGCTCCTCGGCGCGGTCGTTCGCCGCAATCTGCGCACGGAGGTCTGCCCGACGTTCGTCCGGCGTTCTGACGTTCGCGAGGATGAGCCCCATCACGTCCTCGTTGACCTCGCCGCCTGACACGAGTCGGGTTGGGGGTAGTCTGAGCCCTTCTTGGTACACTTCGCGCGCGCCGGCAGGCATGCTGCCCGGCGTCATCCCACCCACGTCGGCGTGGTGGGCGCGTGAGACAGCGTATCCGACGACTTCACCGCGGGGCGCGAGCGGCGAGACGAGCGTCACGTCCGGCAGGTGCGTCCCGCCGTCGAACGGGTCGTTGAGGATGAACACGTCGCCGGGCTGGGGGTCGCGTTCCAGCACGGCGTCGACGGCTTCGGGCATCGCGCCGAGGTGGACCGGGATGTGCTCTGCCTGCGCAATCATTCGGCCTTTGGCGTCGAAGAGCGCGGTCGAGCAGTCCTGGCGCTCCTTGATGTTCGGGGAGTACGACCCCGTGATGAGCACCTGACCCATCTCCTCTGCGACGCTTTCGAGCTGGTTGCGGAGGATTTCGAGCGTCACGGCGTCGATGTCAGCACCATCGTTCGAAGGGACGGCGTTGTTCGTCATTGGTCCACCTCCGTGAGGACGAGGGTTCCATCGACGCGCACCGTCGCCTCCCATCGTGGCGGCACGACGACGGTACTCTCGTCCTGTTCAACGACTGCTGGGCCGATGACCGTCTCGCCCGGCGGCAGGCGCATCCGGTCGTAGATGGTGGTCGTGTAGGCTCCGTCCGCGAAGTGTGCCTCGCGCTCGTCGACGACGGCGTCGCCGGGTGCGTCGTAGGTGACTGCTGGGTCTGCGCGTTCGACGACTGCTTCGGCACGGACGTTCACGAGGTCGACCGCCTCGTCCATCCGGTAGCCGTAGGCCGTTTCGTGGGCCGCGTGGAATCGCTTGGCGGCGGCCTCGGGGTCGAACGGCGTATCGACGGGGACGGTGAGTTCGAAACTTTGCCCTGCGTACCGGAGGTCTGCCCGGCGGGTGACGACGGCCGCGTCCGGGTCGCTGCACTCGTCGCGCACCGACGCTTCGAGGTCGGCGTAGGTGGCCTCCATCTCGTCTACGTCGATTGCGTCGAGCGGTCGGCGGTTCGTCCGCACCACGTCGTGTTTCTCGTCTGCGGCGAGCAGGCCGAACGCAGAGAGCACGCCACAGGCGCGTGGGGCGACCACCGTGCCGATGTCGAGGCGGTCTGCGAGAGCCGCGGCGTGCATCGGTCCGGCACCGCCGAAGGCGACGAGGCCGAAGTTCCGTGGGTCGTAGCCACGTTCGAGCGTGACCGCGCGGATGGCGCGAGTCATCGTCGCGTTGGCGACGCGGTACATCCCCTGTGCGGCCGCGAGCGGGCCGTCGAGGCCAGCCTCGTCTGCGAGTTCTGCGAGCGAGTCGCGGGCGGCGTCCACGTCGATGGACAGTTCGCCGCCGAGGCTGGTGCTCGACCCGATGTAGCCGAGGACGACGTTCGCGTCGGTGACCGTCGGGTCGGTGCCGCCGCGTCCGTAGCAGACCGGGCCGGGGTTCGCGCCGGCCGATTCGGGGCCGATGCGGAGCGCACCCCCCGGGTCAACCCAGCCCTTGCTGCCGCCGCCGGCACCGACCGTGGTCACGTCGACCATCGGCGTCTTGATGGGGCGACCGTTGATTTTGGCGTTGGTGGTCTGCTCCACCGCGCCGTCGCGGACGAGACTCACGTCCGAGGACGTGCCACCCATGTCGAAGGTGACGAGGCCTTCGAGACCGCGGTCTGCGGCGACGTCGTTAACGCTCGCCCGAGCGCCAACCACGCCGGCGGCCGGCCCGGACATACACGTCCGAACCGCGTGATTGCGGACCGTCGTGGCGTCGGTGATGCCACCGTTTGCCTGCATGACGTGCGGTTCGGGCACGCCGGCGTCCGCGGCTCTTTCGACCAACCGGCCGATGTAGGCGTCGATGGCCGGGGTGACGTATGCGTCTGCGACGGTCGTCGAGGTGCGTTCGTACTCGCGGAACTCTGCGAGCACCTCGTGGGAGACGGAGACGGGAACGTCGAGTTCGCCTTCGAGAATCTCCGCGACGGCCGACTCGTTTTCGGGGTGTGCGTAGGCGTGGAGCAGGCAGACCGCGACGGCCTCCACGCCCGAGTTTCGAATCGAGGCGGCCACCTCGCGGACCGAAGCAGCGTCTACCGACTGGGTGACGCCCTCGGTCGTGGCGCGTTCGCCGACCGTGAATCGACGGCGGCGTGGGACGAGCGGCGCTGGCTTGTCGGCGTTGATGTCGTACAGAGATGGCCGGTCCTGGCGGCCGATTTCGAGGACGTCGCGGAAGCCCTCAGTAGTGACGAGCGCCGTCTTCGCGCCGTCTTCTTCCAGCAGCGCGTTGACCGAGACGGTCATGGCGTGGGCGAAGTCGTCGATGTCGCCGGGTGCGATGCCCGCCTTTTCACAGGCTTTCTCGATGCCGTTCATCACGCCGACGCTCTGGTCTGCGGTACTCGGCACCTTCGCAGTGATGAGGTCGTTGCCGCGAAGCAGGACCACGTCCGTGAACGTGCCGCCGACGTCCACGCCGACGGTCGTTTCTGGCGGCTGGTTGCCCCCCGTGTTCATTCAGAATACCCCCGCGAGCGAGAGGAGACTGCGGACGCCGAGCCAGATGACGATGAGCGTGACAAGTCCGCCGAGGACGTTCTGTGCAGTCGAATTGACGTAGGATTGGAGTTTGGAGCGATCATTCATTATCAGGATGAGGAAGAGTGCGATGATCGGGAGGAGAATCCCGTTTGCGACCTGTGCGAACAGGATGGCTCTGACGGGGCTGAGCCCGATGGCAGAGAAGACGATACCAGTCGCGAGGATGGTCATCCACACAGCGCGGAACTTTCGCGAGGTGAGGTCGCGTTCCCAGCCGAGAGCACCGGCCGTCGCGTAGGCACCCGCGAGCGGCGCGGTCGTCGCGCTGGTGAACCCGGCGGCGAACAGGCCGATGCTGAAGAACACCTTCGCGTAGGTGCCTGCGACGGGTTCGAGTTGCTCGGCCATCGTCCCGACGTCCGAGATTTCCGTCCCGACAGGGAAGACGGCGGCCGCGGAAACGAGAATCGAGAGCGTGATGAATCCACCGACGACGATCGAGGCAATGGTGTCCGTGCGACACGCCGCGAGGTCCTCGGGGCCGCCCCAGCGTTCCTGGACGCTGCTCGCGTGCAGGAAAAGGTTGTAGCCGACGACGGTGGTGCCGACGAGGCCCGTGATGAGGAATGCAGAGCCCTCGGGGACGGTCGGGACGAACCCGGTCGCAATTGCGCCGAGGTCCGGGCCGATGAGGATGGCGTCGATGAGGAACGAGACGCCCATGATGGCCACGAGCGCGATGAGCGCCCGTTCGATGAGTTTGTACTTACCCGTCCACAGCAGCGCCCCCGCGATGAGGCCCATCAACGGTCCCCAGAGCGAGGCGCTCACGCCGGTCACGGTTTCGAGGCCCGCTGCACCGCCGAGAATGTTGCCCGTCTCGTAGGCGGCGGTCCCGATGCCGATGGCGCTCACGACGAGCGCGATGCTCGCGTAGCGGAGCGCAGGATTGTCGAAGCGGTTTCGCAGCGCCTCGCCCAGTCCTTCGCGGGTGACGAGGCCCAGACGGGCGCTCATCTCCTGGAGGATGATGGTCGCGACGACCGAAAACGCGATGGTCCAGATGAGCGCGTACCCGAAGCGCGCACCCGTGACGCTGGCCGTCGTGACCGTGCCGGGGCCGATGAATGCCGCTGCAACCATCGCCCCGGGACCGATTGCCCGGAGTCGTTCCACGATGTTCATTGCTTACACCTCTTGCGAGACATGTTCACACGAAACGCGATTATGGGTTAAAATGTTGTTATGACCCGTGTGTATGCAGTACACGGGCTGTATGAGACTGTATGAACAATTGTGAAGGTAGAGAACGCACAGCAGGAGCGGGATGAACCGGTTGGCTCGAATCTACACGATGGCTACATGAGGCAGAGGAGGCGTCCTCCCCTGCCGTGAGGTCACTCAACCGCCGAGCCACCAGCCGTAGAGACGCTCCTGCTCGGCTAGGCTTGGGTGTTTTTTCGAACTGGCGTACGTCTTTCCCTTGAGGAGTTGGCGTTCGACGGCGTTTGCCGCGAGGCGAATGGCGTGTGACGCACCGTAGCCCTCGCCGTCGGCCGTGAAGTAGCCCCTATCGGTGACCAATCGAATCCGAGCGAGAATCAGCGGCACGCCCCGACTCATCTCTTTGTGCTCTTTGAGTTCGATACTCGCCTTGATGACATTCATCTGGCGATACTTTGTGTCGAGACCCTCGATTAGCGTCGAGACCTCCTCGTAGTCCATGTCGTCGAGCAGTTCGATGCCGCTGACCTGCACCCCACGTCGCCCCGTTTCCTCCCAGGTGAGCGCCTCGATGACGTCAGTCTTCGTGATGATTCCAACCGGCTCGGTCGCACTGTCAGCCGTGACGACGAGCGAGGAGGTTTCTCGGTCGAACATCGTTTCGACCACTTCGTCGAGGGTAGCATCGCGGCTCACCGTAACGACTCCATCAGTCATCAAATCACGCACGGGGAGGTCGAGCATACGGTCTGTATCACCTTCGCGTGCACCGAACCCACCGTGGGTACCACCGGCTTTCTGCCCGCCACCACCGCGCCCACCGAAATCACCAGCCGTTCCACCCTGGCTCTTGCGCCCGCCGCGCGTCGTGAACTCGATGACATCGTACAGGCTCAACATCCCCACTAGTGTTCCTGCTTCGGTGACCGGCAGATGCGTGATACGGGCTCGGCGGAGCGTGTTGAGAGCCTCCCCAAGCGTGGTATCGGGTGCTGCACGCAACAGTTCCTCAGAGTAGGCGTCGTCGACGGTCACGACGTCGAGGAACGGTTTTACGGCTTCGAGCACCGCATTCGCGGTTACCACGCCGAGGATGTGGTCATTCTCCACCACCGGGAGCGTTTTCGCGCCACTTCCGATCATGAGGCGGGCGACTTCGCGGACGTCCTCCGTCCGCTCGACGGTCGGCACGTGGTGGAGTTGTGACCCCACTTTGGCTGACGAGTGATTGGACGACGCTGCCAGTTGACGGCGGGTAACGATGCCCCAATATTCGTCTCCGTCTGTCACGATGACCGCGTCAAGCTGTTGATTTGCGAACGCACCAGCGACCTTCGAAAGCGGCGCGCCGATATCGAACTCGACGAACTCCGACGAAATGACCTCAGCGATATCCATCGTCTTTCACCTCACTGAGGTAAGCGTGATGAACGGTTAGCCCTGTCTCACCGACCGAAAAGCTGCGTGTGCTGGGTACGGTGCTCAGTCCCGTTCGAGGACGACGCTGTCGAGATAGCTTCGGTCGTCGCCAGCACGATACTCACCCCGAATCCGAATCAATTCGAGATTCGACAGCACCTCGCGGAACGCCTCCTCGGTCGCGAGTGGCTCCTCGCTCTGCATATCTACCCACGTCGCTGCTGCGGTAAGCGGGGCATCGAGCGTCGTCCACTCCGTTTCCGGAGTCGAGTCGGGCCCGCGGAACTCGTAGACGAGTTTGCGGTCGCCACTCTGGAGCAGGATATCTCCTCCTTCGATTGGGTCGGCGTCGAACTGCTGGTCAGTTTGCTTTTGGCGAATGTCGAACGAGAGCGTGCCACCGTAGAACGCCTCCCGGTTGCCGAGGAATTTGAACGGTGCCTGATAGTACCACGCCACGCCGCCCTGGTTCTCCTCGTCGCTGACGTGCCCGCCTGGGCTGCCGCCCTCGGCGTGATATTCCGGTCGGTCGCTGCCGCCGTTTTTCGAGACGAGCCAGCCCTCTGGGTCGTCGTCGAAGGTGCTCTCGATGCGGGCCGGAACCGCGGTGGGTTCGAGGACTGACGCCTCGATGGTCTTCTCGAATTGCTCGTCGCCGTCCTCGTCGAAGATGCTGACGGTGAGCGTCTCACCCGACTCTCCAATCGAGATGGTCCCGAAGTTCAGGTAGCCGCCTTTCGCGAAGAATTTCGTCGGGTTGAGCGGGGCGTACAGGTCGTCCGGTTCGCCGGAGGGTGCGCCCAGTGGGCCGGCAATGGCTTCGTAGAACTCGAATTCGCCGTCGTCGTCAGGGTCGTATGCGCCGACGACAGACTTGTGAACGTCGCCTGCCACCACAACGAGATTCGAAATCGGTTCGGTCTGGATGTGTTCAACCACGTCGAGGAGTTCGGCCTCGTAGCCGGTCCGCTCAGTCTCGGTCGCCCAGGAGTCGGACGGATAGCCGAGCGGCGCGGGCGAGGCGAGGATTTTCCACGTCGCGTCCGAGTCGGAGAGCGCGTCCTTCAGCCAGGCGAGTTGCTCCGCACCGAGTAGCGTCTTCGAATCGAGGTCGATGTTTGGGTCACGGTACTGGCGGGTGTCGAGGATGAACAGTTCCATGTGCTCGCCCCAGCGGAACGAGTCGTAGAGGCGGTGTTCGTAACCCTTTCCGCGCCCACCTCGGTCGAGTGGCCAGTACTCCTCGAACGCCCGACGGCCCTCGGGCATGAGCGGTTCGATAGGCCCCGCAAAATTGTTGATGACCTCGTGGTCGTCCCAGACGGTGTAGACGGACGTCGATTCGAGCAATCGCATCAGGTTAGACCGGTCTGCAATCTCAGCGGGTGGGTCGCGCATCTCCTTGTACTTCCCCCGGTAGATGTCGAGAGCTTCGCCGGGAGGCGTGTTGTCGGTAATCTTCCCGGCCGGCGTGTCGGCGTCGGCGTAGATGGTGTCACCGAGGTAGAGGAAGAACTCGGGATCGAGATCAGCTATCGTCTGCAACCCCGTGAACGGCGGCTCGATAGGGTTAGTGCCGTACCCCCACGTGTCACCAGTCCAGGCGAAAGTGACTGGCGCAGCGTCAGTTTCCTTCGGTGGCGTGACGAAGGTGCCAGTCGGTGCGGAGGCGGGAGCGTCCGAGGCGGACTCGTTCCGGTTCGTCGCCCACGCTCGGTAATGATAGCGCGTCCCTGACTGGAGTCCGCTCAGACGAATGGTCCCCGTGTAGTCGGTTGTCGAATCGACCGTCGTTCGCTGCTCGCGTGCGCTGTCGAACGAGTCGTCGACGCTGAATTCGACGTGAAGAACGCCCTCGTCTGCGGCCCGCGCCCAGACGACGGCTGTCGTGGCTGTTACGTCGCCTGCCGCGACCCCATGGGTCAGGGGGACAGTGTCCGCCCCGGTCTGCTCTGCGCTCACGGTTCCAGCAAGTGTCGTCGCTGCGGCCGCCGTACCGCCAATTGTCTTGAGGAAGGTGCGTCGTTCGTCGTCCGGTTCGTCTTCGCTGGCGTTGGGTTGATTTGTCGGGGGCATCGAAGCTTCGCCAGAAATTTTAGCGAATTAGTATTTTGAATTTTATATGAAGACAACATAGAAATATAGTGAAGAAATAGCGTTTCGCCGCCAGATTTCCGCCGTGCTCACTCGTCTTTCTCGCAGCGTACGGCTTCGTGCGTCCTTCCCGTGCGAGGAGCCAAAACGGTGTGTCACCCGCGCAGATGCGATTCGAACAGCCCGATGAAAATCTGGGCGAAACCCGAATCCGAACTGAGAATTCCCGTCTCCTGGGGGTTCCCGAACGACTCGTTCAGGATGCCAATCATGATGGTGCGCCCGTCCACCATGAGGAAGCGACCGGCAATCGTCGACTCCGTGTCGACTTCGTGGGGTGGTCGGTGGACCGAAACGTCGGCGATTGTCTCAGCCCACTCGATGACTGACTCGTCCTCCGAGATGACCGTGACCACACAGCCACGGGCCACGGCCGCGGCCAGGGCGTTTTCGAGGGCAGGGGTGTGCAGGCGTTCGCCGACGGCGAGGACGACCTGTCGGTCTGCCTCACGAATCAGCGATTCGATGCGGTCGGTTATCGTGGCCGACCCCCGGAGCATCCAGATGTTCTCCTGGTGGGCTTCGTCCCCAGCGCCCTCGCCCTGAACGGTTTCGAGGTACGAAAAGGCCCGATTCGTCTCCACGTCGAGGCGGTCTCTCAGTCGCTGTTCTGCCTCGTCGAGCGACACCGAACGGTACCGCTTTGGCGTCTCCTGTTGGACCTCGACGAGGCCTCTCGCTTCGAGGTCGTCCGCCGCGCCGTACACCTGCGAGCGCGGAACGTCGGTCGTCGCGTCGATGTCGCTCGCGGTCGCGGGACCGAGACGCTGTAAGGCGACGAACACCTTCGCCTCGTAGGTGGACAGACCGAGGCGGCGCAGTGCCGTGAGACCATCTGGGTCGCTCATGTGTCTGCGTTGGCCGCTCGCGGCAGCGGGCGGAGTCGGCCCCTCCCGAGCGAACGCGACTGGGTCGAGAAGCGAGACGATAGCACACCCTAACTGAACACTCGGTCAAGATAAGTCCACCGCTCGTATCGCGGTCAAAGTAACGAATTTTCCGGAGAAAAATCGACACCATAAGGCCGAATACTGGAATCCAGTACTGTTTGTAGGATAGTACAAACACTTTTAGCGATGGGACCGTTAGCCACGAATTGAACAAATGTTCAGCCCATACGTGCTGGCGAGAACTGGTTCCTCCTCGTCGGCGATACGGAGGCACCATCGATGAGACGGGCGGCTGCGGTCGGCCTGGTCCTGTTGCTGGTCGGGTCCGCGCTTGGCGCGACCGGGCTCGGGGCGGCGACCACACTTCAACCGGGCTTTTCTGCGTACGCACCGGACAACACCGTCCAGCCGGGTTCGCAGACCTCACTCGGCGTCCAACTCGTTAATTCGGCCACGAGCGGGGCGGGTAACGCCTCGGGAACCGCCCGGAACGTCCGCGTCTCTCTCGACGAGAATGGCGCGCCCATCGACGTGAAGACCGGGACGATTCCACTCGGGTCGGTCCCGAACGGCGCGACGATACCCGCGACGTTCGCCATCACCGTAGACGAGGACGCGAAACCGGGCACCTACGACGTTGACGTGGACGTTCGCTACGAGTACACGAACGCAGACGGCGAGACCGTCACGAGAACCGCTCGCCCAGAAATCGAAGTCGAAGTCGCAAACGGGGCGCGCTTTCAGGTGAACGACGTTCGCTCCGACGTGAGCGTCGGCGAACGCGGTGACGTCACGTTCGACCTCGAAAACGTCGGCGACGAGGTCACTTCGGCCGTCGTCGAGGTGCAATCTGGCTCGCCGACCATCGCCTTTGGCAACAGCGCCAGCGCCTCGCGTTACGTCGGCGAATGGGGCGACGACGAGACGAAGCAGGTGAGCTTCGAGGGGATGGCGACTCCCGACGCGGAAACCCGGCCGCTGCCCCTCTACGTCACCGTGACCTACGAGACGGAAGACGGCATCACACAGACCTCACAGAAACTCACGACGAGCGTGACGCCAGCCGGAAAACAGACCGCCCAACTCACCGACGTGTCGAGTCGCCTCTTCGTCGGTGAGAAAGGGACGCTCACCGCGACGGTGACGAATCGTGGGCCGAATCCGCTCCACGACGCCACCATCGCCATGCAACCGAACGGTGAGACGGTCGTGCCCGTCGAGCCGAGCCAGCCGCTCGGCACGCTCGACGTGGGCGAATCGGCGACCATCGAGTACCCAATCCGCGTCGCAGAGAGCGCAGAACCCGGCCCGCGACAGTTCTCGTTCGTCGTCAACTACCAGAACGCGGACGACGAATCCCGACAGACGTCACCGCTCATGACCCGCGTCACGGTCGGTGACGAACAGGACTTCGCGCTCGATTCGGTCGTTGCAAACCTCCGCGTGGACACCGAAGGACGAGTGCAGGGAACGCTCGTGAACGACGGACCCGTTGGCGTCGAAAACGCCGTCGTGGTCCTCCAGCCGATTGGAACGGGCATCAGCACCCAATCCCCGGAGTACGCCGTCGGGTCGCTCGAAGCCGGTGGAGAGGCCTCGTTCTCCTTCCCGGTTTCCGTGAGCGAAGGCAGTGAGGCCGGCCCCCGACAGTTCTCCGTCGTCGTGCAGTACCAGAACGCAGACGGCGAGCAACGAAAGAGCCGCACGCTGAGCGAGCAGGTCACAGTCGCCGGACAGCGTGACGTGTTCAGCGTCGAACCGGTCAACACCTCGCTCGCGGCGGGTTCGAGCGACAGCGTCACCCTCCGTCTCTCGAACAACGGCGACCAGAACCTCACGAACATCAACGCCAAAGCGTTCGTCGACGACCCGATTTCGGCCGACAGCGACGAATCCTACGTGCCGTCGCTCGCAGCGGGTGAATCGACGACCGTCGAGTTCGAGCTTTCGGCCACCGAAGACGCCGACGAGCGGGCCTACCCGCTCAAACTCGACTTCCAGTACGACGAGCCGGACGGTGACACCCGCCTCTCTGACACCTACCAGGTGCCAATTCGGCTGACTGCCGCCACGGACGATGGGGGCGTCTCGATGACGCTCATCGGCGGCGTGGCCGTCGTGTTACTCGGCGCGATTGGCTTCGCCTACACGCGATACCGATAGATGGTGTCTGTAGACTCGATTCTCGAACGACTCGACCGGTGGATCGTCGACCGCCCGAAGACGGTGGTCGTCGCCTTCCTTCTCGTGACAGCGGTACTCGCCGCCGGACTCGGCGGCGTGAGCACCGACGCCGGAACGAGCCAGTTCCTCGACGGCGTGCCCGCACAGGAAGCCTTCGAGGAGGTAAACGAGGAGTTCGGGCCGGGCGCGTTCGAGACGGACACCGGGTCGACCCAGCTCATCCAGCGGAGCGAAAACGTCCTCTCGAAACCCGCACTGCTCCGGATGCTCGCGCTACAGGAGCGCATCGCAGCCCAGGAGGACCTCCGGGTCACGGGGACGTCGAGCGCGGCGCAAATCGTTGCCCGGCAACTCGACCCGAACGCGACGACACTGTCGGCTCAGCAGGAGGCAATTCGACTGGCGACGCCCGGCGAAGTCGATGCCGCCGTCGAACGGGCGGCCGCTGCGCCCGGATTCGCCTCACTTCTGAGCACCGACTTCAACGCCGAAGCGGCGACCGCCTCCGCAACAATCGGTGCGGTTACCCACGAGGTTCCAGGCGGGGTGTCCTCGTCGGCAGGCACGAGCGGGACGAGTCCGCTCACCGACATCCAGCGGAGCGTCGAACACATTGCAAACGCCGCAGACGGCGAATTCACGGTGTTCGGCAGCGGCATCACTTCCGGCGAACTGTCGGGCGTCATCGGTGACTCGCTCGCCATCGTCGTGCCCGCCGCGCTCGTGCTCATCCTCGTGTTTATGCTGTTCGCCTATCGCGACCCCATCGACCTGCTGCTTGGACTGGTCGCCCTCGGGATGACCATCGTCTGGACGTTCGGGTTCATGGGCCTCGCCGGCATCCCGTTCGGCCAGATGACCATCGCCGTCCCCGTCCTGTTGCTCGCGGTGGGCATCGACTTCGGAATCCACGCCATCAATCGCTACCGCGAGGAGCGGGCGACGGGGAAGGGAATCCGTGGCTCAATGCGTCCGACGACGGACCAACTGCTCGTCGCGTTCTTCATCGTCACCGGGACGACGGTGCTCGGATTCGCGGCCAACCTGCTGAGCAACCTCGGTCCCATCCGGGATTTCGGGCTGGTCGCAGCCATCGGCATCGTCTTTACGTTCCTCATCTTCGGGGTGTTCCTCCCATCGCTCAAGATTCTCTTAGACGAGTGGCGCGAACGTGCTGGCGTCCCTGCGTTCAATTCGACGCCCATCGGGAGCGGTGACTCCGCCTTCGGCCGGGCGCTCACGGTCGGCAACTGGTTCGCCGCCCGCGCGCCCAAGGCGTTTCTCGGGCTGTTGCTCGTCACTTCGGCCGCCGCTGGCGCGTACGGAACCGGCGTGGATACGTCCTTCTCACAGGAGGACTTCCTGCCGCCCGAAGACATACCGGACTACATCGAGGCGCTCCCCGAACCGTTCGCACCCGGCGACTACACCGTCACGAAGTCGCTTAATTTCCTGGAGGAAAACTTCGAGTCCGCACAGGGCAACACAGTCACGGTGTTCATCGACGAACCGATGCGCCAGGACGACAGTTTAGAGCAGATTCACCGCGCCTCACAGACGCCGCCACCGTCGTTCGTCACCCGTGACCGCGAGGCAGAAGCGTCGAGCATCGTCAGCGTGATTCGGTCCTACGCCAGACAGGACTCGCAGTTCGCCGCGCTGGTCGAGCGAAACGACCTGAACGACAACGGCGTTCCCGACGACAACCTCGAAGCCATCTACGAATACCTGCTCGATTCGCCGGTCCGCGAGCAGGCACTCTCGTACGTGAGCGAGGACTTCAGTACGGCACGCGTCGTCTACTCCACGGAAGCCTCTGCGACGCAGGGCGAGGTGACCGCAGACGGACGAGCGGTTGCCGCCGAGTATCGGATGACCGCCATCGCAACGGGCCAGACGGTGGTGTTCGCCGCGATTACGGACATCATCTTCGCGTCGGCCATCCAGAGCCTCATCGCTGCGCTCGTCGCCACGGGCATCTTCCTCGTGTTCGTCTACTGGCTACTCGAAGGTCGCCCGTCGCTCGGCGTGCTCAATCTCATCCCCATCGTCGTGACCGTCGCGCTGCTCGCGGGGTCGATGCGGTTGCTGGACATTCCGCTAAACGCCCTCACCGCGACGGTGCTCTCTATCGCCATCGGACTCGGCATCGACTACTCCGCCCACATCGTCCACCGATTCGCCGAGGAGTACGACGAGAAGGGCGAGGTTCACGGCGCCCTCGACGACTCGGTTCGAGGTACCGGTGGGGCACTCGCCGGGTCGATGCTGACGACCACGACGGGAACCGGAGTTCTCGCGCTGGCGATTACGCCCGTCCTCGGTCAGTTCGGACTCGTCATCGCGCTGAGCGTGTTCTTCTCGTTCGTCGCCTCGTTGCTCGTCACGCCGTCTGCGGCCGTCATCTGGGACGACATCGTCGCGTGAAAGCTCGCGGCGGCCGGCTTTTTATAGCGAAACCTTCTTGCTGAACGAATGTTTAGTCAAAGTAGGCCGTAATCGTTCGCGCCCGGCGTCCCGCCGCCTGCCTCTCCGCTGTGACACTCGTTTCGGCCCTCCTCGTCACACTCGGCGCGCTCGTCGGTTCGATGAGTCGCCCCGTATCGCCGGGGTCGCGAACTGTTCGGCCTGTTAGTACGACGGCCGACCAGACGAGATAACTATTAATGGCCGACGGTAATACGACGAAAAAGACCCCGACCGACGGCCACTGAAGACGGTTCAATCATGACATCAACCTCAGCTTCATCGAACACGAGCGACACCCAGACGGCGATAATGGAGGCGACGTATCAAGCACTCCGAAAACACGGGTACGCAGACCTCTCTATCTCGAAAATCGCAGAGGAGTTCGAAAAGAGCAAATCGTTGCTCTACCATCACTACGACGGTAAAGACGACCTGCTGGTCGCCTTCCTCGAGTACCTCATCGACCAGTTCGCCGCGGACATCACACTCGACGCGTGGGACGACGCGGAGGCCCAGTTGCGTTCGTTTTTCGACCGCCTCATTCCTCCCGCGCTCGACGACGAACAACGGGAGTTCCAGACCGCGCTGTTGGAAATCCGCGCGCAGGCTCCGCACAACGAGGTCTACCGCGAACAGTTCACGAAGACCGACCGCTTCATCCGCGAGACGATCGAGCAGTACCTCGAATCGGGCATCGAACAGGGAACCTTCAGGGAAGTCGACTCCGAGGCGACGGCGCAACTCTTTCTGTCCATGATCAACGGAGCGATACTGGAACGCGTGACCGCCGACAACCCACGGGCAATCAAGGACCTCCGCTCTGCGCTCAATTCCTACATCGAAGAGTACCTGGCCGCCTGACGCTGCACTCTCTGAGTGCGATTCCAGCGCGAAAAATCGATATTGGCTAGCGTCCGTAGCTGATAACCACCGACTCACAGAGTGTACACTGGAAGTACGCCCCCTCTCCCTGATGACCGAGATATCGGCGGTTTTCGACGGGGTGGATACATTCGACGCCACCACCGATGCTGTACTTCTTGCGGACGCGCGTGTGAGGCATCCGTTCTCCCTGTTGTAAGCTCGACATACAGGTAAAGAGACGACGGCGGAGGCGATAGGCCTGCGTTTGTAGTAGTGCAAATCGGTTCACTACACACGGTTTTGCGCCAGCCGGCGGCCTATCGCTCGACCAGTGGCGACGACGTGTCGGGTGAGAAATCAGAATGCTCTCGGAATGCGCCGCCGGGTTGGGTCGCGGTGGCGGCGAGCGACACCGCCCACGCCTCCGCCCGGCGAAGTCGGTATCTGAGCGTCGTAAGCGGCAGGTCGAGTTCGCGGGCGATGTCCGTCAAGTCGGCGCGTCGCGGGTGCTCGTAATACCCGAGCCGAGTCGCGGTTTCGAGCGCGACGCGCTGTTCGTACGGGAGGGCGAGTTCCCGGTTCGGACGGCGGTGTGCCCACGGTTCCGGCGATCCGACCCGGCGGATGGACAGCGTCACACCCGCAGGAAGGTCTGCGTGCAGCGCCTCGTGAAAGGCGCTCAGGTCGCGGCCCGCCGGGACGAGGACGCGCCACTCGTAGTAGGGGCCGCGCTGGACGGCGTCGAACACGAGCCCAGAGCCGAGCGTGGCGACGGCGAGCGAGGAAACCGAGTAACAGAACTCGACTTCGGTCGTCGAACGGTAGATGGTCCGGGCGGTCGGTTCGGCTTCGAGAACTTCGTAGACAGCGACCGCGTCGCACGCGGGATGGGGGTAGATGCACTCGTTGCAGATGTCCGGATTCAGATACACGGCTTCGAGCGTATCGAGTGCGTCCTCGGGACCTGTGATACGCTCTACGCGCCACCGAGAATCCGTCGACGCGGAGATTGCGAGCGTCGTGGCCATCAACTCGGGGTGGTCGATGAAGCTGTCCCGAACCGCGTGGACCCCCCGCTCGTACTCGAACAGGAAGACGTACTCGCGCATAGGAGACGTAGGATAGGTGTGGATTTAGCCCTTCTTTGCAATAGTGCAACTCTTCACGGTGAACGAGAGGAGCGAGTCGAGCGACGACGCAGTGTGTAAGAGGCGCCGCCTCACAGGAGGCCACTGATGAAGCCCACTCCCATGACCACGAGCACCGCCGCAGAGAAGACGGGCAGGTAAGGCGTGTACCGCTCGACTTGCTCCTCGAACTCCTGATAGCCGGCGATGAGCAGGAGCGTCAGTCCCACGATACCAGCGATGACCGTGAGGGCGTACGCGCCCATCAGTTCGAGGCAGTAGTCAGACCCGGCACAGAGGGCGATGATTTCGAACTCCTCCTCGTGGGCGAATCCGAGGAGGAAGGCGAACCACGCGATGCCGAGCAGGCCGCGGTCGGTGTGAGAATCGCGAGCGTGGTCGTTGGAATGGCTATGGTCGTGACTGTGGTCGTGGGAGTGACCAGCCTCGTGGCTGTGTGGATGATCGTGGTCGTGCCCGCCGTGACCGTGGGAGTGTCCGGAGACGTATTCGCGGAGGCCGAGACCGATGAGGAGGAATCCGGCGGCCAGACTGACTGGGCCACCGATTTGCACGTCGCCGAAAATCGTGATGGGCTGGTTGACCTCCGTGAGGTCGAAGTACGCTTTCGCGTAGAAGAACGCCCCGACCATCGCGATGCTACTCACGAGGTGGCCAACGCCGAGGATGACGCTCGCGGCCAGTCCGTAGGCCCACTTGTTCGCCGTGCCGAGGGCATAGGAGGCCGCGACTGGCCACCCGTGGCCGGGTTCGATGCCGTGGAACGCACCGAGCGCAATCGCCCCCGCGAACACCCCAAACGAGTCAGTGAGAACCATCCTCCCTACGTGTCAATGGGAGACCACCAGTAAAAGGAATGACGGCGCTCCAGCCGTCTCTGTCAGTCTCGCTGAAGGGCGCGTCCGGGAATCGCGTAGCCAGCGTCGGAAACCGCGTCGACGACCACCGACGGAAGGAGTTCGTCCGGCCAGCCAGTCTCCCTTCTGAGTTCTGACTCCCCGACACAGATGAGGTCGAGTCGGGCGATGCGGTCTTCTTGGACGCTGAACATGTAGTGGAACAACCGGTCTGTCGCATCCGACACCCGCACGTCGAGATACGTGTCGAACGATTCGACGAGCGGTTCGTGGGTCTCGACCGTCTCGATAACGGCTTCGCCGCTCAGGCTGACGCAACGTGACCCACACTCGTTACAGATGCCAGGGTGCGAGTCAGCACCTATATAGAGATACGTGTGGTCGCAGTCGAAGCACTGAATCATCTCACGCCACCTCCGCAGTCGGACACCGCGTCATTAGTCGAAGCACTATGGATAGTAGGTCTCTGGCCGCCATGTTAGGTGTTTCTCCGAAAAGTATTCACGTAATGATTGTGAATGCTGAATTTCCCAGCAGGTGTTGCATAAAAATATATATTTTTCACGATTCTCTGTTCGTGAGTTAGTTTCAAGGTAGTCGAACGGTCGTATTGGTCAGGTCATTAAATCGGGTGCGAGGTGCTGACCAGGAGAGACGCGCTCACCGCTCCCCGACCGGGACCCACTGCCTTCCCGTCTCGCCGACGTAGCGGGCTCGCGGTCGAATGAGGCGGTTGTCGGCGAGTTGTTCCTTGCAATGGGCTATCCAGCCACCGACCCGGGAGACGGCGAACGTCGCCGCGAACAGGTCCTGTGGGATGCCCACGCCGTGGAGCAACGCGGCGGTGTAGAATTCGACGTTGGTGTCGAGGCGGCGACCGGGTTTGTGTTCTGCGAGCTTTTCGACGGCGAGTTCCTCGAACGATTCGACCGTCTCGAAGAAGGCGCTCTCGTCGTTGCCCGCGTAGAAGCGTTTGGCGGCGGTTTCGAGCACCTCCGCACGCGGGTCGCGAACCTTGTAGACGCGGTGGCCAAAGCCCATCAGGCGCTCGCCTGCGTCGAATTTCTCCTGAATGTACCCCTCAGGATCACCGGATTCGTGGACCGCCATGAGCATCTCGAGGACCGGGCCGGGTGCGCCGCCGTGCAGCGGTCCTTTGAGCGTCCCAACGCCCGCGGTCGCCGCGGACACGAGGTCGGATTCGGTGGAGACGACGACGCGGGCGGCGAACGTCGAGGCGTTCAGGCCGTGGTCGATAACCGTGTTGAGGTAGGTTTCGAGGCCTCGCACCGCGTCGTCGGTCGGTTCCTCGCCCGTCAGCATGTGGAGGTAGTTCGCGGCGTGACCCAGGTCGTCGCGTGGGGCGAGTGGGTCGTTCCCTTCTCGGAACCGCCAATAAGCGGCCACGATTGTCGGGAAGACGGCGACGACACGCTTCAGGAGGGCGTCGGTATCAGCACCGCCTTCGAAGCCGAGATTGGCGGCCGCGACGCCCATGCGCAGTGCGTCCATCGCAGAACGCTCCTCGCGGGCCGCCCGTTCGAGAACCGCCGTCACCTCTGGCGTGATAGCACGGTTTGCGGCCAGTTCCTCGCGGAAGGAGGCGAGTTCAGAGACCGTCGGGAGTCGGTCGTGCAACAGCAGAAACACGCTTTCTTCGTAGGTCGCGTTCGAGGCGAGTTCGCCGACCGAAAACCCACCGATGGTGAGTTCGCCTGCCTCGCCGTCGATGCTGCTGAGTCGCGTCTCCGCAAGAACCACGCCCTCTAAGCCCCGATTCAGTTGCTCGTCAGCCATGGTGAAGCAAACGCCGGGCACTGGTAAATATCCGAGAGCAGCGGAAATTTACCCGGTCGAACGCGACGGAGCGTTGTATTCTGGGACGGGCGGCATGCGAAGACCGTTCAGTACGTCCGTTCAGCCACGACCGTTCCGGTATCATCGACGACGGAAACGGTATCGCCATCGTCGTTCCAGACGCCCTGGGAGTGGTCCCAGTGGAGAACGACCGCGTCTTCGCCGTCACCGGTTCGAACCTGAACGCGACCGCCGACCGGCAGGGTCGTTCCGACGGGGAACTCGAAGCGCTTGCCAGAGGCGTCTTCGACGCGCCAGTTCGAGATCTCGAGAGGGCAGTCGCCAGTGTTCTCGAGGACGACGAGTTCAGAATACTCGTGCCCCTCGACTGACGGTCGAATCTCGCTTACGGCGAGGTGGCCGTCGCGGGATTGCTCCTGCGTGACCGGGAAAAAGAGGTGTTCGAATTCGCTGTTCAGGTTCGACGTGACGACGAGCCGTGGGTCGTCTGCGAGGTGGGACGCCTCGTCGGAGACGGTGTCACCATTGAGGCGGAGGTCAGTGTCCAGGGCGGCAGCGACTTCGTTCAGATTTTCCCGAGCACGCGCTGGCATATCGGCCGCGGCGTGGCCGACCAGCACAACGGCCCCGCCAGACGCTGCGAACGACGCGAGTGCGGCTCGTTCGTCCTCGGTCAGCCGCTCCGCCGGCGCGGTGACGACGATTCCCCGAGCCTCAGCGAGCGTTTCTTCGGTCCACGAGTTGACCTGATGGAGGGCCACGTCCTGTCCCTCGAGGAAGCGTAGATAGTAGGCCATGTCCTCGAGTGAGAGGGCGAAGTCGGCGTTGAACTGGCCGTGGCCGCCGTCGACGAAAATTGATCCCGAGCGGTCCGTGAGCGAAGTGAGGAGATTCGTCACGAACGGGAAGTTTCCGTATCGACTCGTGTCTTCCGAGAATCTCTCCGCCTCTTCGTACGATTCATCCACGAGCGGGCCGGAGACCAGTGCGACCCGCGACTCCTCGTCCACGGCAACGAGCGGGAGTGCCTCGTCGTACGCGGTGCCGGAATCGAGCTGTTGGGTCGCGCTCGATTCGGCGAACACCGGGACGCGCGATTCGTCCACAGCCCCCGTCTCTGTGTGGATGCTCGCTGCCCGTGGCACGTACAGTTTACCCACCGGTTTGTCGCGAATCTCTGGCGAGGCGTCCGGGTCACTTCGCTTCCACACGCCGCGCTGGTCGGCACGGGCATCCAGTTCCGCGTCGAGGTAATCGTCGTGGTGGGCGAATCCAGAGTGATAGACGCGGGCGTATCCTTCAGCGACGGCCCGGCGGTTGTAGACGACTGAGTCGTCGCCGTCGCTCGGGGTGTATCGGACGTACCTGAGCAGGCGGCCGTAGGTCCCGCGGTCGGGTTCGTTTTCGTCGGCTTCGAGTTCGACCGCTGCGCCGGCGAGTTCGTCCTTCGCGAACAGGCTGGCTTGGTCCCCCCACTTCCCCAGATAGTCGAGGTCGCCGATTCCCTCCCATTCGGCGCGCCGCTCCGCCTCGACGTTGTCCCCCGTCTCTGGTGTGTCGATGCCGAGGACGCGAACCGTCTCCTCGGTTCCGTCTTCGAGTTCGACGGTCACAGTATCCCCATCCACCACTTTCAGAATAGTCGCCGATTCCGTCATACCCGCAGTCGGCCCCGCTAGTTATTATAGTTCATTGCCGAGGTGGTTAATTCAGCTATTAGTGTCGGTGAGTTTCACCGCAAAAAGCGTGGTGAGAGCCGTCGGTGTCCGTGTTAGAGGTCCATCAGTGCCTGCCACGTGTCATGCCCGACGATGCCGTCCACAGTCAACCCGGCGTTCGACTGGAAGTCCTCGACTGCACCCTCCGTCTCTGGGCCGTAGTAGCCGTCGACCGAGATGCTGTAGCCCTGGTCGTAGCGGAGGTGGTGCTGTGCGCCGTAGGTCGCCCAGTAGGGGTCATTGTTCGCGTCGTACACCGTCACGTAGAGTTCTTCCCACGTGTTCGGCCCGACGATGCCGTCGACGCTGAGTCCCTGGCTGGACTGGAAGGATTCGACCGTGTTCTCGACCTCGGAGCCGTAAATCCCGTCGTGGTAGTTCAGGTTGTACCCCTGCTCTTCGAGGAGGTACTGAATCGAGTAGACCCCCTCAGACTGGTCGCCCCGGGAGTAGGTTGGCCAACTGTAATAGTTGTCGGTGTCGGTTCCGCCGATGCCGGGGAAGTCCTTCGGAATGGGTTCGCCCTGCGTGACCCAGTCGCCCTTATCGCCGGGAATCGACTGCGGCGAGCCGTCGTGCTCGATTTCGAGGTGGACGTGGACGCCGGTCGACGAACCGGTGGTCCCCATACCAGCAATCTGTTCGCCGCGTTCGACCCACTCGCCGTCGTAAACGTCGTAACTGTTGACGTGGCCGTACTCTGAGACGTACCCGTCGCCGTGGTCGATGTAGATGTACTGACCATAGCCGCTCGGGTCCTCTGCGGCGTACGCCGTCCCCGCACGGGAAGCGTAGATTGGGTCTTCGGTTTCGCCGTCGATGTCGACCCCGTAGTGGTAGCCGCTTCCGCGTGGGCCGTACGGAGAGTTGATGTGGTCTGAAACCGGCCAGACGAAGTCGGCCTGGGCGGCGGCGGCCGTCGTGGTCATCACGGGAAGCGTGAGTGCGGTTGCGCCAACGGTGCGAAGGAAGTTTCGTCGCGCCCATTTCTTTCCCATTGTTTAATTTCGATTTAAATTAAAAGTGCTATGCAAAAAAGTTTTCTAATGGTTGTTCATTGACGAATAGAGGCATACAGCGAGAATGAGAATCGACACGAGCGACGCCCCTCGGTGTGCATGTCGCCACCGTTGACCACGTTGTGCTTTCCGTTAACGGCATGGGCGGGCGGCTGACCACCGAACGAAACTGGCAGCAAACGGTGAAAAATTCAGCCAGAGTCTTTGATAATCGTATCGGTAAAAAGGATTAATTACATCGTGTTCATGTCTCTGCTATGTCGCGATGTAGCCCTCCGGACAAGTTCAGCGTCGCATCCGCACTTCCCGTCGCGAACGAAGGAGCGAATCGTCGATGAGAGAGGTAACCAGACGGCGCGTGCTTCAGGCGGGGACCGCACTCGGCCTCTCCGGGACCATCCTCAATTCGATTGCGCCCGCACGAGCCCAACCGTCTCCCAACCTCGAAAAATTCGTCGAGCCGGTTCCGATTCCGAGCGCGAAAGCCCCCGACGGCAAGCGAAACGGTGCAGACTACCACCACATCAAACTCGAGGAGTTCGACCACAGTTTCCATCCCGACCTCGCCGACACGACGCTCTGGGGCTTCGACGGGCAATTCCCCGGACCACTCATCGAGGGGAACACGCACGAACGTCTCGCCGTCGAGTTCGACAATAGCGCGCTCCCCGACGACCACCTGCTCTCAGTTGACGAACGAGTCAACGGCACGAACCCGGACGATTACCCCGACTACGACGGCCCCGTCCCCGAAGTCCGAACGGTGACCCACTTCCACGGGTTGAACATCGAACCCGAGAGCGACGGGAAAGCGGAAGCCTGGACCTCACCGGACGGGGTTGAAGGGCCGCTGTTCGCCCAGTCGGTCCACGAGATTCCGAACCGACAATCTCGAATGACGTCAACCTACCACGACCACGCGCTCGGCATCACCCGTCTCAACAACTATGCGGGGCTGGTCGGGTTCTACTTCATCAGGAGCGAGCAGGAGGAGAAAATGAATCTGCCGAGCGACGAGTACGAGATACCCCTCCTGTTCCAGGACAAAGCCTTCGAGGAAGATGGGGCGCTGCACTATCCCGAGTCGTTCGAGCCGAACGTTTCCGGGGACACCGCGGTCGTAAACGGCACGGCCTGGCCGTATCTCGAAGTCGAACCGCGGCGGTACCGGTTCCGGCTCGTGAACCAGTCGAACGGCCGAACGTTCAACATGCGACTTTCGAACGACGACGGGACGGGGGCACCACAGGTCCACCAGTTCGCCCCGGACCAGGGATTCCTCGAATCGGTAGTCTCCATCGGCCCCGAAGGCGACCTCGACTCGCTGACGCTGGCTCCGTTCGAGCGCGCCGACGTCATCGTGGATTTCAGCGAGTTCGCAGGGGAGACGTTCACGCTCACGAACGACGCCGAGTTCCCGTACGAGGGTGAGAACGCGGGGTCCAACCTTCCGGAACTGCTTCAGGTTCGAGTGACCGACCCGGCGGAGAAACCCGAAGACGACAGCGCGGAACCCGCGGAGTTGGACCTTCCCGGTGGAACCACGTTCCGCGAGCAGGCGGCGAAGGAAACGCGTCACATGACGCTCAACATGAACATGACGGGTGAACTGGACACGCACCTACTCAACAACGCTCACTGGAACGACGAAGACGCCGTCGTCTACCCGCAACTCGGCTCCACGGAGATCTGGGAGTTCGAGAACATGACCCACCACACCCACCCGATTCACATGCACCTCGTCGGCTTCGAAGTCATCGGACGGGGACCGGACGGCACGGCTGAACCGCTCCCGAACGAGCGCGGGGACAAGGACGTGGTTCGGGTCAATCCAGACGAAACGGTGCGCATCATAACCACGTTCGAGAACTTTGCCGGTCGCTACCCGTGGCACTGCCACATCCTCGAACACGAAGACCAGGAGATGATGCTCCCATTCGAGGTGACGAAGGGGAATGAACGACGATAAGCACGTCAAACCTGCTTGATTTCGTCCATAATTATTTTAATCCATAATCAGTCTTGTTGGGAATACAACATGGTGGAAAACACTCGCCGCTCGGTTCTCAAGGCACTCGGGGCAGGGGCAGTTCTCGGGAGCGCAGGAATCGGGACCGTGAGCGCATCGAAGCCAAAGGGCAAAATCGAGAAACTCGGCCACTCACTGCTTTCCGACCCGCCGGGGAGTTACGCCGAGGTCGACGTCCGCGATGACGGACAGTACGCAGTCCTCGGCAGTTTCTTCGGCGAAGGCGGGAGTTTCCTCGTGGATATCACGAACCCGACCCAGCCGACGGAGGTCCACCGCGTGCCCTCCTCCAAACACACCCGGAACGCGGATGCCAAGTTCGACACCCGCGATGGCCTCTACTACCGGTCACAGGAGCCAAACGACGACGACGGCGTCGGCGGCGTCGAAATCATCGATTACGGCTACGGCGACACCACGCCGGAGAATCCCGAAATCGTGGGCCGACTGGAAGCGGAGGACACGCAC
Organism: Haladaptatus sp. DYSN1; assembly: GCF_029489995.1. Classification (NCBI taxonomy): domain Archaea; kingdom Methanobacteriati; phylum Methanobacteriota; class Halobacteria; order Halobacteriales; family Haladaptataceae; genus Haladaptatus; species Haladaptatus sp. DYSN1. The sequence goes on from NZ_CP120472.1 coordinate 241,118, forward strand.
AACATCTTCGCCCATCCGAACGCGGACGTGGTTTACACTACGAACGCCCACGGCGGGCACGAGGACGAGGAGAACACAGGGTTCGACATCTTCGACGTGAGCGACCCGTGGAACCCGGAGAAGGTTGGTGAAGCCGGTCCCGCCGGCGCACTCCACGACCTCGTCATCGACCCGGACACCGAGTTCATGCACTGTGCGTACATCGGTGGCGGCCTCGACGGCTACGTCATCATGGACATGAGCGACCCGACCGCCCCGACGGAGGTCGGTCGATTCGACTACGAGGGGCGGCCCGACTACAGCGAGGAGCGCCTCGAACAGGGTGAACCCGGCTTCGAGAGCTGTCACTACGCGAACTACGACCCCGAACGCGGACTCGCGGTCGTCGGCGACGAAATCGGCCACGGCTGGCCCGGTGGCAAGCACATCTTCGACATCGGCTGGGGTGACGGGTCCCCGGAGAACCCGAAACACATCGGTTTCACCTACTCGCCGAACGCAGAGTATCAGGGCGACGACGAAAAGGAGACCTACGACTGGACGACGCACAACCACGACATCATCTCGAAGGGGAACACGACGCTCCTCGTCGACGGCGGTTACCACGAGGGTGTCGTCGTCTACGACATGAGCGACCCGACCGACCCCGTCCCCGTAGACATCTACGAAACCGACGACGAAGCCGACGAAGCGAACGGCGCAGAGTGGCTCGGTTCGGCCCCGAACGCGTGGGGTGCCGATTACAACGAAGCGCGTGACCTCGTGGTCGCGAGCGACATGACCACCGGCATCTACACGTTCAAGGTATCCCCGGCTGCCGGCGGACGGGAGTAGATCCTCGAAGGGTTTCGGCCCATTTTTCGACGTGCTGATCGAGCCAGTGGACGCTGCGTTAATACCCCCGGCTGTCATTTTGTACGGGACGATGGCGACCACCAGACGATGTCCAGACTGTGGCGTGGGGATGGAACAGATGGAACTACAGACCGGCGACGGCTTCAAACTCTATCTCGTGACCAACGAACCGAAGCCGGGACTCCTCGGCGGCCTCGGCGTCAAGGAGAAACTGGGTACGGTCGTGGCCGTCTGCCCGGAGTGCGGACTCATCAGACACTACGCGAAAAAGTGACGAAACCGGCACGAGTCGGCGCGACTGCCAGCCCGCGAGTTACGTGTGAGTTCCCTATAACGGGAACAGCGTCGAGAGGACGAGCACCACGACGAGGCCGGTAATCGAGATGATGGTGGTGAGCGCCGTCCACGTCTGCAGGGTCTCGCGCTGGGTGAGGCCGCCGATTTCCTTGACGAGCCAGAACCCGGAGTCGTTGTACCACGAGCAGATGTTGCCGCCCGCGCCGATGACCATCACGAGGTAGGCGGGGTGGACGGCGAGTTGGCTCGCGAGTGGGGCCATGATGCCCGCGGCGGTGAGCATGGCTGCGGTGGCAGACCCCTGTGCGATGCGGACGATGGCGGCGATGAGCCACGCCGTCACGAGCAGGCCGATGCCGACGCCCTCCAGACTGTCTGCGAGGTATGGGCCGATACCGGACGCGGCGAGCAGCGCCCCGAACGCGCCACCCATCGCGGTGATTGCGGCGATGTTTCCCCCACTTTTCAGGGCTTCCGTGAGTTCAGATTCCCACGCCGGCCGCGCGAGGTCGCTCCAGCGAAGGTAGGTGTAGGCCGCGACGAGGGCCGCGACGGTGAGCGCGACGTTCTTGTCGCCGACGAAGGCGACGAACGGTTCGACCGTCGTGAGGTCGGGGTAGAAACCGACGAGCGCATCGACCACGGTGAGCGAGCCGACGAGGACGACGGCGAGGACGACGGGTAAAATCGATTCGAGGACTCCCGGCAGCGAGTCGGTGTCTCGTTTCGCACGTTCTTTGAGTTCCTCCGTGGTGGTGCCCATCGAATCGCGAAGTGGGATGTCGAGCCGACGGTTTATCCAGCGCCCGTAGACGAGGCCGCCCATCGTCGCGGAGGGGACGGCCACCGCGACGCCGATGGCCATCGTCACGCCGAGGTCAGCACCAATCTGCTCGGCGACGGCGAGGGGGCCGGGCGTCGGCGGAACGAACACGTGTGCGGTGGCCGCGCCCGCGCCGACGACCACGAGGTAGAGCGCGTAGTTCTTGCCCACCCGTGCCCGCATCGAGCGGGCGAGGGGAGCCATCAGGTAGAACACGCTGTCGAAGAACACCGGGATGGCGAGGACCGTGGAGCTGCCCCACAGTGCGATGTCGCTGTTGCCCGTGCCCACGAGCGACTGAAACGACCGGACGATGCGCTGGGCCGCGCCGCTTTCGAGCATCGACTTGCCGATGATGGCGGCCATCAGGATGGGAATCCCGATGCCGGCCATGCCAGCGCCGAATTCGGTTGCTGTTTTCGTCGCCGCCTGTGCGAGGGCGAAATCGGGGACGAACGCGGCGTTCACGATTCCCACGCCGAAAGCGGCGAGTGCGAGGCCCACGAACGCCGGGAGGTCCCAGACGACGAGGAGCAGGACGACCAGGACGAGTCCAACCGCGAAGGTGAGCAGTGGACTGTGTGCAAACTGTATTGCCATGTGCTATTCAATGGCAACGAGATTCCCCATTGAAATTGATTGCTATTCTACAAATTTGCAATTATTTTTTACTACTGTTAGAGGGTAATTTTCAACCGTTCTGCATACCGCGTGCACGCTCCGTTGTGTACGCGTTTATTCCGGTGATACGCTGCTCAGATTGTCCGTTTCGTGCCACGGAATGAACCGTCTGACTTCTAATCGGTTCGATATATTATTAAAATTAATTCAAGTTGCAGTAAATTTATCATTCTTGTTCGTGTTGGTGGAAATAATGGTTGACGAACCAACATCCTGCTCTGGGTTGCCCCTCGACCGACGCTCGTTCGTGAGCGGCCTCACCTCGCTCGCAGCGGCGTCTGCGTTGTCCCTCTCCCTCGCAGAAGAAACAGCGGCGAAAGTCGATACTGGAACGAGTTCCATGCCACAGACGCTCGAATCCCCCGATGGCCGCGTCGAAGCGACGATAGACCTCGAAGACGGCGTTCCCGTCTACAGCGTCGCCTACGACGGGCAGACGGTCGTCGAGGACTCGATGCTTGGGTTCGAGTTCGCCACGCAGGCACCGTTCGGCGACGGCATCCGCGTTACGGGCACAGAGCGGACGACGTACGACGACACCTGGGAACCGCTCTGGGACCAGTACGACGAGATTCGCGAGCACTACCGGGCGCTCCGCATCGGGTTCGAGGAAACAGGCTCACCGGGTCGCTCGCTGACCCTCGAATTTCGCGCCTTCGACGACGGCCTCGGCTTTCGCTACGTCTTCCCCGAGAACGGCGGGTTCGGAGACTTCACCATCACCGCAGAGCGCACCGAGTTCGCCTTCGCGGGTGACTACACCGCGTGGTGGATTGAAAACGACTTCAACAGCTACGAGTACGAGTACACGGAGTCAGTCCTGAGCGAAATCGGCGACCTGAGTCCCTTCGGCGGCGCACACACGCCGATGACCATGCGGGCCGACGAGAATCGCTACGTCAGCATCCACGAGGCGAATCTCGTCGATTACGCCGGGATGGGCCTCGAACCTGTTTCCCCGGGAGCCACCACGTTCGAATCCGTCCTCGCACCTATGCCCGACGGGTCGAAAGTCACTGCAGCTGCCCCCCACCGGACGCCGTGGCGGACGATTCAGGTTGCCGACCGACCCGGGGCACTAGTCGAGTCGAATCTCGTGGTCAACCTGAACGAACCGTTCGACGCGGATGCATTCCCGAAAGGGACCGATTTCATCACTCCACAGAAGTTCCTCGGCGTGTGGTGGATGATGATTACCGGCCGTGCAGACTGGGAGTACAACGGCCCGGAGACCGGGAATCACGGCGCACAGACCGGCCGGATGAAACGCTACATGGACTTCGCGAGCGAACACGACATTCCGAGCGTGCTCGTAGAAGGGTGGAACGAGGGCTGGGACTCGTTCCCCGGCGATGGGACGACGATGGACTTCGACGACCCCTACCCCGATTTCGACCTGCGCGAGGTCACCGAGTACGGTCTCCAGTTGGACCCACCGGTCGAGATGACCTCTCACAACGAAACCTCTGGGAACTTCGTGAACTACGAGGCGCAACTCGACGACTCGCCGAATCCATTCGCACTCTACGAGGAACTCGGGATTCGGTCCATCAAGACCGGTTACGTCGCAGACGATGGCATGACCGTCGACGGGAAGACCTACAACCACCACTGTCAGGCGCTGGTGAACCACCACCACCTCGTCTATCAGGAGGCGGCGAACCACCGTCAGATGCTCGAAGTGCACGAACCCATCAAACCGACCGGGGAGCGCCGGACCTACCCGAACGTGATGACCCGCGAGGGCGTCCTCGGCCAGGAGTACGACTCCTTTGGCTACGTCAGCCCCGACCACCACGTCACCTTCCCATTTACCCGGATGCTCGGCGGGCCAGTCGAGTACACGCCCGGCATCTTCGACATGGACTCCGGGTCTGGCGGCATCGAGACGACGCGGGCGAAGCAACTCGCGATGTACCCGACCTACTTCAGCGGCCTGCACATGGTCGCAGACTTGCCGAGTTCGTACCTCGCAGAACAGGCAGCGACGGTCGCCGTCGGGTCGGTCGCACAAGCCGAATTCGCCGACCGCGAGGGCCTGCCACGGGCCGCGAAGTGGGCGAACGCCCAGGGCGGCCGATACGTCCGATTCGACCTCAACATCGCAGACACGGGTGCGAGCGTGTCGTGGACCGTCGAGGATGTGCCCGAGCGCGGGAAGTACGACCTCCACCTGCGCTATGCGAGTGACGCGGAGGAAAACGCCGTCCCGGCCGACGAACCGCGCACCGTGACGGTGTCGGCTGGCGAGACGACGACCCAACTCACACTCGCACCGACGGATTACTGGGACGACTGGGCAACGGCCTCGACGACGGTTTCGCTCGCCGCGGGCGAGACCGACCTGAACCTCACACTCGGCGAAGGCGACAGCGGCGGGTTCAACCTCGACGCTATCGCGCTGACGCAGCCGGGGGCGGTCATGCCCGACCCCGAGACGGACCCGATTCGCGGGCCGACAGTTCCCGAGTTCCAGTTCGTGAAAGACGTGCCCGCCTGTGGATGGAGTGACACCCGGGTCCTCGATTCGGCCATCGGCGAGTACACGGTCACCGCCCGGCAGAAGGACGACGAGTGGTACGTCGGAGCCATGACCGACGGAAACGGGCGGGCGCTGGACGTTCGGCTCGACTTCCTGAGCAAGGGCCCTGGCAAGCACGCGAAGGGACCGAAGTACGTCGCGGAGATTTACTCGGACGGAATCGACGCCACCTACGACGAAAACCTCGCAGACGTGCGCATCGACCGGGTGCTCGTGAATCCGAGCACGACGATTCTCGCGTCGATGGTCGGCTCTGGCGGGACGGCCATCCGATTGCGTCGCGCTCGCGGCAAAGAAATCGCCACGCTGCCGACCTACGAACGACCACAGCAGGACCTCAGCGTGTCGATTCCAGCCGAGACGTTCGTCAAAGAATCGTTCATCACTGCGACGGGGTCGAACGACGGTGACTACATCGGCGGGACGACGGTCGAACTGGTGGTCGATGGCGACGTCGTCGCGACCGAGAACGTCCGCTTCCCGCCGAACAGCAGTGAGCAAACCGACGACTTCGTCTACACGATAGCTGACCCGGGAACCTACGACGTGACCGTCAGAACCACCGACGGAACCGAACTTGCCGCACAGACGGTGCGCGTCAAACCACCGGAGACGGTCGCGACGCTCACCGATGCAGATGGTGACGACGATGGCCCCGGTTCCTACACTTACCCGACGAACGCCGCTTTCGAATCCGGTGCGTTCGACCTGCAATCGTTCTCGGCCGCACAGACCGACACCCTCTACGAGTTCACCTTCGAGGTCGAGAACCTCTACAACGCCTTCGGGAGTGGAACCGGCTTTTCACCACACATGTTCGTGCTCTGGGTACGCGACCCGGCCAAGGAAGGAGGGACGACCGAAAGTCGCTCGGACCTCGCGGCGACGACCGAGTTCGAACAGCCGTGGCACTACCGCCTCGAAGTGAGCGGGTTCACCAAGAGCGCCGTGAATGCAGGCGGCGGAACGCTCACTACTGAGTCGGGGTCAGCAGTGAGTCTCGACCAGCGCGTCGATACCGACGCCGGAACGATCACGCTCACCCTCGACCGGGCCGCGTTCGACGGCGTCGATGCCGCAAATCTAGAAGTCATTCCGATGGTACAATCGGAGGACCGGGGCACGCTTCGCCCGGTCGCAGAATCGAACGCCGAGTGGGTGTTTGGCGGGGCGAAAGCAGGGGCCGTCGAAAACGCACCGCGTATCGTGGACCTGCTCACGCCGGCGGGAGTCTCGCAGGCAGGCGCACTCGACTACTCGAGCGAAGAGCGAGCGACGCTCCCGTTCGTCCCGCTGGGATAGACCGGGCACAGTCCGCGATTCCCAGGGGATACACTCAAGATTCGGACGTACCGAAGTGAAGTATGAACGGACAGGGCACAGTCGAGCGGATTTTTATCGCTCCTGAGGCAGAAGCAGAGATGCGCGAACAGTCGGCAGTCGAGGCGGTCGCCGGAGCCGGCCTCCGCGGCGACCGGTACTTTCGGGACATCGAGTCGGGAACGTTCGTCGAGTGGGAGCGCGACGAGGACCGGCCGACGGGGTATGACCTGACGCTCATCGAACAGGAAGCCATCGAAGCAATCGAGCGCGAGGCTGGACTCACACTCAATCCCGGCGAACATCGACGCAACGTGGAGACGCGCGATGCGGCGCTCAATCACCTCGTCGGCAAGCGATTCACAGTCGGGGACGTGGTCTGTCGGGGCGACCGCCTCTGTGAGCCGTGCAGTCACCTCCAGCGCGTGACCGCAGACGGCGTTCTCAGTGGGCTCACCCACCGCGGCGGCCTGCGAGCCGACATTCTCGAAGGCGGCACGATTCGACCTGGGGACGAAATCACCGTCCTCGACGAGTAGAATCCGGCGGTTTCAAGAATTAGTCAGCAGATTCCTGTGTCGCCAGCATCTGGACGTGGTCTACGACTTCGACGAGCGAATAGTCGGTGCCACGTTCGAGCCCGAGAATCAGCCCCTCACCCTCTTCTTCACCGACGAGGATGGCAGCGACGACGATGTGCTCGTAGAGGCGACAGGTCGCCGTCAGTCGCTCTCCGTGTGGTTCTTCGTAGAGCGGGGAGGCGAGCGAATCGAGTTGCATCGGTTTGATGATATTCTCTATCACCACCTCGTCTGGATACTTCTCCCGTAAATCTGCGCGTGTATCGACGACGCCCCACGAATCCTGCGTGAAGTACGCCACCCCGACGAGGTCAGTTCCGAGCCACTCGGCGAGTTCATCGTAGACCCGATTGGCCAGCGTTTGCATAGATTCCCATTTGCGCCACTACGTATAATTCATTGGACAGACACATACATCAGGATAATAACATTTTTACCGACCGCTCAGTCTGTGGGTTCTACTCGTAAACTCAGCTGGTTGGGAGACTCCCGACGAAGAAGACGAGTCGCTCGCGCCGATCGGCGTTGACCACGTAGAAGTCGTCGAAGTACTTCACCACCGTCTCGTAGGATTCGTCGATGGCGTTCGAATACGCCGTGGCGAAATCGGCCAGATAGTCGATGGCGTCGTACCCCTGGGCGTGGGCGAGTGCGTCGGTCATCGCCGTGGCCGGGCCGGCCGGTTCGCTCGGTTCTCGCCGTTCCGCCGGGTCGCGCTCGTCGAACGTGAGTCGCGACCAGTCCATGTCCCGTGGCAGTTCGTAGGACATGTTCACCAGGAACTGAGGCTGTTTCGGAGCGTGGGTGACCTCGTCCGGACCCACATACGCGAGGTGTACCTCGCGAAACGGCCACGCATCCGAGAGGTCCGTCTCTGCTTTGTCGGTGAGCGCTCGCTCGAACTCGAACTCGAGGATGTCCACTCTGGTGTCATCGACGGCCATACTGACCTGTTCGGGACTATCCATTATGAATGATAGCATGGTACACGGCCGGGGGCCCCACCTGCACAGTCCCTTCTAACCAGATATGTGATTGTTTCAACCAACCACGGTAGTGCATAACACTAAGTAGTGGCTGCCCGCATTTTTGACCGGGATAGTCGGGGACGGAGACAGCCCTCCAGGTCCACCGACTCGCATTCGAAGATGAAACGAAGACACTTCCTCCAGACTACGGGTACAGCAGCACTCGGCGTGGCAGGCCTCACGAGCGTGTCCGCCGACCCAGACAAACAAACGTACAGACCGGGCGGGCCGAAACAGGGCACTGAGAACTTCATCAACCTGAACGCGTTCCACACCAACGAGGAACTCGCGACGGAACTCGCTCAGGTAGAACAACGAAGCGACCGCATCTCGCTCCGAGAAATCGGGCGCTCTGCGGGTCGAAACGACCCCATCTGGGAGGTGAAAGTCGGCGAGGGCGACACCCACATCCACCTCGTCACCCAGATTCACGGCGACGAAGCCATCGGAACGGAAGTCGCGCTGAAACTCATCAAATCCTTCGGGATGAGCAATTCGAAACAGGTCGAACACATCCTCGACAACCTCTCGTTCACCATCATCCCGCGAATCAACCCCGACGGGGCGATGTACCACTACGATTACGACGACGACGGCCGCGAAGAGTGGGTGGCCCGCCGGCAGAACACCCAGGCGTGGGAGGGTGAATCGCGCTACAAGCCGTACTATCACTCGACCTACCCGGTGGGTGACCCCGGCTACGACATGAACCGGGACTTCAACATCCGTCCACCTTCTGAGTTCAATCCACGAACTGACGACCAGGCGGACTGGTGGGCCAACGAACAGTACATGGACATGCCCTATGAAGGGCACACGCTCTTTGCGAGCGGCCTCCGCCTCACGCCAGAAGTGCGGGCCGTCACCGAATCGTTCATCGAGGCAAATCCGGACTACGCCATCACTCACCACCACAAGGGTGGCGACCTGATTCCGGGGTCGGGCGACGGCAACAAACCGCCGAAGCAAACGCTGATGAGCGTCATGGCCAATTTTGGCGAGGACTACCTCGCCCAGTCGCCCTTCTTCCCGGACGACCACACGCCGGTCAGTGAAGCGGTCAATCCGTTCCTTGACTACGAGACCAGCACGAAGTCCATCAAACTCAACTCGCTCGTCATCGAGGCGCTCGCAGACCGCGGCAACAGCGTCTACGACAGCATTACGCGCTACGGCTACTACCCACTCTGGGGGTCGTATCTGGACGCTCTCTGTCCGAACGTCGCCAACGGCGGCGACACAGCCGCTGGGATGCTCTACGAAGTGGCCTACCAGACCGACCACCTCGGGCAGAAGGCGTTTGGCCGCCAACTCCAACTCACGAAAGTCGGCTTCCTCGAATCGTTCGCCGCGCTCGCAGACGACCCGACGCTCACTGACTACAGCGTGGACACCTACTTCGATACCCCGCTGTACGGCGAGGAGGTGAATCTGCGATGACCCTGCCCCGAACGAATCGGCGGAGCGTCCTGAAAGCGACGGGGACAGCACTCGCCGGACTCACACTCAGCACGTCGCTCGCCGGCGCAAGTGAGAAGCGGCGCTACCTCGTCGACAGCAAGAGCCTGCGAAAGAACGCAGATGTCGAGATTCTCCACGACCTCTCTGCAGTCGACCTGCTCGTCGTCCGCGCAGACGAGGCGGCCCTCGACGGCGCCAAATACGCGGCAGATGGCCGCTACGAACCGCGAGTTCCAGACCCGGCTCCGGGCCGTGCAACGCGGGTCGAGTACCCGCCAGAGGGCGAGGACCTCACTGCCTACCAGTGGGACAAACAGGACCAGCGCATCCCCGAAGCCCACGAAATTACCCGGGGCGAAGGGACGCGCGTCGCCATCATCGACTCCGGGGTCGGCGCGGGTCACCCCGACCTACAAGGGACGGTGAACCACGACCTCTCGCGGAACTTCACGCCCGACTCGCTCGGCGCACCCGGTCCGTACGGCGGCGCACACGGCACGCACGTCGCGGGCATCATCGCAGCCAGCGATGAGAACGACTCCGGGGTCGTCGGCTCTGCACCCGGCGCGGAGCTCGTTGACCTGCGAGTGTTCTCGCAGGTGGATTCGGCCGACTTCTCCGCGTGGATGGGCGACGTGCTCGCCGCCATCGTCTACGCCGCGGACATCGGGGCGGACGCCGCGAACCTCAGTCTCGGCTGGACGTTCCGTTTCCGCGAAGACGGGTGGGGCAAATTCTGGGGGCAGGCGATGCAGCGCACCGCCACCTACGCCAACCGACAGGGGACGGTCCTCACGCACGCCTGTGGCAACTGGGGCGGCACGCTCCAGTTCGACAAGGACCAGCGCGACTCCTCCGAGATGGCCGGCGGCCTCACCGTCGCCGCCACCGGCCCAATCGGCTTCAAGTGGGGCGAAGACGGCCTCGAAGAACCGCCCTACGCACCGGCTTACTACACCAACCACGGGACGAACGCGGTGGACCTCGGCGCACCCGGCGGCAACGCCGATTCGGACGCCGTCGGCACGGGCGCAAACTGGCACTACGACTTCGTCGTGAACACCGTCGCAGAGCCGAATTACGACGAGAACGGCGAGTACCTCGGCGCGGACTACGGCTACGACTGGTACGCCGGCACGTCGATGGCTGCCCCGCAGGTCGCGGGCGCGGTGGCGCTCCTCAAGAGCGCGAACCCGAGAATGAACGCGAATCAGCTACAGAGCACGCTCAAACGCGTCGCCGAAGTGCCAGACGAGTACGAGAAGAAGTACTACGGTTCGGGCTACCTCGACACCTACGGTGCACTGACAGAGTAACCCGAGTCTCCGTTTTTCGGGTGCGGAGTCAACGTGACAGCAACGCAACACCCGAAAGCTTATCGCGGATTTTGATAACACCGTTACATGAAGCGCCGCCCACTCCTCCACTCGCTGGCCGCGGGAAGCGCGTTGCTCTCCGCCGGCTGCGTCGATTCGGTTCCGTTCGTGACTGGCCCTCCGAAGTCCGACGACGTGTTTTCCTCCTACCGATTCGAGGGCGCAGACCTCGTGGTCGAATTTCGAGAGGACGTCATCGTCGAGGAAGTCGTTTTCTACGACGAAGACACCGACGAGGAGCACGAAACCGTGAGCCATCCCGGCGAGACGGCGCGGTTCCGCGTCATCTTCCCGGAAACGTTTGAAACCCGTCTCACCGGAATGCCCCACGTCAAAGCAAAGACGGCCGACGGCTGGACCAGCGAGTGGGCGTTCGGCTCCGTCCACGCCTGGACGAACCACGTCGAAGCCCTCCCCGACGGCCGCGCTCGGTTCGACATCCAGAATCAGGGCGATTCACCGCTCCTGATTCGATTCGTCGCTATCTCCGGGGACGTGCCGAATCCGACGGTCGACCCCCAGAGCGAGTCGTTCGACCGTTCCTCACTCGGCTTCGACCCCGGCGTCATCGGCGTCGGAGCGAACCAGCCACTCACGCCCGACCGCCCCGACCTCATCGTCCCGGGCGGTGAGACCAGAGCGTTCGAGACGACGTACGCACCGTTCGCGTTCCCCGACGGCGCACCGGCCAACGCCTGCGACGGCGCGGAGCGAACTGGGAAAGTTACGGTGGTTCACGGGCGCGGTGGGAGCGCGGCCTATTCGTTCGATTACCGGCTGACGGGCGAGCAGTCGAGCGTGAACGGTGGGGGAGCAGTGGCCTGTTCGCTCGAATCCAACACCGCGTGAGGAACCTCGACGCGGGCACCGCCACGCGCACTCGATTCAACAGAAGATATTTACCTCGAATCTGTCAACATTTCTGAAATGCCCTCGAATCGCCGAACGTTTCTCGCGACGTTCGGAAGCGCGTTCGCAGCCCTCTCTGGCTGTCTCTCCCTCGATTCCTCCGAAGCAGAGGGGACGTGGCCCCGCTCGACCATCGACAATTCCCACACCGGCCACACCGGCATCGAGGGGCCGGCTTCGGCGCTTCACACGGAATGGAAACAACGTCGTGACCAAGGTGGCGTCGTAATCACCTCGCCTGTCGTCGGGGATAGCACCGTCTATTTCGGCTTCTCGCAGGAACCCAGAACAGAAAATCCGGGCGGCGCGTGGCTCGAAGCCCTCGACGCAACGACCGGCGAATCGCGGTGGGTGACCGAACTGTGGCGCAGCGACGAGTTCTACTACTTCTATCTCGCAGATTCGCTCGTCCTCCACGACGACCGCATCTACGTCCAGACGAAACCCGGGCTGAAAGCGCTCGATTTGGACGGGACGGTGCAATGGACGTTCGACAATCTCTTCGAACCCCAGCAGCGGCCCGACGTGGTCCCACCAATCGTGACCGACGACGTGGTCGTGGCCGGGACGTACGGGTCACCGTTTCGAGACCAGGGCCAAGTCGAAGCAGTGTACGGTATCGACCCTGCTGACGGGTCAGAACGCTGGAAAACCACATTCCCGGAAGAAACACTCATGTGGCAACTATCAGCCACAGACGGTATCGTCTACGTCCCGATGATTGCCGACGACCTCCTCATCGCCCTCGACATGGAGACTGGCGAGGAGCTGTGGCGCGAACAGCTATTGATTGACGGAGCCCCCACTATCGTCGACGACACGCTGTTCGTCGCGCTCTCTGAACGCACCAAAGACGGCAAGGAGTACGTCGTCGCACTCGACCGCGAGACGCGAGAGACGAAGTGGAAACAGGAGATCACGCCGCGATGGACGGACGCCGGATTCGCCGTCGCGGATGGACTCCTCTACCACGCCGCGGGGTTCGGCCTCGACGCGAGGAATGTGAAGACTGGCGAGCGCAGTTGGCGGTTCGGTCGGCCGGAGAACGTGAGTGTCGAAGCCCATGAGGGGAATCCCGAAATCGACCTCGTCTCGACCCCGGTCGTCTCCGGAGGGTCGGTTTACGTACCCGGGTGGTTACAGCGAGATACGGTGTTCGGACAGGTGTTCGTCCTCGACGCGAAGACCGGCGAGGAGCAGGCCCGCGCTAAACTGGGGAGGAATTCGCAGCTCCATGCCGCCCGACCTGCGGTTGCCAGTGACCTCGTGTTCGCACCCACCAACCACGGCGAGTTGTTCGCGTTCGGGACGTGTAATCTGGTCGTGCTGGGTCACTGTCTCGTCGATTGAGAAGGTTATCGAGTTTCTAAGTCCCTGGCGAGCGCCTGCAATCGCTCGATTCGCGTCGCCGTCGGCGGGTGGGTCTCCGGGAAGATGTCGCGACTGATGAGCGCCTTGTCGCCGTCGGTGAACATCGGCAGGTCGAGCGGGGCGATGTAGAGGGCTTCGACGCCGCCGTCGATTTCGCGCAGGTCGCGGTCGGGCAGGCCGGCCATCGTCTCGTCTATCTTCCCGAGGGCGCTCGCGAGGGCGAGTGGGTTGCCTGTGATGCGGGCGGCCCCGCGGTCTGCGGCGTACTCTCGGTACTGCGAGAGCAGGCGAAAGAGGAGGAAACTGCCGACCCAGAAGACGGTGGCGATGAGGATGGTCAGCAGGGCGGTGACGACGAACAGGACGATGAACACGAGCAGGGGCCGGGCGTCGTCGCTGTCGCTGTGGTGGAAGTGGCCGATGACGTTCCAGAGGCCGCCGAGCAGAGTGTAGGCAATTGTGGCGACCACGTAAGTGAACGAGGGCAAGAGGTAGGCGAGCGACATGACCGCCACGTCGCGGTTTTTCACGTGGGAAAGTTCGTGGGCCAACACGGCGTCGAGTTCGTCGCCCGAGAGCGTGTCGAGCAGGCCGCGGGTGACCGCGATGGTCGCCGTCTCCGGGGAGCGGCCCGTGGCGAAGGCGTTCGGGACGCGAGTTGGGGCCACCGCGAGGCGTGGCGTCGGGAGGACGGCCTGCGTCGAGAGGCGGTCGAGGCGGGCGTACACCTCCGGGTAGTCGGCGCGTTCGACGCGGCGTGCGCCAATCGAATGGAGGGCGAGACGGTCGCCGAAAAGGAACTGAAATGCGAGACCACCGACCGTCAACACGAGGACGAGTGGCAAGCTTACGGTGAACCGCCAGGCAATCTGGGTTTCGAGGAGGAGTTCGGCGAGCGGAACGACGATGTACGAAATCGCGAGACTCATCGCAGTAACGAAGGCGAGGGGCATCAGGGCGAGCAAGACGAGGGCGACGGCCATGCGATATTGGAGGCCGCGGTCGGGTTCCCACTGCATTATCTCGCCCTACTCTCGCTCACCTCTTGAGCGTTTCAGTTGAGAGACATCTTCAACGATGAAAAGATAGAGACGTGAGAGGTCAGTCGTCGGAAATGGTCGCGTCTACGTCCGGTGGTCCGGCGTCCGGCGACCCGCGAACGTTCGTCTCGCGCCAGGTCCCTCGTGAGAACCACGCCCACGCGATGAGCGCCCCGGTGACGTTCGAGACGAAGAACGCCACCCAGATACCGCGGACGCCGAAGATGGCGTCGGTCGGAATCAGGGGGAGCGAGAACCGGAACTGCGAGGCGACGTAGGCGACCGGCAGGCGAATCCCTCCGAGCGCGAGAATCGAGATGGTCGCCGCGACGAGCGTCTTGCCAGCGCCACGAAAGCCACCCGTAAACGCACGCATGATGCCAGTGAAGCCAAAGGAGAGTGCGACGTACCGGAGGAACGTACTCCCCTCAGCGAGCACGAGCGGGTCGTCCGTGAACACGGCGACGATGGGCGTCGGGAACAGGAAGATGAGGACACCGACCAGCGAGAGGATGACGAACGTTCCCTTCGCCGCAATGTAGTTCGCCTCCTCTGCACGGTCGTAGCGCCCCGCGCCGATGTTCTGGCCAGTCATGGTTTCGACGCCGCGGGCCACCGCGATAGCGGGCATGAAGATTACCGAGAAAACGCGCACGCCGATACCGAAGGCGGCGACGACGGGCGTCGCGAACATGCCGACGATGAGCAACATCGCGTTGACCGAGAGTGCCCGGCCCGTGCCCTCGATGCTCGCCGGAATCCCGATGCGGACGATTTTCCGGAGGTAGGTGAAGTCCGGTTTCATGTCCGCGAGGTGAATCTGGATGCCCCTCGTTCCCGAGACCATGATTGCGAGGCCGACCACCATGGCGAGGCTCCGGGAGAACACCGTCGCGATGGCTGCGCCCTGAATCCCCAGTTCCGGAAAGAACGCCCACCCATTGATGAGAAAGGGGTCCAGAACCACGTTCACGACGACGGTGCCGAACATGACGACCATTGGTGTGATGGTGTCCCCCGCTCCGCGCATCAGCGAGATGAAGATGAAAAACCCGAACATGAACGGCAGGCCGAGCGAGATGACCTGCATGTAGGCTGTCGCGCCGGGCAGCACCTCCGGTGATGCCCCGAGGAACGCGAGGAACGGGCGAACCAACGGGTAACCAATCGCGCCGAGGATAATCGACGCGATGAACGCGAAACTTACCGTCTGAGAAGCGGCGTACTCCGCTTCCTCCGTCTCGCCGGCCCCCGTGTGCTGGGCGACGAGGACGCTGCCCGCGACGGACAGACCCATGCCAAGCGAGATGAGTAGGAACACCATCGGGAAGCCAAAGGAGATTGCCGCGAGGGCTTCAGTGGAGTACTGACCGAGCCAGAAGGTGTCGGCGAGGTTGTACGCCGTCTGCATCAGATTCGTGATGACGATGGGTAGCGAGAGATAAACCAGTGGTTCGACGATGCCACCCTCGGTCAGTTCGAGTTCGCTCTGTCCCTTGAAAAGCTTCACACAACCGCCTCCGGGGTCCAGTCCAGTCGCTGGGCGAGGTACGCTCGCAGGTCCCGGTCGGTTTCTATCGGCGGTTCGTCGAGCGCGACGTGGCGGGCGTGCGCGCCGTTGATGACGGTGAGGACGAATCGAGCGACCGAGGCGGCGTCGACGTCGGCGAAGTAGCCCGCCTCGATGCCGTCCTCGATGGCGTCGGTGAGGATTGCACGCATCCGCTCGTCCATCTCGAGGAGTTTGGCGCGGTAGGCCTCGTGGTGGGGAGCCTGTGCTTTGAGTTCCATCAGGGCGATGGACACGCTGGTCGGCCCTTCCGCAGGTGAGATGAAAATGGCGTCGAGGAACGACATGAGTCGCTCGCGGGGGTCGCGGGCCTCACAGACCAATCGGTCCTCGAAGCGGGCGAGCAGGTGGTCTAAGAACGCGTTCAGCAACTCCTCTTTCGTGTCGAAGTGATAGTGTATCGCCGCGGTCGTGAGCGCCGAGTGGTCGGCGATTCGCTGCATCGTCAAATCGGCGTATCCGTGGGCGCAAATCGCCTGATGGGTCGCCTCCAGAATCTGTTCTTTGGTCTCTGCAGTCATTCAGTTGGTCGAACTTACTAACCAGTTAGTCAAAAGAGTTCGGGAGGTGGACGTGACCCAATCTCACACTCCAGCTCCCGGCCACCTCCTGTCGCTTCGGTCACATCATATCACGTGAAGTACACGTACGGAAGTGTCTTATCCTCGGGTGACATCTACCAACTAATGAATTTCGACGAGCGCTTCGGGCAGTTACTCACACACGGTGACAGAGACCAGGCCCAGACGCTCGCGAAAGCTATTCTCAGAAACGAACCGGTCGTCGCGGTGAAGGTAACGGACAGTGAAGTCCACGTCGAGACGCCGTCGTTTCGCGGGACGCACGCGGTGTCGGTTGACAACTTCGGGAAGGTCACCATCCACCAGCAGGGCGCGTATCGCTACAAGAGCGAGCGCATCGACCTGTCGTTCAAGACGCTGACGATGAACGAAAAAGCCTACGAGCAAGCACAGGCCCACCTCACCGAGGAAGACGAGGAGTCGACGGCCGAACCTGAAACACAGGTCACGGACGAAGCGGCGAGTGCGGCCGCCGACAAACAGGAGTTGAAAGAAGACGGGTCAGGCGTCGAATCGACCGTCGATTACCTGAAGCAGTTTCTCTAACGCGACGAGGTGCCGAGGCGGTCAGTTCTCTACGCCGCAGTAGTCCATCGCCAGCCCGGCGATGGTCTTCGCGGTTTCGATGAGTGCCGGCACCGTCGTGTGCTCGTCCGCGCCGTGGAGATTCCAGCCCTGCGGCCCAACCGAGACGGCGGGAACGTCGTAGTAGAGCGCGTAGAATCGCTCGTCGAGCGCGGCGTTCCCGCCGACGAACGACCCGGTTCGCCCGGTCACTTCCTCTGCATTGTCGAGCGCGAGCTGTGCAATCGCTTCGTCCGGGGAAATCTCGTGGGGCATCGCCTGCCAGCCGAACCACGTGATTTCCGGTGGGTGCTCGGCGAGGAACTCGTGGTCCGCCGCGGCCTCCGCGATGGTCTCCTCGATTTGCTGGCGCACGTCCTCGCGAGTCTCACCGGGCGGCCACCCGACGCGGCCTTTGAGGATGGCCTTCGACGGGAGCGTCGAGGGCCAGTCGCCCGATTCGATCATGCCGACGTTGATGTTCGTCACGTTTCCTTCGAGCGACGGGTCGGCGCGATAGGCCGGTTCGTAGTCGATGTTCGCCTTGCGGCGACTGTCGAGGTCCTCGAGCGCCTCGTAGATCGGAATCGCGTTGCCGATAGCGTTTACGCCCTCGTGACCCCACGCCGCGTGGACGCTCTTGCCGGGGACGTTTACTTCGAAGTACATCACGCCGGCGCTCGCGATACCGATGTTCGGAACGTTGAACGGTTCGGCGATGGCCGCGGCGTCCGGGACGTAGCCACGTTCTAGCACGGAGAGCGCCCCGCCGACGCCGCCGTCTTCTTCCTCGATAGTGCTCTGGAAGATGAGGTCGCCGCCCAGTTCGACGCCTTCCTCGCGGAGCGCGCGAATCGCGAGCAGAATCGCCGCGAGGCCACCTTTCATGTCGGCGACGCCGCGACCGTAGAGCGTTTCGTCTTCCTGGGTGAGCGCCCACGGGTCGCGCTCCCACTCGCTCTCGGTAACGTCGACGACGTCCATGTGGCCCCCGAGCGTGAGCGTGGGGCCGTCGCCGCCCTCGATTCGGGTGGCGACGTTCTCTCTGCCCTCGTAGCCGACCGCGTCGTACGACGAGGTTTCGAAGTAGCCTTCGTGGCCTTCCAAGTCGGCAGCCGATGGTTCCCAGACGTCAGGTTCGAGGCCCAGCGCTTCGAGTTCCTCGATGACGACCTGCTGGCCGGGGGTTTCGTCGCCGGTCACGGTCGGGGTGGAGACGAGACTCGACACGAGGTCGAGCAGGTGTTCTTCGTTCGATTCGATTCGGTTCCAAACGGCCTGTTTGTCGGTCATTGTACGTCGAAAGTTGGGTTAGGGTGAAACGGAGTTAGTTCGCCGAGGGCGGCGGGCGGTGCTGCAAGCTGCGACTCCCTACCGGTCTACCAACTCCTTGAGCCGCGACTTGAGGTTGAGCGTGCTTTCTGCGATGCCGTCGGGGAAATATAGGGTCACGATGACGAGCATCGCACCCCAGATGATGAGTCGAATTTCCCCGAGACCGCGGAGGACCTCCGCGAGGCCAAACACTGCGAGGCCGCCGAACACCGCACCGCCGAGGGTGCGGGGGCCGCCGATGATGCCCATCGCCATGATTTCGATCATCTGCGTGAGTTCGAGCACTGGCGGCGACATGATGAGAATCGTGTACGCCTGCAACGCCCCGGCGATGCCTGCGATACCGGAACCGATGACGAAGCCCGTGAGCTTGTACCGAGAGACGTTGTTCCCGAGCATCTGGGCCGCGTCCTCGGATTCACGTATCGCCCGTGCGACCAGCCCGAAGCGGTTGACGAGCAAACCGTACTGGAGCAACATGAACGCCGCCACCGTCACGAGCACGAAGTAGTACATCACGAGGCGGTCGCCGCCGAACAACGCCGGGAAGCCCGAGTAGCCGGTCGGCCCGCCGGTCACGTCGCGGAAGATGATGGTTCCACGGTAGATAATCTCCGCGTACGCGAGCGTCACCATTCCCACGTAGGCACCCTGCAGGCGCAACACGGGGTAGGCGATGGGCAGGCAAAACACGACGGCGGCCAGCCCACCCACGAAGATAGTGAGCAACGGCGGAACGCCGAGTTCGCCCGCGAGCAACACGGCGGCGTAGGCGCCGACCCCGTAGAGGGCCGCGTGAGCGAACGTGAAGATGCCGAAGTAGCCCGCGATGAAAATCCAGCTACCGACGAGCAACACGACGATGAACAACTGCATGAATATCTCGAGCGCGTAGCTCGTGAGAATCGCCGGGGCGAGCAACGAAAGGGTCGCCCCCGCGAGGAAGAGTTTTCCGTTGCGGGTTTTCGCGTCCTCGCGAAGCCGACGACCGACGCGACCGAGGGTCACGCGGAGCGAGTCGCCGTTCATGCTTCGAGCCACCCCCCGATGCCGTCAGGAGCGACGACGAGCACGGCGACCATGATGACGAACAGGACGACCATGGCCGTCTCGCTCGCCACCCAGATGGTGGTGATACTGCGGATGACTGCGAGCGCGAGCGCCGCGACGAGCGTCCCTCTGACGCTGCCCAATCCGCCGACCATCACGACGATGAACGCGAGCAGGAACGGGCTCCAGCCCACGGAGGGGTAGATGGTGTAGAGCGGTGCGAGCAACACGCCGGCGAGCCCGGCGAGTGCTGCACTGCCGCCAAACGTGAACGCGTAGACGCGCTCGGGGCGAACGCCCATCAATAGCGCCGTGTCGCTGTCCTGGGAGACGGCCCGGACCGCGAGGCCAAGTTTCGTGTAGAAGATGACGGCGAACAGCGCACCGAGCGCCGTGACCGAAATCAGGAAGATGAGCAGGCGCTGGGCACTTATCGTGATGCCGCCGACGTTCCAGACGGCGTCGAGCAACTGCGGGAACGTCCGGCGCTGTGAGCCGAGGCCGACGAGCAGCGTGTTCTCGACGAAAATGGCGAGACCGAGCGTGATGACCATCGAGGCGATGTCGAACTCCTCGCGGCCCCTGAGCGGTTCGACGAAGACGGACTCGATGAGCCAGCCGACGACGAACACTACGACGGTCGCGAGGACGATGGCGACTACGAGGTTGCCCGTCCACTGGAGGCCGAAGAAGCCGACGTAGCCGCCAATCATGAACAGCGCGCCGTGTGCGAAGTTGAGAACGCGGGCGACCCCCCAGATGAGGGTGAGACCCACGGCGATGAGCGCGAGTTGGCCGCCGAACAGGAGGCCGTTTACCACCTGCTGGGCGACGAGGCTCCCACTAACCACGGTGTGGCCCTCCGCGTCCGCCTGGGGTATCCGTGCAGTGCTCGCTCATCCGTGGCGTTCTCCGATGTACATATCCATGATTTCGTCTTCGCCGCGCAGTTCTTCGGTCGCGCCCTCGAAGACGCACGTCCCCTGGTCTAACACGTAGACGTACTCCGCGATGTCGAGCACCTTGCGGACGTTCTGCTCGATGATGACCATGTTCCGACCTCGGTCTTTGAGACGTTCGATCTCCTCGAAGACGTTCGCCACGAGGTCGGGGGCGAGTCCCGCGCTTGGTTCGTCTAACAGGAGAATGTCGGGGTCTGCCATCAGCGACCGCCCGAAGGCGACCATCATCTGCTGGCCCCCGCTCATCTGGCCCGCACGCTGGGATTTTCGCTCTTCTAACACCGGGAACATCTCGTAGACGTCCTCGAACCGCTGGGCGAGTACGTCGCTGTCGTCCGTGAGAAAGCCACCCATCCGCAGGTTCTCTTCGACCGTCATGTCGGGAAAGACGTTGCCCCCCTGGGGGAGCAGGACTGCACCCTGTTCGATGACGGTCCGCGGGTGGGCACCGGTTACGTCGGTTCCCTGAATCGAGAGGCTCCCGCTCCAGACGTCGACGAGTCCGCAGATGGTCTTGAGGAGCGTCGATTTCCCCGAGCCGTTCGGGCCGATGATGCAGTTTACGCGGTCGGGTTCCACGTCGAGGGTGACGCCGTGGAGCACCTGATTCTCGCCGTAGCCCGCGTCCACGTTGTCGAGAGAGATGAGTGACATTTCACGCACCCCCGAGGTACGCTTCGCGGACGCGCTCGTCCGCCTGGATCTCGTCGAACGTCCCGGACATCACCTTGTGGCCGGCGTTCATCACGATGACGCGTTCGCAGAGTTCTCTGATGACGGTCATGTCGTGTTCGATGACGACGAGTGCCGTCCCTCGGTCGTTGATGCGTTGGATGTCGGCCATGATGTCGTCCATGAGCGCCGGATTGACGCCCGCCGCGGGTTCGTCTAACAGAATCAGGTCGGGTTCGAGCATCAACACGCGTGCGAGTTCGAGCAGTTTCTTCTGCCCACCGCTGAGTGCATCCGCCCGATTCTCGACGACTGCATCGAGGTTGAGTTCCGAGAGCAGTTCGCGAGCGCGTGCTTCCTGTTCAGCCGGACCCACGGGGACGTTCGGGACGAGCATGTTCTCGAAGACCGAAAGCCGGCCAAACGGCTTCGAAATCTGGAACGTGCGACCGATGCCGCGACTCGAAAGGTCGTGGGGTTTGCCTTTGGTCACGTCGTCGCCATCGAAGCGAATCGTGCCGCTCGTCGGCGACAGAAACCCCGTGATGAGGTTGAGCGTCGTGGATTTCCCCGCCCCGTTGGGCCCGATAAGGCCGACGAGTTCCCCATCGTGTATCTCGATGTTGAGGTCGTCTACGGCGGTGATACCGCCGAACGACTTGGTGAGGTTCGCCGTAGAGAGCAGGCTACTCACGGCGGCGACCCCCTCGCTGGTTCGTAGGCAGTTCGTGTGAAGCCATTAGTTCAGTAGAGACTCTCGTCGAACTCGTCTGCGGCGATTTCTTCCGGCCAGACGAAGTTCAGTTCGCCGTCGACGACCTGGTAGCCGAGTGCGGACTGCGTTTCCGTCGAACCCCACGCAGCCTGGTGGTTGTCCTGGAAGTCGATGTACCCGGTGCCGCCCTTGATGGGGTCGTGGTCGATGACGGTGCTCGCCCACTCGTCGATGCTCGCGTTACGGAACGCCTCGAGGCTGTCGAAGGCTTTCGCGTACTCCGCGATGACCAGCACGTTCTGGAAGGAGAGCGCGGCACTGCCGGTGAACTGCATGTCGTACTGCTCGTCCCATGCAGAGAGCGCGCCGCGTTCTTCGAGCAGTTTGTCGACTCGACCGGCGTTCATCAGGGTAATTGCGCCGTCCGCCGCACTGCCGGCCGTCTCCCGGGCTTCGTCGATGGTGAGCCCGTAGTTGTGGAAGAAGTGCGTCTCCTCGAATCCAGTCTCTGCGAACTGCTTGGCCAGATTGCCCGACCCCGACGACGACGTCTGGACGCCCCAGACGATGTCCGGGTCGTTGTCCTTGATGCGAGAGAGCAGGGACGTGAAGTTCGTCTCATCGAGGCCCACTTCGTCTTCGGAGATGACCTCCCAGCCAATTTCAGCCATCTGTTCTTCCATCAGGTCCATGATGGACAGGCCGTAGGAGGTGTCCTCGCCGATGAGCGCGATGCGTTTTTTCTCGTACGGGAAGTAGCCGACTTCCTGTTCCTGAAGCTGCGAGATGAGCTGTTTCCAGCCGACTGCGTACGCCTCGGACGGCGGTGCCGTCTTGAACGCGTTCCACAGTTCGTTTTCGTTGATCTTCTCGACGATGGCGCTCGACACCGATTCGTCGATAATCTGAGGGACCTCGTGTTGGTTCGTCACCTCGACGGTGGTCAACGCGACGTCGCTGTGGAAGCCCCCGCCGACGATGTCGACGCCTTCTTCCTGGATGAGGCGGTTGACCTCGTTGCGTCCACTTGCCGGTTTCGACTCGGAGTCACCGAACGCGAGTTCGATGTCCTCGCCGTGGACGCCGCCGTCTTCATTGATTAAGTCTGCGGCCAACTTCGCTGCGTTCTGTTTCTGTTCACCGATGTTCGACGCGGGACCGGAGAATGGCCCGTAAAACCCGATTTTGAGCCCGCCGCTGCCACCGTCTCCGCCACCGAGTCCCCGAACACACCCTGCAAGTGACGCTGCCGCGATACCTGCACCCGTTGCCCGAAGGAACGCCCGCCGATTGCGTCCCCGATTATTGTTATCTCTTACCATAGTCGGAAATCAAACACCAGGTATTTAAGTTTTTTGAGAATGTTGGCCCACATTCAAAATCACTTAAACTTTCGAGATATAATCCAAAATAATCGTTTGGCGATGGACAATAGGTAAATAGCCAGAGTGTGAGGTGTTATCAAACATGGTGACTACCGATACCGAGCAGGATTCCTGCTTGGTCGACTGTGCTGTCATTAAATGGACTGCTTTGCAACGTGGCGTCGCCTCGGTGAGGGATGGGCTCTCAGTCCCCGACGGAACGCTAGTAATGGAGGGCGGTCAGCGCGTCGCCGCCGAGCGCGGGGGTCTGTGAGGATGGATGAGCGAGACATCGAGATTCTGAAGGTCCTGTTCGAACTCGGCGACCCGAGTCCGAAACAGATTGCCGCAGAGACGGGCGTTCCGAAATCGACGGTTCACTACCGACTTGGGAAGCTCCGGGAGGCTGGCATCCTGAAAAACGACCTCTACGACGTCGATTTGACGGAGGCGGGTCTCGGTATCACCGTCATCACCGAAGTGATGGCCGAGTACGAGGAGGATTATCAGAAAACCACCGGCGAAAAACTCGCGGCCATCGAGGGCGTCTCCGGCGTCTACTTCACGATGGGCGACACGGACTTCGTCGTTATCGCTCACCTGCCAAACAGCCAGTTCGTCAGTCGGCTGATTAACTCCTACGAAGCCGTCGACGGCGTGAGTCGAACGAGTTCGAAGTTCGTCATCACCACCATCAAAAACGAACCGAATCCCTTCAACAACTACAGCCTCGACACGCTTCAGAGCGTCGACCTCTCCACGTCGGGCGCATTCGACTGACGACCAAAGATTTTATTACATGTCTGTCTGTGGATTAATTTGCCCTGAATTCCGGTCTCCCGTTTTCTATCCCGTTTTTGTCCTGGGTCCAACATCCCAGTACGTGGGTTCAACATCCCAGTACGCAGTACGTTTAGAACGGTGGTTCTCTCATATTTCGAGTTGTCGGCGGCTGTTTACAGAACGGGATGCAATAGCAAGCTGATAGTTTGGATGGTTTTTTCAGTTTGTACAGTTTGTGAAGCTTGGAGAGTATGGCTGGTTTGTTTGTTCGACCATCGTTCGTTGGGCCGAGGATGTCGCACGGGCCGTCGCCCTGAAAACAGCGGAAATGGTGGTGTTCAGCCACGTGATTGCAGAACCGGCTCTCGAGGATGGGGTTGCACCGTTCACCCCGTCGCCAGCAGAAGATAGCGAATTTGGTTTGGACGTTTTGGATAGGTTTGAATCTGAGTGACAGGGTCGCTCAGATTGTAGCCCCGAGGGTTACTGTCTGCTCTCCTGGCGGGAAAACAGCGGAAATAGTGGTGTCGATTCGCACGTGGGAACGGCTATCGACGGCGTCCCGGAGCGTGTTACTTCCGAACGGCTTCGTCGAGCGTTGGCTGATGGTACCGCTTGATACTCTCGTGGGTACCAACGAACTCGATGGTATCGGTGAGCGCAGAGAGCACCACCTGCAGGTCCTGTTTCAGCGAGTGTTCACGATACTTCCCGCCCGACATCCCCTCGTTCTTCTCGATCGAGGTGACGATTCCGAGCATCGAGAGGTCGGCGAGGTGGTCGCGCATCCGACGGCTGGTGAGCGGTTCCGTCGAAATTTGGTCACAAAGCTGTTCGTAGCGCGGGCGTATCTGACGCGACCGAACTGGGGTTTCGTCCTCTGCGTCGAGCGAAGCAAGCGCATAGAGAATGAGTCGTGCGTGCTGGGTGAGTTCCGAGACGCCGTCGACGATACGGTCGCGTTCTAATTTCTCGCGGGCGTCTTTGACGTGTTGGACGGTGATTTTCTCCGCTCCATCTTTTCGAGCGAGGTCCCCGGCTTCGAGCAAGAGGTCGAGGGCCTGGCGAGCGTCACCCGCGTCCTGTGCACCGTAGGCCGCACAGAGTGGAATGACGTCGTCTGAGAGAACGTCCGGGTGGAAGGCGACTTTTTCGCGCTGACGGAGCACTGACTGGAGTTCGTTCGCGTCGTACGGCGGGAAAGAGACTTCCTTCTCACAGAGCGACGACCGGACCTTCGCAGAGAGCGAATCACGGAACGACAGGTCGTTGCTGATACCGATGATGCCGATGCGCGAGTTCGTGAGGTACCCGTTACTTCGCGCGCGCGGAATCTGGTATAAGATTGAGTTGTCTCTGATGTGGTCTACCTCGTCTAAGACGAGCAAGATGGTTCCACCGAGGCTGTCGAGTTCGTCCCAGAGGTACGAGTACACCTGCGCCTGCGGATAGCCAGTGTTGCTGATGTGGTTCGCCGGGTCGCGAAGCGTGTTCACGAGTCGGACGGCGACCTGGTAACTCGAATTGAGCCCGTCGCAATTGACCTCGATGACGTTGAGCGTGACGTCCTCGTATCGCTCGACGTCGTTTCTGAGCTGTGAGAGGAGAAATCGGGTTGCCGCAGTCTTTCCGACCCCACTTTTCCCGTACAGGAAGATGTTCGACGGTGCTTCGCCGTTGATGACCGGTTGCAGCGCAGCGTGGAATTCCTCGAGTTCTTCGTCACGACCGACCAGCTCTTCGGGTGTGTACTCCTCAAGCAGCGCGTCACGGTTTTTGTAGAGGGAATCGTCCCGCTCGAAGCTGAAGGATGTCACGTTGCCATACTGTTCGATAACAGCGTACATAAAACTATGGCGTCCGTTGTTTCCGCTGTCGGATTCGTTTATATATGGAGGAGGACCAGCGTTTCCGAAGTCATTGTTTATTTATAAACTCACTCCCCACCGTTTCCGCTGTTTGATTTCCACAGGACGCGAATGTGTACTCAGACCAGCCGGATGGTTCGAGCCGGATTTTTCGAGCGTAACTCTGTGAAGCAACACCACAATTTCCGTTGTTTCATCGAGTCAGCGTCCTGTATTTTCACGCGAATTGATTGAATCAACCGCTCGGTCGACGAAGGCTGTTCGAGGAGTGGAGCGCAAAAATTGATGGATCGACAATCCCGTCTTACCAAACATTCGAACGTCAATATTCTCATCTGTTTGGTAAGACGCTCGGTCGACAACTGGAGGCTGAAAGACCTCCAGGACAGTTGCTCGGTGTGTGAACATCGAAATACAGGACAATCACGAGTGGGAGAGGGTTCAGGATACGGTATGAGGGAGCGTGCAGGATAGCGAATGGGAGATGTGTGAGTGTGGAATCGAGGATAAGCGAGGTTCAATTGGAATTGGTGAAGTTTGGTTGAGGTTGGAGAGGTTGGGTTGAGGTTGGAGAGGTTGGGGTGAAGTTGGATGGATTTGACCGGTATTGCCATGGTAATCCAACGCTCGAAAACAACGGAAATGGTGGTGTCGGATTGTTCGGAGCGGAGTACGATGGGCTGTCGTGGTCGAGAACGGTGGCTAGGTAACCTGGAATATGGAGTCGAACCAGAGAAACAACTGAAGTAGCGTGAAAAATGAAACAAGGAAGGAATTAGCACCGGACAAAGCGAGTTAGACGGGAGGAGGGAACGTGTACACCGCCGTTTCCGCTGTTTCGTTTGATTGGTTTTTTATAAGGTGTTGTGGGAGTGGTGTTTCCGATGTTTGTTTTAATATAAAGACCCTCCCACCCCACTATTTCCGCTGTTATCTTGGAGAAGGGAGAGGGGGTTGTGAGCGGGGACCTTTCTAAGAGCGATAGTTTTATAACACAAAACATCCAACCACAACCGTGGTAGGGAACTAACAACTAATTTAATTAATAAATTAGTTGTGTGTTTAGTAAGTTAGGCTAGACACTAGCTAGGGTTCGTCTAGTTGGCTAGTGATGTTCGATCAGCTGTTGGGGATTTCTTTTCCGTGCCGTCTCGTTTCACCTCTCGATCTTCCGTCTTCAGTCCCCTTCCTCTTCCCACCCACTCTCTCACAAAAAGACAGCGGAAATAGTGGGGTGGGAGGGTCTCCCACCACCACAATCCCGAGTCCGTTCCTCAGTCTCGACAGAAACAGCGGAAATAGTGGTGTGAGTGGGTCAAATTTGCATCATTCCTGTCTCGGATTTCTACACCATCTTTCAGTATAGTCTCTTGATTTGTTCGGTAAACTCCACACCACTGTTTCCGTTGTCTTTCGTGCGTCAGACACCGGTGTTTCCGTTGTTTCGTATTCTGGTTTTCCATCCCATCACTCTCTGTTCTCGTACGCTGTCACCGTACAACTCCTGTCGCCCGGAACTCCGTCTGTTTGCGGGGACCTTCACTACCAGCAAGGAGGGTGGAATGTGCATACAATAATGGGCCACGACCTCATCCATGTTAATTGTGTACAATGAGCACGATCCAGTCCGTAGAAACGAGACATTGCAACGCCGGCTGGCGCAACTATCACTTCGTTCGGGTAACCACCACAGAGGGGGTGGTGGGGTGGAGTGAATACGACGAGAATCTGGGTGCCACGGGTATCACCACGATAATCGAGGACATGGCCGACGTGGTTGTCGGCAAATCGGTGATGGCAATCGAGCGCATCCGAGCGAAGCTCATCCCTCGAGTGCGACAATCCTATACCGGCGTCGGGGCGATGGCGCTTGGCGCGATTGAGAACGCGCTCTTAGACGCGAAGGCGAAAGAACTCGGTGTCCCCTGTGTAGACCTGCTGGGTGGGGCGGTTCGCGACGAAATTCCGGTTTATTGGTCGCACTGTGGAACGTACCGCATCAACTATCCAGAGTATTATGACCCGGTAGAGAGCCTCGAGGACGTGCGAGCACTCGGTGAGGAGGTGCGCGACAGTCAGTTCACGGCACTGAAGACGAACATCTTCGACTTCCGTGGCGACGAACCCCAGGGGTGGCGACCCGGATTCGGTGGGCCGTTCCATCCGTCGCTGACCATCGAGGCCGACCAATTGGCAGCCCAGAGAGATTACCTCGAAGCGCTCCACGAGGGTGCCGGTCCCGACGTGGACATCCTTCTCGACCTCAACTACAACATGAAACCAGAGGGCTACATCCGGCTGCTCCGGGAACTCGCCGACTTCGACTTGTTCTGGGTCGAAATCGATATGCCGGATGCGAAGGCGCTCGCTGACGTCCGGCGGGCGAGTCCACATCCCATCAGTTCCTGTGAGGCACTGGTCCCTCACGAGTCGTTCGTGTCGTTCTTCCGGGAGCAGTCGATGGACGTGGTCATCATCGACGCACTTTGGAACGGGATTCAGCAATCCACGAAAATTGCATCGATGGCCGACGCTCACCAGTATCACGTCGCACCCCACAACTACTACGGCCATCTCGCGACGTTCATGAACGCGCACCTCGCGGCCGCCATCCCCAATCTTAGAATCATGGAAACCGATATCGACCGCCTCCCTTGGGACGTTGACCTGTTCACCACCGCACCGACGTATCGCGACGGGAAGCTACAGCTTTCGACCGAACCAGGGTGGGGCTGTGAACCAGACGAGTCCGCGCTGGAGGAACACCCACCAGGTGCCTGAACCTTTACCACTACTGAACCTCTATCCCTGCCCGAACCTCAACTTATCGCGACCAATCCAAAAACTGTTCTTCCACACCCGCTCCACACTTCATATCTCGACATATGGTTTATCAAACGACCAGGCGCTGTCTTGCACACAGCCAACACCACTGTTTCCGCTGTTATTCCGAAGAAACTGGCCCTCTGTAGTCCCAATGGAGCGAATCTCCGCGTCTCGTGACGACGTACTTGTACGGACCGTGAAGGTGACCGCGCGTACAGCGACATCTCGACTTTCCGCAGGTGACTTTCTTGATGACGACCGTCCCGCTTTGCTCCTGAGAAACCTCGACTAACTCATCGTCCGCAGCGTCCAACTGTGTCGTCTCGGTGACGGGCTTGGCTGCAAGCCACCCGATTCGGGCCTCACAGTACTCGACAATCTTTTCGAGAGAGTTGCGATCCTGGCGGTCGAGTCCCTCGCGGATGTAGGTCGGAATCTCCTCAGGTGCGTCTGGTGGTTCGTCCGCCATCTTACCTAACATTTCGAATCGACAGCCCATCATTGTTTGGTAAGATACGATATGCCCACTGGAACCATCCCTACCGTATTCGGCTCGACCACTGAGAAAATCTGGACCGTACAACGCGTCTGAGAAGGAAAAAATCGCTCGCACAGTCGAGGCGTATCAAACGCCCAATCTCGCTTTGTTCGCTTGGCTGGTTGGGTTGGCTTGGGCGGCTGAACTTTGCAGGATGTGCAACTTCGATGTACTGTCTCGTCCTTTTCGAATAGTTTGCTCAGTTTGTATTGTTTGTCCCGCTTGGATAGTTTGTATGTCTGTGATAGCTTAGGCACTCTCATATCTGGAACCAGACTTTCGGCACTCGGTCCTCGAATCATTTCGCCGTACTCCCCACTCTTAGACGCTCAAAATGGGTTTTTCGCCATGTTTGTGAGTTTGGGGCAGCGCCTTCCGTCTGACATACCTTTATATCATTTGGATATACAAACCAGTTTGTATGAGCAACCCGGCCAAACTCTGCGTCTCAAATCAAAAAGGCGGTGTGGGCAAGACGACCGTGGCTATCAACGTCGCGGGCGCGCTGAACCACCGCGGCCACGACGTCCTGTTCGTGGACTTAGACCCACAGGGGAACGCGACCGAGAATCTCGGCCTGATGGAGGCTTACGAGGACGAACCACCGACGCTCTTCGACTGCCTCACTAACCCAGAACAGCGCGAGGTCATCAACGACATCATCCGCGAGCACCCGGAGATGGACGTCATCCCGTCGAACATCGACATGACGGCCGCAGAGCCGGAGCTCACCCTGTCGCGACGAAGTGGCGAGCAGTTAGACCTCCTGCTCGAGGCCGTAGAGGAGGACTACGACTACATCATCGTCGACTGCCCGCCGAACCTCGGCAACCTGATGGACAACGCCCTCTACGCCACGCAGAACGTCCTCATCCCGGCGCTCGCAGAGTCCACGAGCAAGCGGGCGTTCGAACTCCTGTTCGACCACGTCGAAGCGCTCGAACTCGACTACGAAATCGACATCGTCGAACGCGGCGTCGTCATCAACCGCATCGACGTGCGCAAGAACCAGGCAAACGAGATGGTCGAGTGGATCAACGCCGCGTTCCCGGACATCCCGGTTTACGAGGTCCGCGAGCGGGCAGACGTCCAGAAGGCGCTCGAATCCGGTGTCTCGCTCATCGAGTACAACCCTGAGAGCGACATGTTCGACGCATTCCTCGCCGTCGCAGAGGGTCTCGACGAAGAGTATGGCTTCGTGGAGGTCAAAGCATGAGCGATGACAGCCGGGCGAACCGACTCAGGACGCGGCGCAGAGCGGCCAAAGACCGAGTTCAGACGGTCGAACCGGACGAAGAGGGCGAAACGGACGACGCCGCAAATCAGTCCGAACCGGCCGAACCGTCAAAACCGGACGAGACGGCTGTCCCCGAACAGAGTTCGGTGAAGGAAGAACAGGTTGGGACCTACATGTACCTTCCAGAGAGTCAGAAGAAGGAACTCGAACGGGTGTACACAGTAGCGAAGGCGCAGTACGAATACGAGTTCGATGCGGACTTCGAGAAGAACCGCCATTTCTTCCCGCTGCTTATCCAGTATGGCATCGAGACGCTCGATGGGGCGTCTGCGGCAGATATCAAGGCGCTGCTCGAAGACCTCTAAATCGGCTCGAAGAATTCTACCGCCTGTTCGAAAAACGTTGAGATCGGCTCACTGCATGTAGCCGAGGTCAGCCAACCGCTCTTCTACGTCGGCTTCCTCCTGGTCGCTCACCGCGGCTTCGGCCTGTTCGTCGTACTCCGGATACGTCTCCGAACCGACGTCGGGGACGACGGGAATTACGGTGCCGTCCATTCGGTCGCTGTAGGGGACGCCCAGCGCGGACATGATGGTCGGAGCCACGTCGAAGAGGTGGGCCCGGGCGGGCATGGCGTCGACGTCGATTCCCGCACCTTTCGCGGCGACGATACCGTCCATCTTGTGATTCCACGGTTCGGTCGGCGGAGCGAAGTAGTCTCCGAGCAACTGGGCGGACAGGAAATGACCCATGTCGTTCGGAATCGTCACGATGTCGGGGGCGTTGTCCGCGTTCTTCCCGTGGAAGTACTTCTCTCGGGGCGCGACTTCGCCGAAGACAGGTTCGTCGTCTGGGGTTCTGACCGCACTGAGTTTCTCGATTAACTCGTCGCGCACCTCGTCGTAGTTTTCCTGTGGGACGACGCCGGCTGGGTCCCTGCCTTCCAGGTTGATGCGGACGCCAAGTTCGGTGCGAGCGCGCATGTATGCGGTCGATTTCGGGAAGTCGACCTGTTCGTTCGCGGTCCGGGCGACGTTCTTCGGGGCGTACTGTTTTGCGATTTCCGCGAGGCCGACCTTTTCAAGGCCGGCACGAATCTTCGAGGCGGTGAGGCCGAATCTCGCGACGGTCGCCGCGGCGCGTTCAAGGGTGTTTGGCTCCCACGTCCGGGTGTCTTTGCCAGAGCGCAGTTCCTCCTGAATCGGATTCCACGACGGCATCCCCTTGCCGCCCTTCCGCGATTTCACATAGCCC
This sequence comes from Haladaptatus sp. DYSN1, assembly GCF_029489995.1. Classification (NCBI taxonomy): domain Archaea; kingdom Methanobacteriati; phylum Methanobacteriota; class Halobacteria; order Halobacteriales; family Haladaptataceae; genus Haladaptatus; species Haladaptatus sp. DYSN1. Next base: position 272,721 of record NZ_CP120472.1, read on the forward strand.
TCGTCGCGTAGGAACTCGTTTACGCGGAACTCGTACTTGTCGTAGGGACCCATCCCGTGGTCGCTCGCGATGAACACGGTGTTCGGGTCACACGCCTCGAGAACCTTGCCAATCTGGCGGTCGGTCTCCTCGTAGACGGTTCGGACCTTGTCCCAGTCGCCTTCGAATTCGTGGAAGACGGTGTCCGGTTTCTGGAACTGGACGAAGCCAAAGTCGGGTTCGTGCTTGTCTGCGAGGTAGCGAAACGCCTCGCCGCGCATCCGGACGAGCGAAGTGTACTCTTCCATCTTCTGCGCGTCGCTAAAGGTAGAATCGTCGCGCGCGTAGGATGGATAGACTTTGTACTCGCCGATGGCGTCTCGCACCTCGTCGAGCAGTCCCTCTGGGTGACACTTCGGGTTCTCTGGCCCGATGAAACCGGGAATGAGCGCTCCGTCGAATTCCTCTGGCGGGTGGGTCACCGGAACGTTGACCACGACGCTGCTCTTTTCGTGCTGGTCGAGGAGCGACCAGAGTGACAGCTCTTCTACATCTGTTCCGCTGACCACGCGGAAGTCGTAACCGTCGTAGGTGACGAAGCCACAGACGCCGTGCTTTCCGGGGTTGACGCCGGTGTACATCGACGGCCAGGCGCTCGGAGTCCAGGGTGGAATCTGTGATTCGAGCGGTGCTGCGGCCCCTTCCTCACAGATAGATTGTATGTTCGGAATGACGTCATCCTCGTACAACCGCTCGAATACGGGGAGACATCCAGCATCGATACCGATCAACAGGACATCTACGTTGCCCGTCATCAGTTCCCACCGAGAATATGTCTCAAAACAGACGTTTTTCCGCCGCCCCTCTGGCGGAAAGCCCTTCCCAGTTTTTCGACGCGTTCCATATCCATTGGAGTTCAGTACTGATTCTACTTATTTTACTATGGTATGCATAAGTCCAGTGGCCGTCGCCGCAATATGCTGGTTTGGCGAATGAGGCGGCACCGGTTGCCGGTTCGGACTGATACATTTGTGAACTGTCCCGTGGGCTCGTAGACACCACCACTCATTGATGGTCGGGATCGCCCACGACCCCCGAACTTATCGGGACCGCCCGTGACCGTAAGATGTGAACTCCATGTCAGGAACTTCTATCTACGACGACCTCGGCGTCCCCCGTGTCGTAAACGCCACTGGCACGAAAACGCGCATCGGCGGCAGCCGAATTCGCCCGGAGGCGGTTGAGGCGATGGCCCGTGCCGCCGAAGACTTCGTTCGCATCTCGGATTTGCAAGCCCGGGCGAGCACGCTCATCCAGGAGTGTACGAATGCGGAGGCGGGATACGTCGCGAGCGGCGCGTCTGCGGCGATGTTGCTCGGCGCGGCGGCCTGTATCGCAGGCGACGACCTCGGCGTCATGGCCCAGCTCCCGGACACGACGGGTGTTGCCGACGAAATCGTGATGCCGCGCACCCATCGAACCGGCTACGACCACGCGCTCCGGGCTGCTGGGGCGACCATCGTGGACGTCGGGACGAACGACCACTACCTGGGGACGGGGGCTGCGAATACCGAACCGTGGGAAATCGAAGCCGCCATCGGTGAGGACACTGCTGCGGTCGCCTACGTCCAGAAGGAGTACACCACGCCAGACCTCGAAACGGTGGTCGAAATCGCTCACGACCACGATGTGCCGGTCATCGTGGACGCAGCGGCCGAACTCCCGCCAAAGCGCAACCTCTCGCGGTTCGTCGACCTCGGGGCGGACCTGGTCGTCTTCAGTGGGGGGAAGGCGATTCGCGGCCCGCAGTCGACAGGCATCCTCGCTGGTCGGGCAGCCCTCATCGAATCGGCTGCCCTCCAACACCTGGACATGCATGCCGCAGCCGAAGTCTGGGAACCGCCAACTGACTTGATAAACCGTATGAAACTATACGGAGTCCCACGCCAGGGAATCGGGCGCTCGCTCAAAGTTGGGAAGGAGGAACTCGTCGGACTCATTCGGGCGCTAGAGCTGTTCATGGAGGAGGACACGGCCGAACTCCAACGGGAGTGGAACGCCCGCATCGACATCTTCACCGAGACCCTCGACACCCTCGACGGTGTTACCTACGAGGTGACTGGCGGGCAGAAAGTGGCCGTCGCCCCCGAAATTCTCGTTACTGTCGATGCCTCGAGTGCGGAAACGGACGCCACAGACCTTGTAAGCGCGCTCCGTCGTGAAACGCCGCGAATTTTCGTCGGCGCTGACTCCCTTGCCGATGCGGCCTTCACCATCAATCCGATGTGTCTCACGGACGAGGAGGCCGAATACGTCGCAGACCGCCTCTCTCACCACCTCTGAGAGTCAATCTGGCGACGCACACCGACGCATTCGATTCCGGTCGCGCGAGGACTGCCCTCTCGGGGTGGTGACCATCCGGTTTGACACCCCGAAGGTTCTCACTGCCATGGACCCTTCACTACCTTCGAGAATTGTGCTATTAATACACTCCTCTCGTGTTTTCACATCAATTCTCGAACCAGGCAAGAGTGACACACTACCTGCATGTTAAATAATTTTCATTCGCTTCTGTTCTCGATTCTTCGAAAAATCTCCATCATGTCTAAGTTTGGTTCAACGTCAACACGACGAAAACTGGTCTCTCACGTTCTCCTCATTTTCTGAACTGACAATCAGGCCGTGTCAACAACGACAACTCTGTTGTGTGTTGTTGGCCATATTCTATGCTACTCGCCGAGGAACTGTCTGGCCGATTTGTGCAGCGACGAGAACCCCTCTGCGTACCCCGCGCCGTGAACGCGGCCAAAGGTCCGTGCACTTGCCCGTGTGTCCTCTACGAGCCCCTCGAACTCGGCGTCGATGCCACCGTGGGCGGCGAGCCACTCGACCTGCGATTCGTGCTCGAGAATCGCCTCTTCCTTCTGGGATTGAAACTCGGTGATGTCCACGGCGACGTCGGGTTCGAACGACGAGGTTGGCTTGCCGAAGTAGTAGACGTTGTCCGGTTCCCACGGGTCGTGGTCCGTCTCGACCAATGGTAACGCCGCCATGTAGTAGGCGTCGGTGACGAGGCGCGACGTCGCGCGGTGGTCTGGGTGCATGTCGTCGCGAAAGTGGGTGAGGACGAGGTCCGGGCGGTGCTCGCGAATCGTCTCGACCATGCGAAGTCGATTTTCGAGCGAGTAGGTCACCCGCCCGTCTTCGAATCCGAGGAAGGTTGCGCTTGCGCCGAGCGTCTCCGCGGCTGCGAGCGCCTCTGCTTCGCGCGTTTCCGCAACTTCAGCCTCCGTCGTGTCGAACCCGCCGTACTCTCCTCGCGTCATGTAGGCGATGGTAACCTCGTCGCCGCGGGCGGCGTGTTTCGCGAGGGTTCCTCCACAGAAGATGTCCGCATCGTCTGGATGCGCAACTATCGCTAACAGGTGCATGCGTTTGTATCACCCAACGGCGTATTAAGCGTTGTTCCGCCTCGCTCGCCGAAACAATAATCTACCACACTCCCGTCGGTGTCAGTGGAGTTGAAGGAATATCAAGACAGCACTGGCGCTTCCAGCGAAGCGTGACGAGCGGTGGGACCTCGCCGCAGAAATCGGCGTCGAACAGGCAGTCATCCATCCCTACATGAGTCAGGTCGAAAACGGACGACGCGGCGACACGCCGTGGGAGTTCGACGACCTCCTCCGGCTGAAAAATTCGTTCGAGGAGACCGGCCTCGACGTGGGCGTCATCGAGGCGGGGACGCCGCTCACGGACACGACGCGGCTCGGCCTCGACGGGCGCGACGAGGAAATCGACCGCTTCTGTGAGTTCGTCGAGACGATGGGGCAACTCGACATTCCCATTCTCTGTTACAGTTGGATGACCCACTTCTGGTGGCTTCGCACGACGACGACCTTCCCGACCCGCGGGGGGTCGTGGACCACCGCCTACGATCACGAACAGATGCAACGTGGCCCGCCGGTTCCCTACGACGGCGTCACCGAGGAGGACCTCTGGGAGAACCTCGAATACTTCCTCGAACGTGCCGTCCCCGTCGCGGAGGACGCGGGCGTGCGTCTCTCGATGCACCCCGACGACCCGCCGCTCAGCCCTGTCCGTGGGATGCCCCGCATCATGACGAGCGTCGAGGCGTACGACCGCATGCTCGACATCTACCCGAGCGAGGCGAACAGCGTGAACTTCTGTCAGGGGAACTTCGTCGCCATGGGCGCGGACATCCCAGAGACGATTCGCCACTTCGGCGACGACATCTCGTTCGTCCACTTCCGCGACATCAAGGGCGACGCAGAGACCCTCGTCGAGGTCTGGCAGGACGACGGCCCGACGAACATGCACGCGGCGATGGAGGCCTACCGCGACATCGGATTCGACGGCCCAGCTCGTCCGGACCACGTCCCAACGATGTCCGGTGAAAAGAACGAGTCCGCTGGCTACGAGTCGAAGGGTCGGCTGTTCGCCATCGGCTACATGAAAGGCTTGATCGAAGCGACGTACTGACCGGGTACAATCGTCCCCGTACGTCCGCTTTCGACCGTTCAGTTCTGGGATTCGACGTAGTTCGTGAGCGTGCCGACGCCCTCGAACTCGACTTCGACCACGTCACCGTCTGCGAGCGGGCCGGGGCCAAACGGCGTCCCTGTCGCGATGACGTCGCCGGGTTCGAGCGTGATGAGTTTGGTTATCTCCGCGATGAGTTCCGGGACGGTGAAGATGAGCATGTCGCGGGTCGTCTCCTGTTTCACTTCACCGTTCTGTCGCAACTGGAGGCGGGCGTCCGCGGGCACCTCGTCGGGCGTGGCGAGCACCGGCCCCATCGGCAGCGAGGAATCGAACGCCTTCCCGCGCACCCAGTTTTGCTCCGCCCGCTGGTCGTCGCGATTCGAGATGTCGTTTACGCAGGTAAAGCCCCGCACGTAGTCCATCGCCTCGTCTTCGCTCACGGCCTTGCACTGTTTGTCGATGACGACGGCGAACTCCGCCTCGAAGTGAACCGTCTCCTTGCCGGGCGGCAGTTCGACGCCGTCCTCGTGGCCGGCGACGGTGTTCGGCCCCTTGAGGAAGAAGTCAGGGCGCGCTGGCATATCGCGGCCACTCTCGTCGCGGTGGTCCTGATAGCCGCCTGCCTGACAGACGATTTTCGTCGGTTCACAGGGGGGCAGAATGTCTACCGACTCGGGGTCGTACTCTCTGCTCGCGGTTCGAATGCCGTGGTCGGTCCACTCGCCAGTCCGAACGTGACCGGTGTGGTCACGAAATCTCACTGTTCGCATCTCAACTGAGTATCACGTAGGACGGTCAATACTCTTTGGGTGGGCTGGAAAAATTCGCGTGGCCGAATTACCAGCTCGTCTCGGTCAGGATGCCTTCCTCGTCCGCGCCGACGTCGTAGTACCAGACCTCGGCGGTTCGGTTCTCGGTATCGACGTTCATCCAGCGCACGTCGCCGCCGTAATCGGCTTCCTCGGACATGTGGCTCAGGTGGCGTGCGAGGACGAATTCGATGCCGTTTTCGACCTTGCTCCCGCGGCCGTGGTCGTAGTAGTAGTGGCCGGTGTTGACAAGCACGGTGTTGCCCCGGGCGAGCACGCTCTGGACCGCCTGGTAGTTGAGGACGAAGAAGTACGGCTTCGATTTCGTCTCCCAGTTGTCGTCCAGTTCGGTGTGCTTACACAGCGGCGCGTGGCAGAACACGAACGTCGGAATCTCGGGGTCTTCGTCCATGAGCCGTTCGAGCATGGAGATTTGCGGGGCCGTCACGAAGTTCTGAATCTCCGTGAGTGGGTGGTAGCCCTCGTGGGGGTTGGAATCGAGGAAGACGTATCGCGCCCCATCCGCCTCGAAGTGGAACCAGAGCGGGAACTCGTCTTCGGGGAAGTGTTTTCGGTAGGCGCTCATCGGTCGCTCGTTGTTCCCGCGGATGACGTAGTAGTCGCTCTCCAGTTTGTCGTCCAACAGTTCCTTCGCCCGCCCGAACTCACTGGGGTAGAAGGCGTCGTCGGGGTCGCCGTGCCACTCGCCCCACTCGGTCTCTTCCTCCCATGGCGAGAGCAGTCGCAGGTCGCCACCGGCAAGCGTCCAGTCGACGCCCACCTCGTTCAGTTTCTCGATGGCGGCGTGTTGGACGCGCTCGTCTTCGTACTCGTACCGCCCGATACAGATGTGCAGGTCGTAGAGGAGGCCAATCGTCTGCATCGTCACTCACTCCAGAGGTGGACGCCGGTTCCCTGGTCGAGGTAGCCGATTCCGTCCTCGACCTTCGCCGAGAGGACGTACCCGCCGTACATCTCGCGGCCGATGAACGAGTGCTCTCTGTAATCGCGGCGATCCGGCGTGAACTCCACCATCGGCGTCATGAACGGTTCGTCCGCGACGTTCGTGAGCGTAATCGTCGTCTCGTACTCGTCGCCTTCGAGGTGGAGCGGTTCGAGTCGCAGCGAGAGCGTCCCTCCACCTTCGACCCGCGCTCGCCCCCTGACACCGGCGTAAATCTTGGTGTACTCGATGGGGCCGAGAAAGTGATTCACCGTGAGGTTGCGCTGGAGTTGCACCCACGACGATTCTGTAACCTCCCAATCGACGTTCCCCGGTTCGGTCTGCCCCGGCGCGGGGCCGAGGGGCCAGGAGGTGATGAGTTCCGGACCGCCGTGTCGGGGCTGGTAATCCCGGGAGAGCAACCCGCTCTCTGATTGTGGGACCGGGTCGCGCCGGGCGACCAATCGGTTGGCAGAACTCTTCGGGTCCTGGCGCGCTCGCCGGTCGGCGCGCTCAGGCTGCGTGTCACTAACAGGACCATCTCGCATGGGTGAGAATCATGTGCCGTGGTAGTAAGTGTTACTCCGTCCAACCTTCCGCGATGCGAACCGTTACAAACTGCTGCTGAGAACGCGGTGATATGGCCCCCTCCCGACTCACGCGCCGGACGCTGCTCGCCGCCGGGTCGCTCGCCTGCACGGCAGGTTGTCTCGGTAGCCTGACCACCAGTTCGCAGGGCGCGACGCTCGGCGAACTGCACGTCCAGAACATGGACGACGAGGCCCACGACTACCGCCTCGTCGTCGAGCGCGACGACGAGCAGGTCGCCACCGAATCGTTAACGCTCGATGCAGAGACGAAGCAGGTTGTCGAACCCGCCTGGTCCGCAGACCCGGCGACGTACGTCGTCAGCGTTTCAACCGGCGACGCGACTTTGACGGCAGACTACACCGGGGACGACGCTCACGAAGCTGGCTGTACAATCGTATTCGTCACGACCGCGCCCGACGGCGAGACGGGCATCGCGTCGGGTTCCTCGACCGAGGGTCCGGGTGCGTGTCCACAATAGACGGTCGTTTTTCACAACGGTGTTCACGCATCCGACACGCCAACGTTTAACTCGGGATGCCCCGACTGGTGGGACATGCGCGAGGAATTCTGGGATTTCGTCTGTGGGAATCCTGCGCTCTGGCAGGTTGCCTTCACGATAAGCGTCGTCTTACTCGTCTTGCTTGCCGTCTCGCTCGCCCTCGTCGAACCCGACTCTGCGAGTTACTACGTAAGCATGCTGAACGTCGCGCTCGTCGTGCCGCTGGTGGCGGTGTCGGGCTACATGCTGCGCCGGTGTCGAAGTCGCGAATTCTGACCGCGTTCGAAACGCCCGCCCTCAATCGGACTGCGTTTCTGCGGGCGCGTCGAGTTCCGTCTCCGCTGGGAGTGGTTCGCTATTCCAGTACTCGTGGTCATCTTCGACCCGGAAGCACGCCGCCTGCTGGTTCGGCGCGTCGGGGCTGTCGCTGAGCGCCGGCGACTGGCGGGTGCAAATCTCCCGCGCTTCCGGACACCGCGTGTGGAACCGACAGCCACTCGGCGGGTTCACCGGGTCAGGAATGTCGATTTTCCGCATCGGCAGCTCGCCCGTGGCGACGTTGTCCGGGTCGAGCGTCGGCGAAGCCCACCGCAGCGCCTTGGTGTACGGGTGTTGTGGGTTGTTCAGAATTTGTTCGGGCGGCCCGATCTCGACGAGTCGCCCGAGGTACATGATGCCGATGCGCCCGCCGGCTTTCTCCACGATGTAGCGGGCGTTCGAGAGGTCGTGGGCGATGAACAGGAACGACGTGTTGAAGTGGTGTTGGAGGTCGAGCATGAGGTTCATCATGTCCACCCGGAGGGACACGTCGAGCGCTGAGACGGCCTCGTCCGCGAGAATCACGTCGGGATTCATGAGCAGTGCTCGGATGAGTGCGACGCGCTGTTTCTCCCCGCCCGAGAGCTGGTGTGGGTAGCGGTTCGCGTAGTCCTGTGGCGGGCTCATGCCGACGGTTTCGAGCATCCCGAGGATGCGCACTTCACGGTCCTCGTGGTTCAGGTCCCGGTGCCACCGCTTCAGCGGTTCTTCGAGACTTTTCTTGACCTTTCGGTAGGGGTTGAGCGAACTTCCCGGGTCCTGATGGACGATTTGCAGGGCTCTGCGGATGTCCACGTGCGGAATCTCCACGTCGCCCGTGCGGTCTTTGGCCTGCCAGACGTCCTGGCCGCGATATTTGACCGCCCCGCCGGTCGGGCGCTGAAGCCCAATCGCCGTCTTCCCGAGCGTGGTTTTCCCACAGCCGGATTCGCCGACGAGCGCGACCACGTCCTCCTCGTAAATGTCCAGTGAGACGCCATCGACGGCCTTCACCGTCGCCGGGTCGGAGAACGCGCTCAGGAAGCCGCGTTCTTTCTCGAAGTGGACTTCGACGTCTTCGAGCGAGAGGACAGGTTGGTCGGTGCTCATTTGCTTCCCTCCGGATTCGCTGCAAGACTCAGTGGAATCTCTTCGCGTGCTTCCTCCCAGTAGAAGCAGGTGGCGACGTGGTCAGAAGTCACCGACTGGTACGACGGGTTCTGTTCGCGGCACTTCGCGGTTGCGAGTTCACACCGCGGGTTGTACGAACACCCGACGGGGACGTTTACCGGGTCCGGACTCGACCCCTCGATGGCGCGCATCTGGTCGATTGGCGCGTCGAGATTCGGCGTCGAATTCAGCAGCGCACGCGTGTAGGGGTGGGCCGCGTTACGGACGATATCGTCGGTCGGTCCGGCTTCACAGAACTCGAAGGCGTACATCACCGCGAGACGGTCCGCGAGTTCTGCGACCAACGGCAGGTCGTGGGTGATGAAGATGATGGTCAATTCGTACTTCTGCTGGACTTCCTGGAGCAGTTTCAGAATCGACCGCTGCATGAGCAGGTCGAGGGCGGCGGTGGGTTCGTCCATCACCAGCACCTCGGGGTCGAGGACGAGACTCAGGGCGATGAGAGTTCGCTGTTGCATCCCACCCGAGAGTTCGTGGGGATACGAATCGAGGACGCGCTCCGGGTCGAGATAGAGGTCAGCGAGCAGGTCGTGGGCCCGCTCCATCCCCTCGCTCTGGTCTGCGTTGTGGGCTTTGAGCGTCTCTTTGAAGTGCGCCCGAATGCTGATGGTGGGGTTGAACGAACTCATCGCCCCCTGGAACACCATCGAGACTTGTTCCCAGCGGAACTTCTTCAGCTCTTTCGGGGAGAAGTTGAGCACGTCAATCGGGTCGCCGGATTCGGGGTAGTACGTAATTTCGCCGGTCAGCACGCCGGGTTCGACGACGGCGTCTAACAGGGCGGCGGCGAACATCGATTTTCCCGATCCCGACTCGCCGACGATGCCGAGGATTTCCTCTCTGTGGATGTCGAACGAGACGTCGTCCAGAACTTTGGATTTGCCGCGGTCCATATCGAACGAGACGCTCGCGTTGCGCACTTCGAGGATTGTGTCTCGCGTGCGGTCGTGTGTCGCGTGGGTTTGGTCATTCAGATTCATGGGCAGTAGGTGCGGGGAGTGAGTTCGTGATGATACGGAAATTCAACCGGGATTGTATATAGGTTTTCACCCGACACGGTTACCCCCACTCCACGCCAGCCACCGCACGAACGTCGCCGTCTGCGAGCAGCGACTGGTCTGATTCATAGGTCATCCGGGAGAACTCCCGTATTGGGGCGAGTCCGTGGGCATCGAGTCGGGACCGAATCGTGGCTTCGGGAAGCGTATCGATGATGATTCGCGGGTCCGCGAGAATCGACGTGACCTGATTCAACAGCGCAGAGAAGGAATCTGCGTCCGGTGCGACGACGGGACCGACCTGCGGATGGACCTTGCCGGGGCGAAGAATGGCGTAGGCGGCCAACTCACCCGGTTGGTCGTACACGCCGATTCCCGAGACGCCGATTCCAGAGAGCAGCGAGGAGAGCAGTGCGCTGCGGTCGATACCGAGGTGTTCCTCGTCGAGTTCGTAGAGGTCTGCAATCTGTGCCGGTGAGAGGATCGTCGCGTCGTGGGGGGTCTCTACCGTCCCCAGGTTGCCGTGCCAGCGTTCGATTGTGGCGGTCTCTCGAAAGCCAAACTGCCGGAACACATCTGCACCCGCGTCGTTCGTGTCGAGACCGATGCTGTTGGTCCCGCTATCGAGGGCGTGTTCGAGGCCGCGTTCGAATAGCGCCGTGCCGTAGCCGTTCGCCTGGTGGGATTCGTCAACCAGAACCATCCCAATCCAACTGAGTTCGTCGGCGTAGGTGACGACGCAGGTCGTACCGACCAATTCCCCGTCCGTCCGCCCACAGAAACATCCATCGGGGGAGAGCGCCAACAATCGTTCCCAGTCCGTTTGTACCTGATTCCAGCCAGCACTCGCAGAGAGCCGATGGCTGGCCTGAATATCGGCGCTCCGAAGCCTGGTAATCTCTAACATAGGTTCACTTCTCCGCGATAGTAACTAAAACTATCGACGCTCAAACCCGTTCGCTCGGCCAGACGAAATAGGTGAGCGGGCACGCCGCTTCGAGCAGCGGAGACCGCCGCCGCACTGTCGCACCCTGTGACGGTTCGCCGAACAGCACCGTCGTCAGTTTGCGCCGCCCGAGCGTGATGTCGGGGTCGTCAGTCTGCGAGATAGAAAGCGCACCCTCGTACTGCAACTCGACGCCCTCTTCGCCCTCGATGGCGAGGCTCACGGTCTCCGGTTCGACGTCGTGACGGGAGAGGCGAGCTGTCATCTGTGGCTGAAATGCCGCGAGCACCGCCCCGAGGTCACGGACGTTCACCTTTCGGAGCGGGGCAGTGGTCCACACCGAAGACACCTCGTGGAACAGTGGATTCAACCGGTGGGTCGGCGGCGTTCGAACGGTCAGCGAGTCGATGTCGAATTGCGCGAACACGGTCTGTAAGAGGGCGCGGACTCCCGCTTCGGTTCCGCCGAACTCCACGACGTTTGCCTCGCGACGCTCGCGGTCCACGCAGAGGTAGGATGGGTCGTCAGCATCGACCACAAGTGTCTCGACGCCGCGTTTGCCGAACAACCGCTCGCTCGTTCGTCGGGTTCGCTTCACGCGGAGCGGTTCTGCCTCGTGGACCCCACGAAGGGTTTCGAGGTCGGTGCCCGCGGTGTAGGCACGACCCTCGGCGGCGGTCTCAGCGGCGGTTTCAGCGGCGGACAGCGACCGTTCGGTGATGCGATACCGGAGTTCTCGCCCGCCGTCTTCCCAGCCGAACCGACCGTACCGTTGGCGGTCGCCTCCGAGTTCGAAGAGCGCCGCGTCGGCGCGGTCCAGCCAGAACTCCATGAGGTCGCTCATGTAGCCCTTGCCGCGACAGTCCGGCTCCGTAGAGACCCCGCCGATGCCGCGACAGGCGAGATCGCCGTCGCCGACGACCAGCGTTTCCGGGACGGCCGCCGCGTGCGCGACGACTGCACCCTCCTCACAGATGACGGCGTGGTGTTCTGGAAACTGCTCGTCGTAACACGTCGGGATGCGGGCGGCCATTCCCCCGCGCTCCTTGTGAAACGCCCGGTCTACGAGGTCGTGGATACCGGGGAAGTCGTCCGCCGTCGCGAGTCGCGGCCCCTCAACTGTCACCATGGCCGTGGTGGGGCGGGCTATCGCCATAAGTGTTGGTTCGACTGACGGTCGGCGCGTTTCGTCACGCCGAATCACAGGCCCGTGTCGGTCGGTTCTCGGCCACACCCTATTCGACCCCCGGCTGCCGCGTTCACACCGAGCGTCGTAGCGACGTGCTGCGAGGGACGACTGCCTACCAGGCAAAATCGTTTGATAATACAAAACACTACCCGCTGTGGCTGTGCGGTCGTCCGTTACAGACATAGGGCTGTAATCGTACATGAATCTGCATGGGTGGTTGTCTGACGCGCCGACCCAGAGAGACGCTGAGACGCTTGTCTGTGGCATCCTCATCGAGAATTTTGTGATACAAAACAGTTGGTCAGAATTCACGTCTCGACCACTTCCGCCGGGCGAATCGCCCGATGGCCGACGGTCGCTGGGCAAAGAACTTTGTCACTCGTTCGCAAACGTTCGGAACATGGACGTCACCCGAAGTGACTTCGTTCGGTACATGTACACCCTCGGTGCGGTCATCTCCGGGGTGTACGTAGAGAAACTGTTCACCGACCTGTCGCCCGCGCTCATCGTCGCTCCCGCCGCCGTCGTCTCCGTGTTCTGGGTCTTCTACTACAACTACAGCATCGCCCCGCGAATCGAGCGCATCACAGACCCGGACGCATCGTCGCACTATGACTGACCACGCGTATCCACCCCGCGACTGGAACGCAGCCGTCATTCGCCGAGCGTTCGAGTCGGCCGATCGCGTATTCTCCGTTCCTCAGTACGAAGCGGCTAGCGTCTGGGAGTCGCTTCGTACCGGCCAGCACACCCGGTCGCTCGCGGACTCCCACATCGATGCGGCGGCGGACTTCGTGGGTGAACCCGTTCCCGCGTATCCGGCCAGTCAGTACCTCGCCTATCACGAGGACGAGCAAGTCTCACAGAAGGCGGTGATGCGACCGATGCTCGACCGCATGCAAGCCCTCTCGACGCTGGTGCTCGCGGCGTGTTTAGAACGGGACGGCCGATTTACCGCGACGATTCTCGACTATGCGTGGGCGCTCTGCGAACAGACGACCTGGCTCCACCCCGCGAATCTCGCTGAAGGCGAGCGCTGTGACGGTCTCCCGGTCGATGCCCCGCCTGCCTCGCGAAACGTCGCCCTGCGACCGGCCGAAATCGCGAAACTTCTTGGCGAGGTCGATTACGTCCTGGGTGACAAGCTCCACCCCGCGCTCCGGTCTCGAATCCGCACCGAAGTAGACCGGCGTGTGTTCCAGCCCTTCGAACGGCGCGAAATGTGGTGGATGCGTCCCCCGGCGAACAACTGGAACGCCGTCTGCAACGCCGGCGTCGGGATGGCCGCGATGTACCTCGAAAGTGACCTCGACCGCCGTGCCAGCCTCGTCTCGCGTGCGGTGGCGAATCTGGACCACTACATCCAGTCGTTCGACGCAGATGGCTGTACGCCCGAAGGAATCGGCTACTGGAATTACGGCTTCGAGAACTACGTCCAACTCGCGGCGACGCTGGAGACCCGGACGGCCGGGGAACTGTCGCTGCTCACACCGCCGGTGGTGCGCGAAATCGCGCAGTATCCCGTTCGCATCGCGCTGCGCCCGGGCCGCTACCCGGCGTTCTCGGACGCGGACGAAACTCACGCCGTCGAACCGTATCTCGCATGTTGGCTTGGCGACCGATTCGACCTCCCACGCCTCGCGGCGCTGGGCTGGCGGGCGTTTCAGGCTGCGGACCGCACACCGCCGCTCGCAGAGACGATTCGTCCGTTCTCGAAATCCATTAGAACGCTCTGTTGGTGTCCCGACAGTGAACCGGAGGTTCCGCCGTCGAACCACCCGACCAGCAGATTGCTGTCCGGGCACGGGTGGTGGTTCGCCCGGTGTGACCCGGCCGACGAGTCCGCGCTCGTCGTCGCCGCGAAGGGCGGACACAACGGCGAATCGCACAACCACAACGACTGCGGGTCGTTCGTGTACCACGTTGGAGGCGAGTCGCTGCTCACGGACCTCGGCGCGCACACTTACGACAACTACTACTTCACCGACCGGCGATACGAGTACCTCGCCGCTCGGTCACTCGGGCACTCGGTTCCGTACGTAAACGGCCACGAGCAGATGGTCGGGGAGGAACACGCCGCGACCGTCGAGCGATGTGCGACGACCGACAGCGAGTCGGTGTTCGAACTCGACCTTACTGCCTGTTACCCGCGTGCGGCCGGCCTCGCGGCGCTCCGCCGTCGCTTTTCGCTTTCCCGCACGGAGCCGGGTCTGTTGACCCTCGAAGACACGGCGAGATTCGACGAATCGGACGCAACCCTGACGTCGGTGCTCGTCTCCTACTTCCCCATCGAACCATTCGACGGCGGTGTTCGCATCGTCGGCGAAACCAGGTCGGCGACCGTGACGAGTGCTAACGCGGTCGAGCGGTCGGTCGAGCGACTGGAGGGAAACATCGACAAGACGGAGCGTCGATTCCCACCCGCGGACTTCCCGGACGTGTGGCGTGCTCGATTCACCACGTCAGCAACCGATGGCCAAGCGCGCGTTCGACTGGCCATCGAGCACCAGTAACCCTCGGCTTCCGGTAAAGAATTATTACGCCCACCTGTGAGCAGTGAGGTATGCCTGACCGTCCGAACATCCTGTTGCTGATGACCGACCAGCAGCGAGGCGACACCATCGGTGCGGACCCCGCAACACCCCACGACGGGGCCGGGGAACCGATCGTTCACACCCCGAACCTGAACCACCTCGCGGCGACGGGGACGTTGTTCAGTCGCGCGTACACCCCCGCACCGTCGTCGATTCCAGCACGGCGATGTCTCTGGACCGGCCAGACGCCCGCGACGAACGGGTGTCCGAACTGGACGACAGAACCGTGGTCGTTCGCGAACACGCTGCCGGAATTACTCACCGCCGCTGGCTACCAGACGCGACTGACCGGCAAGACCCACTCGCTGCCACAGCGCAACCACTTCGGCTTCGAACATATCGTCCTCCACGCGGGATTGGCGGGCGAGGCGGACGATTACTCGGCGTGGCTCGACCGGCAAACCGGCGGTAATTCGAGTGAAACCGCCCACGGAATCGGCCGTAACTCGTGGGACCCCCGCCCGTGGCACCTCGACGAATCGCTCCATCCGACGACGTGGACGACGAACCGCGCGCTCGAATTTTTCGAGAAACGCGACCCGACGCGCCCGTTCTTCCACACCGTTTCGTACGTTCGACCCCACCAGCCGTTCGACGCGCCCCAGCCCTACTGGGACATGTACGCAGACCGGAACCTGCCCGGCCCCTACCGGGGCGACTGGGCGGAGCGCGTCTACGGGGAGTACGTTCCCGACCATCCCAAACCGAGCGCGTGGTGTGCCGACCTGCCCGCGACGGTCGAACAGCGCGCCCGGGCTGGCTACTACGGCTCGATTACGCACGTCGACCACCAGATAAACCGACTCCTCAGGGACCTCGAAGTGCGTGGCGAACTCCAGAATACCGTCGTCGTCTTCTTCTCAGACCACGGTGACATGCTCGGCGACCACCTCCTCTGGCGAAAGACCTACGCATACGAGGGCTCCGCTCGGGTCCCGCTCATCCTTCGATTTCCCGAGTCGATGGCAACCTCCCAGCGGCGATTCGTCGAGGAACCCGTCGGCCTTGAAGACGTCATGCCGACGCTGCTGTCCGCCGCCGGTGCCGATATCCCGCCGTCCGTGGAGGGTCGCGACCTTGGAGCACTTTCGACCGACCCCGATGCCCCGTGGCGCGAGTTCTACCACGGCGAACACGGGCCTATCTACCACGACGACAACGCGATGCACTACCTCGTCGATGCGACCACGAAGTACGTCTGGAACCCCGTCACCGGTGAGGAGCTGCTGTTCGACTTGGCCGAAGACCCCGGTGAAGAGATAGATCTCTCAACGCAACCGGAGAACGCGGAGACCCTCGAACGCTGGCGCAGTCGGCTGGTCACACGGCTCGAAGACCGCCCGGAGGGATTTAGCGACGGAACGTCGCTCGAACAGGTCAGCGATCCGGCATCCCTGTAGCCAGGTGACTGTCCGCACCTCCAACAGGTTCATTTTACTCATATATTTACTTCTTGAATTATTTCACTTTGGGAAATGGTTAATATGTTGGTCAATAACTATCATGCATGGCGCACGAGCGAACTCTCCGTACGAGCGACGATGCTATCTCCCGCCGCCGACTGCTCAGGCTGACGGCAGCCACCGGCCTTGCCGGGGCAGTCGCGGGGTGTACCAGCACGGATGACTCCGGAAACACCACTGGCACTGGCACTGGTGATGGTGGTGACAGTGTCATGGACAACAAACTCACCATGGCGTCGAATCCGAACATGCCTTTCGAGAAGAATTCGTGGGGGATGAACGGCTACAATCCGCAGCGAAAGGGTGGGGAGATTTCGGCCATCGCCATCGACCGGTACATGCAGTTTAACCCCCAAACTGGCGAGTTCCTCCCGCGTATCGCAGAGGAGTTCTCCGTCGCTGACGGTATCTTGACGGTCACGATGTCGGATTCCTACGGGTGGGCGAGCGGTGACCCGATTACGGCACACGACTTCGCCACCCACTACAAGATTCTCAAAGGCATGGAGTATGGTGTCGGCGAACTGTTCGACTCCATCGAGGCGACTGACGACCGGACCGTCGAAATCTCACTCACTGCCCCCGATACGAGCAGGAACATCCTCGGCATGGAGTTCCTGATTTCGGCCGCGAGCACGCCCGAGTCGCTCTACGGCGACTACGCGAAACGCTTCGACGAAGCGAGTTCCGAAGACGAGACGAAGGCCATCCAGAAGGAACTCCAGGAACTCACCATCAATCCGTGGGACAGTTCGATGGAGGACCTCCACGCGAAGACGAGTGGGCCGTTCAAGATGTCGGAGTTCAACAACCAGTTCGTCCTCATGGAGCCGAACGAACACTACCCGAACGCGGACAACCTGAACTACTCACTCGAGTACCAGATCGTCCGTGACGCGAACGCCCTCATGTCGCTGCTCAAGGCAGACAAACTCGACGCCGAGGTGTGGGCGATGTCCAACGAGTTCTTAGAGGGACTGCCGGACCACCACGACGCCTGGATTACGCCGAAGTTCGGCGGCAACGCCATCATGTTCATGATGAACGACGACGTCTACGGCAACCGCGACGTCCGGATGGCGCTCAACTACATCCTGGACCAACAGCAGATGGCGAAGGCGTCTAACTTCGTTGCAACGCCCGTCACTCATTTCACTGGAATGCCAGATTCAGTCACGGAAAGCTATATTCCTGCTGACACGCTCGACAAATTCTCCACCTACGAACCAGACACAGAGAAGGCGACTCAACACTTAGAGAATGCTGGCTTTTCTGTCGAAGACGACTCCGTGTACATGCCAAACGGCGACGAGTGGAACCTCGTCTTGCCAGTCGACTCGAACTCACAGGACCGCATCAAAGAATCGACCATCGCGGTCCAGCAACTGAACGACTTCGGCATCAACGCGGAGATGAAAGTCTCTGATGCCTCCACCTACTGGAAGCGCTACCGCGAGGGCGACTGGACCATCGCGAGCTGGGCGTTCGGTGAGCGGTGGAATCCGCTTCCGTACTACGACTACAAGTTCCTCTACAGCGGCGAGACGAGCGGCCCGGCCTGGAACCGCCTCTCTGAGGTTGAAGTGCAAGCGCCGTACCCGATTGGCGACCCGAACGGCGACCTCCAGACCGTCGATTATCGTGAGAAGATTTCCGCCCTGCAGAAGGCGAGCGGCGACAAAGAGGCCGAACTCATCACGGAACTGGGCTGGGTGTTCAACCAGAATATGTTCGTCATCCCCGTCTCCCACGAGACGCGCCAGCAGGTCGTCACCAGCGACGCCTGGAACTACCCGAACAAGGACGAATACAATGGCACGCGCTACGGCGTGATGACTCGCGAGATGATTCGCGAAGGGAAGTTACAGGCGAAGTCGAAGTAACCCAGCTACCCCGCACGTATTTATCGGTTCCCGAACGATTCAACCTAACCCAACGATACCCACATGCCTTCGAATAGATATCTACTCAGTCGGACGGTCCAAGCCATCGTGACGCTGTTCAGCGTCATCTCCTTCACCTTCGTGATGGTTCGGTGGATGCCCGGGGGACCAGAGGACTACTTCATGGCGAAGATGATGAACCAGGACATCGACCCCCAGCAACTCAACGTGATGATGGAGTCCTACACGAATCTGCGGCCCGACCAGCCACTCCACGTCCAGTACATCTCGTACATGTCCTCGATGCTTCAGGGTGACCTCGGCATCTCCATCTGGTATCAGGAACCAGTACTCGATATCATCATCCAGGCGTTGCCATGGACCATCTACCTCTCTGCAGTGTCGATGGTCATCATCTTCTCCATCGGCATCGCCTACGGCGCGGCGATGGCGTACAAGGAAGGCGGGCGCTTCGACGTGGCCTCCTCCATCTCCTGGATTCTCATCGAATCGGTTCCCTACTACGTCTTTGCGGTGGTGATGCTCTGGATTTTCTCGTACTCGACCGACTGGTTCCCCATCGGCGGCCGGGTCGGCGCGCACGCGGAACCGGGATTCACCCTCCCGTTCATCCTGACCATCATCGAGCACAGCGCGCTGCCGATTCTCTCGCTGGTCATCACCGGTATCGGCGGCATCGCCCTCGGAATGCGCGGGAACAGCATCAGCGTCCTCGGGGAGGATTACCTCCGCGTCGCCCGCCTGCGCGGGTTGCCAGACGGCATCATCTCGACGCGATACGTCGGCCGCAACGCCATCCTCCCGATGTACACGAGCATGATGATTTCCATCGGGTCGCTGTTCGGTGGGTCGATTATCCTGGAGACGCTGTTTAACTACCCCGGCATCGGCTACTACATGTTCGAGGCGGTGAGCGCTCGCGACTATCCCCTCATGATGGGGTCGTTCCTGTTCATCACGATCGGCGTCATCGTCGGTGTCTACATCGCGGACCTCACGTACGGGTTCGTCGACCCACGGGCGGGCAGCAGCTCCACCCGCGAGTCCTACGGCGGCGGCATCTCGCTCGAATCACTCGTTCGATTCGTCCGCGGGATTCGCGACGGTCTCGTGTCGGCGGTCTCCACCAGCGCGGACGAACCTGACTCGCGCAAGGCGTCGAATGGCGGCATCGAAACGCCGGACGCCGGGTCGCCGTTCACCGCAGTTTCGGGAACGTCGCTTTCCCGCCGGGAGCAGTACTGGCGGGCGTTCGACGAGAAAGTGCTCACCACCTTCCGCGTCATCAGCAAGGACTGGCGGGCGCTCGTCGGGCTCAGCATCATCACGGTGTTCGTGTTGATGGGCACCGTCGGCGTCCTCGTCGTCGCCCCGCCAGAAGCGGGCAAGGGGCCGGTGTTGCTCCAGCCGTTCCAGACCATGGAGTATCCGCTTGGCACCTCTGACCTCGGCGAGAGCCTGTTCGCCCAGACGGTTCACGCGACGCCCGCGATGCTCAAGATGGTCGTCGGTGGAGCCGTGTTCGCCACCGGAATGTCCCTCATTTGGGGCGTGTTCGCTGGCTACGCCGGTGGGTCCATCGACCGGGCGATGATGACGATTGCAGACATCCTGATGACGATTCCCGGCCTGCCGCTCATCATCGTCATCTCGACGCTGCTCCAGCCGCGCGATCCGTTCGTCGTCGGTATCATCCTCACCATCAACGGCTGGGCTGGCTTCGCCCGGGCGCTTCGCTCGCAGGTGTTGACGCTTCGCAACAAGTCCTACGTCGAAGCCTCTCGGACGATGCAACTGTCCACGCCGCGCATCCTGTTCATCGACATCATCCCGAACCTGATGCCGCTCGTGATGGTGAACTTCGTGGGCCGTGCTCGCAGCGTCATCATCTCCTCGGTGGCACTCTACTTCCTCGGCATTCTGCCCTACTCGACGGCGAATTGGGGCGTGATGCTTCAGAGCGCCTACTCGTCTGCGACGTGGTACAACATGAACGCCGTCCACTGGATTCTGGTCCCAATCCTGACCATCGTGGTGTTCTCGCTCGGGCTCATCCTGTTCGGTCAAGGCATGGACCGCATCTTCAACCCGCGCATCAGGGCGCGGCACATGAAGACGACCCCAGACACGGTCGCAGAGCACTGACCGGCCCGGTCGCGCTTCCTTTTTTTGGCTGTGTGGTGGTCCACGGTAACACAGTACTTATGCTCTCCCGGCTGGATATGCAAGTATGTCGAACTCTACGCAGACGGCCACGAACGCACCACGTTCGAGCGGCCTGCTCGCCACACTGGCCGAGCACAAACTGCTCTCGGCGTTCCTCGTCTTCGAACTCGTGTTGCTGGTGACTGGCTTCGTCATCGGCACGATTGCCGGCCCCGCTCCCCCCGGCGAGACCGGGCTCAGACACGTCGCCGGCCTCATCGGTGCGCTCGCCGTCATCATCGGTAGCCTCGCGCTCTCGCTCGTGGGAACCTACACGTTGATTCGCCGGCTCTAATCGACTGCCTTCCCGGCTAGTGCCTTCAGGGGGTTATTTCACGCTGGACGACGACCAGTCGATAACGATGCCTTCCACCAGAGTCGGAATTATCGGGACCGGCCCCGCTCCGGACGAGACGCGAGACGACAAGGGCTATTCGATGGGCTACCGCCACGCTCACGCCTACCGAGCCGTCGAAGGTTGTCACGTCGTCGGATGTGCCGACATCGACGCCGAGAACGCGGCTGCCTTCGCTGACGAATTCGACCTCCCCGAATCGGCCGTGTTCACCGACCACGCGGAACTGCTCGCGTCGATGGACGTAGACCTCGTGAGCATCTGCACGCCGCCCCAGACCCACGAACCGCTCGTCGAAGACTGCCTTGCGAGCGATGCTGTCGGCGCGATTCACTGCGAGAAACCCATCGCCCCGACGTGGGGTGCCTGCAAGCGCATCGTCGAGGCCTGTCGGCAGGCGGACGTCGCGCTCACGTTCAACTTCCAGAATCGCGGCCGTCCGGCGGTCAAAGCCGTCAAAAACCTCCTCGACAGCGGCGACCTCGGCCGCCTCGAACGCGTCGAAGTCTCGCGTGCGGACTTGATGCAAACCGGCATCCACAACATCGACCTCGCGAACTACTTCGCGGGCGACACGCCCGTCTCGTGGGTGCTCGGACAGGTCGATTACCGCACCGAAAACGTGTGGTACACCGACATGCACAGCGAAGACCAGGGCCTCGCCCTCTGGATGTACGACTCGGGCGTGTCGGGTCTCGCGGCGACCGGCGAGCACGCGAGCGAGGTGCTCGGCCCGCAACTGCGCCTGCTCACGAGCGAGGCGCGCGTCGAAATTCGCTTCTGGGAGGACCCGACGGTGCGCGTCCTCCACTGTGACAACGGCGGCTGGAAGGCCCTCGACGTCCCGCCAATGAACGGCCAGCAAGTCGCCCTGCGGGACGTGGTCGAATCGTATCGCTCGGGGACGCCGTCGTCCCTTCGCGCCGAAAATGGGATGCGAGCGACGGAACTCGTCTTCGCCGTCTGGGAGTCTGCGAAGCGACGGGGTCGCATCGACCTTCCGCTCGAAACCGAGGGCAATGCACTCGCCGAACTCGTCGAATCGGGCGAGCGCCAACTTCAGTCACCGTCGCACTCTCGCTGACCGTCGATTCACCTCAGCTCGCAACTCACTCCTTGGGAGCAGGCGTGAAAGTCCCGTCTTCGACCATCGATTCGAGCGGGTTGTCGTCGATGTCGATCGGGAATTCGACGCGCCCGTGCTGTCTGACCGACTCCCAGCAGCCGAAGATAATCTCGTTCGCGTTCAGCACGTTCGCCGCGGAGACGAGGGGTTCTGTGCCGTCCTGCAGGCTGGTGACCACGTCTTCGATTGCGCCGAGAATCATTTGGCGCTCGTCGCACTCGTACTCCTCGAACGCTTCCTCGCCGGTTCGGCGGACGCGCATGGTCGCCTCGCCGTCGTCCGGCCACAGTTCGACCGTTCCGCCGGTACAGCACACGCGGACGAGGCAGTCGACGAGGTCCGCGTCGCTTCCACTCGCGAGCAGTGCGTTGACGCCGTTTTCGTACGCCCAACTCGCGAGCGCGCGGTTCTCGTTGTGCGTCCCGTAGCGGACGTTCTCCTCCGTGTAGTCGATTTGGCAAAGCGCCCACTCGGCGGGGCGTTCGCCGTTGAAGTAGTTACAGAGGTCGATGAGGTGGCTGCCGAAGTCGAAGAGGTTGAGGCCGCCGATTTCGAACCGTTCGATGTCCCCGAGTTCGCCGTCGTCGAGCAGTCGTTTCGTCGTCTCCGTCTCTTCTGCGTATCGGCGCTGGTGGTTGAACGAGAGCTGTACGTCGTGTTCGTCGCACACGGCGGCCATCTCTTCGCAGTCCTTCCAGACACTCGCCATCGGTTTTTCGCAGTGGATGGCGCGGACGTGGCCGCTCGCCGCGACGTCGGTGACGATGGGCGCGTGGGTCGGCACCGGCGTACAGACGCTTACGACGTCCGGCTGTACCTCGCGGAGCATCTCGCCGTAGTCCTCGTAAACGGCGTCGAAGCCGAACTCCTCGGCGAAAGCTTCGGCGTGGTCGCGGACGAGGTCGGCGCAGGCGACGAGTGTACACTGGTCGAGGTGGTCGTAGGCGCGGGCGTGGCGGTAGGCCATCGCCGCACTGGTTCCCCACTGCGGATTCTCTGGATTCGGTCCGGTACCGATGAAGGCGACAGTAACAGCTGTCATATGTTGTCATACTCACAACTGGTACTTGTATGCTTGCGTCGCGGTCGTTCGGAAGGTGGGGACGCCTCCGCCCTCAGTCCCGACTCCAGACAGCAGTGAGTGGGATGAGCACGTCGTCGCCCGCTTCGACGATGTACTCGTAGCCGCCGGCTTCGAGCTGGTCCGGGTCTTCGAACTGCCGGACGAATGTCTGGTCGCCCACGTCGAGGGTGACGAGATTCTCCGCTCGCTCGCTCACGCCTTTGATTTCGTACGCCCCGTTTCCGAGGCCGCGCTTGCCGCGCCCCCAGATGGGCGTCTCGGGGTCGTCGTCGCCTCGCCACCCGCCGCTGCCGTCGTTATCGACGAACGCCCACCCCGAGATGTCGTCGATTCTGTTCTGGTAGCGGTCGGCCACACGGACGACGAGTTCGTTGTCGAATTTCATTCCCTTCGTGAACTCCTCGACGAACCCGCGGACGCGGCCCGTGGGCTGGTTGATGAGTGGCTTCTCCCCGAGCGGTTCGAGGTGGGTGCCGTCGTTGACGTAGGCGTACTCGGACTCGCTGTTTTCCGTCGAGTACAGGCCGAAGAACCCGCGGAAGTCGAACGTCTCGTCCACCGTGTGAGTCGTCTGCGGAGCCGTCGTGAAGACGACGTAGTCGGTTCGCCCCGTCGTCAGTGTGACTTTGAGCGCTCGCGCCGTCCCGTTCGTCTCGTCTTCGGGGACGGCGGGGACTTCCTCGACCGACTGGACGAATCGCTCGCCTTCGTAGGGTTCGATGAGTGACGCGAACGTGCTTTTGAGCGCGGTTCCAGACCGCCTGAGCAGGGCGTAGCGAAGGTGGTCAGGGTTCCCTTCGCGCTGTGGCGGGTGGCCGTCCGCGAGCGCCACCTCGTCGAACGGGCCGAATGAGGTCAGGCGAAGGCGAATATCCGCGTCGGTTGCTCGGACGCCCCAGTAGTCTTCGATGTCCCAGTCTACGCTCACCTTCGCGGCTGGATTGTCGTCGCGAGCGACGTTGTCGAGGTAGTTGAAGCCGCTTCCAACCGTCTCGTTGTAGGTGGGGTCTGCGAATGGAACGGTTTCGCCCGCGTAGGATCCGCCTGCTTGCTGGGTGAGGCTGAGACCCGTCGTCTCCACGTCGCCGACCCAGCCGTGGAAGCTGAACACGTGGTCGTCGCCGCCGACGATGCGGAAGAAATCGACCGCGTATGACCGCTGGTCGTCCACGTTCACGAGCGCCGTCGTTCGGCGGTATTTGTCGGTCTGCGGGTACACTTCGGGCGCTTCGACGTCGACGAGTTGGACGCGTTCGTCGCCCCCGTCGAAGTGTCGGGGCAGGCCGGACCAGGCAGAGTGCTGCGTTTCTTCGTCTACAGTGACGGTGTTGTGGCTCACCGTGTTCGCCGTCCAGTTGAGTCGTTTCGGCCAGTGGCCCGTCTCCTCCGGGTAGCCGAGGTCGGGGGAAACTTCGAGTTGGTGGGCCGCGACGCCGAGGTTCAGCGTGTCGCGGTGAGAGTGGAACGTGCCACCCGCGACGAGGCTGTTTCGGCCGTAGTAGAGCCAGACGGCGCGTTTCGCGTTGCCCTTCTCCTCGACTTCGGCGAGCGCCTCCTGTGCCGCAGGGTCGAGCAGGCGCAGTTTGCCGACCGCGAACTTGTAGTTCGAGGAGTCGGGATGCTTGCCGACGTTTCGGAAGGTGATGGTGTGGGTTCCTGTGGAGAGGTTCACGTCGGCTGCGAACCGGTCGAACTCGCCGTGCATCCCCGATTGCGGGGAGTAGAAGTCGTGGCGGCCCACGACTTCCCCATCGACGAGCACGTCGTAGATGCCGTAACTCGTCGCCTCGAAATAGGTGAATTCGAGGGCGTAGCTGTCTGCGTCAGCCACCTCCACCTCGAAGGTGATGTGCTCGCCTGCGTCGTAGGCTTCCAGTTGAATCACGCCGCTGCCTTCGAAACGTTTCGTCCCGACTGAACTCTCGACGATGGGCACCGAGAGGAAGTCGTACTGCACCGCGCCGATATCCCGCATGAGGTAGTTTTTCCCGTCGCGCAGTGCGGCAAAGCCGTATCCCGCGAGGTTCACGCTCGGGAGGTCGAGTGGCCCATCGGCGTCGATGATTTCCTGCACCTGGTCACCGACAGTTTCCGGTTCCGACTCGAAGATGCCGCCGCGGATGCCGGTCGTCGTATCTCCATTCAGGTAGTACCAGAGTTGGGCGTAGATGTCGTCTCCGGTCAGGTCGAAGCCGTTCGTGATGCTCGCCTTGTTCAGATAGTTGCCCGACTCCTGGACGTGGGTATCGCCGAGTTCCGGCGTGTGCTGGTCGAGCAGGATGAGGTGGGCGTTCTGGAGCAGCGTCTGTCTGAACTTCGGGTGCTGGTAGAGGTCGGACCCCGAGAAGGCATCGTAGCCCTTGAGCACGTCTGCGACCTGCCGGATGGAACTCTGTCGGATACTGTTGTAGAGCGGAGCCGTCTCGTTGAAGTATCCGTCTCTGTCCACCGAATCGACGAGCGGCGCGAGAATGTTGCCGCCCGTCGTAATCCAGTTTTCCGGTTCCTCGTTCCACACGTCGCCGACGAACTTCTCCTCGCCGGGGCGATAGATGTAGTCGAGGGCGTCTCTCGTGTAGCCGTCTGGCTCGTCGAGGACGCGGGCGGAGATGGCAACCGTGCTGAGTTGACCCCGGGTGAGGACGAGTTGTGAGTTCTTCGCCGCCGGGAGCATCTGCCTGACGAAGCCGTCCTCGATATTCGAACGAATCTTCTCGACCGAATCTTTCGCGGAGAGTCCGGGATACTGCTCGACTTTCGACTGGAGGAAGGTGACGAGTTCAGCATCTCCCTCCTGTCCGGGGAAGAAGGCGTCGTACGCCCGCAGGATGTCCCGAACCAGATTCGGTTCCCACCCACCGCCGATGACCTTCCCGGTCTGTCGGCCGCCGTGGTTGTTCCAGTAGTCTGGTTGCTGGTAGTCCGCGATGGTCATTTCGGGGTACACGTCGGCGATGCGGTCGAGCAGGACTGTCCCGGCCCGCGCGTAGCGCTGCTCGCCGGTGAACAGGTAGGCCCGGGAAAGTGCGCGGACGATGCGCAATATCCCCCCGGGCCGCCAGACGTGCCAGTGATTGTAATAGGCGACGAGGTTCAGTCGCGTCCCTGGGCCCATGATGTCGCCGGCTTCGTCAATCCAGCCGTACCCATCGTCGACGCCCCAGCCCTCGCCCATCTCGGGGTGTTCTTCGTTCACGAGCAACGAGTCGTCGGCGAGCGTCGGGTCGAACATCCCACGGTCGTCGAGGCCGCTCTCGCGGTAGGCGGCGAAGTCGTTGGTCGGCAGGGTGTAGCCGTCTGCGGAAATCATCTTCCACGCTCGGGTCGTCCCCGGGTCGGAGATGCCCCCAAGGGCGCTTCGCTCCCCGCGCGTCCCGCCCGAGCGCGGAATCTTCTGGGAAGTGACGAGGCTCCAGAGGTCGTCCAAACTGTATCGGTCCAAATAATCGTCTGCGAGCGCCACGGCGCTGTCTCGCTCCGCGCGCGCCCACTCGTAACGGTCGATGTTGCGGCGGGCGTTCTCGCGCATCGCCGCGGTCCAGATGGTGGTTCGCGTCTTCGCGTTCAGCGTGTCCGCGGGTTCCGCCGCACCCACGGACGAAGCAGCTGGCACGAGCGCGCCGAGCGAAAGCACCCCTGTCGCCGCGAGAAACGAGCGTCGATGAATAGACGACGGCGGCCTGGTGTCGGTCGTCGGTTCGGCGGGCTGGTCAGTGTCGAAATCACCATTGCTATTGCGTGACATTCACAAACAATGAACTGCCCCGATACCTTATATTTATCCAATCAATTCTCGTTGACAACCCCCGTCACCGAGCTATCGCCGTGTTCAGAGTGCGGTGACCACTTCACGCAGGTAGTTCCCCACGATGGCGACGATGACGAGATAGCCGAGCGCGCCGAGAGCGTTGACGACTGTTCCGTTCGTGTGGTCGCCCATGAGGCGCTCGCTGTTGGCGAGCGCGAGGACCAGAAAGCCGAGGATTGGGAACGCGACGATTGCGAGCCCCTGGGCGACGCGGAGGAGTTCGACGGGGGACCCACCGAACAGCACCACGACGGCGAGTCCCACCGCCATCGCCACGCCCGTCCACTGTTTGACCGGGCGGCCGTCCATCGCTGGCGATTTGCCGAGGCCGTCCACGAGGAGCGTCGCCCCGATGAGCGCGTTCACCACGAGCGAGGAGAGACTCGCGAAGAAAAAGCCAATCGTGAACAGGTAGAACGCGCCCGGCCCGGCGAGTGGTTCGAGTTGACTCGCCATCGCCTGTGCCGAGAATACGGCGTCGCCCGTCCCGTGGATGACGCTCGCGCTCGTGAGCAGGACGACCATCGCGATGCCGCCGAGGAGGGCGATGCCAATGACGGTGTCTGCACCCTCGACGCCGAGACGCTCTGGACCCCACTCCTTTTCGCGCATGAGGTGGGTTTGGTAGACCGCCGCCGCGATGGAGAACGTCGTGGCTGCCATCCCGAGTGTCAGGAAGATGCTCGCCCGGTCGGGAAAGCCGGGAACGAGGCCGGCGGCCGCCGCCTGCAAGTCGATGCCCACGAGCGCGAGCGTGCCGACGAACGAGACGAGCATGACGCTGACGACGACCTTGACGAGCAGTTCGAGTTTGTCGTAGAGGTTCGGTAACAGCACGAAGCCGAAGGCGACGGCGGTGAACAGCAACGCCCAGAGGCGGACGTCAAAGCCAAACAGCGCGTTCGCGGCGAAGGCGATTCCCGCCGTGTTTCCGGCCTGAAACGCCAGAATCGTGAGGAAGCCCGCGAGGCCGCCGAGGGTGGCAACTGTGGCTCCGAACCGCTCGCGCGTCGCCTGAAACAGCGTCTTGCCGGTGACCAGCCCGATTCGGGCGGCCATCCAGGTGTACACGATCATGAACGTCGTCGCGACGACGGGCACCCAGAGTAACTGGTAGCCGTAGAGGCTGCCGGCGATGGTACTCAGTGCGATACTCCCGGGCCCGACGACGACGGCGGCGAGGACGAGCGCCGGCCCGAGCTGTTCGAGGCGGGTCGCCAGCCGGGTCCACCGACCGGTCGCCGCCTCTTCGTTCGACCAATCCATAACCAGTCAACGGATTGAAGATACTTCAATCAATCTCCCGGTCGCCCGGACCCTGACGCACAGCTATATGCACCTTGCACTGGTAGCCGTTCACATGCCAGACCTCATCGAGTACTGCATCGACAACGTCCCGCGTGCGGTGCGCGGTTCGTTGCCCACGGTGTGCGAAGCGCGGCCCTGTCTCTGGGAATGTGGACGCTGTTACGAGTCGGCGATGTTGGCGGTCGACGGAACGCTCTATACGGGGGAAACGCACGCCGAAATCCTGCGGTCGGTCGGAGTGACGGAGCCATGAACGTCCTGTTCATCTCCATCGATAGCCTCTCGCGACACTTCCTCACCTGCTATGGAGGCCGGTCGGTCGAATTCGACGTCCAAACGGACAATCTCGACCGATTCGCCGAGCGCGCGGCCGTCTTCGACAGCCACTACGTCGGCAGTCTCGCGTGCATGCCGGCCCGCCGGGAGTGGCTCACAGGGGTCAAAGACTTCCTCTGGCGGCCGTGGGGACCGGTCGAAGCCTACGACGTCACCCTTCCGCGGGCGGCCCGCGAGGCGGACGTGCTGACCCAACTCGTCACCGACCACTACCATTACTTCCAGCACGGGGCCCACGGCTACTACGAGGACTTCCACGGCTTCGAGTTCATCCGCGGCCACGAGGCGGACGCCTGGCGGACGGCCCCTCGAATTCCCGAAGACGAGGCCCTCCTCCGTCAGACCACCGACCCCGACCGCTGGCCGGCCGACGGCCTCGAATACATCAACCGGGCGCAGTACGCCCGCAACGTCTCCCGCTTCGACCAGACCGACGAGGCCGACTTTTTCGCGCCGAAGGTGTTCGACTTCACGGCCCGATGGCTCCGCGAGAACCGCGACTGGGACTCGTGGTTCACCTACGTCGATAGCTTCGACGTTCACGAACCGTTCCACTGCCCCGAACCCTACGCCTCGATGTACACGGAGGAGGACCCACGCGACCCGGAGCTGACCTTCTGGCCCCACTACGGTCGTGTCGACGAAGGACTCGCAGAACTGTCCGGCCGCGAACTCGCGTTCGTCCGCTCGCAGTTCGCCGGCAAGGTGACGATGGTCGACCGCTGGTTCGGACGCGTTCTCGATGCACTCGACGAAATTGAGGCGTGGGACGACACGATGGTCGTCGTGACGGCCGACCACGGCCACTATCTCGGCGAACACGGCTGGATTGGGAAACCGCGCGCGCCGCTTTACGACGTCATCGCGCGGACGCCCCTGCTGGTGTGGTATCCCGACGGTGCGCACAACGGCGAGCGGGTCGATGCGCTCACCACCGCGGTCGACCTCTACGCGACGATTCTCGACGCCCTCGACGCACCGATTCGAGCCCACGCCCACAGTCGAAGTTTTCACCCGTTGCTCACCGGCGCTCGCGATGCCCACCGCGACTGGGCGCTTTACGGCTACTGGGGGTCGAGCGTCAACGTCACCGACGGCCGGTACACCTACTTCCACCCATGCGACGAGTCGGTCGACGCCGTCTGCCACTCGACGTCGATGATGAACCCACGAGGCAACTTCAAACCGCTCGACCCCAAACAGGACGCAGAATCGGGCCAGTTCCTCTCGTTCACCGACTGTCCCGTCTGGCGGTATTCGGGGCCATCCTTTGCCCGACAGGACACGCCCATGCTGTTCGACACGCAGCGTGACCCCGAACAGACCACCGATCTCGTGGGCACGGACAGCGCGACCGAATCACGGATGCGGTCGTTACTGAACGAGGCACTCGCGGAACTGAACGTGCCGGAAAATCAGTATCGCAGACTCGGCCTCGACATTCCCAACTGACCCTTCCCTCTCTGCTGGTGCGTGCTCACGCACTCAGCGAGCGTCTCGCTTCTGGGCGGCCTCCAGAAACGCGTCGGGCAACGACTCGAGCTCGCCCACCTGCACCCGCCAGAGGTTCGCGTAGAGGCCGTCCGCGGCGAGCAGGTGTTCGTGGCTGCCGCGTTCGACGATTTGTCCATCTTCGAGGACGAGGATGCGATCCGCCCGGCGAACCGTCGAGAGGCGATGGGCAATCGAGAACGTCGTTTTGTCTGCGATGAGTTCGGCGAGGCTGTTTTGAATCAGCAGTTCCGTCTCGTTGTCTACGTGGCTCGTCGCCTCGTCGAGGACGATGATTTCGGGGTCTTTCAGGATAACGCGGGCGATGGCGATGCGCTGGCGCTGGCCCCCGGAGAGATTCGCCCCGCGCTGGCCGACTTCCGTTTCGTACCCGTCTTCGAGTTTGCTGATGAATTCATGTGCGTTCGCTCGCTTCGCCGCGGCGACGATTTCCGCGTCTGTGGCGGCCATCCCGTAGGCCAAATTTTCGCGAATCGTCCCCGGAAACAGGAACGGTTCTTGACTGACATAGCCGATGGAGCGACGCAGGCTGGTGAGCGAGACGTCGCGCACGTCGTGGCCGTCCACACGAATTGCCCCCGTGTCCACGTCGTAAAAGCGCAACAGGAGTTTCATCACCGTCGATTTACCCGAACCGGTCGGGCCGACGAGGCCGACCATTTCACCGGGTTTCACGGCGAACGACACGTCCGTCAGTGCCTGCTCGCCGTCGGGGTAGGTGAAGGTCACGTCCTTGTAGGTCACGCCGCCGGAGACGCCCGCCAGCTCCATCGCGTCGGCGCGTTCTTCGATGTGCGAGGGGTAGTCTCGGAGGACGTAGACGCGTTCTGCAGAGGCTTTCACTCGCTCGAAGTTGTTGAGCAACACGCCCGCCTCGGACATGGGCGCCTGAATCTGGCGCGTGTAGTCTAAGAACATGACGATGACGCCGACGGTGACCGCCCCGGAGAACACCAGCGGCGGGCCGATGAGGAGCCACCAGCCACCGACGAGGAGGACGGAGGCGAAGCCAAACCCGTTGATGAAGGTGAGCGTCGGGCCAAAGCGCACTCCCCAGCGCCGCGCGTTCCAGCGGGCGTCGCGGTGATTCGCCGACGATTCTCGAACGCGTTCTGACTCGAACGGTTCGGTCGTGAACGATTTCACCACCTCGATGCCACTCACGTTGTTCTCTAGCCGAGAGGCGAGTTCGCCGAACGTCTCGCGGGCGTCTCGGTACTTCGGGCGCACCTTCTCGATGAACTTGTAACTTACCACGAGGAGGATGGGCGCGGGAAACAGCGCGACGAGCGCGAGTTCCCAGTTGATAGCCGTCATGACGATGGCGATGGCCACCACCTGCACGACGATGTTCATGATGCGCCCGACCCAGCCGTTCAGGAACCCTTCGAGGCGATTCACGTCGCTCGCGAGAATGGCCATGAGTTCGCCGGTCTGTTTGTCGGCGTAGAATTCGAGCCCGAGGTACTGGATGTTGTCATATACGTCCGTCCGAAGCGCGTGCTGGACGTTTTCTGCGAACAGCGCCCAGCCCCAACTGCCCGTCCACGTGAGCATGGCGCGAAGGCCGTACGTTGCGACCAGCAGGCCGAACAACAACACGAGCTGGTCGGCCGTGGTCGTTGGCAGCCACACATCAGGAACGAGCGGGAGGGCGAACGGCGCTTCCTGCGTGAACAGCGAGTCGATGGCCACCTTGAGCAGGTAAGCGGGCACGAGCACCAGCACAGGAGAGACGAGGTTCGAAGCGAGGGCGACGCCCATGGGGACGGGAAATCGCCGCCCGTACTCCCGGAACAACCGAAGCATCGGCCAATCAACCTCTTCGCGCTCCGCGACGAGCAACTCCTCTCTGCTTCTAGCCGCCATCGGGCAACACCGCTCCTCTCTGGCGCGTCACCGCGCCGGTTCGACGGTTACAGTTCGGGGAGGGCAGGTCGGGTCGGCTCGGCTGCTGTATGTGATACATCTCGGATAGGGCACTCCACCCGTGAACCTGTGAACGATTCGATATTAGCTGTATGGAAAGGAGCAATCTTCGAAGGGCCGTGCCAGCCTCAGTCGTCGCCGCCGACGGCCGTCCCGTCCGCGTCGTCGAGTGCCTCGAACTCCGACGCGGACTCGCTGTCGAGTGGCGCGCTTTGCCAGTACTCGTGGTGTTCGTCGAGTCTGAAACACGCCGCCTGCGTCGCTTCGTCGGTCGCGATGAGCGTCGGTGTCTGCCGTTTACAGGCCTCTCTGGCTTCCGGACAGCGGTTGTGGAACCGACAGCCACTCGGCGGATTCTTCGGGTCCGGGATATCGATTTCTCTGACCGGTGGGTTCGTGCGCTGGGCCTTCCGCGCTAGTTCGGGGTCGAGCGGCGGCGTCGCCCACATGAGCACCTTCGTGTAGGGGTGCTGTGGGTTCGCGAGCACCTCGTCTGCCGGGCCAATCTCGACGAGTTTACCGAGATACATGATGCCGATACGCCCGTCTGCTTTCGCCGCCAGATACCGTGCGTTCGAGAGGTCGTGGGCGATGAACAGGAACGACGTTTGCACGATGTCTTGCAGTTCGAGCATGAGGTCCATCATCTCGACGCGAAGACTCACGTCGAGCGCGGAGACGGCCTCGTCTGCGAGGATGAGGTCCGGTTCCATCAGCATGGAACGGATGAGCACGACGCGCTGTTTCTCCCCGCCCGAGAGCTGATGCGGGAAGCGTCCTGCGTAGTCCTCTGCTGGCTTCATGCCCACGCGTTCTAAGAGGCGGTGGATGTGGTACTCGCGTTCGTCCGCGGCCATGTCGGGTTGCCACCGTTTGAGTGGGTCCGACAAACAGGAGAGGACGGTGCGATTCGAGTTCAGCGAACTCCCGGGGTCCTGGTGGATGATTTGCAACGACCGACGAATCTCCTCGTATTCGATGTCTGGGTCGGCTCCGTCTTTGGCCTGCCAGACGTCCTGGCCGCGATATTTGACTGCCCCGCCGGTCGGGCGCTGAAGGCCAATCGCCGTCTTCCCGAGCGTGGTTTTCCCACAGCCGGATTCGCCGACGAGCGCGACCACGTCCTCCTCGTAAATGTCGAGGGAGACGCCGTCGACTGCCTTCACGACTGACTGCTCGTGTTTGAATACCCGGTCCAGAATGCTGTCGGTCTGGAAGTGAACCTCGACGTCGTCGAGGGAGACGAGTGGCTTCCGACTCACGGATTTTGCACCCCCTCTACGTCGGTGAGCAGGCTGTACTCGATGGATTCACGCGACTCCGTCGGATAGAAGCACGCCGCCTCGTGGTCGGCCCCAACGTCGCCGAAGGGTGGGTCGTTCTGGACGCAGTGGTCGTCCGCGAGCGGACACCTGGGATGGTACGAACATCCCGACGGGACGTTCACCGGGTCGGGGGCCTCCCCCTCGATGGGGCGCATCTCGTCGAGCGAGGAGTCAACGCTCGGCACCGATCGGAGCAGTGCCCGGGTGTAGGGATGGGCCGCCTTCTCGACGACGTCTGCGGAAGGTCCGTACTCCACGAAGTCGAAGGCGTACATCACGCCGAGGCGGTCTGCCAGCCCCGCGACAAGCGGCAGGTCGTGGGTGATGAACACGACGGTGAGGTCGTAGTTCTCCTGGAGGTCTGCGAGCAGGGTGAGAATCGACCGCTGCATGAGCAGGTCGAGAGCGGCGGTGGGTTCGTCCATCACCAGCACCTCAGGTTCGAGCAGCAGGCTGAGGGCGATGAGCGCCCGCTGTTTCATCCCACCCGAGAGTTCGTGTGGGTAGGCGTCCATCACGCGCTCCGGGTCGAGATAGAGGTCTGAGAGGAGCTGATAGGCGTGTTCCATCCGCTCTCCGTAGCTCGCCCGATGGGCGTGAATCGTCTCCTCGAAGTGGCCGCGAATCTTCATCGTCGGATTGAACGAACTCATCGCCCCCTGGAACACCATCGAGATTTCGTTCCATCGGAGCTTCTTCAACTCGTCTTTGCGAAGGTTGAGCACGTCCACCGGGTCGCCGTTTCGCGGGTAGTAGGTGATGTCTCCCTCCACCATCCCGGGTGCGACGACGGCGTCTAACAGGGCGGCGGCGAGCATCGACTTCCCCGACCCCGACTCGCCGACGATACCGAGAATCTCCTCCCGATAGATGTCCATGCTCACGCTGTCGAGGACGCGCGATTGCCCACGGTCCATGTCGAACTGCACCGTCACATCGCGCAGTTCGAGGATGGTATCCCCTGACGTGCGACTCGCCGTCCGCGACCGCTGGTTATGCGCCACTCGATTCACCTCGGACGGATTCGACTGTGGCGGCGGGTCGGCACCCATGGCCACTGACAACATCACTCATTGCTTCGGGTGTTGGTTTCTTCGTCTGTGTCAATAATTGTTGTCCCGTCATCAGTAATTTCGCAAGTAGCGCAACACGCCGTACCCGATGCCACCGATGAAGAGCGCGGTGGCTCCCCAGATGGCCAACATTCCCGCGATGATGCCGTCCTCGACCGGGTAGCCGACCATCCACAGCAACTCGAACGTGTAGCCGAGTGCGAGGAGGAACGCCCCGAAGGTCGCGAACGAGAGAAAAAACGAGCGCCTGAGCGCCACCACGACTCGCTCTACCAACCCGGCGCTTTCACTGCGTCCGGCGGGTGTCGTATTCCATGCCATGTCATTACTAACGAGAAACTCCCATCTAAGTGTTGTGCTAGCGCAGGACAGTACGCTTATGGCGTCCGCCCCTCCAGTGTAGCCACGATGGATCGATACGACACGGTACTCGAGGACGGAACGGTGTACGTCGAACGAGACGATGGCAAACTTCGGGTCGGCGACCTCGCTGACATCGAGACGCTGCTCGGCGGCGAGACGTACGCCGTCACCTACGACGAACGAGCGAACGTCGCGTCGTGGCTCGACTTAGACGAGGACAACACGATGCGCTTCGACGTCGCTGAGACGCTCGCCTCGATGGACTACCCCGGCGAATTCGTCGAGGCGCTCGCGGCGAAACCCATGACGACGCCCCCACAGGGCGAGTATCCCGAGCGAACTACGTTCTTCGCCTCGCTTCTGCAGGCCATCTGGGACGGGAAGGGGACGCTTCCCGACGACTTCGAAGCCTAACTCCCGTCTGCGCCAGTCGACAGCACGTTTTACATGCCCAGCCGTGTAGTCGATGAGCATGAACCGAGGCTTCCGCGCGGTGGTGTTCGACAATCTCTGCGCCCACGAATCCGCGCTCTGGGCCGTCTTTGGCCTCTGTGGGGTCATGCTCCCGCTTTTGCTCATCTCGCTCACCGTCGTCGAACCCGATTCTGCAACCTACGTCATCGTGATTCTCGACCTCATCTCCGTCGCCGTCGTCGGCGCGGTCACTGGCGGCTTGTTGCGGCGATGCCAGCCGAAGTGACTGTGACGAACGACCATCGGTCGTCTCCGGCGGACACCGTCTCTCACTCTTTCCCTGTGACGACGACCTGGACGAGCCCATATTCGGGAACCGTGACCACAACCTCATCCCCTCGAACAGGCCGGGTCGTCGTCCGGGGAGCGATCCGAGTGGGATTCTCGAGCGTGTTCTCCGCGTGCATCGTCTCCGCGTCGATTGTCGTTACGGCCGCTGTCCCGTCCTGGACGAGTCCGGCGAGGTCGAGCGTCGTCTCCACGTCGCCGACGCCGCTGCCACGATGGACGAGCATCACGGCCAGTTCGTCCTCGTCGACTGCCGCGAGCGCGTCGAGAACAGGGAGGTCGGAGACGGACTCGATGGCGTCGAAGGGCCGATCGGTAGAGACGGTT
This sequence comes from Haladaptatus sp. DYSN1, assembly GCF_029489995.1. Classification (NCBI taxonomy): domain Archaea; kingdom Methanobacteriati; phylum Methanobacteriota; class Halobacteria; order Halobacteriales; family Haladaptataceae; genus Haladaptatus; species Haladaptatus sp. DYSN1. The sequence continues at coordinate 308,140 of NZ_CP120472.1, forward strand.
TCGCAGGTCACCGTCACACCGAGTGGCTGCTTTTCGAACAGGACGGCTCCCATCGCGTGACCGTAGTGACACGGGTCCGCCCAGACGCGTTCTCTGTGTTTCTGAAGGCCGCCGCCGTGATTGACCGTTGCGGAGTGGGTCACCAGTTCCGCGACGCCTTCGCTGCGTATGCAGTCGTGGATGATGCACGCATCGAAGATTGCCTCCGCGATGGTCTTTTTTCCCGGGAGTTCCGCGGTAGCTGGGTGATGTCGACTTCCCCGCCACGGCGGTGGGAGCACGTGCGTCCCGCGGTCCGACTCGAGGAAGGGGATTAGCTGGAGTTCCGTGATGGCGTAGTGTGGGTCTTCGATTCCGGCTGCGCGCATTTCGGCTACCAGCTCGGCATGTCTCTCGCGCAGTTGTTCAGTGTACCCCATCAGCGCGTGGTAGAAGTCGTTTCTGTCAACGTCGTCCGGCACGGTCGGCCCCGCGAGGATGTGGGTCGCGATCGTTCGGATATCCGTCCCCCCTTCCGCGATCAGGTGCTCGTTCCAGTCGGGGTCTGCGCCGCAGGTGAGCACCGTAACCCCCGGGTCGGCTGCGAGGATTGCCTCCCGAAACCGCTGGTACCTGTCCACGTACCCGTCCGGGGTCGTCCAATGGGGCTGCCATCTGCCGTAGAGTTCGTTTCCGATTTCCCAGTATTTCACGTCGAACGGCTCCTCGTATCCGTGGGCGGCCCGGAGTGCACCCAATGCTGTCTCGTCGGCGTCACTGTTGCAGTAAGTCACCCACGCGGCCGCTTCAACGGCTGTGCCAGTCCCAGCGTTGAGGCAAATGAGCGGTTCACAGCCAACTGCATCGCAAAACGCGACGAACTCGTCGGTGCCGAAGAGGTTCGGCTCGACACCGCCCCATGCGGGGTTGGCGGTCGTCGGCCGTTCGGCCTTCGGACCGATACCGTCCCGCCAATCATAGTCGGAGACGAAATTCCCGCCCGGCCAGCGTAACAACGGGAGTTTCGACTCACGCAAGAACCCGACGACGTCCGGGTCGGCACCACCAACGTGATCGTCTGGATAGAGGAGTGCGCGGTCTATCACGACGTTGCAGTCAGCCGTGGCCGAGATGGTGACTGCGAGGAGGCCGTCCGGTTCGGGCTCTTTAGCTGGCGGCACCCCGAGTCGGCCATCGACGGTCGACCACTCGTCACGAACGGTGACCGCGTCGGATGCGAGCTTAGTCGTCGGCACTCCGTCCTCGTCGACCAGAGAGAGCCCGAGTGTCAGCGTCGCTTTCGTGCCTGTTCTGGCGCGTGCCGTGATCGAGTATTCGTACACGGTGGTACGTTGCAGGGGGAGATACAGCCACTGGAAGATTCCACGTGCCGCCTCCGGTGAAGCGTTTCGAATCTCGACCCGCTGGGCTCGGTTCCCGTGAGGGCCAACGTCAGGGCTGACCACCACCTCGTCCGTGCCCCCAGTTAACCGCATCCACCAGAAAGCAAGTCCGTCGGCGACAGCTGATTCGAGTTCCTCCGCTGCTGGAAAGTCGAGGTGAGCGGCGTGACTTTCGATCATCGCGCGACGGTGTTTCGGGTCAGTCGTGCCGACGTAGCCACCGTCTTCGGTCGCGTTCTTCGTCCGGAATCGCCACCGACCGAACGTCGGGTTGTAGAGAAGCTGTGCCTCCATCCCATGGTCGATGTTCCAGCCGAGGTGCTCGGCGAACTTTCCGTACAGGTTCGGGTCGATAGTCGCCTCGCTTCGGATCTCAGGTTGCAGCTCCACGACGGCGGTTCCCGATGCTCCCTCCTCGTGGCGATAGTACCGAGTCATGGGGAATTTCGTCCCAGCACCGTATTAAATAATGCGACCAGCAGAACGCAGATCGCTACCGTTTGACCCGTCTCTCGGAGTTCTCGGGATTGCGACACTCATTCTCCGGGTTCTGATAGTCCTTGGCAGTAGAACTTGATTGTGCGGTTTGGGCCTCGGCAGGTGAGTGTTCGACCACTTCACCTGGCTGCTCACATACAAAGCCGAAGTCGGTAGCAGCAATCCCGAGCAGGTATTCGAGTGCGACACGTCGTATACCAGAACATCCCAACGTGGGACTCCTCGCCCGTCAAGGCGGGGAGACTGTCATTTGTAGTTGTACTTCGTGAGTCCGTGTTGGACGCAGTAGCCGGGCCCGCCGCCGTTGACGATCTGGAGAACCGTCTCGTCGTCCGGCCAATCGAAGTTCTTCGTGTCTGCCCAACAGCCCTGCTGGGCGTTGTACAGGTCGATGTCCGGAACGTAGAAGTTCCACGCCCAGCTCAGGTCCTGAATAATCTCGTTCGTTCGCTCCTGTGAAATCGGCGTGTGGGCTTCCTCGTAGAGTTCGAAGACGTTGACCCGCTTGGTCTCCCCGGAAAGGTCCTGTGCGCCGATTTCGGTCGGTACCTCGGGCGTGAGCGGTTTGCCGTTGTACGGCGAGAACTCCTCACCCTGGTCGAGCCACTCGCTAAGTTGTTGTTTCGACCCGGCGGCCGCGCCGAACCGACCTTTCGCCAGTCGCCAGCCCCAGAACGACCCCCAGTTGAAGTAGGAGATTGGGTGGTAGGTGCTGCCTGCGTAGTGGCTTTCGGTGCTCAGGTCCCAGTCACCCATCTTGTTCTCGACGATGTCGAGTTTCGTCCCCCGTTCGACGGAGTTGAACTCGACGTTGAACCCGTACTCCTTGAGTTGTGCGGAGGCGACCTGTGCCGGCAGGAACCACGACTTCGCGGTTCCCGCGACGAAGCGAAGCTTTTCGAGTTCGTCCCCGTTCTCGTCCACGACGGTCCCGTTTTCGCGCGAGTAGCCCGACTTCGCGAGGTACTCGTCTGCGAGTTCGTAGTCCGCCTTCGAACCGTAGTCGATGTACTTGTCCATCTGGTTGCCAGCGTACTTCTCGGTGAACCCGTAGTCCATCCCGGAGTGGACCTTGACGGGGTTCCCCGATCCGACGCTCGTCGCGACGGCCTCCGTGTCGATGACGGCGGCCATCGCCCGGCGGACGTTCACGTCCTGGAGGTACTCGCGGTTGCGCCAGTTGATGAGCATCTTGATGAGCCACTTGCCCTGCCAGGTCGTAAGGTTCTGGATGTAGTCGGGCACCTGCCCCTCGAAGCGCTGGTTGAGCGGCCCGTTCTCGAAGTCCACCTGGTCGCTCGTGATGAGTTCGTCCTCGCGGGCCTGATTCGCCGCGTACGGCCGTCGGATGGTTTCGATTTCGATGTCGTCCGCGAGGCGGTGGCCGTCCCACCGCTTGAAGATGACCTCCTGTTCGGTGATGGCGTCCAATTTGTACGGACTCGTGCCAAGCCCTTTCTCCTGGAACTCGCTGTGTGGGATGATGGTCTCGACCAGTTCCTTGCTAATTTGGTCGCGTTCGTCCTGGTCTGCGGCGTCCTTGTAGCGGTCGACCCACGGCCCCCAGATGTCCTCGTTCCAGCCGATGATTGAGCCGTGAATCGCGACGTTCTTGAGCAGGTCGGGATTTTGCGGTTCCTTGTAGTAGAACCGCGCGGTCGATTTGTCCACGACTTCCAGTTGCTCCCACTGGCTCGACTCGGGGGCCTGGTGGTGGACGACGCCCCAGTAGGCCATCATGTCGGAGGCTGTCCACCGGTCACCATTCCAGTTTTTCAGCTCTTCGTCGAGGACGATTGTGAGTGCGTTCTCGTCACCGTCGAAACTCCAATCGTCGAACCCGGAGAGAATCAGTTCGCCCTTCGCGCTTAACAGCCCGCCGTACTCCATCGCGAATCCAGCGAGATTTCCGGACCACGGCGTCGCCCACGGATTCCACTGGATGTCGGCGGGAATCGCGGAGGTACCCATGATTTCGTCGATGACCGGTTCCATCGGTTCGCCATTCGCGTTAGTTGGTGGGTCACCGGTCTGAGTGTTTGTGGTACCCGACCGTCCCGTGTCGTTACAGCCGGCGATTGCCCCGATTCCCGCGACGCCGAGGCCACGGAGCCAGGTGCGTCGAGAAACGTCTCGCTTCCGTCCGCTCGGAGTCGTATTACTAGCACTGTCCATATACACCGCATTGTTCAATGTTAACGTATATATACTCTATTATTTTGACGACATTGGGATGTGAAAATTAATTTCTTTCCGGTGGAGGGTGCGACGGAACGGAAAACCCGAACCGACTAATCGCTGCTGATGTCGGTTCGGTCGTCGCTCGAAACCGTTTTCGCGTGTCGCGCTCGCAGTCGCGGGTTGAACACGCGATCGAGGCCCTGTGAGAACAGGATGAGTCCGAACGAGAACACCGCGAGCGTGACCATCGGCGCGATTAGCCAGTGGCCGAACAGGTCGATGTTCGACATCGCACCGGCCTGGTAGGCGAGGTTCAGCATCACGCCCCAGTTGAACGTCGAGAACGGCAGGAAGCCGAGGAAGTAGAGTGCGACGGACTCGAAGATGACAGTCCGGGCGGCGTTTGCTGCGTTGATGAGGATGTACGGCATCATCTGCGGGACGATGTCACGTCCGAGCACCGTCGGCGAGGAAATCCCCATCGTCCGCGCCGCTTCGATGTAGGACTCCTCGCGGATGGTGAGCACCTGCGACCGGAGCGCCCGGGCGAGGCCCGGCCAGTTGTCGATGGCGAGAATCATCCCCACCACGAAGGGGTCTTTTGGCTGGTAGATGGCCGCGAGTACGATGACTAGCGGGAGTGCGGGAATGGTCATCACCACGTCAGTGAGGGTCATCAGCACCGAATCGACGGTTCCGCCTTTGTACCCCGCAACCGTGCCGATGATGACGGCGAGGCCGGTCGCGACGATTGCCCCGGCGAGCGCCATCTTGAGCATGGCCGGCGTCGCGTGGACCAGTTGTTTGGCCACGCCCTGCCCCAGATTGTCCGTGCCGAGCGGGACGGCCCAATCGACGAACGCGGGAGTTTTCGGCACACCGTCGCTCGTCTTCGGTGCAGGCACGTAGTCGACGCCGATCGTCCCGAGCAGGATGAAAAAGCAGACGATGATGCCGCCAACGGGCATTCGCCAGTCGGTGAGGCCGACGCGAATCGGCGCGAGGACGTACTGGTCTGCGTGCCGGTAGGCGCGCTCTGACCGAGTGCTCGTCTGTCCGGTGAAGTCTCCACCGTGGTCGAAGATGCTCGTTTGCGTTCTGTTGCTTTGTTGCTGTGGGTCTTTGCTCATCGGTCAGTACGTCTCCTTGTCGCCGGTGCTTGCCCGTGGGTCGATGAACCCGTAGGTGAACTCTGCTATCAACACTCCGATGAGCGTGATGACAGTGAAGAAGATGAACACGCCCATCAGCAGTGGGTAGTCGCGGTTTTCGATTGCCCCGAAGGTGTACCAGCCGACACCGGGGTAGTTGAAGATCTGTTCCATGATGATGGAACTGCTGAAGATGCTCGCGATTCCAATCATCAGACTGGTGTACATCGGGAGGATGGCGTTGCGCGTCACGTACCGCGTCGCGATGCGCGTCTCGCTCAGTCCGCGCAACTGGGCGACACGGATGTAATCTTCACCCATCACGCGAAGGCTGTTGCCGCGCATGGCGAGTGCACCGCCGCCAAAGCCGACGACGAACCCGGTGAGGATGGGCAACGCGGCGTGCCTGATGACGCTCACGATGAACGGCACGTTGAATCCCGGTGAGGTGAGTTGCGAGTCGTATCGCCCGCCGGTCGGGAACCAGCCCAGTTCGAAGGCGAGATACGAGAGCATCAAGATTGCCGCGACGTAGTAGGGAACAGAGGTGGAAATCGTGGCCACGATTGACATCGTCTTGTCGAATCGGCCCCCCTCTCTGTAGGCCATCAGCGACCCGAGCAGGATGTTCGTGGTAAAGCCGAGCAGGAGCCCGTAGATGCTCACGAACACGGACCACGGCATCGCGGTGAACAGAATCTGGAACACCGGCTGGTTTTTCCAGATGGACTTCCCGAAGTCCTGATACAGCACGATGTCCCGGATGTAGTTGAAGTATTGTACGTAAAGCGGTTCCGTGGGTTGGATGCCCGTGTATATCTCGACGAGTCGATTGATGCGCTGCATATCGACCTCGCCGCCTGTTGACATGGCCTCCAATACCATCTGCTGGCGCATCGCCTCGACCGGCCCTCCGGGGAGCAGCCGGTACATGAAAAACGAGATGGTGAAGACCGCGAACAGGGTGAACACTGCCTGCCCAATGCGGGTGATGTAGTACCTCATCAGCTATACGCACAATTCACAGAAGGCGATATATGTATTTTGGTGCCACGTGTCATGCGCCGCGTTTTGCCGTCCTGACCGCTCCCCTCGATTCGGGCAACTCACCGCTCTCGTTCCAATAATCGTTTGGAAACGCGAAACGCACACAGCCTCTCGATTCCCCCACACAAACGATGCCATTAATCATTATAAATCGGGCGCGACCTCCATTTATTCGTCTGTGACTATCGCGCTGGTCGCCAGCCGCCTCGAACCCATCCGGGTGAACGATATGCTGTTTTGAATTACTAAACAATATTCGAAACGGTTGTATCTACCCTTCAAACCCTCTTAGACGGGCAAATTGGGAACGTATGTGGGTGTTTACCAGTCAATATCTGCCCCTATGTATGGCTCTTACCTCGACATTAACATTACAAACGTACAGATGTAAAATCTGAGTCTTGACACCCTCGAAAAACCGATAGCAGCAGGTCACCTGCCCTTCGATTTGACGCTCACTCGACGAGGCCGAAGGGCATCGAGCTTCGCGCCCAATTTCGATTCCGTTTAGCTACCCCAAACGAACGCTCCTCACCGTCGTTTGACCGCCGACATTTTCGCAAGCTGTTTTTCGACGCGCCACGGCAGCTGGGAGCAGCTCTGATCCGCTTATCTTCCGCCCCATTCGGAACTCTGCAGCCGTTTCGTACCGTCAAACCGTTGGCTCTCCGGTGGTCGGTGCGTGTGACCGTCGTTCGGAAAAATTCGCGGTCGAATTGCCCTACAGGAGGAGTGATTCGATGTTTCGATGGCAGATGTTCTCCCACTGGTCGGTCGAGAGGTCGAACTCGGCGAAGAAGCCAAACTGCATCACCGGCTGGCCGGGATAGAGGTAATCAGAGCCGAAGATGAGGCTCTCGTGGTGGCGTGAGAGGAACTCCTGACCGTACGCTTCGTCACGGGTGAGCGCGTTGAACCCGGACCCCATCGAGAAATCAGCGTACAGGTTGTCGTACTCGGAGAGCAGTTCGTCACACCGACCCCCGCGCACGACGGGGTCTTTTGGATACCGTCCGAGGTCGCCCGCTTCGACGTCCGCAGAGATGTGGACCCACCAGCCGGGTGCGTGCAGGATGAAATTGGTCTCGGGATACTGCTGGACCATCCGCTCTAAGCCGGGAAGGCCGGGTTCGTCCGTACAGCACTGGTCGTCGATGTGCATCAGGATGGGCAAGTCCTGCTCGCCACAAATTCGATAGAGCGTCTGCATCCGCTCGTCGTCAACCGGGAGACCACACTTGAGTTCCCCGAACCCGCGCGCGCCGAGGTCCACGTACTCCGCGATGGCGTCCTCGAATCGCGACTCGTCGTAGTAGGGGTGCGACCGGGGGTCGATAGAACAGAACGGGATGAATCGGTCTGGGAACCGGGAGGCGGCCGCGAGCACCTCTCGCGTGGTGATGAGGTAGGCAGAGCCCTCGGGCGATTCGAGCGGGAACAGGACCGCCTTGTCGATGCCGTGGGAGTCCATGTACTCGATCATTCGCTCTGGCGTCACCCCGAGGTCGTACTGGCGCACCTGCCCGATGTGGGTATGGGCGTCGATGAGCGTAGAGACTGGCTGTTCGTCCTTGTCGTACACCGCGTTCGCTAGATACTGCTCGCGCTTGCTCGCCATGTCAATTTGTACCTCGCAGGCACGGGTCTTGAAGATTCGTCCGAAAAACGCCGACAGGGTGAATTCGCAGTTCTCAGGCCGACCAGCTGGCGCTGAGTGGAATGACGAACTCACCGCCCGCTTCGAGTATGTACTCGTAGCCAGCGTCGGGATTTTTCGGGTCGATAAACTCCTTTACCGTCGTTCGCTCGCCGATATCGACGGTGGCGCGGTTTGCGTCGCCCGATTCGATGCCACGAATCGCGTATGCACCGTTTCGCATCTCGACTGCGTCCGCGTAAATCCACATGCCGTCGGCCTCAGCGAGGCGACTATTTCCGGACGTGGTCTTGATGTCGATGACGTTCTCCATCGAGAGATCGCGCGTGAAGTCCTCGACTGTGCCTTCGATTCGACCTTGTGACTCGTTAATAAGCTGGTCACCGCCCGCGATGAGGAGTTTCCCGTCGTGGACGTAGGCGTGTTTGTGACTTCCGTCCACGTCGGTCGAGTAGACAGCGAACGCGCCGACGAAGCTAAACACGTCGCCGACGGCGTGTTCCAGTTCGTGGTTCGACGCGCTCACCACGTAGTCGGTCTGACCGGTCGTGAGTTCGACTTTCACCGCCCGTGCGGTCGGGTCGTCGCTCGCAACCGGAACTTCGGTGATGGATTCGACCTGTCGCTCACCGTCGTAGGACTCGAAGACGGAGGTGAACTGCGTCGAGAGGTCATTCCCCATCCGACGGGCGAGCACGTACTTGAACGTCTCCGGATTGCCCCACCGCTGTGGCGGGTCACCGTTGCAGATGGCCACCTCGTCGACGTCGGTCAGCATGGTCATCCGGAGATGGACGTCCGCCGGTTCGTCCAGCACGTCCCAGTAGTCTTCGAGGTCCCAATCGACGGCGAACGACTCGCCCGGCGCGTCGTCGCGCTCGACGTTATAGAGGTAGTTGAAGCCGTTTCCAACCTCGTCGTTGTACGTGGTGTCTTCGCCGTATCCCGGCTTTGGAACGGACGTTCCGGCGTAGGTCCCGCCGTTCTGCGCCACGAGGTCGAGGCCGGCTGTCTCGATGCCCGCCTGCTCCGTGTAGTTCGTCGAGAAGAAGTCGTAGGCCGACCCGTTCGCGACGAAGTCGTCGAAGTAGAGCGCTCCAGTCTGTCCCTTCCCGATGCCGCCGAAGACGCCGACGGCGCCGTCGGTGTCGCTCGGGAGTGTGAAGGCTCCCGCGTCGTGAGTCGTCCCGCTCTCGTCTCCGAGCGACACCTCGACGCTGGTGCCGGTCTTCGACACGTTGAGCGTGTACCACGTCGCTTTCTCCCAATCGGCAATCGATTTGTGGTCGCCCCACGTGTTGTCCTCGGGATAGTAGAGTCCCATTCGCGGGTCGTCGTCTGCCGCCTGATTGCCGACGCCGGCGACGACGTGTTTGCCGTCCCCATCCTGTCCGAGGTATACCGAGTGGTTGTGGTGCCAGTAGTCGTTGTAGCCGGTGACGCTTGTGTTGATTTTCACGGACACGTCCACGTCGCTCGTCCCGGTGTCGACAGAGAGGCCGCGCCAGTCGTGAACGTCCCCCGAGGGGTCGCGGACGCGAGTGGACCACGTCCCCGAGTACGATTTCTCGCGGGAGGCTTCGAGCGACCCGCCACCGTTTCGAACCACGAACTCGGAGACGCCCTCGTTCAGTTCGTAGGTGAATTGGTCGGTGGGAACCGTCCCGCCGTGGAAACTGAAAATGTGGTCGTCGCCGCCATCGACCCGGAAGAAGTCCACGACGTAGGAGTTCTCGTCGTCGATGGTCACCTGCGCCGTCGTCCGCTCGTACTGCTCGCACTGTGGGTAGACGTTCGCGGCGTCGATTTCGAACAACTGGACGCGGTCTGTGTGGTCGAAGTGGCGGGGTGTCGAGACCCACTGTTTGTCCTGGCGTTGTTCGTCCACGAGAACCGTGTTGTGGCTGATGGTGTTCCCTGTCCAGTTCCACCGCTTTGGCCAATTACCCGTCTCCTCTGGATAGCCAAGGTCGGGTGAGAGATTTAGTCCGTGACCGAACAATCCGATGTTGAGCGTGTCTCGGTGTGTGTGACCCGCACCGTAGCCAGAGTCGGGGCCAAAGCCGTTGCGTCCGTAGTACGTCCAGACGGCGCGGCCAACGTCCGGTTCACCGCTCCGAAGCGCGGTGAGTCCCTGTCCGGCTAGTTGTGTACTACCGATGTCGAGCGGTCCCTTCGCCTCCAGAATCGCCTCGATGTCTGCTTTCACCGAATTCGGGTTCTCGTTGTAGATGCCCTGCCGAAGACCGTCCATGGACTCGCGATTCCGGAGGTAAATCCAGCGAGCGAGGTCGTCGCCACCGTAGACGTCGTAGGCACGCACGAGGTTGTCAACGCCGATCATGTTCTCGAAGCCGGGTTCGCCGGCCCCGGCGTTGTCCCCGTACTTCGGGACGAACTTGTTGAGGAACGTGACCTGGTGTTGGGTCTGGAACGACTGCTTGAAGATAGGGTTCTGATACAGGTCTGCCCCCTCGTAGGCGTCGTAGCCGTTCAGCGCATCCGCGGTCCCCTGCAGCGCGCTCGCGACGAGACTGTTGTAGTGGATGCTCCCCTCGTAGGGATGGCCGTCGCGGTCGAACTTCGTCAGAATCGAGGAGAGCACGTCACCGCCGGAGATGTACCAGTTGCCCCACGGCGTTCCGTCGTCCTCGTATTCGAGGCCGCCGGCCTGGAACAGGAAGTCGAGGGCGTCTGCGGTGTACCCGTTTGGCATATCCTGGATAATCGCAGAGAGCGCGAGCGTTGTCTGGTGACTCCCGAAGTTCCCGCGAATCTGCGCGTTCTTCATCGCGGGGAGAATCTGCTGGAGCAATCCTTCTTCGATGTTCCGCCGCACGTCGGCAAGCGAGTCTTTCGGCCCCAGCCCGGGATACTGCGCAGCCTTTCCTGAGAGGAACTCGACGAGCTCCGCGTCCCCGTCCTGACCGGGGAACACGGCATCGTAGGCTTTCAGGACGGCTTTCACCCAGAACGACTCCCAGATGGACCCGACCTGCTTCCCGCGGCCCGTCCCGCCGTGTGAGCTAATCGGCAACCCGTTCAGATACGAATAGCCACCGGATTCGAACTGTACGGTGTCGAGGAGGTTGAACTCGGGGTACACGTCCCCAACCCGGTCGAGGACGACCGTCGCGGCCCGCGCGTATCGCTGCTCTTCGGTGAACAGATACGCCTGGTACAGCGCGTTCAGCATCGAGCGATAGCCGTAGATGGTGTTCCAGTGGTGCGCCCACGCGACCGGAACCCAACGAACCCCGGCCGTGCCTAGGTCGCCATCCTCGTCCACCCAGCCCGTTCCATCGTCGACGCCCCAGCCCTCGCCCATCTCGGGGTGTTCTTCGTTCACGAGCAGCGAGTCGTCGGCGAGCGTCGGGTCGAACTTCCCTTCGTCGTCCATTCCGCTCTCGCGGTAGGCCTCGAAATCGTTGGTCGGCAGGGTGTACTCGCCGTTCGTAATCTTCCACTGCTCTCCGGGCTTCGTCGCGTAGCTGACATCGGGAAGTGGTTCTTTCGGCCCCCACTCGCTCTCCCACGGGTAGTACCCAGCGTTCCCATTCGCCAGAAACGCGGCCCGTGGGATGTCCTGAGAGCCAACGTACCGCCAGAGGTCGTCCAGCGTGAATGTAGAGAGTACGGTGTCCGCCTGCGAGACGGCGTCGTCGCGCTCTGCTTTCGCCCACTCGTAGTTCTCTACGTTCTCTCTCGCCGCCTGTCTGTCTGCTTCTGTAAAGTACGTCACTCTCGTCTTCCCCGCGGTGTTCGTGGTCGGTGTTGCGCCGCTCGCCCCACCTGCGAAGAGCGAACCCAGCGCGGCGACGCCGGACGCCTTCAGGAATCGTCGTCGGTCGGTGTCCGGTAACAATCTGTCCGGGTCGAGTAACCCGTCGCCCGTGGCCGCGTCAGCCCAGTCGATAGTTTTACCTTGCGGTGTGTCATCATGGCTCGACATCGTTTCAGCCAACACCAACGTATCGTTTAAGTATATGTCATGCTGCAACAATCACCGGGAATTTTGAACGTATGGGTTGGTTGAATTATCGCCCAGACTCCGAGACACAGGTGTAAGTTCAGGCGACCGGCGGGATTTCGTCGGTACGTGTTGGGTCTATCTCGTACAATTCACCACTGGCGGTCGCGCCGACGAGGGAAAGCAACGTGGTCAGCGTCGTCAATGCCTGTCTCCGATACTGTGCATGGGATGGTGTCATCACAGTCTCGTACAGAATGCTTCCTCGATTCTGGAGGCTGTATGCCTTGTGCGCGACGCCAGGGTAGGAGGCAGTGGCCGGATACCGGCTGACGACAGGTGAGTGATACTGGTTCAGTTGGTCGAAGATTCGAACACACAGTTGCTTCGATAGTGTGAGTCCTTCTGTAGGTAGCTGTTGAGACCCGAGAATCGGCCAGACTATCGAGTGCGTGATGTCTTCCCCGCTTGGCGTTTTCTTTCCTTCCCCTTGGTTGTGGACGTCGACGAACCAGGTGGGGTCGAGTGCTGCGACGAGTTCTGTCAATGCGTGCGATTCGGGAACTGGGTTTGCTGGATACGTTTCTGGGTGATGCTCGTAGAGCCGACTCTGCGTCCAATCGGGGAAGTGATACCGGTTCAGGTCCCAGCCGGACTCTGAGACGAAAAATCCCTCGCCAGTTGCTCCGGCATTCGAACTGGGAACGTCCGGGTCGACGTTCGTCCGTGCATTCGACTCCGCTCCATCCGGATTCATTCTCGGCACGACGTGGACTGTCACCGACTCGAGGTAGGAATCACAGGCACCGGTCGCGAGGTGGTGAATCAAGGCGACTAGTGACGTACAGCCCGTGGGTTCGTTTCCATGTTGCTGGCCAGCAAAGAGAACGTCAGTCTCTCCGTTACCAATCGAGACGAGCCATATCTCTCGCCCTCCGTTGGAGGTCCCAATCGATTTGAGTGAAATCGCCGGGTTCGAAGCCGCATAATGGCGAAGTTGGTGGGTCAACTGGTCGAACGAGCGAGTCGCGAGGAGTTCCGGTTCTGGGTCGCTTCCGAGGACGCTGTCGCCGAATATCCCCTCGAACGGCCGCCGGGACTGTAGCTCCTGTAATGTCGGTGGTCCCATACCCTCTCGACGGTTGATGACTACTTAAATTTCAGCACGCAAACTGGTAAATTCGAACTCCAGTTGACACTCATGATTTGCGTTTCCACTGCCACGAAAGTGGTATTGTCACCTCCGCCCCTTCTTCGACGGCGTACTGGTAGTCCGTAGCTTCAGCGCTTTCCGTCGTCCCATCCACGAACGTTTGCTCTCCGACATCGAGCGCGACGCGACTGCCACCTAACTCAGTCGCATCGCGGATTTCGTACGCCTCTTCGCTTCCGTCGGATTGGGTGACGTACACCCAGTTTCCTGTAAGCTCACTCGCGGATATATCTCCATCTAGCTTCACTACCAGCTTATTCTGAAAGGCAAGATCGGTGGTGAATCCTTCGACTCGCCCCCGACGCTGTCCGTATGGTCGCTGAACGAGCGGGCCATCCGTTTCAGATGATTGCATCGCGAGATGAGTCCCGTCCACGACGGTAGCGCCCTGGGCCTCGCCGTCTTTCACCGAGAGGTGTGCGAAAAACGCTTTCACGCGGATTCGGCCATCGACGACGTACATCGAATCCGGGTCACCAGTAAACACGACGTAGTCGGCCCGACCGCTTTTCAATACCACCTTCATTGCCCTGGCGTGTGATTGCGTTTTCTCTTCTGTCGCTCCGTCCTCGGCCAACTCGACTGGAACCGCGGAGATATCTGTAATATATCGTGACTCCCGGTACGGCTCTACGATCGACGTGAACACACTTTCGAGGTCTGTTCCTGTGCGTTTTGCGAGGCCGTAGCGCAGCGTCGGTGGATTCCCAGGGAGCAGCGGTGTCGGCCCGTCCGCGAGTGCAACTTCAGCAACCTTCCCGAGCAACGTTGTCCGCAGGTGAATGTCGGTCTCCTCCGTCTCTGCGGTCACTCCCCAGGTGTCCCTCGCGTGCCAATCGAAGCTCAGCTGTTCGGGTGGGTTCGCGGTTCGCTCGACGTTCGAGAGATAGTTGAAACCGTCACCTGCCTGTTCGTCGTAGGCAGTCGTTTCTCCCCGGCCAGGTGCGTCGATTGCAGGTCCGGCGTACGTCCCACTCTGCTGTGCAGACAGCGTCACGCCGTTCGCTTCGACCTCACCTGCTGGGCCATGGAAGCTCCAGACGTGTTCGTCGCCACCACTCACGTGGAAGAAATCGACCGCGTACGAGTTCGACTCGTCAACGTTTACCATCGCCGTCACCCGTCTGTAGGAATTTACACCTGGATAGACAGTTGGTGCCGAGACATCGATCAGACTCACTCTCTTAGTCTCGACGAAGTGCCGTGGAAAGCCGGTCGCGCCGTCTTCCTGTGGTTCTCCGTCGACGACGACGGTATTATTACTCGCCGTGTTTTCGGTCCAGTGGATACGCTGTGGCCACTGCGGTCGCTCGTCGGGCGACGAGGGCTCGGGCCACCGTTCTGTCCGCTCGGGATAACCCAGGTCGGGAGCCAGGTCCAGTCCGTACGCGTGCACACCCACCGACAGCATGTCTCGGTGCGTTCGATGGATTCCGCTCCCCCCATCGGTGGTCCGTCCGTACGTGAGCGAGAACGACCGTTGTGTGTTCCCTCGCTCTTCTTTGAGTTCACGCTCCCGCACCGCTGCTTCGTTCAGGAATCGACACGTGATTACCCCCATTTTGTAATTTGACGAGGCGTCGTTCTTTCCCATGTTCTGGAAGGTGAGTTCGTGTGTTCCCTCGGAAAGTTCGACGCCACTTTCGAGAACTCGAAACGGTTTCACGCCCGTCTCGGGAGTGTAGAAATCGTACTCGGTGAGTACCTCCCTATCGATGCTGACCTCGTACCGTCCGTAACTCGTCGCTTCGAACGGCTTCAAGCTGACCTCGTAAGTGTCGGTTGCGGGGACAGAGAATTCGAACGTAATTCGGTGACCTGCTTCGTTAGCTTCCAGTTGGAGTGTCCCACTCCCGCTGTATATTTTGTATCCAACCGTTTTCTCGACGACCGGCATCTCGGGGAACTGGTCGACGACGCGGAGGCCACCTTGAATGTAGTGTTCCCCATCACGGAGGGCGGCGAACCCGAATGACGGGACATTCGTACTCGACAATTCGAGCGGGCCGCTGGCCGCGATGTGAGCCTGAATTGATTCGCCGACGCGAGCTGGGTCCACACTGAAAATGTCGCCATGCATCCCGTCGAAGGCGTACCCGTTCGCGAGGAACGCAGCCTTGGCGAACACCGGGTCCTCGTACGCTTCGAACGCAGCGACAGACGAATCGGTTCGCAACCCAAGTTTCGGCTTTCCGGGTCGCCCGTCATTACCGCTGTTTGGGATGTACTGTTCTCGCAATACCAGCGGAATCTGATTTTCGAGGAGCCGTTTCATCTTCACGTTCTCTGTAAGTTTTGGGCCGTCGTAGCCAGGATAGTCTTCGAGGATGCGGGTCAGTTGCTGAAGTGCGTGTGCTAACGCTTGATTGTACTGGGGGGTTCCGTCGGCGTGCCCATCTCTGTCGATTGTTTCCAAAAGCAACTCCATGAGATTGCCCCCGGAAATACGCCACTGGCCCCAGTAGGACCCGTCCGGTTCGTGTGATATTTCACCGGTAGAAAACAGGAAGTTGAGTGCTGTTGTCGTGTACCCTCCCGGGCTGTCAGCGACGACAGCAGACAGCGCGAGGGCTGTAAGGTGGCTGGCCGGCCTGCCGTATATCTGGTGTCGTTCGACAGCGGGCAATACCTCTTCTACGATGTTCGTCTCAATATTGGCTCGAACCTTCTCCAGCGAATCTTTCTCCCCCAGTTGGTACTCACTCGCTTTGCGCGCGAGGAACTCGACGAGTCTGTCATCTGCTGGTTGTGACGGATAGAACGCGTCGTACGCGGTGAGTAGCGTCTTGACAGCGACTGCTTCCGAGCGACAGCCGAATATCTTTCCTTGCCCTGTCCAGCCGTGATTCGCCACGAAACCGTCGTCGTACCCGTACACGGAAACGTCCATGTCCGGGTATACGTCCGCAATACGGTCTAAGAGAATCGCCCCTGCGTGGGCATACTTTTGTTCGCCGGTAAAGACGTACGCATCGCGGAATGCGACGAGCATGTCAAAAATCGTCTGCCAGCGATACACGCGGTTGTAGAACGCCACGAAATGATAGCGCGTTCCTGCTTTCCCCAGCTCACCCGCCTCGTCAACCCAGCCCGTGCCGTCGTCGACACCCCAGTCTTCGCCTTTCTCTGGATATCGTTTGTTTTTGAGCAGTGACTCGTCCGCGAGAGTAGCGTCGAAATTACCGAACTCGTCTACGCCACTGTCGTAGTATGTTTGAAAATCGTTCGTCGGAAAGGTCCGTCCCGTCGCGGGTTCGATGAGTTCCCAGGCCGATTTCCCCGGAAAAAAGAGGTCTTCTCGTTGGACCTCGCTCGTCGAATCGACGAGTTCCCACGGCGACCGAATCGTCGACGTTCCCCAGAGCGCGTCGGTTACTCGTTCAGAAATGTGGGCATCGTTTAGCGGGGTGTCCGGCGGTGGCGGCGTCACGTGGGTGCTCCGTGGAACATCCTGTGTCGTCACGAGTGACCAGAGAGCTTCGTCAGTGTTGAACACGGCCAAATAATCCTCGGCATCTTCGACGGCGCTGTCGCGTCTCGAACGGGCCCACGAAAACTGCGCGACGTTGTTCCGAGCCGCTTTTACACGGTCATCTGAATACAGGGTGCTCTGGGCTTTGCCTTCTCGCTGACTGAGTGCGGCCCGACTGGTTCCTGTCACCTCTCCGCCAAACGAGACTAATGATAGGAGGCCGAGAAAATTGGCTGTTTTGAGAAAATCTCGGCGATTCTGCATCGGTCGCCGTCGTGATCTCCCGCGAGTCGAATCTGTCACTGACCGCTTTTGGGAATCTTCTGAGTCAGACATTAACAAACACATGCACTGTCTGATATTTAGTCGTTTCTTCGTTGTACGAAAATCGTCAGCAGGTGGCAGTTTCGAGAAAGTCGAGATCGGCTTCGATAGCCGCGTCGTATTCACAATCCCCGCGCACGAACTCCACGTTGACGTAGCCCTCGAATCCCGCCCGTTCGAACGGTTCGAGAACCGCCTCGACGTCGAAAAATGACTCGGAGAGCGCACAGCGGTCGCGGGTCCCGCGCTCGCCAACGGCCTGCATGTGGACGTTGTTCGAGAGCGGTGCCAGAGCCTCGGCCTCGGCGCGCAAATCGTCTGGGTGCATCGAGAACAGCGGCTGCCAGTTCAATCCGCAGTTCGGGTCGTCCACAGCCGTAATGAGTCGTTCTGCGCCTTCACGGGTGTTCGAGAGCGTTCCCTCGTGCTTCTCGACGGTGACGCCGAAGCCGCGTTTCGTCGCTCGTCGGGTCAGCGTTTCGAGGTCGGCTACCGCCTGCTCGAAGTGGGCTTCGCTGTGGTCGCCGTACTCCTGTTCGCCCGGCCAGACGCGGATGAGCGACGCGCCGAGTCGCTCGGCCACTGCCAGTTCGTGGGACAATTTTTCCGCGAACGAGACGGTTCCGGGCCGAAGATACGACCCGTACACTGGGATTTCGAGCCCTCGTTTTTCGGCCGCTTCGGCGATTTCGCGGCAGGTGGCGGCGGTTCCGTCGCCGACGTGGTCACGGCCCCAGATTTCGACGCCGTCGTAGCCCGCATCGGCCGCGCTCGCGAGCACGTCGAAAACCGACCGTTCCTGATTCGAGATGGTACACAGTCCGAATCGCATGGGTGTACCTCCCGCGCATGGGGTAAAACAGTTGCCTAGTTAGCCGAAGTGGTCTGTCGAAATGTTCGTAACCGTCACCTCGCGCTCGGAGAGTGCCGGGAGCAACTGCGGAATGTCCAGTTCTCCCACAACGCCGAACTGGAGCAGGTCGTGGTCGATTGGAACCTCTCGGTTCGTGGCCCGTTCGTAGTAGGTGGGGACGTCCTCGACGAGGACAGTGCCGAATCGCTGGTCTGCGACGGCGGCGTACAGCGCGTGGAAGGTGCCAGTTCCGACCCCGACGACACCGAGGTCGTCGGTTCCGAACCGGTTTGCGAGGTAATCGCCCGCTTGCAGCACGTCGAAGACGCGGAGCGCCACGAGCGACGTGCCACACATGAGCGCGTCGGACGTGAGTTTGTACGCCGTTCCGTGGGTGTCGTAGTACTCTCCACCGTTTGCGAGCGGTGTGTTTACGTCACGAGCGCGGACGCCGCCCTCCCCTCTGACGTCGAAGACGAACACCGCCCCGCGCTCTGTGGCGAGCGTGCGGACCGCCTGCTCGTACTCGGGGAGGTCGTCGGTTCCGCGATTCAACAGGACGACGGTTGGCACGCTCTCTGCGGAGGAAACCCGCTCGTCGCGAACCAGCACGCCGGTCGTCACGATGTCGGATTCGCTCCTGAAGAACACTTTCTCCCAGACGAGGTCGCCGTCGTCTTCCATCTCGATGACTCGGGGGAAGCGCGGTGGTGCGATCCGGTCTAAGTCGAATCGCTCTCTCACGAGTTTGCGCATCGGCGTTCCGTCTGCGTCGGCCACCGCTCGCGGTTCAGTTGGATTACTCCCGTCGAGGTATTCTCGCGTGAGGTCCACGACGTGTCGCTCCGCTGGAAACGCGGCGTTCACCTCGCCCGATTCGAGGCAGGTGAGCGCGGATTCAGTTTCGGTTTCCGGGTCGCCAGCCTCGAAATCCGGCGCAATCCCCTGCAGGTGCGACTGGAACCAGTTGATGACCGCCTCCCGGAGCACTGGGTCGAGGCCGTGAGTCGTCGGCGAGACGACGAGATCGATAGCGGCGGGCGCAGCGTACAGTTCGTAGGCGCGTTTCGCCCGTTCGTAGGTCTGGTGGGCACCCTCGATACAGAGGAAGTCTGATTGCGACGCACCGATGCACACTGGTTTCGGCGCGAATCCGGTGAGGAAGTCGTCGTAGCGCGGCCCGCGTTCGATTGCTCGCCAGATGATTTGCTCGCCATCCTGGGCCTGACCAGTCTTCATGTAGGCTTCTTTCGAGGTGACGAAACAGCAGGGAGCGGCCGCAGCGAGGCGGTCGTCTGCGAGCATGAGGTAACCCGTCTGCATCCCGCCGCCCGAGTTGCCCGTCGCGCCGATGCGGTCCGGGTCGACTTCGGGCCGCTCGCGCAAGTAGTCCATCGCTCGCATCGCGTCCCAGACGAAGTAGCGCGCGAGGTTCGTCCCCGCGAGCATACACTGGTGGCCGAGGTAGGAGTGTTCGATGACGTTCCGGCGCGGAATCTCGCCGGTCTCCGGGTCGAAAAACTGGTGGCGTTCGCCCTGCCCGATTGGGTCCACGGCGAGTACCGCGAACCCATTTTGAACGAGTTCGATACACGCCTTCTGGTAGACTGCGGCCGCCTTGCCGGCGTCCGAGTGACCAC
Organism: Haladaptatus sp. DYSN1; assembly: GCF_029489995.1. Classification (NCBI taxonomy): domain Archaea; kingdom Methanobacteriati; phylum Methanobacteriota; class Halobacteria; order Halobacteriales; family Haladaptataceae; genus Haladaptatus; species Haladaptatus sp. DYSN1. The sequence goes on from NZ_CP120472.1 coordinate 327,528, forward strand.
AGAAAAACAGGACACCGGGGACCGGTTCGTCGGCGTCGTCCGGGAGGTACAGGTTCGCCGTGACGTGGACGTCCGGGAGACTCTCGAACACGACCAGTTCGACGCGATAACCGTCACGGTCCAGCGTGTCGGTTATCGTCGGATTTAGTGGCGTGCGTTCGGTCGGCAGGCCGCCGAGTGCGTCGAAGAAGTTGGCACGTGCCGTCTCCCCGTGCCGCCGCGCTGCCCGTCGCGAATCGACCGCGTCTCGTTCGCGGTTCGCTCGCTCGAAGTGCGTCGCGGCCAGTCGCCGCAGGTATCGCGGAAGCTGGTCTTCGACGTCGTAGAACCCATCGACGTTCTGCAGAAAGGTTCGGTTCATCTGCGTGCACCGACGGGGAGCGGGGCAGTAAACCTTTGTGTGACCGCTAGCCCCAGGCGAAGCCGACGGCTGCGCGAACCGACGGCGCGGCCAACAGCGGGTCGGCCGACTCGTGTGTCATCCGGACGAGACTCCGTTTCCGGCGAAGGCCGTGTTCACGAAATCGGTCCACAGTATCGTCGGTCGGCAGCGCGTCTACGATGACGCGGGGGTCTGTGAGCATGTCTTCGATTCGGTTAAGGAGCGCCGACAGTTCGGGGCCGCTGTGGGCGACGATGGGGCCGACCTGTGGGCGTTCGAGTCCCGGCCGAACCACCGCGTACGCACGGAGGTCCTCACCATCGCGGACGCCGATGGCCGTAGTTCCCACCTCGGAGAGCAGGCGGGTCAACAGCGCAGAGCGGTCCACGCCGAGGGTTTCGCGGTCGAGTTTGCAGAGCGCTTCGACGTACTGTGGTTGGACGACTGCGGCGTCGAGCGACGTCGAAACCGGAGCGAGCAGCCCCGTCCAGCGTTCGATTGGGGTCTCGCCGCGAAATCCGAACTCGCGATAAAGTGGCGCTCCGTACTCGGTGGCGTCGAGGCCGATAGCCACGTCTTCCCGGTCGGTGGCGTAGGTTAATCCCCGTTCGAACAGGGCCGTCCCGTAGCCCTGCCGGCGGTGAGCTTCGTCCACGAGCACCATGCCGACCCAGCGCACCGCGTCGTCGTACGTGGCCACGCACGTCGTCGCCACGAGTTCGTCGTCCACCCACCCGCCGAAACAGCCGTCTGGGTCGAACGAGAGAACGCGGTTCCAGTCGGCCGCGGTTTGATTCCACCCCGCCTGCGTCGAGAGGCGGAGGGCCTGGTCTACGTCACTCGGAGAGAGCGGGGCGATATCTATCACACCTTACCAAACGGCTGTACCTAACTAAGTGTGTCGCCCGGTCACACACGGGGGCGTGGTCGGGTGGTCGCTGCGACGTGCTGTGGACGCGAGTGCCTCCAGAACCTCCAGGATGAGGGACATTTATACCGGCGCGAGGTGAGGTGCATGTATGGGAGTCTCCATCACGGATACGAACCTGTATGTCCTGAACATGACGCGACGGATGACGTTTCACTTTGGGAACGTCCACGTCGCGGAGGGGCCACAGATACTGCTCGAACTCACCGCCGACGTAGACGGTGTGCGCGAAACCGGCCTGAGCATGGGTGCCCTCGCGCCGATGTGGTTCCACAAGAATCCCGACATGGGTATGGAAGAAGGCGTCGCTGACATGGTAACCGTCTTCGAGGCCGCCTGTGACCGTGCGGAATCTGCGGACGCAGAACCGACAGTCTTCGACGCGTGGTGGTCGCTCTACGACGCCGTCGGTGACTGGGCGGCGGACACCCCTCACCCGCCATTGCTCTGGAGTTACGGAGTGAGCCTGGTCGAACAGGCACTCATCGACGCGTTCTGTCAAGCCACCGACACCGCCTTTCCCGATGCCGTTCACGAGAACACACTCGGCATCGACCTCGGGCGAATCTACGACGACCTCGACGGGGTGGAACCAACCGACCTCTTGCCCGACTCACCCACCCGGTCGATTGCCGTCCGCCACACCGTCGGTTTGAGCGACCCGCTTGTCCCCGCCGACGTCGAACCAGCCGACCGCCTCGACGATGGCCTTCCACAGACCCTCTCCGAGTACGTCGAACAACAGGGCGTCGCCCACTTCAAGATTAAACTCGCCGCGGACGAGGGCGATGCAGACCGCCTTCGACGGATTCACACGCTTCTCTCCGACAGCTCGCTCTCACACTACGCCTTCACGCTCGACGCGAACGAACAGTACGGAAGTGTGGGTGAATTTCGCGAGCAGTGGGAGACGATGCAAGCAGATGCAGACCTCGATTCGTTCCTCGACAACTTGCTCTACGTCGAACAACCACTCTCGCGCGACGAGGCCTTTAGCGACGAGACGCGACGGGTGTTCGCCGAGTGGGCAGACCACCCGCCGGTCATCATCGACGAATCCGACGACCACGTCACCAGTCTCGCGACGGCGCTCGACTGTGGCTACGCGGGCACGAGTCACAAAAACTGCAAGGGCGTGTTCAAGGGCATCGCGAATCGCTGTCTCATCGAACACCGGCGACGCACCGACGGCAACCGCGAGTATCTGATGAGCGGCGAGGACCTCACGACGCTCGGTCCCGTCGAACTACAGGAGGACCTCGCCGTGATGGCGACGCTCGGGATGGACCACGTAGAGCGCAATGGACACCATTATTACCGAGGGTTGAGCATGCTTCCAACGGAGGTTCAGGACAACGTCCTCGATGCACACGACGACCTCTATCGCCGCCACGAAGACGGCTTCCCGACCCTCGACATCCGCGATGGTCGCATCCGCATCGACTCGGTACTCGCCGCACCCTTCGGCCACGACGTTGACCTCTCCGCGACTCGCTTCACGCCGATCGAAAACTGGCGCGTCGAGTCAATCTACCAGTAGCCTCGCACCGACTTCGCGAAAATTCGCTTCGGTCCTCCACTGAAAACCCGCTTCGGCCCTCACTCAACACCCCTTCGCCCTCCACCGGGGTAACGCTCTTTACACCGCGCGCTGTGGCTTTTCGAATGGAGATTACGCGACTCACCACCAGACGGACGATTCTCGACTGTATCGACCGCTGGAACGCGATTCACCCATCCGTCCCGTTCGCCCGCAGACTCGCCGCACAGCGAATTTTCATGCCCGCGCCCGGCGTCTCCGCGACCGTCTGGGGCGTTGTTCCCGAATCCGGCGACGCCCCGGTTGGTTTTGCCATCACGAAACATCTCTCACGGCCCGTCCCCGGGTACGAAGACGCGACGACGGGGTGGCTCAGTCTGTTCACGCTCGACCCCGTCGCCTGCGACGTGGCTGACGACGGCGCTGACCTGCTCGAAACCGCGCTCTCCCACCTGCGTGACCGGGGCGTCACCACCGTCATCCTCGGGAGCGACATCCGCAAGTTCATGCCTGCGTTGCCGCGACCTGTCCACGACCACTACACGGACCTGCTCGAAGCCGTCGACTTCGAGGCCGGCGGGACAGTCGCCGACCTCTACTGCGACCTGCGCGCACCAGGGACAGACGAGCGACTCAGCGAGCACCGCTCGCTGTCCGCGAGCGTCGACGTCGGACCTGTCGAGCCGGCGACGGAGCCGGCCCTCCACGACTTTATGGCACGCGAGTTCCCCGGTCGCTGGCAGTTTCAGGTCGAGGCAAACTGCACTCACCCCGGAGGCGTGGACGACTACTGGGTCGTGAGAGACGAGGGCGAAGTCGTGGCGTTCGCACGCACCGGCACGGCAGACTCGCCGGTCCTCTCTGCGTGCCTCAACTGGGTCGAAAAGTGGGGCCCACGGACCTGCGGGCTGGGGCCAATCGGTGTCGCTGAATCGCGTCGGCGCGAGGGCCACGGACTCCTCCTCATCGCGAACGTGATGGCGGCCTTCCGCGAGCGGGGCTACCAGCACATGGTCATCGACGGGGTGGCCGACGGATTGCGGGGATACTACGCCCAACTCGGCTTCGAACCGGCCATCGAGTTCGTCTCCTATCGAGCGACGCTTTGAGTCGGTTCGACTCGGGACTTACAGCAGCTCGTCGACGTTGCGCTGAATCTTTCGGATGGCGTCGCCGATGGCCCGAATCCCCTCCGGTTCCGCCAGCAATATCACGTGCGAGAAGGTGATGTTCGTGGCGACGACTTCCTCGACGCCCGGCAGATGGAGACTGCGATACGCGGGCACGTCGGCGTCGTCCGGCACGAGCGCATTCACCTTCTCCCGCGAGAACGTCGGCTGCTTGTACATCGGGTAGGTGTAGCCAGTGCCCCCCGGAACGCCCTCGGCGTTGAGTGCTTCGAGGAAATCGTCGCGCGAGAGGCCGCCGAAGGCAGCCGGGTCGTACTTGAGGTCGAACAGACAGTAGCCCCGTGCGGTGATGCGGTCGTCGTCGGGTTTCGCCGAGACGCCGTCTATGGTCTCGAGTTCCTCGCGGAGGATGCGCTCGTTCTCCCTGCGCGTTTCGTTCTGCGCTTCGAGCTGTTCGAGTTGCGAGCAGAGCAACGCCCCCTGGAATTCGGTCATGCGACAGTTGCCCGCAAGTTCGTAGTGGCGGTACGCCTTCCCGCTCACGCGGCCGATGTTGTGAATCAGGTGGCCGCGCTCTGCGAGCAGTTCGTCGTCGGTGATGACGACGCCGCCCTCGCCGGCGGAGAGGGATTTCGTCTCCTGGAACGAAAACGTCCCGACGTCGCCGAAGGTTCCGATTTTCTTGCCGCGCCACTCGGTGCCCTGGGCGTGGGCCGCGTCCTCGACGAGAAACAGGTCGTGTTCGTCGAGGACGGGAAGTAGTTCGTCGAAATTCATCGGGTAGCCAGCGATGTGGACGCCGACCATGCCGACGGTCTTGTCCGTGATTTGCTCTTCGACCGACGCCGGGTCCACGTTGTACGTCTCCGGGTCCACGTCCACGAACTTCGGCACCGCGCCGAGGGCGGTGATTGCGCTCCCCGTCGCGATGAAGGTGTACGGAGGCAACAGCACCTCGTCGCCGGGCCGGACGTCGCACATCCGGAGGGCGACCTGAATCGCGACAGTCCCGTTCGCCACCGCGATGGCGTGTTCTGCCTCGTGGTACTCGGCCCACTCGTCTTCGAATCGTTCGACCCACTGGGCGTTGCCGTTGTTGCGACACCACTCGCCCGATTCGAGCGCGTCGAGTACGTTCTCTCTGTCCTGTTCACGGGTCTGGGGCCACGTCGGAATTTCGAGGGCGTCGGCTGCCTTCGGTCCACCGTGCAATGCTAACTCGCTCATCGCCTCACCTGTTTCTTCTCCAAGTATTAAGCGTTTGTCCGGTGGTAACACCTCTCGCCTGTCGGGGGCAGAACTATGTCCCTCCGAATCGGTTGTCTCTCGTGTCCGATGGCCCCTTCGCCACATTCGGTCGACCCCGAGCCACTCCGCAAGCGACTGCTCCGCTTCTACGCCCACGAATCCGGAGACCACACGATTTCTGACGTGCCCGACCACTCGGCGGCGTATCTCGAACTGCCGAAGTTCGAACTGGCCCGCCGGGGTCACGACCCGCCGCCAGTCGACGAGTCGAACATCAAGGCGACTCTCTCGGTGGTGGAGCGACGCGCCGACTGCGCCGATTTCGGCCTGAACGCGCTTCTCAGATTCCTTTACCGGTACGCCGACTCACCGCGTCTCTCGCCCGCACTTCGCACCGCCATTCAGGAGGCGGTTTGCGGGTTCGTCTACTGGTTCGACGACGCGGCGACGGAGATGTGGTTCAGCACGGAGAACCACCAGATTCTGTTTCACACGGCGGAACTGCTCGCTGGCCAGTTGTTTCCAGACACGACCTTCGCGGTGACGGGAAAGCCGGGGTCGTGGCATCGTGAACGGGCACGAACCGCCATCGACCGCTGGCTGGAATGGCGGGCCCGATTCGGGTTCAGCGAGTGGCTCTCGAACGCCTACTACGACGAGGACCTCGTCGCGCTCGCGAACCTCGCTGTCTTCGCGGCCGACTCCGCCCTCCGCGAACGGAGTCGAACGCTCATCGACCTCACCCTGTTCGACGTGGCGTGCAATTCCCATCGCGGCGTTTTCGGGAGCACGCATGGGCGAACCTACGCCCGGTACGTCCTCGACCCCCTGCGCGAACCGACGAGTGCGCTTCAGTACCTCTGTTGGGGTGCGGGCACGGTCGAGCAATCGCTGAGCCTCGCAGCGGTTGCCCTCGCTTCTGACGACTATCGCGTCCCGCCGGTCGTCCAGGAAGCGGCACTCACACCGAGGGTCGAAACGCGCGAACGCCACAGCCTCGACGTAGAGGACGCCACAGCCTACGGCCTCGACCCGGATTCGCGCGAGGACCAACTATTCTTCTGGGGCGCACTCGCGATGGGCCACCGGGACGTCGTGGACGCGGCGCTCGCCCGCGTCTCACCCACATACGAGAAGCGCCTGCCGGAAATTTCCGGGGCTGCGGCGTACCACGAGACCTTCGCGAATCATCCAGACTACGACCCCGACCCGAACAACACGGCCATGACGCAAGCCGACGTGTACACCTCTCGTCGCCCCGAGTACATGCTGAGTTGCGCCCAGGACTTCCGCAAGGGGAAGTTCGGCTTCCAGCAGCACGTCTGGCAGGCGACGCTCGCGGGTCGGGCACCTGTGTTCGCGAACCACCCGAAAGGGCCGCTCGAATCGGTCGGCCCCGACGGCTACTGGTGCGGAAACGGCCTGCACCCGCGTGCAGCAGCATACGAAAACGTCCTCTGCTGCCTATTTCGCGTCGGCACGCCTCCCCACCCGGTGCCCGACATTCCGGGCTTCGACGCATCCTTCGCGGAGACGTCGTACACCCACGCGTTCGTCCCGCGATACGCCTTCGACGAGTTCGTGTCGGGCGACGACTGGCAGTTCGGCCGCGCTGACGACGGATACGTCGCCATCGCCGCGACCACGCCGACTCGCTGGCGCGACCCGGACCCGGCGGTCACCGACCTGCTTCCCATCGATGCCGGGGCGACCAACGAGCCCTACGAACTCGTCGCCGACGGGACCGAAACGGCGTGGCTGTGCGAACTCGGGTCGGCCACCGAACACGGTTCGTTCGACGAATTCGTCGAAGCAATCACTGGGAGTTCGGTGGCGGGGTCGGGCACGAACGTAACCTACGAGTCCCCGACCGTCGGAACGGTCGAATTCTCGTGGGACGGCCCGCTCACGGTCGACGGCAGGGAAATCGAACTGGCGGACTACCCACGCATCGACAATCGATTTTGCACCACGGAGTTCGGCGAGACCCGCGACGAATTACGGGGCGAGACGACGACCACGCTCGATTTCGGGGAGTAGCGCGGCCGTCGAGAGGGTTCTCGACGCCTCCCGAAGATACAAGACGATTGCCACGAGACGTACACGGGATGCAGACAGCCATCCTCACGAAGGTGTTTAGCGACCAGTCCCTGCAGGACGCCTGCCGACTCGCCGCGGACATCGGCTACGACGGCGTCGAACTGACGGGGTCTGCGAACCACCTCGGCCCGGAAACCACGCTCGACGAGGCTCGCGACCTGCGCGAACACCTGGACGACCTCGGCCTCACCGTCCCGTGTATCGCCACCTACACGGGCGGCTACGTCGGGAAGTCGGACGCGGAACGGCAGGCAGAACTCGACGAACTCGAACATTATTGCGAACTGGCCGACGTGCTCGACGTGAGTCTCATCCGCCACGGGCCTGGCGGGCCGGGGTCGTACAAGGCCACTGACGCCGACTACGAGACGGCCGCCGAGTGGTATCAGAAGGCTGCGGACGTGGCTGCCGACCACGGCAAAGCACTCGGTATCGAGATTCACAGCAATACGCTGGTCGAATCGAGCGAGGACGCGCTTCGCTTCCTCGACATGGTCGACTGCGACAATGTGGGTGCCATCCACGACGCCGGGAACATGTACATCTCACACGTCCCGAGCGGGGCAGAATCCGTCCAGAAACTCGGCGACCGTCTCTGTCACGTCCACGTCAAAGACGAACGCGCCGTCCCGGACGGCGACGGGAAGGGCAGATTCGAAATCGACACGCGAAAGGGGATGGGTTGGTACGAACCGACCCTGCTCGGCGAGGGTGACACAGACCACGACGCGGTCGTCGAAACGCTCGCCGAGATGGGTTACGACGGCTACCTCACCAACGAGTGCCACATCCCGCCCTCCGCGTCGCTCACGGACGAGGAAATCGCGCGCGAAGAGTACGAACGCCTCACCGCGCTCATCGAAGCTGCCGGCACATAATCGTTATACCCTCCGCTCCTGTTTTGTCGTGTATGCCGCCACGCATCGGAGTCGTTGGACTCGGAACGATGGGGTCGAATCACGCTAGCCGCCTCACTAACGCCGGAGCGATGGTCGTGGGCACGGACATCAACGCCGACGCTCGCGCCGCCTTCGCAGACCGGTTCGAGACGCAAGTGTACGCCGACCACGAAGCAATGTACGAAGACGGCCTCGACGGCGTCGTCGTCACCGTCCCGAACGCCTTCCACGAGGAGTTTACCGTTTCAGCCCTCACCCGTGACATCCCCGTGCTCGTCGAAAAACCGCTCGCGCACACGCTCGAAAGCGCAGAGCGAATTGCCGACGCTGCCCGAGACAGCGACGCCTTTTGCACGGTGGGGCTGGTCATGCGCTACTACGACGCCGTCACCGAGTTGCTCGACCGAGCAGCACGCGGCGAGTTCGGGACGGTACACCACGTCGAAGCGAACTACCTTCGGCGCCAGGGTGCGCCAAAACGCGGCTGGTTCACCGACCCCGACCTTGCCGGCGGCGGTGCGCTGCTCGACGTGGGCATTCACGTCCTCGACCTCGCGATGGCCGTCCTCGACTTTCCGGCGGTCACCGAGACGTTCGGCTGTGTCCGCACCGAGCGCGACCCACTGCCCGTAGAGGATAGCGCGAGCGGCCTCGTCCGGTTCGAAAGCGGACAGAGCCTCGCGCTCGAAGTCTCCTGGGCGGCCCACTGCGAATCTGCCCAGTCGCTCGTCGTCCGCGGCGACGAGGGCGGCGCACACCTCGATATCGCCACTCAGACGCTTCGCGTCTTCCCCGGCGACGGGGCTGCGGCGGAGACAGTTTCAACTGAGACCTCAGACTGGCTGGCTCCCGAGGACGAGGCATTTCTCGCTGCCGTCGAACGAAATGTCCCGCCTGCCCACGGCACGCTCGAAGAAGCCCTCTCGGTCCAGCGAGTGGTCGAAGCGTTGTACCGAACCGGCGAACGAAAAACAGTCGTCCAGTCCTGAACCGTCGTAACTCCGCCTACTCCCTCTCGACGGCTACCCACTCGCCGGTCCGGTCTGATTCGTAGGCGGCGTCGAGGACGCGCAGGACGCGCATCGCGTCGGTCACGTCAGCCGGGTTGGACGCGCGGCCGTCGCAGGCGGCGAGGAACTGGTCCATGAACGCGAGGCCCCACTCGCCGCCGTAGCCGGAGACGGGTCGGTAGTCGTGGACGAGTTGTTCCTCATGGTGGCGGCCCGTTTCGTCGGTCTTCGACAGGTGGAGTTCGGTTTCTCCATCGAAACCAAAGGTCGGACCCATTGGGTCCCACGAGGCGCTTCCTTGTTCTCCGTAGAGTTTCACTTCCGTGTCGTAGCGTCCCTCGCCGAGGTAGTAGCCACAGGTGTGCGAACCGAGGATGCCCGAGGCGGTTTCGAACTGGAGAACGGCTCCGTCTTCGACGTCCACGGCGGGCGTGTCGGCCCGCATTCGGGCGTTGACGCGGACGATGGGGTCGTCGAGAATCCAGGGCACGAGGTCAATCCAGTGGACGCCGAGCCACTGGACGATGCCGCCCCTGCTCGCCGCCCGGTCGAAGAGGTAGTGGTCCGTGTTTCGGGTGGCTAACTGCGAGGCGACGAACCGAACGTCGAACGACTTCACGTCTCCGAAGTGCCCTCGCGCCACGAGGTCGGCCAGCCGTTTCGAGAAGGGGTGGCCTCGCCAGGCGTAGGAGAAACCGACCGTCGCGTCGCTCGCGGCGACAGCCTCGGCAACCGGTTCGAACTCGCTCGCAGAGCGGGCCGCTGGTTTTTCGGTGAACACGTCCACGCCGCGTTCGACCGCCGCTTCGATGGCGGCGGGGGTCTCGCGATTCGAGAGGGTCACCCAGAGCAGGTCCACGTCCGCCCCGTCGAGCAGTGACGGGACATCGCGGTAGTAGGGAACCTCCGTGAGTGAATCTGCCTCCACGTCCTCGGGGTGGGTGTCCGGGTCTGCCACGGCAGTCACCTCGGCGTCCAAGTGTTGGATGCTCTCGATGTAGGGCGCGCGGTGGTGGTGGTCGAGGCCGACGTAACCGATGCGTTTGGTCATGTGGTCACCTGAACGCCGGGATGACTTCGTCGCCGAACCGTTCGAGGCAGGCGAGAGTCGTATCCTGTGGCTGGCCGGGGAACTGACACCGGATGAGGACGTGGTCCACCCCGAGGTCCTCGTATTCGCGCAGTTGCTCGATACACGCTTCCGGCGACCCGATGACGAACTTCTCGTTCAGTTCGTCGTAATCGACCGACACCTCGTGTTCGTCCATGTACGTCTGCCCCCAGCGGGCGTACAGTTCGTAGAGATTGAGCAGGTACGGTTCGATGGTCTCGCGAGCGTCTTCGACCGAATCGGCGACGAAACAATCGCGCATCAGGATGACGTCGTTGTCCTCGCGGGACATGCCGAATTCTTCCAGCGAGTCCTCGTAGACGCCAATCTGGTGTCGCAGGTCCTCGGTAGTCGAGGAGGCGCTTGCAATCCAGGCGTCGCCCCGGTAGGCCGCTCGCTTGATGGCGATGTCGGCGTGGCCACCAATCCAGATTGGCAGGTCGTCGGGTCGCGGGTTGATGAACACGTCGTCGAACGACCAGTAGTCGCCGTCGTGGGTGATCGAATCCTCGGTCCAGAGCCGTCGCAGCACGGACAGCGATTCGAGGAACATCCCCACGCGCTCGTCCATCTCCACGTCGAAGGGGGCGAGTTCGCGCTCGCGGTAGCCAAGCGCCGCTCCGAAGTTCATCCGGCCGCCGGAGAACTCGTCTATCATCGCCACCTGCTCTGCGAGGTGAAGCGGGTTGTAGAGGGCGGGCAGCATCGCCGCGGTTCCGAGTTCGAGCGACTCGGTTCGGGCGGCGAGGGCGGCGAGGGCCGTAATCGGTTCGACGAACCCCTCCTCGTGAACGTGGCGTTCGCCGACGGTGGCAGAGTCGAAGCCGACCGCTTCCATCAGGTCGGCCTGCTCGAACAGGTCCGCTTCGGTGAACTCACCGGCTTCCGTGTAGTACTGATTGAGGAAGACGCCGAACTTCATCGGGCGACCACCGTGGTCCACCGGTCTCCCGTGGCGCGTCGGCCGGTTCGTGCTAGACACTGTCTCGTGAGATGAGCCATGGGAATCGTTGGATAACTGGTTAATTATAGTTTGTGCCTCCGGCCATCGAAACCACCACGCACCGGCCTCGTTTCTCCGTCCAAAACGGCCGGCGACGCCGCGCGGTTCGCGCTCTGCCAGCATTTCTCAACTCCACGAGGGTGGTCGTTCGAATCAAGGTGTTTGTTAATCCCAAACATTTATGCTCGAATCGTGAGATGCTAGCAAACAATGATGACGAACGAAGCGCGCAATCCGGTGAAGGGGGTCCAGACGTCCCTCGATATCATCGACGCGCTCCAGGAACACGACCGGGTGGGTGTGACGGCGTTGGCGAACGAACTTGGCATCTCGAAGGGGACGGTTCACTGTCACCTGGCGACGCTCAGACAAAACGGCTACGTCGTGAAAGACGCAGGCAAGTACCGCCTCGGCCTGCGTTTTATCGACGTCGCCCACCGCGTGAGAGACCGCCACGCCCTCTACGACCTCGTCACCGACGAGGTGGACGAACTGGCCAAAAAAAGCGGCGAACTGGCGCTGTTCACCGTCGAAGAACAGCACAAGGGTATCTGTCTCTACAAGGCGAGCGGCGAGCAGGCCGTGCGCACGCAACTCTACGTCGGTTATCGCAACAATCTCTATCACACCGCCGTGGGCAAGGCAATTCTCGCGTACAAACCCCAGTCCGAACTGAACGCCATCCTCGAAGCGACCGACTTCGAGTCGCTCACCAACGAGACGATAACCGACGAACAGGCACTGCGCGACGAACTCGAACAGGTCCGAGAGACCGGGTTCGCCTACAACCGCGAGGAGACGATTCCGGGTCTCGTCGGCGTCGGCGCGCCCATCCGCAATCAGGACGGTGGCGTCTACGGGGCCATCAGCGTCATCGGCCCGACGAGTCGAATGTCGGACGACCGACTCGAGGAAATCTCGGAGCTAATCTACCACACCGTCAACGTCATCGAAATCAACGCGACCTCGCTCTGAATCTCTGTTTCCCGCTTTTTTGCTACGCCGACTCCCCCTCGTAGGCGTCCGTGAGGCGAGTGCGTTCCTCTCCCGAGAGTTCGAACGCCGTGGCTCCGACGTTCTCGTCGAGTTGCGACACGCTTCGCGCCCCGACGATGGGAATGCAGGTGTACGCCTCCTGGTCGATGAGCCAGCGCAGCGCCACCTGTGCGGGCGTCACTTCTTTCGCGTCCGCGATGTCGCGAACCTCGTCGAGCACCCGCCACTGGCGGTCCTCGAAGCGCCCCTCCCAGGATTCTCGCGCCCCGCGTGAGTCGGACGGAGCGTCGCCGTCGCGTTCGTACTTTCCGGTGAGGAAGCCGCCTTCGAGCGGCGAGTACGGACAGACCGCGAGGTCCTGGTCTGCGCACACAGAGAGCACCTCGTCGGGTGATTCTTGATACGCGACGTTGAACTTCGGCTGGACGATATCGAAGCGGTCCCAGCCGTGCACGTCGCTCTGCCAGAGCGCCTTCGTCAACTGCCAGGCAGCGGTGTTGCTCGCCGCGAGGTAGTGGACGCGCCCCTCGTGAACGAGGTCAGAGAGGACCGACAGCGTCTCTGCTATCGGGGTTTCTGGGTCCCACGCGTGGATGTAGTAGATGTCGAGGTAGTCGGTGCCGAGGCGGTCGAGACTGCCCTCGATTTCCGCGCGAATGTTCTTCCGCGAGAGGTTCCGACTCTCACCGCCTTGCATCGCCCAGTACACCTTCGAAGCGAGGACCACGTCTTCGCGGTCCACGTCGTCGAGCCACTCGCCAATCCACTGCTCGCTGCGGCCGCCGCCGTAGGAGTTCGCCGTGTCAATGAAATCGATGCCACGGTCGTAGGCGGCGTCCAGGAGTTCGTGGGCCTCCTCCCGGGAGGTTTCGAGGACGCCGTCGCGTTCGAGGCCGAAGCGCCACGTCCCGAGACAGAGCGGTGCGGTCTTGATACCGGTCGAACCGAGTCTAACTGACTCCATGGGCAGACGACGACCACGCAGTGTATAGTTCTTGGTGCCCGCAAAAACGAGTCGTCGCCGCGACGTCAGTACTCCACGGCGACCGGCTCGCCGCGTTCCGCTGAGCGGTAGGCGGCCGCGACGACCGCCGTGGCCATTGCGCCGTCTGCTCCTGGGATGGCAGGCGGACGGTTCTCGGCGACCGCTGTGGCGAAGTCTTCGAGCAGGCCACGGTTCGGGTCGGTGCCGACGAACTGGGTGCGCCGGCCCGGCTCGTCGCCGTCGTCTGCGGTGTGGGCGAGCGACTGGTCGAAGCAGTCCACCGACAGCACGCCGTCGGCACAGAGTAGTTCGACCGTCGCGTCTCCCCAGGTGTGCCAGTGTTCGGGTCTGCTCCACGATCCGTCGAGCAGGAACTGCGTGCCGTCTTCGAGTTCCATCGAGAGCACGTTCACGTCGTCGACCGGAATCTCGTGGAATCGCGTGTCCACCTCGGCGTACACCTCGGTCACGCGCTGGCCGGTCAGGTGGTAGACGAGGTCCACGATGTGGACGGTGTGGTCCATCACCGCCCCGCCGCCGGCGAGGTCGGGGTCGGCGAACCAGCCACCGGGCATCTGCCCGCGATTCGTCCCCGACACCGCCCGCACCGCGCCGAGGTCGCCGGTGTCGAGTCTGGCCTTCGCCGCCTGCGCCGCGTCGCAAAATCGAAGCGGCATGGCGAGCCCAAGGTGGACCCCCGCCTCCTCGCAGATTCTCACGACGTCGGTGGCCGTCTCGACGTTCGTCGCGAGCGGTTTTTCACAGAGGACGTGCACGCCGGCCTCGGCAGCGGCGCGAATCCACCGGTCGTGCATGGCGTTCGGCGAGCAGACGACGACGCCGTCCACGCGGTCCAGTAGCGTGTCAGTTGGCAGGGATTCGATGCCGTGGTGGGTCGCGAACTCCCGTCCGCGTTCGTCGTCGGTGTCGGCCACGCCGACGAGTTCGACTGTGTCCATCTTAGAGAGCAGGCGTGCGTAACTGTCGGTGTGGACGTGAGCCGCAGAGAGGATGCCGAGCGGCGTCGTCATTTGTCCACCTCCTCGGGCGCGACTGGTCGCCCGCTAGCTGCGGATTCCCTCGCCGCGAGTGCCAGTCTGAGCGCGGTCGTCGCCTCGTCCACTGTCACAGCCGGTCGTTCACCCGATTCGACGCACGCGAGGAAGTGTTCGACCTCCCGGCGGTAGCCGTCAGCCGAAACCGGCCGTTCGACCCGGACTTCGTCGTCGGTGAACTCTCGAACAGGCCGGTGGTCGTCGCTCGAAAGTTCGACGACGCCACCATCTCCGGCGAGTTCGAGTTCGCTCGTGAGTTTCCGAGCTTCTGGTTGTGCCCACGACGCCTCGACGTAGCCAACCGCGCCGTTCTCGAAGCGGAGCGTCGCGAATCCATGCTCGAATTTCTCGCCGGCGGTTCGCCGGGCGAACACGCGCTCGACCGGCCCCCACAACGACCGCAGATAGTCGAGGTCGTGAATCGAGAGGTCGAGGAACAGCCCGCCGCTTCGTTCGCGGTCTGCGTACCAGTCGCCTGATCCCCAGTCGGGAAACGGCGACAGTCGTCGAGCGCGAGCGACGCCGGGCGCACCGATTCCGTCGGTTTCGACCACGTCTTTGGCCCGCTCGTAGCCGGGGTCGAACCGGAGGACGTGGCCGACGAGCAGCGAAATCTCGCTCTCGCTCACGGCGCGTTCGATTGCGGCGGCGTCCGCGAGGGTTCCCGCAATCGGTTTTTCGAGGAGCACGTCGATGCCGTGGTCTGCGGCGCATTCGACGAGTTCGCGGTGGGTGTCGGTTGGGGTGCAGATGGAGAGACAGTCCACCTCGCTCGATTCACAGAGGTCAGCGACGCTCGTGTGGGCGGTTGCTTCGAGGTCGTGGCGTTCGACGAACGGGGTCGGGTCGCTCGTCGCGGCGACGGCGACGACGTTCGCGCCCAGTTCACGGTACTGCTGTAGGTGGGTTCGGGCCATGAAACCCGTCCCCGCGATTCCGACACGGGTCACAGTCCGAGTGTGTGTGCCGGTAGCATAAAACGAGGGGGCGAAAACGGCGTGTGTGACTGCGCTCAGTAGTACGGATTGTAGTCTGCGAGGAACGGCGCGCTGTCCACCGATATCGCGGCCAGCGCCTCGCTTTCAGGCGTAATCGCGTCGCCGGTGTCGATGGTCGCTTCGACGGCGAGTTGCAGCGTCGCCGCGTCGAGCAGTCGGTCGGTGTCGTCGCGTTCGCCGGCCACCACGTCGAGGAACGACTCAATGAACGGGTGATACATCGCCGCGAGCGAATCGCGATTGCTTTCGATGGCTACAGCGTTGGTCGTTTCACCCACATCGAGGACGCTGAACATCCCATCGTCGGGACTGCCGTCGAAGCGGAGCGTCGCGTGGGTGTGATTTTCGAATTCGACATCGACCGTCGTCCCCGGTTCCGCGGCGCGTTTCACCCGCGTCCAGTTTTGCCCCGCGAGGAAGCGAATCGTGTCGGTGAGATGGACGCGATAGTAGAAGTAATCGTTGAACCCGGCGGCGTACAGTGTGCGGCCGCGTCCGCCGCGGGGGAAATCCGCGAATGAGCGGTGAAACGGAACGGCAGAACCGCCGAACAGGGGCGCGTTCTGTGTCGCAGCCGTCAGTCGTGAGAGGTCGTCCACCGTTCCGGCGATGGGCTTGTCCACCATCGTCGGAAGGCCCGCATCGAGGAACGTCGTCGCGAGCGGGACGTGGGACTCCCAATCGACGGTGAGGACCATCGCGGCGTCCACGGACTCGGCGAGGGCGGCCACGTCGTCGTACCGGGTCGCGCGGTTGTCGCGACAGAACGCCTCCACGTACTCGTCGCTCCGGACGGCATTGCCGTCCCACACCCCGCTCACGGTCACGTCCGCCATCTCGTCGAGCACGGAGGCGAACGCCTCCGCGTGACTCGTGTCTAACCCGACGATGCCAATCTCAGTCATCTGCGTACACGTACTCTCTCGCGGCAATCGTTAAATACGTCTCCCCTGTCTCAAGCATCGACGTCCTCCCAGTCGGCGACCGACACCGGTTCCCCGCACGCCGCTGACTCGTAGGCAGCGAGGCAAACGGCCGCCTCGCGCAGGCCATCGCGGCCGGTCACGACCGTCTCGCGGCCATCACGAATCGCCGCGACGAAGTCGGCGAACAGGCCGGCGTTCGGTTCGTCGCCCCAGTACACCGAGTTGATGCCCGGCGACTCGCCGCCGTCGCGGGTTTCGGTGAAGGTGTAGTCGAAGCAATCGATGGCGAGTTCGCCGTCCGTGCCGACGAGGTTCAGCGTGGCATCTCCCCAGTAGTCCCAGGATTCGGGCCGGTCCCACGACCCGTCGAGCGTGAAGGGCGTGCCGTCGTCTAACTCCATCGAAAGTACGTTCACGTCTTCCACGTCGAGGTCCGCCTCCATCGTGGCGAGTTCGGCGTGAACGCGCGTGACCTCACCGCCGGTAATCCACCGCACGAGATTCACGATGTGGACGGTGTGGTCCATCACCGCGCCACCGCCGGCGTGCTCCGGGTCCGCGGACCAGCCGGTTTTGTGGCGATTGCGGAGTTTCGCGCGATTCGTCCCCGTCGCGAGCACCAACTCCCCGATTGCGCCCGACTGATAGGCCTCCCGTGCGCGGCGGGCCGGTTCGGTGAAGGGAAGTGGCATGCACATTCCAAGGGTCACGCCCGCCTCCGCACAGGTTTCGACGAGATCGCGGGCCTCAGCGAGCGTCGTCGCGAGTGGTTTCTCACAGAGGACGTGCACGCCGGCCTCAGCGGCGGCGCGAACCCACTTGCCGTGGGTCGCGTTCGTCGAACAGACCACGACGCCGTCCGCTCTGTCGAGGAGCGCGTCGGTCGAGAGCAGGTCTACGTCGAACCGGTCTGCGACCGCGGCCCCACGGTCCTGGTCGTCGTCCGCGACACCGACGAACGACACGTCGTCGAGTTCCGAGAGAACGGTCGCGAACCCGCCGGTGTGGACGTGGGCAGTCGAGAGCAGGCCGATTGAGACGGTCATCGTTCCCACCTCGGCGGCCGTCCCGGTCTATTCGCTGGCGTTCGTGTCACTCTGCGTACCATGCCACTACCGCGTCGCCTCGACATATAAAATTTGAGGACGGAACGCTCGGTCACGGCTCGTCCTGCATCGTCCACGTCAGCAGTTCCTCGACCGTCGTGGTCGTCTCCTTCGTCCGGTGGTCCGGGCGTTCGTCAGTCATCAGCGAGAGCGCGGTGGTCACCACCGCCCGGTGGGATTCGTTGCGGACCACGTTGAGGAGTGCGAGCAACTCCTCGCGGTCGTTGGTTGCTGCCCCGTCGTCTCGACTACCGTCTCGTCCCCCGTCGATTTCGCGGAGTCGGTCCTCGTCGAACCCCGGTCGCAACCAGTTCCAGTAGCGTTCGTAGAACAGTCTGTGGGCGACCGACTGCCAGTACGCCGAAAACCGATCGTCGTCCGCCGTACACGCCGCGAGACGGTGCAGGTAGTCGAGATGGGCCGCACTCGACCGGTTCGCCCCCAGGTCGGCGACAATTCCATCCTCGACTTCGGTCGGAACCAGTTCGACGGTTGCGATGGCGTCACCGGCGAATTCCACGTCGAGTGCGAGTCCCCAACCGGTCGTCTCACCCGCTGCTTGCCGGTCGAACAGAAAATTCCCGAGGCTGTGGAAGACGAGGCCGTCCTCGTATCGCTCCCACCCCTGGGCGACGTGGGGGTGATGGCCGACGACGAGGTCGGCCCCCGCGTCCACGAAGTCGCGCAACCGCGAGCGGCGGGTGGGCGGCGAGAAGGGGACGTACTCGACGCCGCCGTGGGCGAGTACCACCACGACGTCCGCCGTCTCGGCTGCGTCTCGAATCGCGTCGTCTATCGCCGGGTGGTCGCTCCACGCGGTTCCCGGCGTCTCCGCTCCGGCGACGCCGAACTCGCGCTCACAGACGCTGAACACGGCGAGGTCCACACTGCCTGCGACGGTCGTTCGAACCGGCGCGAGTGCATCGCTCGCGTCCTCTCCCGCCCCGACCGTCGCGAGGCCCGCCTCCTCACAGGCGGCAATCGTCTCGAAAACTCCCTCGGGGCCGTAATCGAAACTATGGTTGTTGGCGAGCGTCGCCACGTCGAAGCCACTCTCTCCAAGCAGGGCGGGCGTCTCCGAGGCCGTCGTGAGCGCCGGACCACTCTTCGGTATCGGTTCGCCGTCCGTAGGAATCGGTGCTTCGAGATTGACGACGGCGCAGTCTGCCGCCCTCACCCGGGATTCGAGCGCCGGGGTGAGCAATCGGCGGTCCGTTGCTTGCTCGTCGAGACAGCAATCCCCCGCGACGAACAGCGACCAGGTGGGTTCGTCTCCTGTGGCGTCAGATACTGAGAGCGTGGACTGTTCGCTCACGAAGTCCCTCCGGCTATACCGTCGAACTCGTCTACGTAAACTGGTTCCCCTCGTTCCACGGAGTCGAGCGCGGCGAGCCCAACCGTGACCGATTCGAGGGCGTCCGCGGCGGTCACGCGGGGTGTCGCATCCCCCTCCACGCACGCGAGGAAGTGTTCGAGTTGGCGCGTGTAGGGGTCGGTCGCAAGCGGCATCTCTACCGGGTCGCTCAAGGGTGGAACCTCGCCGCGTTTCACTTCGATTGGATTGGATTCCGTGCTGTCATAGTCGATGTGACCGTCGGTTCCCGAGAACTCGAACCGGGTGAGGAGTTCACCGTCCTCCCGGTCGCTCCACCGGGAATCGACGTGGCCGACGGTGCCGTCTGCGAATCGGAGCGTCGTGAGCGCGTACTCCTCGTTGCCCACCACCGAACGCCGGGCGAACACGCGCTCGACGTCGCCACAGACCCATCGCAGGAAGTCGAAGTCGTGGAGCGCGAGGTCGAACAGTGCCCCGCCGCTTCGAGCGCGATTCTGGTACCAGCTTCCCAGCGCGGCGAAGGGTGATTCGCGGAAGGCGCGGACGTTTCCGACGGTGCCGATGACGCCGTCCTCGATGCGGCGTTTCGCCGTCTCGTACTCTGGGAAAAAGCGGACGACGTGACCGGGGCAGAACGGCACGTCTGCCGCGGTGACGGCGTCGACGATTGCTCGACTGTCGGTCAGGGTTCGGGCGAGTGGCTTCTCACAGCGAATCGCGAGGCCGTGGTCCACGGCGGCTTCGACCAGTTCGCGGTGAGTGTCCGTCGGCGTACAGATGTCGACCGCGTCGAGGTCCGCGTCAGCGAACATCGTCTCGGCGTCGGGGTAGGCCGTCGCGCCGTCGGTGACCTCGGTGGCGAAGTCGGTCGGTCGCCCGCGGGCGGCTACGCCGACCACCGCCGCGTTCGGGAGACGGGCGTACCTGAGCGCGTGGGTTCTGGCCATCAGTCCACGGCCGACGATTCCAATAGCTATCATCGATAGAACTCCGTCGGGCTGACACGATAAACGTTGTGTCACAGCCTGTCACTCGGTGGGAAAGAGTTTTGCGAGCGAGCGTGGTGGATGGGCACGTATGACTCGATTACGCGCTGGCTACGCCGCCCGAGACTGCACGCCGGCAGAACCGCGCCAGTTGAGCGGCTACGGTCCCGGCACCCGAAAGCGCGTCTCGACCGGTGTTCACTCGCCGCTCTCGGCGAAGGCGCTCGTTTTCGACGACGGGACCACCTCGTTCGCGCTCGTGAGCCTCGACCTTCTGAACGTCTTCGAGGAGTTCACGGCGGCCGTCAGGCGGCGCGTCGCCCACCTCGAACTGGACTACGTGCTGGTCACGGCGACGCACACTCACGCCGCACCGTACATGCCCGGCAAATTCCTCGAAGTGAATCCACTGCTCTCCTACGACGTGGAGGTAACCGACTACGTCGCCACCGTCGAATCCGCCACCGTCGCCGCTATCGAGGCGGCACACGACCGACTGGAACCGGCGGCGCTCAGCGTGGGGCACGCCCACAACGACACGGTTCAGCACAACCGCCGCGACGAATCCGGTCCAATTGATCCCGAGCTCGCGGTTCTGTCGGTCACGACGGAGTCCGGCCCTGACGTGCTCGTCGTGAACTTCGCCTGCCATCCCGTCTGTACGAACGCTCGGGAGACGCTCGTGAGCGCCGACTGGCCGGGGACGCTCTACGACCGGGTTCGCGCGGAGACGGACATGGAGACGTTGTTCGTAAACGGCGCGGCGGCAGAAATCAACCCCCGAGACAGCCGCAGTCGGCGGTCGGGTGACGACCTCTACGACTACATGGCGGGCGTCGGCGAGGCAATCGCGGAGACGGCGCTCACGGCACTCGATGACGCCAGAGAGGGTACGCCACTCTCGACTCCGGAAATTTCGATTTCCCACGAACCACTGTCGCTCGCCATCCAGCACCTCGACTCGCGCGACCAGTTGCAGGCCAGATACGACGACCTGACCGCGGAAATCGAGCGACTCGGTGGTGGTGGCGACCGCCCCGATTTCTCGGAACTCCAGTCGGCCGACGACGAGCGGGCGGACCTCCTCCTCGACCGCTGGTACGCAGAGGAGAAACTCCGACTCGACGACTGGGGTGTCGACGCCTTCGAAACGCGCCTGTCGCACGTCGAACTCGGCCCGCTCGCGTTTCTCACGATTCCCGGCGAAGCGTTCGTCCAGCACGGCCTCGATTTCAAGGCAGCGGCGACCGCGGACACCCTGTTCGTCGCCGGCTATGCGGACGATTACGTCGGCTACTTTCCCACCCAGACGGCGTTCCCAGACGGCGGCTACGAGGTGGCGACGTGCAAGTTCTCCCCCGAAGCGATGGCGACGTTCCGCGAGGTGGGATTCGAGCTCGTCAGCGAGTAAGCCGGCGGCGCCACGCTTATCGGCCCGGTTGCTGTACGGTCTGCCATGGTCGAGGTTCTCCTCGCTGGGGAGTCGTGGGTGACGCTCCAGTTCGAAATCAAGGGACAGAACGTGCTCCGAGACAGCACCTACGAAGAGGCTGCCGGCCGCTTCGTCAAGACGCTCGAAGCCACCGGTGCGTCGGTGACCTACCAGCCGTGTCACGTCGCGGCCACTGACTTTCCCCGAACGAGGGGCGAACTCGACGCCTACGACCTCGTGATTCTGAGCGACGTCGGCGCGGACACGCTCCAGATTACCCCGCAAGTAGCCGGGGGCGAGACGGATGTAGACCGCTGTGCGCTGCTCGAATCGTGGGTCGCCGATGGCGGTGCGCTCGGGATGGTCGGCGGGTACATGAGTTTCGCGGGGAAAGGTGGGCAGGCTCGTTACGGAACCACACCGGTTGGCAAGGCGCTGCCAGTCACCATCGGACAGGGCGACGACCGCGTCGAGACGCCTGCTGGCGTCACGCCGAAAAACGTCGCGACTCCCGTCGAATCGCTGCCTGCAGAGTGGCCCACGATTCTCGGCTACAACCGGTTCACCGCTGACCCCGGGGCGGACGTCTGGGCGACTGTCGGGGACGATCCGTTTCTCGTCGTCGGCGACCACGGCGCGGGCGGAACCTTCGCCTACGCGACCGATTGTGCACCCCACTGGGCACCCGACGCGTTCCTCGATTGGGACCACCTGCCGACGCTGTGGGGCGCAGTCATCGACGCCGTGGTTGGGGATCGGTGAGGTTCGCGTTCACTTTGTGGCGAACTCGACGACGGATTTAATAGTCTCGTCGCGCCGTTCGAAGGCGCGGGCGACCTGTTCTGGCGGGTTGACGTCGGTGATGAGCGCATCAACAAACCAGTCGGGAAACGACACGAGCGAATCTGCCGCCGCCTCGAAGTGCGGAACGTGAGAGTTCACGCTCCCGATGAGCGCCTTGTTCTGGAGGACAATTTCTCGATGGAGCCGCCCGCCGTCGAGTTCGAACGTCCAGTTTTCGGGGATGCCGAGCAGCGCGGCCACGCCGTTCGGGGCGAGCGCGTCGATACACTCGAAGGCGTGTTTTGCGTAGCCGGTCGCCTCGAAGACGAAATCCATACCCTCGTGGGCGTCCGGAACCGCTGGAACCGGTGTCTCCCGCGAATCGACGTAGGTCGCTCCCAGTTTCTCGATTATGTCGATGGTGGCGTCCGGCCGGTCCCGGCGGCCGAGACAATAGACGCGGTCGAACGAGTTCTGTAACAACGCCACCGTTAGCAAGCCGAGCGGGCCGTTACCGAGCACTAGCGCGCTCTCGGATTGCCAGTCGAACGCAGACCGGGCGGAGACGGCGTGTTCGAGCGCCTTCTCTGCGTTGCTCAGTGGTTCGACGAGAAAGCCAAACGCGGCGAACGAGTCGGGGACGCGGACGAGGAATTCAGGTGGACTCGTGAAGTACGCGGCCATGTAACCGTCAGCGCCGGCGATTCCCCGCTCTACGTACATCCCGTCTGGAGCCATGTCGGGTTCGCCGCGTTCGAAGTAGGGGTTCGAGTCGCCCGGCGGTCGTCGGACCGTCGGCACCACGAGGTCGCCCTCCGCGAACGCCGAATCGCCTGGGTCTTCGACTACGCCAACCGCTTCGTGGCCCAGAATTTGACGGTCTGCCCCCGCTGGATAGCCGCCGTGGTTGCCTTCGATGACCTCGTGGTCGGTCCCGTCGATGCCGACGCGGAGCGTTCGAACGAGCACTTCACCAACGTTGGGCGTCGGCCGCGGAACGTCGACGACACGTGGGGTGGTCTCGCCGCGATGGACGGCGATTGCTTTCATCGGTCACGCCCTCGCAATGACTTCGATTTCAACCCCGATGTCGATGGGCAGGTCGGCCACTTCGACCGTGCTGCGGGCCGGGTACGGCGCGGTCATGTACTCGCCGTACACCTCGTTGATAGCGGCGTAGTCGGCCATATCGCGGACGAACACGGTCGCTTTGACCACGTCGTCGAGCGATGCCTCCGCCGCCGTCAACACTGCCGCGACGTTCTCGAGCGTCTGCGCCGTCTGGTCGCGAATGTCTCCCTCGATTATCTCGCCGCTTTTCGGGTCCACCGGCCCCTGACCGGAGACGTAGATTCGGTCGCCATCGACGATTCCTTGCGAGAAGGGGCCGATGCTCGCCGGTGCGTCGTCGGTGCTGATTTCCTTCATCG
This sequence comes from Haladaptatus sp. DYSN1, assembly GCF_029489995.1. NCBI lineage: Archaea > Methanobacteriati > Methanobacteriota > Halobacteria > Halobacteriales > Haladaptataceae > Haladaptatus > Haladaptatus sp. DYSN1. The sequence goes on from NZ_CP120472.1 coordinate 350,912, forward strand.
TGACCTCCGCTGGTGGTCCACAGTTGGGCTGTCATCAGTCCCAGGAGCGGGCACACCGCTCACTTGCCGTGTCGTTCTCGTGTCAGTCATCGCCACAATTTTCTGCCCGTCGGAGCATAAGTATCCCGCTCCCGTTCACCGCAACCGTTCAAAACGGCTGTTTCACCCTTCGAAACGCCGCTCGGCGCGGAATGAGTCAAATTCAACCTGAATTGGTGGCCGTATCCGGTGGTTTCCTCGGCGGCAATTTCCCTCAGTTCGTTTGGCGATTCGGAACGGTTTGGCTAGTTCACGCCACCCCGTGTGCATCCGTCACCGTATCGGCCATCGCTGGCTTAAGTCGAGGCCACGTGCTGCGGTGCTTTTCGGTTTTCCACTCGTCTTTACCACGACGCTCTCCACGTCCAGTCGCGTTGTTTCAAATCACCAAACACGCACTCGGCTGCTGGAAAAAACAACAAGCGGGGACGCAGTTGCCGACACTGTTCGTCGGCACTCACTCACTGTCTCCCGTCGCCAATAACAGCCGTACTGCTGTTACAGATTGGGCAATCACTCGGTACCGATTTCTCTACAACAGTGCTCCAGTGCGTGGGTTTTCGCTGCTATTATCGGCGTTTTGTAACTCGAAACACCAGTGTGGGCTTCCGGGAAACAAGATGGATTGCTCACCGCGACCGGGTTGGGTGGCGAAAAAATGGGATTTGCCGCGACCGCTCAGTCTGCGCGCCAGGTGAGACTCGTCGGGCAGGTAACTGCCGCGCCCGTAGCGACGATGTACTCGTAGCCGGCGCTCGGGTCCTGTGGGTCGACGAACTCACGGACGGTCGTCTTCTCGCCGATGTCGAGCGTCACTCTATTGCCCGAGATGTCTGTCACGCCGAGGACTTCGTAGGCCCCGTTTCGATTCGTCTCCGCATCGACGTACACCCACTTTTCGGCCAGCGATTCGAGGTCGTATTCGCTCGGCTGTTTCGACACCTTCACGACGAGTTCGTTCTCCAGGCCGAGGGACTTCGTGAAGTCCACGAGTGTGCCCTCGAACGCGCCGTTCGACTGCTGGACGAGCGGTTTGCTCGCTTCGTACACCTCGTCCTCGTTCGCCCCTTCTTTCGCGTGAATGGGGCGCAACACGGTGCCGTCGTTGAGGTAGGCGTATTCCGCTTCACCATCCACGAGCGAGTAGACGGCGAAGAATCCGTTCACCTGGAACTCTCGGTCGACCGTGTACAACTGGTCAGCCGAGTCCGTCCGGACGATGTAGTCGGTGCGCCCGTTCGCGAGGGTGACTTTCACTGCACGGACCGCATCCGGTGCCGAGCTCGCGTCGGCACCGTGGAATTCTTCGGGTCGCTCGCCGTCCTCGTCGTCCGCTGGCACCACCTCGACCGGAACGCGCTCTACCGACTCGACGAATCGTGGCCCGTCGTACGGTTCGATGACCGAGGTGAACGTCGATTCGAGGTCGGTACCCGTGCGGTGGCCGAGCAGGTAGCGAAGCGTCTCCGGGTTGCCCGCGCGGTTGGGTGGCCGCCCGTCTGCGAGCGACACGTCGTCGAATGCAGTGAATGCCGTCAGTCTGAGCCGGACGTCTTCTGCGTCGTCGTCTCTCGCGTTCCAGTGGTCCGCTACGTTCCACTCGACGGCGATGCTCTCCTCCGGATTTTCGTCGCGGGAGACTCGCTCTAAATAGTTGAATGCGTTCGCGTTCGCCTCGTTGTAGGCGGCGTCGCCGAAGGGAACGTCCGCCCCTGCGTACGTACCACCGTCCTGTTCGACGAGGTCGAGGCCCGTCGTGTCGATTCCGGAATTCGTGACGAACGTCGTCTCGAAGAACTCGACGACGGAGCCATCGACCGTTACCTCGTCGAAGTAGAGGTTCCCGGTCTGGCCCTTCCCGATGCCGCCGAAGATGCCGACGGCGGCGTCGGTGTCGCTCGCGAGTTCGAACGTCCCGCTCGCGTGCGTCTGGCTGCCGTCTGCGCTGGTGAGCGCGATATCGACCGCCGTTCCAGTCTTCGAAACCGAGAGTTCGTACCAGGCGTCCTTGTCCCAGCGTTCGATTGCGGTGTAATCGCCCCACGCATTTTCCTCGGGGTAGTAGATGCCGATTCGTGGGTCGTGTCCTGCCGCCTGATTGCCGATGCCGGCGACGACGTGGCGGCCGTCTCCGTCGCGTCCGAGGTACACCGAGTGGTTGTGGTGCCAGTAGAAGTTCTCTCCCGTGACGGCGGATTTGATGTACGTCTCGACGGTCACGTCGCTCGTTCCGTGGTCTATGGCCAGGCCACGCCAGTCGTGTGCGTCGCCGCTCGGGTCGGCAAACGTGATGGCCGTCTCGTCGCTGTAGGCAGCACGCTTGGTCGGTTTGACTTCTCCTGCCCCGTCGCGAACGACGAACTCCGAGACGCCGTCTTGCAGTTCGAATTCGAGGTGCGGACTCGGCGTCTTCGCGCTGTGGAAACTGAAGTGGTGGTCCGTTCCCCCGTTGACGTGGAAGAAGTCGACGGCGTAGGAGTCCGCCTCGTCGACCCGTATCTGGGCCGTGGTCCGTCGGTAGGCGTCTACCTGCGGGTAGGCATCGTCCGAGGAAACGTCAATGAGTTGGACGCGGTCTGTGTGGTCGAAGTGATGTGGTTCGCCTGCCCATTCGGGTCGCTGGCGGCGTTCGTCTACCATCACCGTGTTGTGACTGATGGTCCCGCGCAGCCAACTATTGTAGATCTGGTCGTCGAACGTGTGTGGGTAACCGAGGTCGGGGGCCAGGTCGAGTTCGTGGGCCATGATGCCGAGGTTGAGCGTGTCGCCGTGTGTGTGGTAGGTGCCGGTTTCCCCGGAATTTCGCCCGTAGTAGAGCCAGACCGCACGTTTCAGATTCCCTTGCTCCTCGGAGCGTCGCTTGGCGGCGACGTCTGTTTTGGTCATGAGACGGAGCTTTCTGATGCCCATTTTATAGTTCGAGGACTCCGGGTTCTTCCCGTCGTTCCGGAAGGTGATCGTGTGCGTCCCGGCGTCGAGTGAAACCCACGAGAGTGCATCGAAGTCTCGTGTGCCGGTCTGCGCCGAGTAGAAATCGAAATCGTCGTGGACGACTGCTCCGTCGACCTCGATGTCGTATCTCCCGTATGAGGACGCTTTGAACAGCGAACAGTCCAGCCGATACTCGTCGCCTGCTGGCACCTGGAACTCGAACGTGATATGCTCGCCAGCTTCTGTGGCGTTGAACTGGAGCGTTCCGCTCCCCGAGAACCACGTGGTTTCCGCGGTCTGTTCGACCACCGAAAGCCCGTGGTAGCCATACGTAGTCCCCCAGTCAGAACTGGTGTAGTTCTCACCGTCGCGGAGCACAGCGAGCCCGTAGCCAGGCTGATTCGTGCTGTCGAAGTCGAGTGGGCCCTCGGCATCGATGATTGCCTGAATTTGCTCTGCCAGCGCCGGGTCCTCGTCGAATATATCACCCTGAATGCCCGCGGTCGTTCCCCCGTTGGCGTAGTACGCCGTCTGTGCGAGTTCCGTCCCACCGTAGGCGCTGTACCCGTCGATGAGATTGTTTCTCGGCAGGTGCGTGCCGTTCTGGCCGGCGAGTCCGTGGTCGCCGATGCTCGGCGTGTAGTTGTCGAGGATAACGAGGTCGCCCCACGGATAGAACATCTGCTTGAACTTGGGGTTGGCAAAGAGATTCGACCCACTGTAGGCGTCGTACCCTTCGAGATACTGACCTGCCTTCAGAACGTTGCTGAACACGACGCGGTTGTAGTGTGGCGAGGACTCGTCTGCCATTCCGTCTCGGTCGAACCGGCCCACCAGGGCCGACATAACGTCGCCACCGGTGATGTACCAGTCACCCCAGTACGTCCCATCGTCTTCCTGATGGAGGTCTCCCGCGCGGAACATGAATTCGAGGGCTTCTTTCGTGTAGCCGTCCGGTTCGTCCGCGACACGGGCAGACATCGCGAGGGCGGACTGGTGGTGGCCGAAGTTGCCGCGCAACTGGGCGTCTTTGACCGCAGGGAGTACCTCCTTTACGAGTCGCTCCTCGATGTTCTCGCGAATCACCCCGAGCGTGCTTTTATCGCCGAGGCCGGGGTACTCGTCGGCTTTCGCCGAAAGGAACTGTACGAGTTCTGTATCGTCGGGTTGCCCCTCAAACACTGCGTCGTAGGCCTGGCAGTACACGTCCGCCCAGGCGGCCTCGGAAATCGACCCCGCCCACTTTCCCTCGCCGGTGAAGCCGTGCGACGCCTGAAATCCGTCCGGCCAGATGTAGGCGCTCAGGTCGAGGGTCGGATAGATGTCGGCCATCCGGTCGAGCAGAATGGTTCCCGCCCGCGAATACCGCTTGTCACCCGTGAACAGGTAGGCGTCTCGGAACGCTGGCAGCATCACCCCTCGGAGTTGTTTCCACATCGTCTCCAGATTCCAGAACGCAACCGGTTTCCACTGCGTGCCCGCCCCAGCCCCCAGGTCGTTTGCATCGTCGACGAAACCGTACCCGTCGTCGACGCCCCAGCCTTCGCCCATCTCTGGGTGTTCTTCGTTGACCAACAGTGAATCGTCGCCCAATTCCGGTTCGAAGAACCCTCTCTCATCCAGTCCGGATTGGTAGTACGATTCGAAGTCATTCGTGGGCAGTGTCCAATTTCCGTCAGTGACTTTGAATCGCTCACCGTCTACTGGCTGCCACGCTCCGTAGTGGATGTTCTTTCCCTCGTTCGGCGTCCACGACCGGGGTAGCTTCTGTGAGGTCACCCACGACCAGAGCCCCTCCAGCCCGAGTCTGTCGAGGAACTCGTCGGCCTGTGCGACGGCTTCGTCTCGCTCCGCTCTCGCCCAGTCGTATTGTTCGATGTTCTCGCGTGCGTTCTGCACCCGGTCCGGCGTGTAGTAGGTCGCCCGCGTCTTGCCTGATTCAGCAGTCGTGGCCGCTCCTTGAACCCGTTCAGAACTCGCCAGTCCGAGCGCCGCAATGAGTGCGGCCCCCTTCACGATGTCTCGTCTCCCGACCGACAGTCGCTCCCCATAAATGCCATTCAATTGACTATTCTCGCCCGCGCCGTGTGGCTGTTTGTGAATGTCTCTCATACTCCCGCAATATTTTCCACACCTACCGTTCAGATAAGTATTTCGACAAACCTGACTGTTTCAAACGCTGACCTCCGGATTGCCGGCGAAGGCACTCGACTGTCCGAATCAGTACAAACGGGTTTACCTTCCTATCCAGCCAATTCAAGTTTGATGGTTTGGATGGTTTGTATAGAACTACGTCGATAGGTCAATTCGGACAGTTCGGACGGATTGATCTGCGGTACTTGCTCTGGTTTCGACCACATCGTCGCTGTTGTCCACGAGGGTGGGGGCCAGCTCGCCGCCTAAATAACCAAATTTGTTTACGAACGTCTAATTCCTATTTTCGGTTCGTACGGCTCTGCCAGTTTGGATATTTGGATTTGAAGTTATTACGCATACATCAACAGGCACAACACAGTTTTGACAGTTGGGATATTTTTGATAGATTTGACAACTATTCTATTTATGCACGAATAGAACTTTTGCGCCTCCCTCTGAATAGCCTGTCTTTCTGGGATCTATCCCTCACTCTCTGGCAACCTACGCGAGTTTGTCTCGCCAAACTCACTCGACCCGATTTGGTTGGTTGGAGTGAATCGCCCATCACAAACGGTTTGTCTGAATTGGATAGTTTGGACACTTTGCGTAATTTGTCCCTCTCGGCTCCCAGGAACCGTTCTACGAATTTGACCAATTCGCATGGTTTGGACGGTTCGTATTGGTCGGACGCTTTGGCTCATTTTCCTCTTCAACTGCCACGTCTAACAGAATTTTGACCGTTTCTGGGACTATGTCCCGTCCACTTCGTCGAGCACGTCCCCCACTTGCTTTGCGAGGTCACTTGTTTCGATGTGGGCGTAGGCACGAGACGTCGTCTCGGGTGATTTGTGTCGCAACGCGCGCTGGGCGGTCGCCGGCCCATGCTCTCGATACAGCGTCTCGCCGAGGCCACGACGCGCACCGTGGAGCGTCAAGTAGTCGCTGTCGCCGTCGACTTTCAGGTTCGCCGTCTCACACAATCGTTTCATCACTGCTCGCGCACCGGTCGTCGTCAGCGACGGCGGGACGATGTCGTACGCGCGGAGCAGTTCCTCGGTATCGTGCGCATCGAGAAGTTCCTCGATGTCTGCTGCTTCGAACCCCTATTTTCGAGCCTCTCACGGACGGTTCGATAGCGGGTCGGCACACTTCGCGTCGGGAACACCGGCCATTCCGGGCGCGGAGGGTCCAGTATCGCACGATACCGGGCGAGTGGGTCACGGGCCTGCGGCGGGAGCTGGACCGGTTCTCGCTCCTGAGATTTCCCGAGCACGGTGAGGATGCCCGCGTCGAGGTCGATGTCCTCCCACCGAAGTCCGTTTCTCCGACTGTCACCAGGGGCGCTGAACACCTCTGCACCGCGAACGCCGGAATAGGCGAGGAGTGCGACGAGGGCTCTGTCCCGCGTTTCTTCGACCGCCTGGCTCCCCTGGGTTTCGACCGCCTCGTAGGCGCGTTCGTTGACGAACCGAAGTATCTCGCGACGTTCGCGAGGCGACCAGAACTGCTCTGGAGCCTTCTTTTTCCCTTCCGACCGGTCGGGAAGTTCCTCCTCCGCCCGTCGTTTCGCCGCAGGATTTTCCTCTACGAGCTCCTCGCGAACACACCAGGTCAGAAACGCACGGACGGTGGCGTAGTAGTTGTGGGCCGTCGAGGCGATGATCGCCCCGCTCCGCACTCGTTGGGCAAGATACCGGGCGTAAGCCCGCATGGTTCGGACGTCGAGGTCCGAAAACGTTTCCACCCCGCGGTTTGCTACCCAGGTCGTCCACTGACTGACGACGCGACGGGCGTTTCGCTGGTAATTGCCCGACCCGGTTTCGCCTTTGGACTTGCTCGCGATGAAGCTTGGAAGGGCGTCGTGGATGGGTTCACCCCTGGAGTCGTGGTCGGAATGGTGGGTCGTAGAATCGGCGGAATCGGGTGTGGGAGGCGTGTCGTGGGGCGTGGGCATGGAGTTGGAGTAACAGACGGAGGCGGGGTACTAAATTCTGGTGTTGACTATTGGAATAATCAATAGTGGATTCGGAACACTCGCAATTCGGAAAAATCGCCATACTGCGGTCCGGTGGCGTACAAATAAACTGTATATTGCTATAATAAATTCTTGGTACTGGCTACCTCTCAATAACTGCTACACGCGATATAAACGGGAGCTGCCTACTGCGTCGCCTCTGGTCGGGCTGGGTCGAGGTACGCTTTCAGTGACGCATCGACTGAGCTGTCGGTGAGTTGTGCGGCGAGTACTTCACCCACCGCTGGCGCGAGTGTCACACCGAGTCCGTTCATTCCACAGGCGACGTAGAAGTCTGGTACTGACGATTCGCCGACGAGAGGGACTCCATCGGGCGTGAGTGTTCGAATGCCGACCCACTCGTTTACGAGTTGTGCGTCCGCGAGCGCTGGAATCGACTCCTTGATTCGAGTCTGGATGTCGAGGTAGAACTCGTGGTCGATGGGATGGGCCTCGTCTGGGCGTAACTCACTCGCAGCCTCGTAACTCGCGCCGAATCGTCCGGCGAACGCCTGCCTGTCTCCCTCCCCACGCAGGTAGAGTCCGTCTTCGAACTGGACGAACGGAAGCGAGAACTGCTCGTCCTTCTGGAGGACGGCGATTGGCCCGCGGTTGTGCCGAAGTGGGAGTGAGACCTCGGCCATTCGATTCACCGTCGGGGCCCACGGGCCGGCGGCGTTGACGACCGCAGCCGCCGGCTGGAATTCTGATGCGGTTTCGACACCCTCGACTCCCCGGTCCGACGTGCGAACGTCGGTCACTTTCGTTTTCGTTTCGACGGTGAGATTCTTCGCCGTGGCTTCTCCGAGGAAGTAGTGGATGATTTCAGACGGGTCCATGTAGCCGTCGTCGGGCGTGTGCAACGCCCCCGTGATTCCTGTTGGTTCGACGCCATGGTCTGCCAACGACGACGGCGGGATACATTCGGCCCGGGCGCCGTAGGAGTCGAGCGTCGTCGCCGCGGCTTCGAGGGCAGTTGCGGTTTCCTCGGTGAAGGCGACGTCGAACGTTCCGATCTGTTCGAAACTGAACGTCCCGTCTCGAACCAGCGGCTCGTAGGTCTCCCACGCCAGTTCCCGAAGTCGGTGGTTCGACTGGTCTGGCTCAGATTGGTGCCACACGAAAATTGCGACCGAATCACCCGACGCGCCCGAACCGACGGAGTTCTGCTCGAACAGCACGACGGGCCGCGCGGCATCCCGGAGGTGGTAGGCGACGCTTGCCCCGACGATGCCCCCGCCGACGATGACGATTGGATCCATCACTGACGGTGTACCGGTCGCCGTTACAATATTCTTCTGAATAGAATTTTGACAAATGAGGGTGGTCTTCTGCTAGATTTTCGTAGTTTATCTCTTTTACTCGCAGACCGAATTGCTCACATCGAGGCTGGCGCTTTCGTCAGTCATCGCTCCCGACGACCGAATCAGCCTCACTGCGCTGTGTGGATTCTTCGGTGTACTCGGTGAACAGCGCGTCCCGGTCGGTTCCGAAGACGTCCTGATAGTACTCCCGTGCGGCGACATAAGTAGAGTAGCAGATGACGAGGAAGAATATCGTAAACGGCAGCGCCAACACGGCGGAGAACGACTCGAGCGCCCGTGCGCCGGGGAGTTCGAGCGTCATCACGCCGAGGAAGGCGAGCACGAGCCCCCACCACGCGCGGTTCCGGGCGTTCGGTTCCTCGTCCCCGATGTTTATCGAGGAGAGCATGAAGACGGCTGAGTCGAGTGAGGTGAGGAGGTAGCCGGACAACACCAAGACGAACAGGATGCCGAGCACCGAGGCGAGTGGCGTAATCGTAATCGCTTCCGCGAGGGCGGCGGGGATGCCACCCGAGGTTAGCGCCGCCGAAATCGGTTCTTTGTTCCCCGGTGCGAGCGCCCAGCCGGCGAGAATGCTGTGTTGAATCACGAGGAAGAACGTCGGCGCGATGCCGAGGACGATGAACGTCTCGCGAATCGTCCTGCCTTTCGACACTCGGGCGACGAAGCTACCGGTGAAGATACCCCACGCGGCCCACCAGGCCCACCAGAAACTGGTCCACTCCTGGGCCCACGTTCCTTCGCTGACTGGGCCGGTGTAGAGCGCCATTCGGACGATGTTGTTCAGCCAGACGCCGACCGCGTCGATGCCGAGGTTTATCATGAACATCGTCGGGCCGAGGACGAGCAGCATGGCGAACAGGACGACGATGAATCCGACCGTCGCCCGCGCCATGTTTCGAATCCCGTTGCGGAGTCCGAGCCAAACGTCACCGATGAAGACGAGTCCGATGATGCCAAAGAGCGCGAGTGTGACCGTCTCGGAACCGATTCCGTAGACGGTTCCCATAATGGTCGAAAGCTGATTTCCGATGAATCCGAGCGAGGTGGCGAGGCCGCCAACGATGGCGACCATCGCGGCGAGGTCGGTAATCCAATACACTGCGCCGTACTTCTCCCGGTCTAACACCGGTTCCAGCATCGCGCTAATCTTGTACTCGTGGGAACCGCGGGTGTAGACGATGAGCCCGAACGCGATGGCGATGGGCATGTACCAGGCGATGAGTCCCGGCAGGATGTTGTGCAGGAACATAAACGCGAGCGCCACGCTCTCTACTGGTGCGCCCGCGACGGGGAGGGGGTCAGGCGGACTGTTGACGATGTAAATCGGTTCTGCGACACCCCAGAAGATGACCGAGGAGGCGAACCCGACGGTGAACACCATCGAGAACCACGAGAGGACGTCGAATTCTGGTTTTGCGTTCTCCCCGCCAAAGCGCAGGCGACCGTATCGCCCGAAGGTGAGAAACAGCATCACCAGCGAGAGGACGAATCCGAGGATGATGAACCACCAGCCGAAGTTCAGCAACACGAAGTCGAACGTGGAGTTCATCGTTTCACTCAACAACGTCGGCCTGGCGACCCCGACGCTCGCCAGGCCCACGACGAGCCCGATCGTGAGGAAAAACAGCCACCGCTCAGCGCGGTCTGCTTCCTCTAGTCCTAGTGTGTGCCACAGTCGCATGACGACTTATCACACACGGTGGTGGGTAATAGTAGTTGTCGTTCATTACATTCATTAATTACGTGGAATCTGTAAATTCGTCGGGACGGTGGGTTGGGTGCAACTAATTTCTGGTCAAACGTAGCCTTCCATCGACTTCGTGTTGCGTGGTACCATTACACTTAATGGCAACCCGTCGGAACCACCTGCCGTATGACCTCACAGATAGCGGTCACGACCGAGGGAGAGAAAGCGACAGTCACAATCGACCGGCCGGAGAAGAACAACGCGCTTACCGCCGGCATGTACGCGGATCTCCTCGACGTATTTCAGCGATTCGAGGACGACGAGTCGCTCTCGGTGGTCACTATCCGCGGTGCTGGCGACCACTTCTCCGCTGGCGTGGACGTCGGTCCCGTTCCGGAGTGGGGCGAAGCGACTCCGCGGACGATACGCGATCAGTACGAGGTAACTCACGAGTTGCTCAGAACCATCGAATCGCTCGGCGTGCCCGTCGTCGCAGCACTCGACGGCTACGCACTCGGCGGGGCGCTCGAACTCGCCATATCGTGCGACATTCGCGTCGCCCACGCAGATGCACAACTTGGCTTACCGGAAGCCAACCTCGGGTTCTCGATGGACCAGGGCGGCCCACAGAAACTGCCCGGCATGATTGGGGAGGGGATGACGAAATATCTCGTCATGACTGGCAAACTGATAGACGGCCAGCGGGCGCACGAAATCGGACTCGTCGAAGAAGTCGCGGAGTCAGCCGAGGCGTTCGAGACGCAAGTCGAGGCGCTCGAAGACAGACTGGAAGGCCAACCGACCTACGTGATGGACATGGCCAAGCGCCAAATTCACGGCGTCAGGCCGCAGAATCTCGACGAGGAGATGGCGCGCGCCATCCATCACGCAATTACAGCGTACAAAGAGCCAGAAACGCAGCGTCGAACGGCAGAATTCTTGGGCGAGTGAGTCGCTACTCGCTATCCCAGGCGTCGAATAGCGCTTCCTTGCTCTCCAACCCGCTTTCAGGAAGCGCGTGGTTGATGACGTAGGAGCCTTCCTCGTGGGCGTTCTCCCACATCTCTTGATGGGCTTTCGGCGCATCGTCCCACGGCGTCAGGTGCGTTTCTGGCACGTCGAACGTTTCGAGTTCGATGTCTTCGTTCATCTTCCACACCTCGTAGGTGTTCTTCATGTGGGTGCCGAAGATTTCGGTCGTCGGCATGTAGATGCGCCGCTGGCGCATCCAGACCTGGGGCGCGTAGAACGAGTATCGACTGTCAGCCATCTCTTCTGCGAACACGACCGAACCCTGATACGGCGCAGAGAGCATTGTGGAGACGGCGAGCGTGTTTTGCCCTGCGCGCTCGAAGACGACGTCTGGGTTCCCGCGTGGGTTGTTCGGCGTCTTCAGGATGCCGCCGAGCGCGATGCCCAGTGGCTTGAACATCTTCCCCATGTATTCGCCGACCGTCGCTGCGAGTGCGTCCGGTTCGGACGGGGCGGGGAGTTCAGGGAGCGACCTGACGAACTCGAAGCCGTCGCTTTCTGCGCGAATCGTCTCGATGCTCGCGACGCCAGCGACGTCGTAGGTCGCGCCGACGTGCTCGGCCTGCGAGTCGGTCTCGGTGAGGACCGCGACGCGGGCATTGCGGTCGAGTGCCGCCTCGATTGCCTGTGCGCCCACCGCGTCCTGGTCGCCCTCCACGTGGTCAGGAGTTCCGTACCAGACGAGTGCGCCGTCTCCCGCGCTGAGACCCGCGCGTTCGAACACGCTCTTTGGCGTGGTCGCGCCGCCTTTGCCCATGAAGGCCATCTCGTAGCCGGTCGAGGCACCGTAGAAGGTGAGCCGACCACCCTCTGCGAGCAGTTGGTACGAGCGAGAGAACGCTTCGGCCCCGGCGTGTGAAACAGCGTAGTCTGCGAGTTCGCCGTCGTTCTTTTCGCGGAACTCTGAGAGGAGCGGTTCGCCCGCTTGCTCCCAGTCGTCCCACTCGTCGGGGTCGTTCGGGACCATGCACATCGCGTCGGCGAGGGCGTCCTGTTTACGGTTGATGCTCGCGTCAGCGCCGTTCTCCTTCGCCCGCGCCGCTCGGTCGTCGCTCGAAACGAGGCCGGTGATTTCGAGATTGCTGCTCGCGGCCATCTGTACCGCGTCGCGTCCCGTCCCCGTCGACGCGCCTTCGACGAACAGTCGCTTCCCCGGCGACACGTCGAGCGTGTTGAACAGGGCGCGATAGATAGTCCCCATCGTCAGAATGTAGCTGCCCGCCTTATCGAGGTCCAGGTTCGCGGGTGGCTCGTAGAGCTGCGTCCCCTGGGCGGTCATAAACTGCTGGTGGGACCCGTCTGGCGTCTGATAGCCCTGAATCGTGAAGTCCGAGAACATCGGGTCGCGACCTGCCTTCGGGGAAAGCGCGTCGAACTGCCCGGCGTAGACGTTTACCATGTCGCCGACTTCGATGCGACCCTGTTCGTCCAGTCCCTCGCCCGTTTCGACGACGAGTGCGAGGCCGCCCGACCCGGTGATGTGCCAGTCGCTTTCGTGTTGCTGGAAGGTAGAGACGGGAATTCCCGTGACTGCCCAGACGTCGTTGTAGTTCACCTCGGAGGTGAGCATGTAGAGCAACGCTTCGTTCGGTCCGGGGTCCTCGACGGGGACGATAATCTCTTTCTCCGCACCGTCATCCAGCGGCTCGCCGTGTTCTGGTTCCCCGTCTTCGTCTCCCGTGATGCCCCAGGCGAACTGGTAGTCGGGAATCTCGGTCTCTCCCGGTACGAAGGCGGCTCCTCGCGGTAATAGCTGGTCAGTTTCGAACAACTCGGAAACAGCGACGCTATCGACTTCTGCAGGTGGTGTCAGGTCGTTCATGGTTCAACCACGCTGGTCGGTGTGCTCCAGCGTAACGATTACCGCGTCACACTCGTCGCTAATAAAACTGTGTCTCGACGAACGTCGAACTCACTCTGAGAGGTGGCGCTGGACGAGTCGGTGGAAGTGGTGGACGGCGTGTTCGTTCGGGCCCAGTCGGCCCTGTGCGAGTGCTCCCGAGGCAAGCCCCTCGTGCTGGCGTTCGACGAGTTCGAAATCCTCTGCTTGCAACTGGAAACTGGTCTCGATTATCTCCTCGCGCTCTGGCGTAATCTCCTCGTCTTCGAAGTAGTAGTCGGCTCTGAGAACCGTCTGCTCGTGGTCGCGCGGAGAAATACGGTACACGGCACATCCCTTCCCCGCCTCGTAGATGTTTATCGTCGTGTTCGGCCAGATGAAGTAGAAGCACGTCTCTCCGACTTCTTCGCCGCCGTCGAGGACTGGCGCGCGCTGGGTCGAGTAGTACTCGTCGAGTTCGATATCGTACGCCTGCATATCGACCGACCGGACGAAGTCCGGATGGTTCGCGTGGCAGTGGTCACACTCCAGGTAATTGCTCACCATCACTTTCCAGTTGCACGCGAGGTCCTTCTCCCGATGTTTGGCTACCTTCTGGTCGCCGAGTCCGTACCCCGCGAGTTCTGTTGGGATGTCGCCGACGACATCCGAAAACGGCGTCGGGTCGTCGGCGAGGTTGACGAACACGAACGGCCCGAGACACGCGGCGTGTATCTCGTGGAGGCTGTTCGACTCGGCGTCGAAGCCTGAGACGTCCTCGTCTTCGAGTTCGGGATTGCGGACGGCGTTTGCAAACTGGGCGGGCGTGCTACAGAGCGTGCCGTCTTTCTCGAACGTCCAGGAGTGGTACGGACACTGGATTCTGGTCGCATTTCCACACCCAGAGAGGAGCTTGCTGCCGCGATGGGAACAGACGTTGTCGAACGCACGCACCTCGCCCTCGTCATCTTGAATGACGAAGACCGAGCGCCCTGCGACATCGCTCGTGAAGTAATCCCCCGGTTCGTTCAGTGCGTTCACACTGCCGACGTACTGCCAACTTTCGTAGAAGATGGATGCCATCTCGTCTTCGAAAACCGATTCGTCGGTGAACGCCGCCGCAGGAAGGGCGTTCATTTCGCCACCCGCTCCGCTCAGCTCGATTGTTGCGCTGTCGTTCCAACGTGCCATAGCTTGTCATGGGTGGATGACGCAAATAAAGATTGTCCCCGTGCGGTCGTTACTGGACGAGAAACACGATTGCCGCACCAGCGAGGGCGATTCCCACGACTTTCGTCGGTTTCGGCGGCGTCCCGAGCACGACCATCTCGTGGACCGTCGTGACGAGGAAGTAGAGGCCGGCGATTGCCGTCGCGACGCTTCCGCCGCCGGCGGACAGCGACCGATAGAAGGTGAGCGTTCCGACGGACATCGCGATTCCCGCGCCCACTGCGAGGAGGACCCCCCAGTGTGAGTTGATAGCCGTGGCCGTTTCGTGCCGGACGGCGACGATGATGAGCAAACCGGTGAGATAAGTGAGCATCACCACCGGACCGGCCTTCGCGTAATCGAGTGCTTGCCCAGCGAGAATCGCCCACACTCCCCACGAAACCATCGTAATCAGCGCGTAGACGATGTACGTCGGAATCACGGTCAGCCCCGGTCTGCGAGCCGAACGCTCGCGTCGACGATTGCTGCGCCATCCTCGTATGCAAACACGGGATTCAGGTCGAGCTCCGTGATGTCGGGGTGTGACTCGATGAGGTCAGAGACGTCCAGAAGCAGGTCGACCAGTGCAGTTCGGTCCACGCCCGTGCCGCCGCGGACGCCGTCGAGGAACGACTGCGCGTCGATGTCGTCGAGCAGTTGTCGGGCGTCGAACTCGGTGAGCGGAAGTGCGCGAAACGCCACGTCGTTCAGCACTTCGACGAACACACCACCGACGCCGAACATGACGACAGGTCCGACCTCGGGGTCTCTGACGACGCCGACGATGAATTCCGTGCCCTCGTCGAGCATCGGCGTAAGGAGCACACCCTCGAGTTCCGCGTCTGGGTCGTAGGCCCTCGCGTTCTCGACGAGGTCGGTGTACGCCTCCCCGACTGCTGCGTCGCCGGTCACGTCGAGACTGACCGCGTTCGCCTCCGTTTTGTGGACGATATCCGGTGAGGCAACTTTCATCGCTACGGGCCCGTCGAACGTTTCAGCCGCGGCCACGGCCTCGGCTTTCGACGCGGCGAGCGAGTAGGGTGCGCCTTCGATACCCGCCTCCGTGAGCAGTTTCCGCGACCGGTACTCAGAGAGCGTCGTGGTCGCACCGCCGTCACATTCGTCCGGTCGTTCGGTGGCTCCTGAGTCGAAGGTGAAGTCCGACTTCCGTGCGCTTTCGTCGAGATGCCTGCCGTACTGGACGACCTTTTCGAGAGCCGTGACGGCGGTGTCTATCGAACCGAAGGTCGGGATGCCGGCCGATTCGAACGCCGACAGCGCGGGCGACCCTTCGCCGCCGTAAATGCACTGGGCGACGATGGGTACGCTGGTGGTCTCCGTAAGCGAGGCGATATCACGGGCGACGGCCGGCTCCTGGTCTGTTTCGCTGTCACCCGGTCCGTAGGTCTCGTACGCGCCGAATGCGCCGGCGAGCAGGAGCGCGTCGACGTTCGGGTCTTCGACGAGAATCTTCGCGAATTCGTAGAAGATAGAGAGGTCACCGTCACCCTGCAGTCCCATCATATCCACCGGATTCGAGAGGTTCGGGGCGTCTGGGACGAGCTCGCGGAGTCGAGCTTGGGTTTCGTCCGTGAGTTTGGGCACCGAGAGTCCGCGGTTGATGAGTGCGTCTGCCCCGAGCGTCGCGTTCCCACCGCCGTCGGTGAGGATGGCGACGTTTTCGCCTGCGGCGGGCGGGAGATTTGCGAGTGCGTTCGCGATCGCGATTGCCTCGTCTGACCGCTCTGCCCGCACCACACCCGCCTGCCGATACGCCGCATCGACGACGGCCCCCTCGCCCGCAAGCGAACCGGTGTGGGAGGCCGCAGACCGCTGACCGGCATCCGTCACGCCACCTTTCACGACGACGATTGGGGTCTCCGTCACCGTCTCTCTGGCCGCTCGCAGGAACTGTCGGCCGTCTTCCATCCCGTCGACGTAGAGGACGATTGCGTCCGTCTGATCGTGGTCGTCGAGGTACGGGAGGTACTCGTCGAACCGGAGGTCGGTTTCATTGCCGATGCCGATGCTGAGGCTGAACCCCACGTCGCCGAGCACGTTTGCGTGGGACCCGAATTCGAGGCCGACGTTCCCACTCTGGGAGAGCAACGCCAGATTGCCCGCAGGGAGGTCGTAGCCACCGAGGAGATTCAGCCCCGAGTGTAGATTCGCGATGCCCTGGATGTTCGGCCCGATGATTCTGACGCCGTGCTCTCGGGCGGTTTCGAGCACGCGGGTTTCGAGGTCTTGCTCGCCGACTTCGCTGAATCCGGCGGCGATGATGACCGCTCCCGCCACGTCCGCGCGCCCACAATCCGCCACGATAGACGGGATGGTCGAGGCGGGGGTTGCGATGAACGCGAGGTCCACCGCGGCCGGAAGCGACGCGACCGACTCGTACACCTCGCGGCCGCGGATTTCGTCGTACTTTGGATTCACCGGGTAGATTTCGCCGTCGAAGCCAGCGTCCTCGAGGTCGAGGATTGTTTGATAACCGCGCTTTCCGGGTTCGTTCGATGCGCCCACCACGGCGACGCTGTCGGGGTCGAGCATTCGCGAGAGGTCCGCGGGTCGTTCGCGAACCGTGCTATTGGCTGCTGTCATGGTTCTCTCGTGTGTTGATTGCTCCCACACGTCGGGAGTCTGTTTACCAATGTTCGATTCGGTCGTATAAATCTTCGCTCCCCATCGTTCCTTACGGTTTGTTCTCCTCGTGCATCCAGTCGAGCGCCGCCTCGAAGCCCTCCTCGTCGCGAATCTGGTAGTATTGCTGGCCGTATTCTGAAAGCGACGTGAGACTCGCCAGATGTTCTACGTGTTTGTTTCCCGGTCTGTATCCCTGGGCTTCCATCACGTCGTTCAGCATGTGTTTCGTAATCTGAACGACTGGTTTCGGCGTCTTCCGAATCGCTTTTATCTCCTCCCACACCTCGTCCATGAGCTCCTCTTGAGGGACACTTCGATTAACCATCCCGAAGCGTTCTGCCTCCTGTCCAGAGACCATCTTCCCTGAATAGAACAACTCCCGCGCGTGCTTGAGCGACCCCATCACGAAGGGGTGGACGAACGTGCCCGGGAGGCCTCCCATCCGCACATCGGGATAACCGAGCTTTGCCCGGTCGGTGGCGATGGTCAGGTCAGAGACGAGGGCCGTGTTACACCCGCCGGCCAGCGCGTAGCCGTCAACGGCGGCGATGACTGGCAGGTCGAGTTCGTAAATCGTTCGGATGTGCGTGTACGACTCCATGAGTTCCAGCCAATCGGCGACTGACAGGTCACGTTCGTTCAGCGAATCGTCGTTGATGTCGTAGCCGGCGGAGAAGGCTCGCTCGTTTCCCGTGAGAACCACGGCCCGCAAATCCTCGTTGGACTCGGCTCGTTCCAGCGCCGCGTCGAGTTCGTCTATCGCTGGCCCGTGTAGCGTGTTCATCTTGCTCGCACGGTCGAACGTGATGACGGCGGTTCGACGTTCTTCGCGGTAGTCGAGATGCTCGTACGTGGACATCACTCACGGAGTTGCGACCCGGATACAAAACGTTTGATGCCGTCGGTCGCTCGCTCGCCGGGGCTGTCAGTTCGATTTATTCGAACTATTAAGTGGGACACATCTCCTCCCGAATCTCGGCTTCGAGGGAACCGACAGTCTCGCGGAGGAGGTCAGGGACCTGTTCGTAGAACACGTCGTCGGTCATCCGGTACTTCGGAACAGTAATCGAAATCGACCCGAGGAGCGAGCCGTCGGGATACGTGACCCGCCGTCCCACTGCTCGCATGCCGTCCTCGAACTCCTCGTCGGTGAGCGCCACACCACGGTCACGGACTTCCTCCAATTGTGCCATGAGCACGTCCACGTCGGTAATCGTGTGATCGGTCCGGGCGGGCAGCCCCCACTGCTCGACGATTTCGGCAACTCGTTCGTCGGGCAATTCCGCGAGAATCGCCTTGCCTGCGGCGATGCTGTGGAGGTAGTAGTAGGTTCCCGTGTACTCGTGGCGAGATTCGGTGTTCCCGTGGGACTGGTACTGGCTCTGGGGGTGATACGATTCGTGGACGACGATGCCGCGACCGTCGTTCTCGACGATGAAATCCACTTCCTCGTTCGTCTCGTCGGCTAGCTTCCTGATTGTCTCGCGTGCGAGGTTGTAGCCGAGTTTCCGCGAACGGGCGTACTCGCCGTAATTGAGAAATTTCAGTCCGAGAACGTACCGCTCTCCTTCCTTTGCGAGGTACCCGGCGTCCAGAAGCGTCCAGAGGTGCTTGTGGACCGTGCTTCGCGCCAATGGTGCGGTCGCGGTCAATTCGGTCAACGTCGCTCCATCCCGCTGTTTTATCTCCTGCAAGAGGGCGAGCGAACGTTCGGTCGTCGTCACCTTCCGACTGGTCATGGCACCACCTCTCTCGGGGTCGTTAATAATAGTTCGGAATATTCGAACTCCACCTATCGATCGCCACGACTCTGCTGTGAAGAATCTCGGGACGCATTGCTGTCCGCAGTACCTCTCTTCCCGTAATCCATCTTTTCCGGACCTTTATATGCTCTGTGGAAACTCACTGAAGGCAATTAGTGTTTCAGTGCAGAGCGGGATGCTTCTATGAGGCGTAGCTGGCGGCATCTCCGCTGCCGGTCAGCAAATGCATAACACCGGTACTTTTGTTATGGGATGTCGCCCGCCCATTTCACGGACCGCCAGTTCTACGGCCTTGATGATGGCTACTGATTCTGCCCACAAAAAGTCATTAAAAAACGTTACTTATTCTAAACAATCGAAAAAATTACTTAAAATTATATAGTATCACGATATTCGATTGAAACCGATATTAAAAAATCGATAAAAATTAAATTAAACGTTGTAAATTACGGATAAACACTGCTAAAAAAGCGCGTTATCGAGAAGTTCTTATTGATAACGTGTATTACGGTCGATGGTCGCCCATCCGCCACACGTTAGCATATCAAAAAACGGTCTATGACAAAAACCTGTCTGACGTGCCTGACTGCTGCTGTCGTGGTTTACGTACAAAATGGTTTGGACTGTTTGGACTGTTTGCCTATCTCTTCCGTCTCGGACGGATTGGCTAATTCGCACCACGCGGGGCCGATGTGACTACACGTGTAGCTACTCGTCGGGAGCGTGCTGGTCTGCTGTGAGAAAAAACGGGTCGTCTAGATTAGGCGACGTCGATTTCAATGAGCGGGTCGCCCGCTTCGATTTCCGTCTCGTTCTCTACGAGAATCTTCGACACCGTGCCGTCGCTTTCGGCGGTCACTTCGTAGAAATTCTTCATGACGCCGACAAGGCAGACGACGTCGCCTGCGCTGACGGTGTCACCTTCCTCTACGAGCGGTGGGTCGTCGGGGTCTGATCGTCGGTAGAATACGCCTGGCATCGGAGCACTGATGGTTTCTTTCATATTCGCTGTGTATCTTGTCGGTTGAGGGGATAATTGTTTTGCAGGCAGTCCAGTCGCGTTCGAGGGCGTCCCCTACGAGGGGGTCACCGCCGCTTTGATTTCGTCGAGCAGCGCGTGCTGTTCTTTACGAGCAGCGAGCGCCTCGTCTACGGAGACGTCCTCGAAGTAGACCGCCTGGTGGGTCCGGCGCTGGGAGAGTTTCCCGCGGTCGGCGCTGATGACGGTCGCGACCGTCGCATACCCGCCGCCTGTGACGGCATCACGCATCACGACGATGGGTTGCTGTGGAATCTGAATCGACCCGACCGGATAGCCGAGGTCGACCACGTTCGTCGGGTCGGTCCCGGCACCGAACGGTTGTTCGCGCGGGACGAAATCGAGTTCCGGCCCGGTGAGGCGGTAGCCGACGCGGTCTGCGTCCGCGGCTACCTTCCACTTCTCTGCGGTGAGTCGTTCTTTGCTCTCGTCGGTGAGCCGGTAGTCACAGAGCCCGATGACGATTCGGATGGTCGCATCGTCGTCGTCGTAGGTCGGGATGTGATCGTCTGGTACCCGCGTACCGACGTAGTCTGTGGCGTTCGAGGCGGGTTCCCCGACAGCGAGTGTGTCGCCCGCTTCGAGCGTTCGACCCTCGTGGCCGCCGATGCCGATGAGCGCGTACGTCGAGCGACTGCCCATCACCGGTTCGACGTCGACACCGCCAGCGACGGCGAGGTAGCTTCGCGCACCCGAGACAGCGAACTGGAGTTCCAGTTCGTCGCCCGCTTCGACAGCGACGGCTTCCCACATCGGGAGCGGTTCGCCACCGAGCGTGCCGGCCATCTCAGCCCCCGTCAACGCGATGACGGTGTCCTCTTCGAAGCGCAGTTCACAGCCCTTGTACGTCATTTCGAGGGTAGCGTGTTCTTCGTCGTTGCCGACGAGGTAGTTCGCGACGCTGTGGGCGAACTGGTCCATCGCGCCTGATGGCGGCACGCCAATGTGGTACTGGCCGTACCGACCGTCGTCCTGTACGGTGGTCGAGAGCCCGCCGTCTAACACTTCTATCATTCGTACAACACCTCCAGGAGGTCCTCGTTGTAACCCGCTGGGTCGTTGAAGAACTCCTCCGGTGAGAATTCGACCGGTTCAGTCTTGAAGCGGAATGTTCCGTCTTCTACCTGTTCACGAATCTCGTCGTACTCGTCGCGGTCAATCTGGCGGAACTTCAGGATGTCACCCGGCGTCGGGAACACCATCGATTCCTCGAAGTCGGCGAGTCGCTGGTCCACGTCGAGCACCTCGACCGGCGTGCGGCCGAACAACTGGTAGCCACCGGCTCCCTGTACGGGATAGATGGCGGTAAATGCCCCACCGAATCCGACCGCCCGCGAGGGGGTGTCGGTGCGCGGTGAGACGTACTTTGGCACTTCGATTTGCTCGTCACGGGGGACCATCTGGAAACACCACGGCAGGCCGGGAACGAACCCGACCATCGTCACCATGTGGGGTGCGCCCGTGTGGGCGTCGATGAAATCCTGGACCGAGTCGTACCCGTTGATTTTGGCGGAGTACTCGATGTCCGTCGAATCCTTCTCCTGGTGGTTGTCACGGAACCGCATGAGCGTCTCGTGAGTCCACTCGTCCTGATAGAGGACGGGAAAATCGACGATTCGTGTCTCCCACTGATAGTCGGAGAGGTCGATGTCCGCGGCGGTCTCCTTTAATTTCGCGACCAGGTCGTCCGGCGCGATTATTTCCGGGTCGAAGTGAATCATGTACGACGCGTTGGCCGGGCAGATTTCGATGATTCCCGGGAGGTCGGACTCGCGAAGCTCCTGGGTAATCGCCATCGCCTGGAAGTTGGCGTCGAAACTCATCTCTTCGTCTAACTCGACGAAGATGTAGTCGTCACCGCCATGTTCGTATCGCGGTTCTGGAAGAGATTTCGGTGTGATGCTATTCGCAACCATCTCGATGTGAGCAACGTTCACACCACACTTATGTATAGTTGCTGTATGTTACGAGGGCAACATGTGGCTGGAGAATAATTTGCCCATACATTTTAAGGGGGACTCCTTTAACCTATGAGTAGATGTTCAGCAGTGTACTCGTCGTCAATCGGGGCGAGATAGCGGTTCGTGTCATCCAGGCGTGCAAAGAACTCGGCGTCGAAGCCGTCGCCGTCTACAGCGACACGGACGAGGATGCGAAACACGTCCGTCACGCGGATGCGGCCTACCACATCGGCCCCTCCGCGGCGGCGAAGAGTTATCTCAATCAGGATGCCATCTTCGAGGTCGCCCACGAAGCGGGCGTCGACGCCGTCCATCCGGGCTACGGATTCTTCGCGGAAAATGCAGGCTTCGCCCGACGTGTCGAGGAAGAGGGCTTTACGTGGATTGGCCCGCGGCCAGACTCCATGGAGCAACTCGGCGAGAAGACGAAAGCCCGTAAAGTGATGCAAGAAGCGGGCGTCCCCATCGTTCCCGGCACGACCGACCCGGTGACGAATGGCGACGAGATTCGCGACTTCGCCGCAGACCACGGCTATCCCATCGCCATCAAGGCAGACGGCGGCGGCGGCGGCCACGGCCTCGTCATCGTCGAGGACGAAGAATCGGTAGACGACGCGCTGGTAAACGCCCAGCGCGAGGGCGAAGCCTACTTCGACAACTCGACGGTGTACGTCGAGAAGTATCTGGAAGCCCCGCGCCACATCGAGGTCCAAATTATCGCGGACCACCACGGCAACGTCCGCCATCTCGGCGAGCGCGACTGCAGCGTCCAGCGCCGCCAGCAGAAACTCATCGAGGAGACGCCTTCGCCCGTGCTCACGCCAGAGGTGCGCGCGGAACTCTGTGAATCCGCCCGCCGGGGCATGGCAGAGGCCGGGTACCAGAACGCCGGCACCGTCGAATTCCTGTACGAGGACGGCGAGTTCTACTTCCTCGAAGTGAACACGCGGGTTCAGGTCGAACACCCCATCACGGAGGCGGTGACGGGCATCGACATCGTCCAGTGGCAACTGCGCATCGCTGCGGGCGAGGAACTCGACTTCGCTCAGGAAGACGTGGACCCACGTGGGGCCGCGATGGAGTTCCGCATCAACGCCGAGGACCCGACCCAGGAGTTCCGTCCGCACCCCGGCACGCTCACGAACTACGCTCCACCGCGCGGGATGGGCGTTCGAATGGACGACGGAGTGGACCAGGACGACTCCATCTCGCCGTTCTACGACTCGATGTTCGCGAAAATCGTCGTCAGTGGCCAGAACCGTGAGGAACTCATCCGCCGGGCGCGCCGGGCGCTCAACGAGGCAAAAATCGAGGGAATTCCGACCACGATTCCGTTCCACCTCGCGGTGCTCTCTGACGACCGGTTCCTCGACAGCGAGCACACCACGAAATACGTAGACGACGACTTCGAGGGCGTCGAATAAAGAGTTGGGATTTCAGACGATTTCGTCGAGCGTCGCCAGTTCGATGCCGTAGTCGTCCTTTGCTGCGTGAATCGCTTCGAGGATTTCGACGGCGTTCGCGCCGTCGCCGTGGATGCAAATCGTTTCTGCCGGCATGTCGATGACCTCACCGGATGGCGTCTCGAGTTCACCCTCAGTGGCGATGCTCACGAACCGTTCGACCATGAGGTCGGTGTCGCGCGGGCCGACCTGTCGTTCGACGATGAGCGTCCCGTCGGGTCGGTAGTCGATGTCGATGAAGCCCTCGAAGACCGACCGGAGGGCGTCGTACTCCTGGGCGACGTTGTAGATGTTCATGTCCGTGGCGACGAACACGAGACTCGGGTCCACTTCGAGGAGGCCTTCGACCACCGCGCGTGTGTGGTCCGCGCTCTGTGAGAGCATCGTGTACATCGCGCCGTGAGGCTTTACGTGCTGGACCGGCACGTCGTAGTACGCGGCGAAGCCCATGATGCCGCCCAACTGGTGGATGACGAAGTCGCGCACCTCCTCGGGTGAGGCGTCCATCGTCCGGCGGCCGAACCCCATCCGGTCTGGCAGGCCGGGGTGGACGCCGACGCCAACGTCGTGTTCTGCGGCCAGTTTGATGGTCTCGCGCATGACGTGTGGGTCACCGGCGTGGTAGTCCGCGGCGATGTTGGCCGACGTAATGAGGGGCATCACTCCCGCGTCGTTGCCCATCGTCCAGTTTCCGTAGCTTTCGCCCATGTCGCAGTTGATGTCAACCGATACCATGACAGTATCTCACACCACATCCCAATTAATCCTTCCGCATTGTGGTTCGGACCTGAGCTTCATGGTCGGTGACAGGTGCGCCGCCTACTGGTTCGACGGATGACAGCTCCGTGTGTGCATGTGGCAATCTATATTAGTCCCCTCAGTAAGGCATACGTAATGACCGCAGGGCCGCCGATAGACGAACTCCACTTCGCGGACGCACCGCACGTCGAAACCCCCATCCCGGGACCGAAGTCGAACCAACTGGTAGAGCGCCAGCGAAACATCGAGAGCAACGCGGTCGCCTACCCGCGCAGCGTTCCCATCGCCCTCGATTCGGCGAAGGGCGCGACTGTTCGCGACGTGGACGGAAACGTCTACCTCGACTTCTTCGCGGGCATCGGCGTGCTCAACGTCGGGCACTCGAACCCGTACGTCCTCGAAGCCGTCCAGGAACAGACCGAGAAGATAACCCACACCATCGACTTCCCGACCGAGGCCCGTCTCGACTTCATCGAGGCGCTCGACGAAATCGCTCCCGGCGGCCTCAAGGGACACAACAAGGTCGTCTTCGGCGGACCAAGCGGCAGCGACGCCATCGAGGGCTCAATCAAACTCGCGAAACACAACATGGGTCGCACCGGGATGCTCGGCTTCGAGGGGTCGTATCACGGCACGACTGCCGGTGCGCTCAGCCTGACCGCTGGCAAGAAGTACAAGGCGGGCTACGAACCGCTCCTTCCCGGCGTCGTCCACGCGCCGTACCCGACCGACGCGGAGTCGTGTGAACGCTCGCTCGCACACATTCAGTCCATCCTCGAAGACCCCTACAGCGGCAAGGAGAATCCGGCGGGCATCTGGGTCGAACCGGTACAGGGCGAAGGCGGAGTCGTCGTCCCACCTCGTGAGTTCCTGCCCGGCCTGCGCGACCTGGCGGACGACAACGACGTCATGCTCATCTTCGACGAAATCCAGTCCGGGTTCGGCCGCACCGGCAAGTGGTTCGCCTCCGAGTGGTCGGGGGTCACTCCCGACGCCATGACGATGGCGAAGGGTATCGGCGGCGCGGGCCTCCCGCTCGGCGCAGTCATGTACCACGAGAAGTTCGACACGTGGGGGCCCGGCGGCCACGTCGGCACCTTCCGCGGAAACGTCCCCGCCATGCGCGGTGGCGTCCGGGCAATCGAGTACATCCAGGAACACGACCTGCTCGCCCACGCCCGCGACCTCGGCGACTACATCACCGGCCGTCTCGCTGACGCGGCGAATTCGGAACTGGCTGAGATTCGTAGCGAGGGCCTGTTCATCGGCGCTGAGTTCCGTGACGCGGACGGCAACCCGCTCAAACAGCGGGTCAAGGACATCCAACAGTACTGCTACGAACGCGGCGTCCTCATCTGGTCTGCGGGTCGCCACGGCAACGTTCTGCGCCTGCTCCCGCCACTGGTCATGACGAACGAACAGGCGGCAGTCGGCATGGACATCATCGTCGAGGGCATCGAAGCCCACGCGCCGTGAACTGACCGTCGAGCGTCGTTTTCACGTGACGCTGCCGCCGACGGCGCACTTATTACACCCCCCACGGAGGTATGGGTATGGCGAGCAAGCGACGACCAGCGAGCGCCAGGAGGCGCGGATGACCGAGACGGACCTCGAACTGATGCGGACGCAGGCGGCCCGATTCGATTTCGCCCTCGCAGACGAGGTTCTCGCGGACCTCGTGACCGCCGCACTCGCGGAAGCCGACCTGGCGGACGACCGGGCACCGCCGGCGGGGACCGACCGCGGTCACAGTAGCGCAGACGACGAGAACGCCATGCTCGCCGTCTACGACGAACCACGACTCGAAACGCCGGATGGCCCGCTCGCGGGACTCACCGTCGCCGTCAAGGACAACATCGCGGTGGCGGACCTCGAGATGACCTGTGGTTCTGCGAGCTACTCGGTCATTCCGTCGTTCGACGCCACCGTCATCGAACGGTTGCTGGCCGCGGGTGCCGTCCTCGTCGGCAAGACGAACATGGAACCGTTCGCGATGGGGCCGACCGGCGAATTCAGTGACTTCGGCCACGTCACGAACCCAACCGCGCCCGACCACGTTGCGGGCGGGTCGTCCTCCGGAAGCGGCGCGGCGGTCGCGGCGGGGACGGTCGACGTCGCCCTCGGCAGCGACACGGGCGGGAGCATCCGCATTCCGGCGGCGTGCTGTGGCGTCGTCGGCGCGAAACCCTCACACCGCCTCGTCCCGCGCTACGGATTCGTCGATTTCGCCCCCTCCCTCGATACCATCGGCCCGCTCACGCGGGACGTTCGCACCGCCGCTCGCGCCCTGGAGGCGATGGCGGGGCCGGACCCGCGAGACCCCACCTGTGCCCGCGCCACGCTTGAGGGCGTTGGCGACACGGTCGCGGATTTCGAGGGACTCACCGTCGGCTTGCCGGATACGGGATTCGACCGGGCTGACGACGCGGTGGCAGACGCGGTCCGCGAGGTGGCGAGCCGTCTCGACGCGGTCGGCGTGGAGACGACACCCGTCTCTCTCGACCTGAACCTCGAAGTGACCTATCTGAATATCGGCTCCGCCGAGTTCTCGTGGTTGCTCGCGGGCGACGGCGTCGTCCGCGGATTCGGGTCGGGGTACAGCGAGCAACTGCGGGCTGCCTTCGAAGCGGCCCGTGAGCGTGGCCTCGGCGACCACGTCGCCCGCCGTATCCTCCCGCCGGCTTTTCTCGACGCGAAGACGAACGGTCGGGCATACGCGAAGGCGCGCAGAGCGGGTATCGACTTCGGCGAGCGCCTCACGGCCACCTTCGCGGACGTGGACGCGCTCGTGATGCCCACGCTCAGAACGCTTCCTCCCGCCGTCGGCGAGACGACGACGCGAGCGGACCTGCTGCCGCTCATCGGCAACACTGCGCCGTTCAACATCGCCGGCACGCCGGCGGTCTCCGTGCCCGTCGAAACGGTCGATGGCCGCCCCGTCTGTGCGCAGGCGGTTGCGCCGCAGTTCGACGACGCCACGGCGCTTCGCGTGGCCGCCGCGCTCGAACAGGTCGCAAACTGAGCGGTTTACCATTCACCCGATTCCTGACGGTATTCAGCCACCTCTGAGAACCTTTTTGTAGTGTCACGAGTTGACATAGATATGCCTGTAGACACAGTCATCAGCGGGGGGACGCTCGTCACGTCGACCGACGTGTTCGACGCGAGTATCGCCATCGACAACGGAGAAATCGTCGCCGTCGGCCGCGACGAGAATATGCCCGAGGCGACGGAGGTCGTCGATGCGTCCGGCCTGCTCGTCATGCCAGGCATCATCGACCCGCACGTCCACATCGAGGACCACTTCTCGGTCGATACGTACGAGACAGGAACCAGCGCGGCGGCCCTCGGCGGCGTCACCACGTACATCGACTTCGCGTGGCAGGCGTGGGTCGGCGAGTTGAGCAACTACGAGGAGGAGGGAACCCTCATGGAGGGTATCGCGGAGAAACAGGAGAAAGGCAAGAAGGCAATCGTCGATTACAGCGTCCACGGGGCACTCACCCGCCAGGACCCCGCCGTCATCGACGAACTCGAAGAAGCGGTGGAGGCTGGCGTCACCTCGTTCAAGATGTTCACCGCCTACGAAATCGGTCTGGACAACGGGTTCATGAACTCCGTCCTGAAGCGCATCGCCGAACTCGACGCGGTTGGCGTGTTCCACACGGAAGACCCAGACGTCTGCGACGAACTGACCGCGCAGTTCAAAGAAGAGGGCAAGGGCGACCCGACGTGGTATCCCCAGTCCCGCCCCGACTATGCCGAGGCGATGGCCGCAGAGGACGCGGTGCGAATGGCCACCGAAGCGGGCGCGAAGTACTACGGCATCCACACCAGCTGCCGGAAATCGGCGGACGTGATCGAACAGTTCCAGGTCGACGGGTCGCTGGTTCGCGGGGAGACGTGTACGCACTACCTCGTCCTCGACGACTCGATCTACGCCGACCTCGGCAACCAGGCGATGATTGCCCCGCCGATTCGCAAGCCCGACGACAACGAGGCGATGTTCGAACACCTGACGAAGGGCACGCTGGGCGTGGTCTCGACCGACCATTGTGGTTACAAACTCGAAGGGAAGAACGTCGATAACTGGTGGGAGAGCACGTTCGGCGCGAACGGCCTGCAAGCCAGTCTGCCGGTCGTCCACGACGAGGCGGTGAACAACCGCGGCCTGTCCTACCCGTTCCTCGTCCGCGTGATGAGTACCTACCCCGCCGAGACGTTCGGCATGCCGCGGAAGGGAACCCTCGACCCCGGAACCGACGCAGACATCGTCCTGTTCGACCCGAACGAGACGTACACCATCACGGCCGAAGACAACGCCTCTGCGGCGGACTTCTCCATCTACGAGGGCCGCGAAGTGACCGGGCGGGTCAAACAGACGTTCGTCCGCGGCGAGTGCGTCGCGAAGGACGGCGAAGTCGTCGGCAAGCCCGGCCACGGTCAGTTCGTCGCGCGCGAACTTCCCGACTGGAGCGTCTGAATCGCGACCTGCGGGGGAACACTCTTTTATTGGTACGGAGTAACATGATGGTAGATGAGTAGCGTACAAACCCGGCCACCTGCCGGGGACGAGGCCGAAGAGCCAGTTCCGCAGTTTCCCCAGGCGAACTGCATCGCCGTCCAGGCGATGGCGGACGTGTTGGCATCGACCCTCGGTCCCCGGTCGAGCGACAAACTCGTCGTCAACCGACTCGCGACACGCGACCAACCCGAGAACAAGGGCGTCCCCGCCACGGACGACTACACCGTCGCCAACGACGGCGCAACGCTGTTGAACGCACTGCCGATGGAACACCCCGTCGCGCCCATCGTCACGCGAATTCTCGGCCCAGAGCGCCCCGGCGACACGTCCATCGAGGGACAGGACATCCCGGACGGCGTCTCCGGGGGCGTCGTCCTGACGGCGGCATTGCTCTCGAACGCGGAGGAGTTACTCGAACTGGGACTCCATTCCTACGACATCCGGCACGGCTACGCGCTCGCGATGGACCGGGCGCTGGCGGCGCTCGCCGCAGAATCCCGCTCGCTCTCGTCGTTCGAGGACGCAGACTGGGCGGCGGCCGCCGTCGCCAGAACCGCAATGACGGGTAACGACATTGGCGGCCTCGCCGACTCGTGGGCGGCACTCGCCGTGGAGGCCGTAGACCGAATCGGCCGCCCGACCGAGGAGACGTTCACCGTCCGTTGTCTCGGATCAGGGTCGCTTGCCGACTCGCGGCTAGTTCGCGGCGCGGTTCTCGACCGGAACACGCGGGCGAACGACGAGATGCCCCGGCGGGTCGAGGACGCCACCGTGTTGTTGCTCGACGGCCACACCACCGGCGGCCTGCAGGACCCGGAGTGGGACGAAGACGCCACGCTAAAACTCGATTCGCTCGACAAACTCGACGCGGTTCGTGACCACCAGGCCGCAACCCGCCGGGCGCTCGTAGACCACTACGTCTCGCTCGGGGTGGACGTCGTCGTCACGCGGTTGGGCATCAATCAGGCGTACCAGCGCCTCCTCGCCGACGCGGACATCCTCGCCGTTCGCGGGGTGAGTCCGCTCGAAATGAAGCAGTGCGCACGGGCGACGGGAGCCGCGCTCGTCCGCCATCCGGGCGACGTCTCCGCTGCCGACCTCGGGTTCGCGGGGAGCGTCTCAGAGGTTCGCATCGACCCGCGTCGGGGCCGCCGGAAGAACCGCTACATGATCGTCATCGACGACTGCCCCGAGGCAACGGGTGTCTCCGCCGTCGTCCACGGGGTGTCTGGGCAACCCGCGACGCAGGCCGCCACAGAAGTTCGAAAAGCGGCCGCCGCACTCGCCGCCGCTCGGGGTGAAGGCGCGTCTCGGTCCGGCGTGGTTCCGGGTGGTGGCGCAATCGAACTCACGATGGCGGCGGCAGTCCGAGAGTCCGCTCGCGCAGTTGATGGCCGCGCCCAACTCGCGGTCGAAGCCTTCGCCGACGCCCTCGAACGCGTGGTCGGGACGCTCGTCTACAATGGTGGCTACGACCGGCTCTCGATGCTGGCCGACCTTCGTGCGGCGCGCGCGGGTGGCGAGACGGCACTCGGGTTCGTCTATCCCGCGGGTGAGATTACCGACGCGACAGCGGCGGGCGTGCTCGACCCGACCGCCTACAAGCACCGACTGCTCGTCTCCGCAACCGAAGTTGCAGACCTCATCTTGCGGGTGGACGACGCCATCGACGCGACGTTCACGAAGGAACCGCTCGGCCCAGGCGATTCCATCTACGACGACCGGGCGGAGAAGCACTTAGACCACCTCGAAGAGAATCCCGGGACCCGGTGGGACACCTAGTTCACCGACACACACCTACCGGCTCGCGTTTGTTGTTTGATTTTCACGTCTGTTTTCACGAGGTTCAGGTTCGTAACCGGCAATTTTCGACTGAGCGATAATTGGCGGAATGGTGATAGCTCTGGAAAGGTTTAACCGATATCGCTGAGAACTGTAGCCTGACGTATGCCAAAAGCTACCGTTTGCCTATCGTACGATTTTGACGCCGTATCGACCTGGCTGTGGTCCTACGATTCGTGGGACATGCCGACCAGACACTCCCGAGGCGTATTCGGCGCGGAAGTCGGAGCCCCGCGATTGCTCGACCTTCACGACAAATACGACATTCCGGCGACCTGGTTCATTCCGGGTCACACCATCGACAGCTTCCCGGAAATCAGCGGCGAGGTGTGGGACCGCGGGTACGACATCCAGCACCACGGGTGGAGTCACACCGGCCCGGCAACGTTCGAATCCGAAGAGGACGAACGCGCCGACGTCGAACGCGCCGTGGACTGCATCGTCGACCTCACCGGGCGCAAACCGACCGGCTACCGGTCACCAGCCTGGGACTTCTCTGCGAACACCCTCGACATTTTAGAGGACATCGGCATCGAATGGGATTCGAGCAAGATGGCCTCCGACTTCAAACCCCACTACGTCTACGGTGGGTGGAGCGCTCCACCAGACGGCCCCTACGACCGCGGTAAACCCACCGACATCGTCGAACTCCCCGTCTCCTGGCAGCGCGACGACTGGCCACCCTTTACCTTCACCTGGGCCCGTCCCCACCGGATGGGCTACGTGAGCGAGGACTCCATCTTCCAGCGCTGGTACGACCAGTTCGACTGGATGTACGACAACGTCGACAACGGCGTGTTCATCCTCACGATGCACCCGCAGGTCATCGGGCAGGCTCACCGTATCATGCGCCTCGAACAACTCATCCAGCACATGCAGACCAAGCCCGACGTCGAGTTCAAAGAGATGGACACCGTCGCGAGCGAGTTCAGAGACGAAAACTAACCTAACGGCTTTTTTTCTTTCGACCGCGCTCAGAGCACGGCGAGGATATCACGAACGCTCGCTTGGTCGCGCAGTGAGAGCAACCGCTCGAACGTGTCCGCTGCCACTGATTCTTCCACTGCTCTCGTCGCACAGTCCACGAACTTCGCCCGCAGCTCCGCCTCAGTGAGCGGATTGTTCGGCGTTCCGGGTGGTTCTTCGAGCGTCGCCTCGTAGGTCTCCCCGGCGGTCGTCGTCAGCGTGACTGTCGCCAGATTCGACTTGTAGGGAAGCGATTCGTCTACCTCGAAGACGGCGCGTTCGCGTACCTGCTGGATGGTGGGGTCGCGGATGGTCGCTGGCTCGAACGTGGCGAGGCCGATGCGGTCACTGGCCACCCCACAGGCGAGGGCGTACTCCATCGAGAACTTCGCCTCCAGTTCCGTTTCGGGAATCGGGTGGACGAGCGCGTCGCCCGCACCCCGCGACGTGACCGTTCGAATGCGTTCTACGTCCGCCGGCGCGATGGCGTGGTCTTCGACCAGCTGCTGGGCCGCGGCGATGCTCGTGTGGGTGAAATAGCAGCAGGGGTAGGCCTTGATGCTAATTCCCGTTTCGACGAGTCGCCACGGGTCGCCCGGCGGGTCGGCCACCCGGGTCGCGCCGTCGCCGTACCGGTCCCAGAAGCCACGCGCCCCGCTGATTGCGGCGTCGTCCGCGGTGAATCCCTCTGCTGCCAATCTCGCCGCGGTGACGCCAGAGCGCCCGGCGAGTCCGGCGTGGAGGGGCTTGGTCATCGACCCGAAGTTGCGCTTCAACCCCGACGGCATCGACGCGGCGATGTTGAGCGCGCGCTCGGTCGCCTCGGCGTCGAGGCCGAGCAGGTGGGCCGCCGTCGCCGCGGCCCCGAACGTTCCGAACGTCGCGGTCGGGTGCCAGCCCTGTTCGTAGTGGGCCGGACTCACCGGCTCTGCGATGTAGCACTCGGCCTCGAATCCCGCGGCGAACGCCGTAATCACGTCTTTGCCGCTCGCGTCGAGTTGCTCGGCCAGCGCGAGCGCGGGGGCGACGAGGGGCACGCTCGGGTGGCCGTCCATCGCCCACGAGAGGTCATCGAAGTCGAGGGCGTGGCCCGCAGTTCCGTTGGCGAGGACGGCGTCAGTCAGCGCGGCCTGCTGGCCGGTTCCGAGTAGGGTTACGCCGCCGTCGTCGGCGGTGACGGGTTGCGCGATGGCGATGGCGCGTTTTCCGGCGTCGGCCACTGCACCGGCGAGCGTGACGCCGACGGTATCGACGAACGCGCGTTCGACGGTCTCCACCGATTCTTTTGGCACCTGCTCGTAGGTCAATCTGGTGACGAACGACGCGAGGATATGTTCTGGGGTTTTCGTGCGCTCCGCTGGCGACTGGGTCATTGGTCATGATTCGGTGGTGCGGGGCTAAAAGATTGTGTCACCGGTAGCCACGGTGCTGGCTCAGGACGAGCGCAGGTCCGTCGTCGCCACCAGGTCGAGTTCGTCGTCTTTGATGACGACGCCGTAGTCGTCGCGGGCGGCTTCCACTGACACGAGCCCATCGAGATAATCCGCGTACACCTGTTCTGCCGGGCGCTCGTGTGGGTTGCCGTAGCCCCCGCCACTGGCCGTCTTGATGAGCACGCGGTCTCCGGGTTCGAACTTGTAGCCGGATTCCTTCGAGTTGAGGTCGATGACCTCGCCGTCGGCCTTGATGTGTTTGAGGTCGCCGTGGGTTCCCTCGCCGCCGCCGAACAGGCCGTGCGGGCGGTAGGTGTTCCCGTCGCCTTCCATCGTCATCACGGCGTTCGTGAGGAAGCGCGACTCGCGGACGATGCCGTGGCCGCCGCGGTGCTTGCCCGCGCCGTGGCCGTCCTCGCGGAGGTGGTATCGTTCGACGCGCATCGGGTGTGAGAGTTCGATGTCTTCGACCGGTCGGTTTTTCGTGTTGTGAACGAGTGCGTCGACCGCGTCGAGTCCGTCTGCGGCGGGGCGGCCACCGTAGGACCCCTCGTTGACTTCGAGGTACACCCAGTAGTCGCCCGCGTCGTCCGTCCCACCGTAGCTGACGAAGTACACCTGTCCACAGGTGCCGGCACAGACGCGCTCTGGAAGCGCCTCCGCGAGCGCCTTGATGATGAGGTCGCTCATCTTGTCCACCTGATTGATGCGCGCGAACGCAGAGGTGGGCGGCGTTGGGTTGAACATACAGCCGGGTCGCGCCTTCGGGTGGACGGGCTTGAACGTCCCGGAGTTCTGTGGCAGGTATTCGTCGCGGACGAAGGTGTCCATCAGCAGCGACCGGATGGTGAAGTAGATACACACGTCCGTCGAGCCGTGGAACGGGATGTTGTACCCCGTCGGCGTCTGGTCTGCGGACTTGCTCATGTCCACGGTGATGTCGCTGCCATCGACGGTAATTTCGACGGCGATTTTCAGCCGCTTGCCGCGATTGCGCCCGTCGTCGTCGAGATAGTCCTCGGCGTAGTACGTGCCGTCCGGAATCTTCCGGATTTCGTTGCGAAGTAGGGCCTCTGCGTAGTCCATGAGCGCCTCGCCCGCGAGCTGGATCTCCTCCAGCCCGTACTTCTCGACGAGCGCGAGGTAGCGGTCTTTGCCGACGTTACACGAGGAAATCTGGGCTTGCAGGTCGCCGATGACCTCGCGTGGCGTGCGGACGTTGTCCTGGATGAAGTTCCAGATTTCGTCCACGCGCTCGCCCTGGTCGTACACCTTGGTCGCCCGAAATAGGCTCCCCTCTGCGTACATGTCCTCTAAGTCGATGGCGAGGCCGGGCGTCGCAGAGCCGATGTCAAGGTGGTGGGCCGTGTTCGCCGCCCACGCGATGTGCTCGCCCTCGTAGAAGATGGGCACCGCGACGGCGATGTCCGGCGAGTGACTCGCCCCGTAGTGGGGGTGGTTGTGGATGAACACGTCGCCTTCGTTGATGATGTCCTCGCGTTCGACGCCGCGTTCTTCGAAGGTGTCGTACATCCCCTGCAGGTAGCCGATGAGCGACCCGACGTGCATCGGTGTCGAGTCACTCTCACAGAGCTCCCGACAATCCGTCGTGAAGATGCCCGCGCCCATGTCCTCGCTCTCCCTGATAATCGAGGAGTACGAAGACCGGATGAGTTTGTAGCCCATCTCCTGGGCGATGGTGTCGAGTTCCCCGCCGATGACCTGCATCGTCACGGGGTCGATATTCCTGCCTTTCAGGATTTCGGTCGCGCTGGTCTGTACGGTCTGGTCGTCGGTTTTTGGGTGGTCTTGACTCATGACTCTCTCCGCAGTTCGATTGCACCGTTCTGTAACACCGTGGCCGTCCAACCCGGATTGACGACGACGGTGCTGTCGAACTCGTCGACGATGGCCGGGCCGGTGACGACGTTCCCCGCCGCCAGTTTCTCGCGGTCGTAGCGCGGGACGGTCAGTTCCTCGGGTGCGGCCGAATCGCCGAAGTAGACCGTCGTTTCGGTCGTCTGTGCCGCCGCCGGATTCTCGTCACCTGCCTCGACGTCGAGCGGTTCGTAGGAGTGGATGTCCCCGATTGCGGTCACGCGAAGGTTGAGCATGACAACCGGGTCCGCCTCGAAGTAGTGGCCGTACTCGGCTTCGTGTTTCTGTTCGAACTTCTCGCGCATTCGAGCGTGCCAGTCGCCATCCGTGCCCTCGAAGTCGATGCTCAGTTCGTAACCCTGTCCCTCGTAGAGACAGTCGATAGTCCGTCTGAACTCCCACCGGGATTCGTCGATTTCGTCGCGCAAGAGTTGGTCGCGCCCGTTCGTTTCGAGGCGGTCGAACGCCTCGTCGATGTAGTCGGCTTCGACCGTTTCGAGGCGCTGGCTCACCGTCTGCTGGAAGTCGTACTTCACGTTGCCCGTGAGCAGGCCACGCGCCGACGCGATACCGGGCGACGGCGGAATCAGGACGTTCGACATCTCCAGTTGTTCTGCGATGCTCGCGGCGTGCATCGGTCCCGCACCGCCGAAGGCAACCATCGTGTACTCGCGGGGGTCGTATCCGCGCTGGACGGTCTGTTCGCGAATCGCCCGGTACATGTTCGTGTTCGCCACTTCGAGCGTGGCGAGCGCGGCGTGTTCGGGTGTCGAGAACCGTTCCTGGTCGACGCGGTCACAGAGCTGCGTCTGGATGGCGGTTACCGCCGCTTTGTGGTCGAGGTCAAGTGTGCCGCCGAGGAACGAGTTGGGATCGATACGCCCGAGGGTGAGTTGGGCGTCGGTCGTCGTCGGCTGGTCGTTGCCCCGGCCATAACACACCGGGCCGGGATTGGCACCCGCGCTCTTCGGCCCGACGTTGAATCCCATCGCGCCGTCGAACCAGGCGATAGAACCACCGCCAGCACCGATGGTAGCGATGTCGAGCATGGGGACGATCGCCGGATAGCCGCCCACCTTGCTGTCTCGCGGGTCGCGTTCGAGCACCCGGCCGGGAACGACGGAGATGTCCGCGCTCGTCCCGCCCATGTCGAGCATGATGAGGTTCGGTTTGCCGACGTGCTTGCCCTCGAACTCCGCGGAGAGGACGCCCGCCGCCGGCCCAGAGACGAGCGTCGTCACCGGCTGTTCGGCCACGTTTTGGAGGCTTGCCATCCCGCCGTTCGATTGCATGATGAGGATTTCCGCGTCGAACCCCTCCTCACCGAGTCGTCGCTCCAGTCGCGAAAGGTACGTGGACATCACCGGCGCGAGGCGGGCGTTAATCGCCGTCGTCGTGAACCGCTCGAATTCGCGGAACTGCGAGATGACCTCGTGAGAGGTGGAGACGAACAGGTCGGGGTAGTGCTCCTCGATGAGTTCCTTCGTCCGAGCTTCGTGGTCTCCGTTCAGGTACGAGTGGAGATAGCAAACGGCGACCGACTCGACACCGTCTTCGACGAGTTCCTCCACCGCGTTCAACACGTCGTCTTCGTCGAGCGGGGTGACCACGTCGCCTGGCGGCTGGATTCGTTCGGTGACTTCCTTTCGATGGCGTCGTTTGACGATGGGTTGTTCCTGCCACTGAATCGTCTGCTGGAGTGAGAAACTGTGTGGCTTGCGGTGGCGGCCGATGTGGATAACGTCTCTGAATCCGCGAGTCGTGAGCATCCCGGTTTCTGCCCCCTCGTGTTCGAGCAAGGCGTTCGTGGCGACGGTCGTGCCGTGTAAAATCTGTTCCACCGAACTCGGGGCAACGCCCGCAAGCTCGCAAAGTTCGACGATTCCGGTCACCGTCGAATCCGATGGGTCGGGTGTCGAGGGCGTCTTGTGGATGAACTCGTCGTCCTCCGTGACGAGAATCAGGTCGGTGTTCGTCCCGCCGACGTCCACTCCGATACGTACACTGGCGAGGCTACTCCTGGTACTGCGTGACATACACACACTGACCTTACCGGTCACCCACATAACCGTTTCTCACCGACCGATGACAGGTGCTCGGGTCGCTCCGACTGCTTCCAGCTCGTTTCCCTCGATAAAAGGCGGCGGAGCGGGTCGTTTTTGTGGGATTCCCCTTCGAATTCCGGCGAACAATGATTTATCGTGTGGGACTGTCTCGAATACGGTGAACACATATGTCCACGACAGTGACCGAACTCACGACGGCCGAGGAGTGGCGAGCGGCGTACCCCGTCATGTCCGAGTTGCGCCCCCTCGAAGAGGACCAGTACATGACCTACCTCAGGCAGATGCACGAGGAGGGCTATCGACTGTTCGGACTCTTCGACGATGAGGAACTGCTCGCCGTCGGCGGGGTACGTATCTCGACGACACTGTACCACGGCAAACACGCGTGGGTGTACGACCTCGTTACTCGCGAGGACCGCCGGTCTGCGGGCCACGGGGGGACGTTGCTCACGTTCCTAGAGGAGTGGGCGACGGCGCGCGACTGTGCGGTCATCGAACTCGCCTCCGGTCTCTGGCGGGACGACGCCCACCGCTTCTACGAGGAGCGAATGGACTACGACCGCTACTGTTACACCTTCAAGAAGGACCTCGACTGACTGTTTTCGTGCCTGCGATGGGACTCCAGGCCCGGTGCGCACATTTATCGTGTCGTTGTGCAAATGGATTGGCAGACAGATGATCGAGCGAATTCTCATCGCCGTCGGCGAAGAGCGGATGCACGTAGAGGAACTGACCGAACTGGCCGTCGAAATCGCCACGCCGTTCGACGCCCACGTGACCCTGTTGCGGGTGTACGCGGCGGGTGAATTCAAACAGCTCTTAGACGGGTTCGAGTACGACTCTGCCGACCCCTCCGACATGGCGAAACGTAACGCCGTCGTCAGGGAGGCGGCTCGTGTCGTGAAAGATGCAGGTCTCGAACAGACGGTGGTCGGCCTCGTCGGCAACACGGCAGACGAAGTCATCGACTACGTGGACACCCACGACGTAGACCACGTGTTCATCGGCGGACGAAAACGAAGCCCGGCCGGAAAGGCTCTGCTCGGCAGCACGAGCCAGGACATCATCCTCGGTCTATCGGTGCCCTGTACCGTCTATAATCTCGGCTAATCGAGAGCCGCCAGCTTAATTTCCCCACACAAGATTCGGAAGATACGCGAAACGTGTCGGATTACTGTCCCAAAACATTAAAGTCGCTCTTGGCGATTCACCATTCATGAGTGCAATTAGCAAAGGCGAGGATATCATCTCGATATCCGCCCTCGAAAAGTCCTTTGCGAACGAACAGGTGCTCCGGGGCATCGATTTTGGAGTGAAATCAGGCGAATTCTGCGTCGTCGTCGGGCCGAGCGGGAGCGGCAAATCGACGCTGCTCAAGGCTATCGCGGGCGTCGTTCCGTACGACGGCGGGACGATTCACCTCGCCGGAGAGAACGTAGACGACATCGCCATCGAAGACCGTAATCTCGGCTACGTCTTCCAGGACTTCGAGGAGCGATTGTTCCCCCACATGAGCGTCGCAGAGAACGTCGCCTTCGGCCTCCGACAGTCGGACGACTCCTACACCGAAGCAGAAATCCAGGAGAAGATAGACGAGGTGCTCGACCTCCTCGCCATCAGCGAGACACGCGCGAACAAACCATCGGAACTCTCCGGCGGGCAACAACAGCGGGTCGAACTCGCCCGGCAACTCGTCCGCGAGTGCGACGTGATGCTTCTCGATGACCCACTCGCCGACCTCGACTACAAACTCCAAAAGCGCATGGAACTCGAAATGCGCCGCATCCACGATTCGATGGGGAGTACGTTCGTCTACGTCACGCACAACCAGGACCAGGCGCTCAAACTCGCCGACAAACTCGTCGTGATGAACCACGGCATGATAGAGCAAGTCGGAACGCCCGACGAGGTGTATCGGAATCCCGCAACTGCGTTCGTTGGCCGCTTCATCGGCGACTCGAACCCGCTGCTCGGCAGCGTCGTCGAGACGCGAGACGACCACGTCGTCGTCGAAACCCCACAGGGGACGGTGGTAAGCGAGTCTCGCAACGGCCCCGTGGACACCGGAACCGAGGTCATGGTGCTCATTCGGCCCGAAGACATCACCATCGGCGAGGGCGCTACTGCCCGGGAGAACTCTTTCCCCGCGACCGTCGTCGGTCGGACCTACACGGGCGAGGAGACGGAGTTCAGCGTCTCTATCGGTCCCGACACGGAGGAGTTCCAGGTCGTCATCACCGGCAACGTGCCGAGTGACACCGTCGGCGAGCGGACGACGATTGGCTGGGACGCCACCGATAGCATCGCATACGCCACGCTCAGCGTGGTCGATACCGTCACCGTCGACGACCTGATGGAGGTATAATCGTGTCAGAAACCAATCTCACAGACCACGCGGAAGGCGGACAGCAAGCCCAAGACCCAACCGACGTGCTTCGCGTCGAAAATCTCACCAAGATTTACCCCGACGGCACGCTCGCCGTAGACGACATCTCCTTTAGCATCAAGGAAGGGGACTTCTGCGTCGTCATCGGGCCGTCCGGGTGCGGGAAATCGACGACGCTCCACTCGCTGGTCGGGAAGATTAAACCGACCGAGGGTCGGGTCATCCTCGATGGCAAGGACATCACGAACAAGCCGACCTACCAGCGAGACATCGGCCTCGTGTTCCAGGACTTCCAGTTATTCCCCCACCTGACCGTCGCGGAGAACGTCACCTACGGGCCAAAGCGGATGAAACTCCCGGAGGCGACCATCGACGAGCGACTGGAGAACGTCCTCGAAATGATGCAACTGCACGAACTGCGCGACCGCCAGCCGCGTGAACTGTCTGCGGGACAGAAACAGCGCGTCGCCCTCGCTCGCAGCCTCGTGCTCGAACCGAAACTGCTGTTGCTCGACGAACCGCTCGGCGACATGGACTACAAACTCCAAAAGCGCATGGAGCGGGAGTTACTGCGCATCCACCGCGAACTCGACACCACGTTCGTCTACGTCACCCACGACCAGACGCAGGCGATGCGCCTCGCAGACCAGATTATCGTCATGAACGGCGGGAAAATCGAGCACTCGGGGCCGGTCGACGAGGTGTACAACCGCCCCAACACCGCGTTCGTCGCGGCGTTCGTCGGCGACTCGAACCTGTTCGACGGCGAACTCGTCGGCCTCTCGGCGGACGAAACCCGTGCCACCATCAAGACGGCGCTGGGCGAGTTTGCCGTGAGTACTGAAAATCTCGACTCCGAACCGAGCAGCCTCGTCGGCAAGCGGGTTCCCTTCGCGGTTCGTCCCCAGTACGTCCGGCTCGATTCGACGGCCGAGAACACACTCGACTGCGAGGTTCAAGACGTACTTTACCAGTCCGGGTCTGGGACGCAGATGATTCTTCACGCGACCACCGAGTCAGGGACGAGCGAGGAGATTCAACTCAAATCCGACGACCGTCTCACGGTCGATGGCGACCGGGTCACCGTCGGGTGGGACGCGGGGGACACCATCATCCTAGAGCGGACGAGCGTCCTCCCGGACGTCGACCTCGAAACGGACATCCTCGGCAAGTAACCACCTTTTTCGCTCCGGATTTCGCCCTGCCACGCAAATACTTATCTTGCGCTTCCGAGATTGGATAGTATGCCAGTACAACTGGACCGAGACCGGTTTGTTGCGACGATGAAAGAGCAAGCCCAGATCGGGGGCACAGATGGCGGGGGACTCCATCGACTCGCCCTGTCCGACGAGGACAAGGAGATTCGCGACTGGTTCGCCACGCAGATGGAGGCGGCAGGACTGGAAACGCGCGTCGACGAGTTCGGGAACATGTTCGGACGCCGCGCGGGGACCGACCCGGACGCAAAGCCGGTGCTGGTCGGGTCGCACCTCGACTCCCAGCCCTACGGCGGCATCTACGACGGGGCGCTCGGCGTCATCGGCGCGCTCGAACTGATTCGTACGCTCAACGACCAGGACGTAGAGACGGCGCACCCAATCGAAATCGTGAACTGGACCAACGAGGAGGGTTCGCGTTTTCAGCCCGCGATGCAGGGCAGCGGCGTCTGGGCGGG
Organism: Haladaptatus sp. DYSN1; assembly: GCF_029489995.1. Lineage (NCBI taxonomy): Archaea > Methanobacteriati > Methanobacteriota > Halobacteria > Halobacteriales > Haladaptataceae > Haladaptatus > Haladaptatus sp. DYSN1. Next base: position 391,509 of record NZ_CP120472.1, read on the forward strand.
CGCACACCCGATAGAAGAAGAGTACGCGAAGACAGACGCGAACGGTGCGGTGTTCGAGGCGGAACTCGAACGCATCGGCTACCGGGGCGACCTGCCCGCAGAACCCCCCGAGGAGTACGAGGCGTACCTCGAACTTCACGTCGAACAGGGACCGTATCTTGAGGAAAACGAGAAGGACGTCGGCGTGGTCACGGGCATCGTTGGCTTCACCTGGGGGGCCATCACCTTCCACGGCGACGCAGACCACTCCGGCCCGACGCCGATGCACTACCGCAAGGACGCGCTCGTCGCGGCGGCGGACGTCATCACGGCGGTCCGTCGGATTCCGGCCACGCTCGGGGAACGGACCGTCGGGACAGTCGGCTACGTGGACGTAAAGCCGAACTCTATCAACATCATCCCCGACGAGGTAACCATCACCTGGGGATTCAGAGACGCAGACGACGACGTGGTGGAGGAAGCCTACCAGCGCGTCCTCCAGGAGGCAGAGTGGGCTGCAGAGCGCGAGGGCGTCGAGTGGGAGTGGCACGAGCGAATGCGCGCGCCGAGCGTCACCTTCGCAGATCAGTGTGTAAACGCGGTTCAGCAGGCCGCAGACGACCTCGAACTCGACAGCATGCGCATCTTCAGCGGTGCGGGCCACGACGCGACCCACATGCACAGCGTCTGTGACACCGGGATGGTGTTCGCCGTGAGCGAGAACGGTAAGAGCCACAACGAAAGCGAGTACACGAGCTGGGACGACTGCTATTCGGCCGCCTCGACGCTCGCGAATGCGGCTGTCAACATCGCGGAGGAGCGCTAACATGGCAGACCCAACCTTCGACCGGCTGGCCATCTGGAACTGGGAGCGCCCGGACATCCGTGAGGAAATTCGGTACGCAAAATACGCAGAAGACAACGGTTTCGACACCGTCTGGCAGGGCGAGTCTCGCCTCGTCCGCGACGCGATGACGGTGATGGGTGCGTACACCCAGGTGACGGACACCATCAAGTTCGCCCCGGGCGTGACCAACTGCTACACCCGGAACGTCGCGCTCATGGCACAGACGTTCTCGACGCTCCACGAACTCTCCGGTGGCCGAGCCATGCTCGGCATCGGCGCGTGGTGGGACCCACTCGCGAGCAAGGTGGGCATCGACCGCAAGAACCCGCTTCGCTACATGTGGGAGTACTGCACCGTCCTGCGCAAACTTCTCGACTTAGAAAACGTCACCTACGACGGGCAGTTCATCGACGTCGACGACATCGAACTCGACCTCGTGCGGGCAAACGCAGAGCCACGGACCGTCCCCATCTACATCGGCGCGACGGGCCTCACGATGAACAAGATGTCCGGCGAACTCACCGGTCTCGGCGTCGTCGACGGCGTGTTCATGAACTACTTGATTCCGCCGTCCCACAACGAGCAGGCGATGGAGGCGCTCCAGAAGGGCGTCGAAAAACAGGGCGGGAGCATCGACGACGTTGACCGCCCGCAACTCATCGCCGTCTCGATGGACGAAGACCGCGACGTGGCCATCGACAACGCTCGGGGCCTCGTCACCCAGTACATCGGCCAGCAACCCCACATCCGCAAGGCCTGTGGCATCGACCCCGAAATCGGCGCGCAGGTCGAACAGGAACTCGGCGGCTGGCCCGCCGACGCCGCAGACATCGAACGGGCGAGCAGGCTGGTCTCTGACGAAGTGGTCACGAACATCGTCGCCGCCGGGACGCCCGATGACTGCGTCGCTAAGGTTCAGGAGTACTGCGACGCTGGCTGTACGGAACCCGCGCTCTACTCGCTCGGGCCGAACGTCGAGGAGGTCATCGACACGTTCGCCCCGTTCAAAGCAGACTGACCCTCCTCAGCGACCTTTTTCGAGGTATTCGACGACTTCTTCGACCGGCCGGACGTCCGCGTACTTCGCGTTCATGTCGAACAGGTTCGCGTCGTGTGGGGCCGCAGACCGGTCGCCGACGGCTTCTGCGGGCACGATGGTGCGATAGCCGTGGGCGCAGGCATCGACCACGGAGGCTCTGATGCACCCACTGGTCGTACACCCCGTCACGATGAGCGTATCGACGCCCCACGCGACGAGCATCGAGTTGAGTTCCGTCTCGTGGAAGCCACTCGCCTGTCGCTTGTCGAGGACGTGGTCGTCGTCGGCGACGGCCAGTCGCTCGTCCAGCTCGACCCATTCGCTGCCCGCCGCGAGCGTGTCGAGTCGCGGAATCTTCTCCTGCCAGATGCCCATGTCCGCACAGGTCGGGTGACTGCTCACGATTCGGGTGTGGACCACCGGGACATCCGCCGCGTGGGCCGCCCCGAGAATGGCGTTCGTCCGGTCGAGAACGCCCGAGAGGTCGCCACCGAGGGGATTCTCTGGGTCGGTGAATCCTTTCTGTAAATCGACCACCAGCACCGCCGGGCGCTCGCCGTAGCCCACGCTGTTGTCCATGCTCGCTCGTTCGTACACGGCTTCCTTCGACATGTGCCACTAGTTAGCGTCGGTCGTGATAATTGTTCAGGCGGCGCAGCGAACACTTTTGCTGTGCCCGTGAGAGTAGTGCGCATGGATCGTTTAGCAGACAGGACAGCGCTCGTGACCGGGGCGAGCGCGGGTATCGGACGTGGAATCGCGGTTGGACTGGCCGAAGCGGGCGCGTCGGTCGCGGTCAACCACCCACCTGGAGAGGGGGAGGAACGCAAGGCGCAGGAAGTGGTCGAGGAAATCGAGGATGCCGGCGGCGTCGCAATCGCACTCGAGGGGGACGTGAGCGACGAGGAGAGCGTCACGTCGATGGTCGAGCGGTTCGAGTCGCGCTTCGGCCCCGCAGACGTCCTCGTGAACAACGCGGGCATCGTCACTCAGTCGCCGCTCGTGGAGATGTCGTCAGAGATGTGGGACGACGTGATGGCCGTGGACCTCCGGGGCGTGTTCCTCGTCACGCGGTACGTCCTTCCCGGGATGCTCGACGCCGGCCACGGCCGCGTCATCAACGTCGCCTCTCAGCTCGGCTTCAAGGGCGCGCCGGAACTCGTCCACTACTCGGCGGCGAAAGGCGGCGTCATCGGGTTCACGCGGGCCCTCGCTCGTGAGGTCGCGCCGACGGTCACGGTCAACGCAATCGCTCCCGGCCCAATCGAGACGGACCTGCTCGCGGACATCTCCGAGGAGTGGCGCGCGGCGAAGGAGGCGGAACTGCCGATGGGCCGCCTCGGTACGGTGGACGACGTGGTTCCGACCGCCGTCTTCCTCGCGTCCGACGACAGCAGCTACTACACGGGCCAGACGCTCAGCCCCGACGGCGGAGACGCGATGCACTGAGCGGTTGCGCCCGACTCGAAACGTTCCAGTCACGTATCACGAATCTCGCGACTCCTCCTGAGAATTTATATAGCTGCACGAGAACTGGTGTGGTAGATGGCAACACAAAGCGCTCGGCCGGGCGAGCAGCGCAATCAGTCCACGCTCGTTTCGCTCGGGGAACGAATCAGTATCAAGCACGTCCTCATGGTGTACACCGCGCTCATCGCGATATACATCTACCTCCCGATACTTTCCGTCATCGGGTTCTCGTTTAACTCGGGTGGACTCACCTTCCCCTTCCTCGAGTTTACGACCGACTGGTACGGCGAACTGCTCGCGACCGAATCGATGGTGTCCGCGGTTTACCGGTCGCTCCAGTTGGCCATCGTGGTCATGATAATCACCACGATTCTGGCGACGGCTGCGGCGCTCGCCTACCGCTACGACTTCTGGGGCCAACGCGGCGTGCTGTTCCTGTTCATCCTCGGTATCATCACCCCGGGTATCACCTACGGCGTCGGCGCGACGCTGTTCCTGAACGAACTGCTCGGGCTCGAAAAGGGGCTCTGGCTCGCGACACCGGTGCACGTCGTGTGGACGCTCCCGTTCGCGCTCATCGTGCTGCTCGCCGGCTTCCCGCCGAACCTCGCCGAAAACGAGGAAGCCGCCCGCGTCATGGGCGCAGACAAGGTCACCGTGTTCCGGAAGATTATCCTCCCTCAAATCGCCCCGACGGTGCTCGGCGCGGCGGTGTTCGCGTTCACCCTCTCGTACAACGAAGCGACCCGCAGCCTGTTGCTCCTCGGTGGGAGCAACACGATGCCCCTCGAAGTGTTCTCCATCGCCTCTGCGACGCGGGCGACGCCCGTGTTGTTCGCGCTGGGGAGCGTGACCACCATCGCCTCGACCATCCTGCTCGCCTTCGCCGGGCTATTGGTGTTCTACGGGCGAACCAAGTAACGCCAAAAAGGGGCCGCCTATTTTATCCGAACCGTGATGTCCTGTGCGCCGTCTTTCAGTAGCGAGACTTCGAGCGCCGCCAGTTCCTCACGGGTCGCGTCGAGGATGGCGACGTGGTTGCCCGCGAGTTCGCCCGCGGGGCTCTTGAAGCAGGTCGGCCCGCAAGCGATGAGAATCTCCTTTTCGTTCCGGTAGCCCGGGTACAATAACACGTCGCCCCGTGAAGGGTAGACGGTGTGATTCTCCCGTGGAATGTCGGGGAGGTCAACGTCGTCGATGTTGACCCAGCCCGCATAGCCGCTCCAGCGGACGTGTTGAATCTCGGATTCGAGCGGGAGGAAGTCCCGCATCGCCGCGATGGATTCTGGGGCTTCGTCTTCGAGGAGCGTTCCGGTGTACGTCTTGTCGCCGACGACGAATTCGATTTTACTCATGCTATCACCTCGCCGTCCAGCCGCCGTCGACGCTCAGAACGGTTCCCGTTACGAAGTCGCTCTCGTCGCTCGCGAGAAACAGCGCGGCGTTGGCGACGTCCTGTGGCTTGCCAAATCGCGGCCACGGCGTGGCCCGCTGCCAGTCTTCGAGGAGTTCGGGGTCGGTCTCGCGCCACTCGGCGTTCTGGGCGGTCTCGATGATGCCCGGCGCGAGGGCGTTTACGTTGATTTCTGCCGCGGCATAGTCCAGTGCCATCTGTCGAGTAAGGTTCGAGACGGCTCCCTTCGAGGCGCAGTACGCCCCGCTGCCTTTCCCGCCGACCAGCCCGTAGATCGAAGAGAGGTTGATTATCTTCGCGTGGTCGCTCTTTTCGAGTTCGGGGAGCGCCGCCTTACAGCAGAGAAACAGTCCCCGAAGGTTCACGTCGAGGATTTCGTCCCACTCTTCGAATGGCGTCTCGCCGACGGCGTACTGGTAGTAGATGCCCGCGTTGTTCACGAGGACGTCGAGGCCGCCGAACGCATCGACGGCCACGTCAACCGCCGCCTGCACCTGGGCTGGGTCCGTCACGTCCGTTTCGACGAACGAGTATTCGGCCCCGGAGTCGTCTAACTGGTCGAAGACGGAGCGTTCGTCGTCGAGTTTCGGTTCTTTTCGAACGTCCGCGACGACCACTTTCGCCCCCTCACGCCCGAACGTGGCGGCGATGGAGTTACCGATTCCTGAGCTTGCACCCGTTACGAGTGCGACTCTGTCTGCTAGCCGTGACATACCAACCCATTCATCCCGACTGGAATAGCGTTATCGGCGCGAGACCTCCGGCTGACCAGTATCACGGCGGCTGGCAGATGCGTCGAGACGGTGACAAAATAAGTCAGAAATCCGAAAAAACGTTTGGTGCAAGCCAATCTCAGTGTATATATGTGAATCTATAAGTACTCAGGCTGACCACTCACAAACAATGCCAAGTGGTATCAATAGGCGCAACTTCATGGTTCGCGCTGGCGCAGTCTCAGGAGCACTCGCACTCGCCGGGTGCACTGGTGGCACTGGCGGCGATGGAAATGGCGACGGCAACGGCGGTGGCGGCGGCGGCGGTTCCACCGACGACGGCTCTCGCCCACTCAAGTGGATGGGACCGGCCTGGGCCGTGCGGGACGGGCAGGCACAGAAATATACGGAGATGACGGGCATCGACGTCGAAACGACGACGGCGGACATCCCCACCACCCAGCAGAAACTGCTGAGCGGTGACCGGGCCAACTTCGACGCCTTTTCCATCGACTCGTCGGGTGCCGGCGCACTCACGAAGGACAACGACGCGAGTCTGTCCGTTCCGAAGGACGCCCTCGACAAATGGGACGAAGAGAAGATTACGGAACTGTTCACGAACCCCGGAGAGCGCGTTAGCTATCTTGGCGCACAGACCGACACGATGCTCGACGAACTGTGGGCTGACGACGAGAAGACCGAACTCCGCTTCCCGCCGCACGTGTACAACTTCGACGCGATCGGGCTCAACCCGAAATTCGTCGACGAGAGTTCCGTCTCGAAGTGGAGCGCGCTGTTCGACGAACAGTACAAGGGGAAGGTCGCGATGGGCGCGACCTCTGCCATCAGCATCCCCGAGGCGCTGATGCACCTCATGGACAACGACATGATCGAGGGCGAGGTGGGCGACCTGAACAACCCATCCGAGGACCAACTCGACGCGGCCGTGGACTTCCTCATCAAGCAAAAGCAGTCCGGCCAGTTCCGCTCTACGTGGGTGGCGTACGGTAACTCCGTGAACCTCATGTCCAGTGAGGAAGCCATCATCGGCGACATCTGGCAGCCAGCCTGTCTGGACGTTCGCCGCGCCGGGACGCCGTGTACCTACGCGACGATGGAAGACGGTATCCAGGGCTACCGCTACTGGTTCGGTGGTATCGCACCGCTCAACCCCGGTGCGTCCGACCGCAACAACGTAGACGAGGTCCACCAGCTCATCAACGACGTCCACTACGGCGCGTGGTTCCCCGGCTTCATCCAGGGATGGGGCTACTCCGTGCCCCACTACCCGAACAAGGAACTCGTCCGCGACGGCTCCGACGACTCCGGGGAGGGCATGGGTCCAGAGTACTACGACTGGGCATACGAAGGTAAGGCGACCTACCAGTCCGTGGACGAACCCGGCCTGTTCGACCCACAGCAGTACGAGTGGTCGATGGAGGAGGGCTCGCCCGCCTCGGACGGACAGGTTCGTAACAGTGGTCCCGTGGAAGAACGCATCGACCGGATTGGCTTCTTCCAGATCTGGCCGAGCAACGCAGACTACATGTTAGAACGCTGGAAGGAGTTCACGAGCGCGTAGAGCGCACGACGACCCTTTCGTTTTCACGACCAACCGAAACCTACATTCATGATAAGCGTTATCGTCAACCAATGAGTTCGGAAACATCAGACACAGTTGTCAGCCAGGAGCAAAGCCTCCCCCAGCGGATTCGGCACAATGGCATCGGCGAAATCCAGTTGCTGGTCGGGCCGACCATTCTCTGGTTTGCGCTGTTCTTGCTCGCACCGCTCGTGGTCATCCTCTACTACAGCTTCCTCACCTACACGAGCTTCAACGTCGAGTTCACGTTCACGCTCGCGGCGTGGGAGGCTGTGTTCCAGCCCACGATTTACAGCGTGTTCGCGAGTTCGCTCCTCATCGGCGTCGTGGTCACGGTGCTCACGCTCGTCGTCGGCTACCCGCTCGCCTACTACATGCGGTTCTACATGAGCCAGAACGGCGGCATATTGCTGTTGCTGTTCCTCGTCATCCCGTTCTGGACCTCTGCGGTCATCCGCACCATCGGCTGGTACCCGATTCTCGGCCGGACTGGCGTCGTGAACAAACTCCTCATCTCGTGGGGCCTCATCGACGCACCGCTTGGGTTCCTGCTGTTCTCGCCGTTCTCACAGACGGTGGGCTACATCGCAGCGTTCGTCGTGTTCATGGCCTCGCCAATCTACATCTCGCTGGCGCAAATCGACGAGGACCTGCTCGACGCCTCGGAAACGCTGCGTGGCAACCCGCTCGACACGTTCCGCCACGTCACGCTGCCGCTTTCGATGCCGGGCGTCATCATCGGCGTCATCTTCGTGTTCGTCCTCTCCATCGGTGACTTCACCGTGCCCCAGTTCCTCTCGGGCGGGACGGGAACGATTACGACGCTCATCTACCTCTCGGTGAACAACGGGCTCAACTACCCCGACGCAGCGGCGCTCTCTATCACGCTGCTCATCATCATCTTCAGTATCGTCTACCTGCTCACGCGCTACGTGGACATCACGGACATCGCGCAAAACTGAGCTGCTTTCTTTTTCGAAAAAATGCTCGCCCGTCGAGCGACCGCTTTAGTCTGCCTTCGTCAGTTCGTAGACTCCGGACTCGTCGAGTCGTGCGGTCCACGCAGGATTTACCACGATGGTCGTGGTCGGTTCCTCGATGATGGCCGGCCCCTCGACGCTCGCGTTCACGGGGATTCGCTCGCCGTCGTAGACGGGCACCGAACTTGCGGCCGTCTCTTCCTCGAACAGCGCCTCGCGAGTTCCTTCCTGTGCCGCCGCGAGGTCGGTCCCCTCGGGCATATCGCCGGTGATGTCCGGGGGAGTGACCCGACCGTGGGCGACGCTCTCGATGTTGATGAGGTCGACCGGCGTTTCGGGTTCGGCGTAGGTGTAGAGTTCCTCGTGGCGACGGTCGAAGGCGTCGCGGAGCGTGGCGAGCCACTCGTCGGTTATCTCCTCGGCCGGCATCGACACCTCACACTCCTTGATCTGATTCTGATAGCGCATCTCGAAGACGCGCTCTAAGCGAATGTCTTCTTCGTCGATACCCTCTGCGAGCAACTGGTCGGTCGCATCGGCTTCGAGGGCGGCGAACTGCGCCTCAAGGTCTGCGGCGTCGATGTCCCCGATAGCCGAGGGATACGACGCGAGGTGGTTGTGCCGGTAGTTCGAGACGACCTCACCGTAGGCACAGAGCACGCTCGCCGTCTTCGGAACGAGCACGCGCCGGATGCCGAGTTCGTCCGCGAGCCCAGTCGCGTGGGCGGGGCCGGCCCCGCCGCCACACACCATCGTGAAGTCACGCGGGTCGTGACCCTTCTCGATGCTCACCTGCCGGATGCCGGCGACCATGCGCTTGTTCACGATTTCGAGGATGCCCGCGGCGGCCGTCTCCACGTCCAACTGCGAATCTGCGGCGATGTTCGTCTCGATGGCGCGGCGCGACGCCTCGGCGTCGATTTGCATGCGTCCGCCGAGCAGTTCCTCCTGGTTGAGGTAGCCGAGGACGACCAGTGCGTCCGTGACGGTCGGTTTCGTCCCGCCGCGGTCGTAGCAGGCCGGGCCGGGTTCTGCGCCGGCGCTTTCGGGGCCGACTTCGAGGACGCCGCGGTTCAACGCAGCGATGGACCCGCCACCCGCGCCGATGGTCTCGACTTGCAACATGGGCAAACCCATGCGATAGCGCATGAGGTCGAAGTCCTTGCGAATCTCCGTCGCGCCGTCTTTCGTGAGGCTCACGTCGAAACTCGTCCCGCCCATGTCGATGGTAATGACGTCGCTGGAGCCAAACTGCTGGCCGAGGTGGAGTCCTGCTGCCGGCCCGCCCGCTGGCCCGGAGTTGATGGCGTAGGCCGGGCGCTCGCGGAGCAGTTCGCTGCTGGCGATGCCGCCGTTGGCCTGGATGTAGCGAATCTGCCCGGTAAAGCCGTTCTCCTCCAGGTAGTCGTCCACGCGGGCGACGTACTGGTCGAGCGTCGGCTTCACGTAGGCGTTCACGACGGTGGTGCTCGTCCGGGTGTACTCGCGAATCTGCGGGAGTACGTCCACGGAGACGGAGGTGTAGACGTCTGGCAGTTCTGCTTCCAGAATCTCTCGGACTCGCTCCTCGTGGGCCGGGTTCTCGAACGACCAGACGAGCGAGACGGCGACGGCGTCTACGTCTTCCTCGCGGAAGCGTTCGACGGCGGCGTACACGTCCTCCTCGTTCAGCGGTTCGTGTTCTTCGCCACCCGAGAGGATGCGCCCGCGGACGGGCATCCGGAGGTGGCGGGGGACGAGCATCTCCGCCATCGGGTAGGAGGCGTCGTAGCGGTGGCCGTCCTCCTTGTGGCCGAGCCGGATTTCGAGGGAGTCCTCGTGGCCCGCCGTGCAGATGAGGCCCGTCTTCGCGCCGGTGTGTTCGATGAGCGCGTTCGTGGCGACGGTCGTCCCGTGGATGATGATGTTGATAGATTCGAGCAGGCCGGAGACGCTGGTGTCGTGGTCCGCGGCGATGAGTTCGAGGCCATCGACTACCGCCTGCGAGGGGTCGTCTGGGGTCGAGGGCGTCTTGTAGACGTTCAGCGTGCCGTCGCCCGCGAGGACGAAGTCGGTGAACGTTCCGCCGCTGTCGATGCCGAGTCGGTACATCAGTTCGCCCCTCCGTTGGCCGCGGCTTCGCGGCGCTGTGTCGTCTGTGTCACGTCCACGGTTCCGTCTTCGTTCACCACGACACCGTACTCCGTCGTCGCCCCTTCTGCGGTGACGATGCCGTTTTTGAGGTCTGCTTCGACCAGTTCGATTGGGCGGGTCATCGGGTCACCGACGCCGCCGCCCCCGGGGTTGTAGTTCCGCGCCCGCTCGCCGGGGGCCACCTCGATGATGGTGTTCTCGCGGTACTCGGTCACGGTTCCGTCCGCCGTCTCGTGTTCGACGCGACCGAGTTTCGGTTCGGTGAGCGTGTTGTACGACCCGAGCGCGTTCGGCGTCTCGTTCTTGCGCCCTTCGCCCCACATGATGACCTGCATCTGGTGGTCACGCGGTTCGACCTCCCAGATCGTGCCACAGCCGCCGCGGTGGTGGCCCGCTCCGCCGCTGTCGGGGCGCAGCGCGTACTGGTGGAGGATGAACGGGTACATGTGCTCCATGATTTCGACGTCGCCACTCGACAGCGCGCCGAAGCAACAAAGCGGCCCGCGCGAGTGCCAGCCGTCGTCGTCGTTCGAGGCACCGGCACCACTGATGATGGAGGCGAGCACCATGGTCGTATAGGCGGCCCCGGTGTCGGGTTTCGTTCCGGCGATGTTCACACCACTCGTGTGACCCCAGGACGCGACAGCGCGTTCTGGAACCGCGTGTTCGAGCGCCGTCCGAACCGCGTCCGTAATCGTCTCGCTCGGCGTCGTCGTGCAGTTTACGTGCGGGGCCGGTGACGTCGCGTTCGTCATCGTGCCGGGTTCGCCCACGTCCGCCGAGATGGGTCGGTAGAGCCCCTCGTTGTACGGCGGGTCGAGTTGCATGAACATCATGAACCCGAGGTAGATACCGCTTACCGAGTTTGCCTCGTAGGAGTTGATGTAGTAGGGCAACTGCTCGGGGGATTCGAGTTCGACGTGTGCCTCGTCGCCGTCGATGGTCACGTGGGCCGTGATGTCGATTTCCCCGAGGCCGTGGCCGGAATCTTCGAGCGGCACCGTCCCGGTATACGTGCCGTCTGGAATCGTCTCGATTTCCTCGCGCATCTGTTCTTCTGCACGGTCTAACAATTGGTCGAAGCAGGCGTTTACGGTGTCCGCACCGTAGCGTTCGACGAGTTGGACGAGGTGTCGCTCACCAATCTGAACCGCGCCGAGTTGGGCGTTCAGGTCGCCCTTCCAGTCCTCGGCTGAACGAACGTTCGCGAGCAACAGGTCGCGCACGTCGGTTCTGAGTTCGCCAGCCTCCCAGAGTTTGATGGGTGGGATGCGAAGGCCTTCCGCGTAAATTTCGGTCGCCTCGGGGTTGTAACCGCTCGGGACGGGGCCGCCGATGTCGGTCACGTGACCCTTCGAGACGGTCCAGTACATGAGTTCGTCGTCGACGAACACCGGCTTGTACATACAGCAGTCGAGGATGTGACTGCCCTTGTGCGCCGGGTCGTTGTGGTACATCACGTCGCCGGGTTCGACGTCGTCTTTGAACCGTTCGATGATGGCCTTGGTCGCCGGCATCAAACTGCCGAGGTGAATCGGGATGTCCTGGCCCTGGATGAGCATCTGGCCCTCAGCGTCGAACAGCGCGTTCGAGTAATCCCGGGCGATGTTGAGCACACTCGACCGGGCGGTGTGCATCATCGTCGTCGTCATCTCCCGTTGCGCCGTCTCGAGTGCCCCCTGGACAACCGAGAGGGTAATCGGGTCTATCTCTCTTCGTGTCACAGTTACTGACTCGCATACCACCTAAATAGGTGTAGCGGAGGGTCGGCCCCGAAATCGAGACACTCCCGCACGCTGACGTTCAGTCAGTGTGCTGGTACAGGTCGCCGTATCCCTTTATTTCCTTCGCCTCGGGGGGCTTGAACGTCATAATCTTGCTCGTTGACTTCCCGAGCGAGACCAGCGACTCTGCGAGGACGGCGGCCGCGCCGACGCTGTCGATGACGGGAACCGGCAGTTCGGCTTCGAGTGCCTCGTCGAGGCCGCCCATGCCCGCACACCCGAGGCAGATGACCTCCGCGCCGTCTTCTTCGATGGCCTGCCAACTCACTTCGAGGAGTCCCTCTACCGTCGCCTCCCGCGCCGTCTCCGTCTCGATGACAGTGAGGTCGGTACAGCGCACCGAGGCGCACTGCGACTGGAGGCCGGTTTTGATGACCGCGGCCTCGATGAAGTGTTTCGCGCGCGGGAGGATGGTGGCGACGGAAAATTTCGCGCCGAGCATGTTCGCGACGTACATCGAGGCTTCGGCGATGCCGACCACCGGTTTCTCGGTTACCTCGCGACAGGCCTCGATGCCGGGGTCGCCCCAGCAGGCGACGATGAAGGCGTCGAACTCCTCGTCTGGATCGTTCAGTATCTCTTCTAAGAGGCCCGGAACCGCGAGGTAGTCGTCGTAGTAGGATTCGATGGAAACCGGTCCCCGCGCCGGTGAAACGGCCACGATTTCCGTCGTGTCGGCTGTGTATCGGTCCGCGACCCGTCCGATGTTCTCGGTCATTTCCTGGGTTGTGTTCGGGTTGATTGCTTTGATTTTCATTGGCGTCACTCACGGACGGCTGGTCCGTGCGGTACGGTGACAATCGACCCTCAGACGATAAATGGTTCGCCCTCAGTCGTCGAGGTCCTCCGACTGAGTCCCGATGCCTTCAGGCCAGCCAGTGGGTTTCGCCGCCGACGGTTTCGCGTACTCGCGTTTCAGCACCATCGGCGTGCGTTCGAGCGAGAGGACGAGGTCGCCGTCCTGGTTGTAGGTGCGAAGTTCGGTCGTGACGATGCCGACGTGGTCGCGGGAACTGCTCTCGCGCTTTTCGAGCACTTCGCTCTCTGCGAACAGCGTGTCGCCGTGGTAGACGGGTCCGTGGTGGCGGATGGCGTCGTAACCGAGGTTCGCCGTCGCGTTCGCCGACACGTCGATGACGCTCATCCCGACGGCGAGCGCGATGACGAACGTGCCGTCTACGAGTCGTTCGCCGAACTCCGTCTGGGCAGCGTACGCCTCGTTGAAGTGCATTGGGTTCAGGTTCATCGAGATGTTCGTGAACCAGACGTTGTCAGTCTCAGTGACGGTACGGCCGTATGGGTGTTTGTAGATGTCACCGACGGTGAAATCTTCGTAGTAACGTCCTTCCCATCCGGCGACCAGCCGTCGGTCGGTAGTTTCGGTCATGCGTCACTCCAACACACGCCCTCGCCCTATAGGAAGATTTGCATCGTGACAGACTCGCTCAGTCGGTCCAGTCGAATGCGGCAGCCGTATCGAGCGGGATGTGCCCGCCGCTCGATTCGGCCCGCCGCAAGTAGGTAGTGAGTGCCTCTTCGTACCGTGGGTGGGCGCAGTTCTCGATGAGTGCTGTCGCCCGTTCTCTGGGAGAGAGGCCGCGAAGGTCGGCGACGCCCTGTTCGGTCACCACGACGCAGATGTCGTGTTCGGTGTGGTCTACGTGCGGGACGAACGGGACGATTCGCGAAATTTCGCCGTCCTTCGCGGTCGACGAGAGGGCGATGACAGCCAGCGTGCTCGTGCGGCTGAAATCGCCACTCCCGCCGATGCCGTTGACGATGTGGGTGCCTCCGATGTGCGTCGAGTTCGCGTTTCCGAAGATGTCGACCTCGAGTGCGCTGTTCACGCCGATGACGCCCAACTGGTCGATGAGCGCCGGACTGTTCGAGATGTCCGCGTTTCGCACGACGACGGACTCCGCGTACCGGTCGATGTCCTCGAACAATCGTTGCTGGCCCGCGGCGGACAGCGCGAGCGACGCGGCGCTCGCCGAGTCGAGGGTGCCGGCGTCGATGAGGTCGAGCAGTCCGTCCTGGATGACCTCGCCGTAGTAGGCGACGGCGCGGTCGCCGAAGTCGAATGCCTCGAACGACGCCATGAGCGCGTTCCCGAGACTGCCGACGCCGAACTGGAGATTGACCGCCTCCTCGTACAGCGGACTCTCGGCAAATTCCGAAGCCAGGAACCCGGCGAGGTTGGCGGCTATCTGCCGATCTGCGCCGTTCGGTTCGCGAAACTCGTAGGGTTTGTCAGGCCGATCTGTTTCCACCACCAGTTCCAGTTTCTCTGGCGCGAACGATACCTTCGCAGACCCGATTCGGTCGCCGGGCCCGCGCAAGGGAATTGGTTCGCGCCGTGGTGGCAACGCCCGCTGGTACACGTCGTGTAGTGCCGCGAGCGCGAGCGGTTGTGCGTGGTTCACCTCGACGATGAGCTTCTCCGCGCTCTGGACGTACGACGGCGTGTGACCCACGGACGTCGTCGGAATGAGCCAGTCTTCGCCCACGGCGACTGCCTCCACGATGGCAACGTCCGGGTCGCCGTAGTGGCCGAGCGCCACCTCGTCGCCGAGTCGAGAAATGTGGCGGTCGTGGAACGCGATGGTCGCGTCGTTGACCGCCGCCCGCGCACTCGCGGTTGCCTGATAGGGGAACCGACGCGCGATTGCGCCGGCTTCGACCAGCGCGGTATCGACTTCGTCGCCGACGCTGCCGCCGGAGACGATGGTGAGCGACAGGTCCCGGTCGCTCTCTGCGAGCGCCAGTGGGACGGCCTTCGGATAGCCGGCTCGGCCGAACCCGCTCAAGACGAGCGTGGCATCGTCGCTGATACGTTCGGCTGCCGTCGCTGGCGAGCCGATGGGCAATGCACCGCTCGTTCGAGTTGGGGGTAGGTCCATAGCTCGGTCTCTCGGTGTTGCCAGTCGAACGAGTGTCTCCGCTCTCTGACACCAGATCGTGCGGCTGACACCTACACTCGGTGTGAATAGGTGTTAAGCGTTTGCCTCGAGCCAACTATCCCGACTCGTCGCATAGCTTTATTGATGCGGCCGCGAAGCAGAAGGCGATGGTCGAGATACCGACCGATACGGTAGCGCTATCGGAACAACAGCGACTGGTGCGTGACAGTATTCGGGACATCTGTAGCGAGTTCGACGACGAGTACTGGCAGGAGAAAGACGAGAACAACGAGTACCCGCAGGCGTTCGTCGACGAACTCGCGGCGGGTGGCTGGTTCGGTATCCTCATTCCCGAGGAGTACGGCGGCGCGGGCATGGGGACGAGAGAAACGGTCGTGATGATGGAAGAAATCGCCGCGAGCGGCGGGGGCTTCGCCGCGGCGCAGGCTATTCACGGTGGTATCTACAACAGCGTCCCCATCGTCAAGTACGGCAGCGACGAGTTGAAAGCCGACCTGCTCCCGAAGGTGGCAGACGGCCGAAAGGCGATTCAGTCGCTGGGGCTGACCGAACCGAACGCCGGGTCAGACTCGACGTCTATCGAGACGACAGCGACCAGAGACGGTGACGAGTACGTCATCGACGGCCAGAAAATCTGGATTTCGCGGGTGGACGCGAGCGATTATCTCCTCGTCGTCGCGCGAACGACGCCGAAGTCGGAGGTCGAGAAACGGACGCGTGGCATCTCTCTCATCCTCGTCGATATCGAGGAAGCGAAGGCGAACGGCCAACTCGAAATGAAGCCGATTCCGAAGTCTGCGAGCAACGCCGTCCACGCCTTCGAACTCTGGTTCGAGGGCTTGCGCGTGCCGACGGCCAACCGCATCGGTGAGGAGGGTAAGGGCTTCTACCACCTGCTCGACGGGCTGAACGAGGAGCGACTGGTCATCGCCGCCGAGTGCATCGGCCTCGGCGAACTGGCGCTCGACCGTGGCGTGCGGTACGCCCGCGACCGGGTCGTGTTCGACCGGCCAATCGGCTCGAATCAGGCCATCCAGCACCCGCTGGCCGAGGCGTACGCCCGGGTGCAGGCGGCGAAACAGATGACCTACAGCGCGGCGGCGGACGTCGACGGCAATTCGAGCCGTGACGTGGGTGCACAGGCGAACATGGCGAAGTTCCTCGCGGCGGATGCCGCGTTCGAGGCCGCGGACGCGGCGGTGCAGTGCCACGGCGGGTTCGGTATCGCTCGGGAGTACCACGTCGAACGTTACTTCCGCGAGGCAAGACTTACGCGCCTCGTCCCGATTACGCAGGAACTCGTGCTCAACTACGTAGGGACGAAAGTGCTCAACCTTCCCCGTTCCTACTGACGGGCTGGTCTTGGCCATTCGCCTCGCCGAACCGACAGGTCTGTCGAGCCGCAAGACGACGCATAGATTGCCGCGTTCGGCAGCGTGGAACACGAGACAACTGAATATCCGTCTGTTATCCAGCGAAATTATCGGACCCTGTCCGCAAATAATCTGGAATATCGGAAATAGTCCCGAAAACGCGCGTCACTGGGTAACACATTCGGACATGCTTGAACTTCCCCTGTACGTGGCACGTGTTCGCACCTCACGAACGGCTAGATGACAGATATGAGTGCTGTAGCCCACGAATCGGGGGTTTTCCAGACGGAACACTTTTGTCCCACTGTGGTAAGTGATTACATGGACATGTCGGAAACGCCAACAGGGACGGGAACCATCAAATCGGTCGAAACGGCGTTCGCCATCATGGAACTCCTCGCAGACACCCAGCAGACGGGAGTTACGGACATCGCCACTACATTGGGCCTCGCAAAGAGCACGGTGCACAACCACCTCAAGACGATGTGCCATCTCGATTACGTCGTCAGAGAGGGTGACAAGTATCGACTCAGCTGGCGGTTCCTCGAACTGGGCGAGGAGATTCGCGACAACCACCCGAAATACCAGTTGTTCCAGCGCCACACGGAGAACCTCGCGACGCACTTCGAGGAGCGCGCCCAGTTCATCGTCGAGGAGAACGGGCGCGGCGTCTACCTGTTTCGCGAGACCGGTCGCCACGCCGTGCGGACCGACTCCGGCGTCGGCAAACGCATCTATCTCCACTCGACTGCCGCGGGCAAGGCGATTCTTGCCCACATGCCCCCCGAGCGCATCCACGAAATCATCGACACCTGGGGGTTGCCTGCCGTCACTCCCTATACGATTATCGACGAGGACGAACTGTTCGCCGAGTTGAAGCAGATCCGCTCGCAAGGCTACGCGTTCAACCGCGAGGAGAACTTAGAGCGCCTCAACGCGGTCGGCGTCCCCGTTCGGGACCCCAACGACGGCGTCCTCGGGGCGATGAGCGTCTCCGGCCCTTCCCACCGCTTCAAGGGCCAGTACTTCGAACAGGAGATCCCCGACTTCATGCTGGGACTCGCCAACGAAATCGAACTGAATCTGGCGTATCCTCGGTGAGTCTGCCCCCACAAATTTCGACCGTTCTCGACGCTGCACCACTCGTGCTATCACGAACCGTGTTCCACCCTCCCGAACACTTCCGCGTTCGGACCAAACCTGGGCTACACCATGGAACTGAACGATGGCAGTCGAATTCGATCGAATTCCCACCCCTTACTCATAACAGCTGTACTACTGTGATGGAAACAGTGAAGTTGGTCAGCATCCAACGTACCCACAACCGATGGCCGACGAAAACGACGGAACGACAGGGCGTTCGTCCGGACGACGGAGCAAAGTAGAACGGCAACTCGAAACGTACGACTTGACCCACCTAGCGGGCGAACTGGAGCGGTCGTGGAACGGCACGGGCGGCACCCAACAGCGAAGCCTCCGCGAACTCGCGACGTACTTCAACACCGCGATGCTCGAATCCGCGATGACGGAGGCCGGGATGCAGACTCTCGAAGGCGACGTGGAGACGGCCTATCGACTGTTGACCGACGAAGAGGCGAGTTCGGGCGACCGACTCAGGCTCAGACGCAGGCTACAGCGCGATGGCGTGGACGTGGACCAGTTAGAGCGGGACTTCGTCTCGTATCAGGCGATTCGGACCTTTTTAACGAAGTATCGCGGCGTCGAGTACGAATCGGACGACGAAAACCGTCTCGAACGGACCAATCAGAGCCTCCAGAAGCTTCGCGGGCGGACCGAGACGGTCACCCAGAGCAAACTCTCCCAACTCGCAACCAGTGAAGACCTCACGCTCGGAGAGTTTCGCGTCATGGTGAGCGTTCGGGTTTTCTGTGAAGATTGTGGCGGCCAGTTCGAACTCGGAGAACTCCTCGGTCGTGGTGGCTGTGACTGTTCTCCCTCCCCCTGAGGGAATTCTATTACCCCGATTCCGCTCCCTGCGGTGGGTTCGAGACACCCTGAACACTTAAGGCCACTCGCTTTCAATTAACCTTAAGAATGAGCATAGAACAACCAGTCGAGGAAGGTGCCCGTATCCACGTCGAGAACGTGGGCGGAATCGAAGAGACCGACCTTGCGTTTTCACCCGGTGTTACCATTCTTGCGGGTCGTAACGCGACCAACCGAACGTCGTTTCTGCAGGCGATTATGGCCGTCTGTGGGAGTGACAACGTCTCCGTCAAAGGCGACGCAGACGAAGCCTACGTCGAGTTGACACTCGGCGATGAGACGTACACACGGTCGCTGTCGCGACACAATGGCGTCGTGAGCGGGGACGGCGACCCGCTTCTGGACGATTCGATGCTCGCAGACCTGTTCGCGTTCCTCCTCGAATCGAATGAGGCACGGCGGGCCGTCGCGCTGAGCGAGGACCTGCGCGAACTCATCATGCGTCCGGTCGATACCGACGAGATTCAGGCCGAAATCGACCGGCTGGTCGCGGAGCGCAAATCCCTCGAAAGCGAACTCGACGAAATCGACTCGCTGAAGGGGAACCTGCCGAAACTCGAAACCGAGCGGGGCAACCTCCAGGACCAAATCGAGGAGAAGAAAGTCGAACTCGAAGCGAAGGAAGAAGAACTGGAGGCTATCGACGCGGACGTAGAGGAGTCCCGCGACGAGAAAGCCGAACTCGAAGACCGGCTTTCTGACCTCCGGTCGAAGCGGTCGGCGCTCGACGACGTTCGCTACGACCTCGAAACCGAACAGGAGAGTCTGGACGCGCTCACGGGCGAGCAGAACGAACTCGAAGCAGAAGACGCGGACCTTCCCGAGGCACCGGTCGGCGAAATCAAGGAAATCGAGTCGGAAGTCGAGCGCCTCCGTTCGAGAAAGCAGACCATCGAGACTGAAATCAACAAGCTCCAGAGCACTATCCGCTTCAACGAGGAGATGCTCGAAGGGTCGAACCGCGAGGTGCTCCAGGTGCTCTCGGCGAAGCGTGCAGACGAGTCCGGGTCGGTGACGGACAAACTGCTCGAAGACGACGCGACGACGTGCTGGACGTGCGGGAGCACGGTCGAAACCGACCAGATTCAGACCACGGTCGACCAGCTCAAAGAGATCAATCGCGAGAAGATTTCGTCGGTAAACGAGATTCAAGACGACTTGGACGAACTGAAGACCGAACGCCGTGACTTAGAGAAGAAACAGCAACAGCGCGAACAGGTCGAACGCCGCCTCGCCGACATCGAATCCGAAATCGAGGCACGCGAAGAGAACATCGAGACGCTCCGTGACCGCCGTACCGAACTCACGGAGGAGATCGAAGCCATCGAAGCAGAAGTCGAGGACCTGGAGGACGACTCCTACAGCGAGATTCTCGACGTTCACAAGGCGGCTAACCAACTCGAATACGAACTCGGTAAACTCGAAAACGACCTCGAACGCGTCGAGGACGAAATCGAGTCCCTCGAATCCCGTATCGCCGAGCGCGACGCCGTCGAGGCCGAACGCGACGAGGTACAGGCGGAAATCGAGGAACTCCGGACGAAAATCGAGCGCATCGAGGACGAGGCCATCGAAGGCTTCAACGAGCACATGGACACCGTGCTCGAACTCCTCGATTACGCGAACATCGAGCGCATCTGGCTCGAACGGGTCGAACGCGAGGTCCGTGAGGGCCGCCGCAAGGTCAGCAAGAGCATCTTCGAACTGCACGTCATCCGGTCGACGGCGTCCGGGGCGACCTACGAGGACACGGTCGAACACCTGAGCGAGAGTGAGCGCGAGGTGACGGGCCTCGTGTTCGCCCTCGCCGGCTACCTCGCCCACGACGTCCACGAATCGGTCCCGTTCATGCTGCTCGACTCGCTCGAAGCCATCGACTCAGAGCGCATCGCGACGCTCCTCGAATACCTCGCCGATTACTCCTCGTACCTCGTGGTCGCGTTGCTCCCCGAAGACGCCGCCGCACTCTCGGACGAGTACCAGCGACTCACCACGATTTAATCGCCGGTCGATTTTCGGCCGTGTTGCGGTTTGAGAAATCGTCCCGAGTCACGTGCGCCGAATATATTTTAATTTTACAATAAAAACGTACAATTCCAGTCAAAAACATAAACCGAGCCAATTCTTTCTTTGGCCCGGAATTAATATCTGTCAGCATATCATGTAATTATTACTAAATACTAGAATACGCGGATATAGTTCTGAATTTACGATAATTATTGCATATTCTCAACTAAAGACTCAATCAACTTCTACTAGCATAAATAGAATGAAGGTGACAATAATATGGCTGTAGAATTGATGAGTTTACCATGTCCAATCTTAACCTCCTCTCTATCGCACGTAATTTTTGATAGTTTGTATAGTTTTTCTGGTTTGGATTGGTGGGCGGAATGCAGGGATTTATGTGGGTGGTCGGAACCAGTCACTCGAAAAGCGCAGGGGTTTATTGCTCTTGCCACTGTGTGACAAACCACATGATGCACGCAGTCGGTCCACTACTGACAGTGGACGTGGGGGCGCGAGAAGCGACCGAGACGAACATCGACGACGAATTGGGAACGTTCATCGGGGGCCGCGGCGTGGCGACGAAACTCGCCCACGACCGCATTCCGTTCGACGCGGACCCGTTCGGCCCGGAGAATCGGGTGTATCTGTCCACGGGGCCACTCCAGATGTCGAACATGAGCTTCACCGGGCGGATGAACATGACGGGCCTCTCGCCGCTCACGGACGGCCTGCTCTCGACGAACGCCGGGGGATACCTGTCGCGGAACTTCACCGGGACGGGAATCAGCGTTCTCGAACTGGCCGGGGAGAGCGACGAACTGCTCGCCGTCCACGTCACCGACGACGGGGTCTCCTTCGAAGAAGTGCCCGAACTCGAAGGGGCGGAGGTTCCGGCGGTCACCGAATACATGAACGAGCACCACGGCCTCGAAGCGGAGAACCTGATTACCATCGGGCCTGCCGGTGAAAATCTGGTCCGCTACGCCTGCGTGATGACCTACGACAGTCGCGCCTTCGGGCGGGGTGGACTCGGGGCGGTGATGGGTGCGAAGAACGTCAAATGCGTGACCTTCGCGGGCGACTCGCCGCCAGAAATCGAGATGGACGAGGAGGTCCAGTCCACCGTCCACCAGAATGCGGCCACGTCGGACGACATGATGCGCCGGCAGGGGACGACCCAAGGGACGGAGTTCATCAACGACAACTTCTCGCTCCCGACGAAGTACTTCGAGGAGTACCACTTCGAGCACGCGGACAAAATCGGCGGCGATGCTGTGGAGGAAAAGAAGTACAAGAAGGCGGCCTGTTCGGTCTGTGCCTTCGCGTGCAAGCTCCCCACCCGCGACGAAGCGCGCGGCGTCGAAACCGAAGGCCCCGAGTTCGAGACGGTGTTCTCGTTCGGGTCGAACCTCATGGTCGACGACATCGTGGACGTGATGAAGTCGAACGAACTCTGTGACATCTACGGGCTCGACACCATCAGCGCCGGCAACGCCGTCGCCGCCTACCTCAAGGCCGAAGACGAGTTCGGTAACGCGGACCTCGTCCACGAACTCGTCGAGAAAATCGCTCACAGAGAGGGCATCGGCGACACTCTCGCAGAGGGAATCTCGCGGTTCGCAGACGACCTCGGGGTCAGAAACTACACGGTAAAGGACATGGAGTTCGCCGCCCACGACGGCCGCGTCCTTCACGGACAGGGCCTCTCCTACGCGGTCGCCAACCGCGGCGGCGACCACATGTACTCGACGATGCTCCGGCTCGAATACTCCGGTCAAATCGACCCGGAGGGCTTAGACGGGAAAGCCGAAATCGTCCGGGAGCGCGAGGACCACGCTGCGTTCCGCGACAGCGGTATCGTCTGTGCGTTCGCGGGCGGCACGGAACTCATCAACCCCGAGCAACACGAAGTACTGTTCGGCTGTGACTACGAGGACCTGCTCGCTGTCGGGTCACGCGTGGTCGAACTCGAACGCCACTTCAACAACAAGCGTGGGATGGACCGCGCCGACGACAGCCTCCCCTACGACCTGCCGGGCATCGAAGACGCACTGACTGAGTACTACGAACTGCGCGGCTGGAACGACGACGGCACCGTTCCCGACGAGACGGTCGCGGCCTACTCGAACGCCGACTAACCGCCGTGGACCGGCGGCGCGGCTCGAATCACGTCGCCGTCTGTGAGTTCGGTCGCCGGGCCGTCGAACAGCGACACCGGCTTCCCGTTTTTTGTCACCGTGACCGCTCCCGAGAGGTCACCCTCGGTGGTGAGCACTCGTCCCTCCAGGTCGGGATGGGCGTCTGCGAGTTCGGCGAAGAGGTCTGCGACGGTCGCTCCGTCGGGCAGCTCGCGGCGAACGGTCTTCTCACCGACCGCCTCGCGGAAGGGACCGAACAGATTTACCTCGATGTTCATAGCCTGCCTTCGACGTCGGATGACTTGGTTCCTGCGTCGAAACGCCCTTGCTCATTCCCTTCATAGGCCTCGCTGTGAAGGTAAACGTAAAGTGCTACGGCAGTGTCCGAGCGGCGACCGGCCAGAAGGTAGTCTCCGTGGACGTGCCCGCCGAAGCCACGGTCGAAGACGCCCTCGACGAACTCGCGGCGACTCACGCCGATTTCTCCGACCAGCGCGATACAGAACTCGTGCTGATGCGGGAAGGAACACACGTCCAAACGGAGACGATTCTCGCTGCCGGTGACGTGCTGAGCGTCTCGAACCCGCCGATGGTCGAGGACTGAAAATCGTGAGAGCAGTTAGTCGCGTTTCGCGCCCGGATTCGTGACTGCGCCGCTTGCCGCAGACCCGAAGGTCTGCCCGTATTTGGCGAGGACGCCCGCGCTGTAATTCGGCTCGGGGGCCTCCCAGTCGTCCAATCGCTCAGCGAGTTCCGCGTCCGAGACGTCCATTTCGAGGGTGCGGTCTGGGATGTCCACCGTGACCATGTCGTCCTCCCTGATGGCCGCAATTGGGCCACCGACCGCCGCTTCTGGAGCGACGTGACCAATCATGGGGCCGCGCGTCGCGCCGGAGAACCGCCCGTCGGTGAGGAGGGCGACGTCGTCTTCGTGGCCCGCGCCGACGACGGCTGCGGTGACGCCGAGCATCTCACGCATTCCGGGCCCGCCCTGTGGTCCTTCGTTCCGAATGACCAGGACGTCGCCCGATTCGATGTGTCCTTCCTGGACGTAGGCCATCGCCTTTTCCTCATCCTCGAACACCCGGGCAGGGCCCTCGTGGTGGAACTTGTCGTCGCCAGTGACCTTCAACACCGCGCCGTCGGGTGCGAGATTCCCCTTCAGGATTTTAATCGCGCCTTCGTCGTGTTTTGGCTCCTCGACGGTGTAGAGGAAGTCGGCTTCGATGTCCTCGTCTGCGGGTAAGTCGAGCTGGTCGAGCTCTTCTGCGATGGTTCGACCCGTCACCGTGAGCGCGTCGCCGTGGATGAGACCGGCTCCCAGCAGGCGACGGATGACCACCGGGACGCCCCCAATCTCGTGGAGGTCGTTCATCACCCGCGACCCACCCGGCTGGAGGTCGGCGATTTTCGGCGTACGCCGGGAGATTTCGTCGAAGTCGTCGATGGAGAGGTCGATTCCTGCTTCGGCGGCCATCGCCAGCAGGTGGAGCACCCCATTCGTCGAACCGCCAAGTGCGACTTGCACGGCGATGGCGTTCTCGAAGGATTCCCGGGTGAGGATGTCGGAGGGGCGGCGGTCGTTTGCCACACAGTCGAGGACGATTTCCCCCGCTTCTGCCGCGACCTCGTAACGGTCGTCGTCCTCCGCCGGTGGACCCGCAGATCCGAGGGGGGCGAGGCCGATGGCTTCACTGACGGAAGCCATCGTGTTCGCCGTGAACATTCCCCCGCAGGACCCCGCGCCGGGACAGGCGTTTCGCTCCAGGTCGTCGAGTTCGTCCTCGCTAATCTCACCTTCGGCATACGCGCCGACGCCCTCGAAGACGTTCTGGATGGTCACGTCGCGGCCGTTGTGCTGGCCGGGCATAATCGAACCGCCGTAGAGGAAGACGCTCGGCAGGTCCGTGCGGACGGCCGCCATCATCATCCCCGGGAGATTTTTGTCACAGCCAGCCACCGTGACCAGCGCGTCGAGTCGTTCGCCGAAGGCGACGAGTTCGACGCTGTCGGCGATGACCTCCCGCGAGATGAGCGACGCCTTCATTCCTTCTGTGCCCATGGAAATCGCATCCGAGATGGTGATGGTGCCGAACTCGATTGGCATGCCACCTGCTTCGTCGACGCCCTCGATGGCGGCGGCGGCCACGTCGTCCAGATGCACGTTACACGGGGTGACGTCCGCCGCCGGATTCGGGACGCCGATCATCGGCGAGGCGAGGTCCTCGTCGTCGAACCCCATCGCCCGGAACATCGACCGATGGGGTGCTCGCTCCGGTCCCTCCGTCACGTCGTTGCTGGGGAGGTCCGGCCGTTTGCTGCGCTCTGATTCTTCGAGGCTCATGGCCTCAACGTGTGTCCCGTGTGCTAATAAGTGTTCACGACCCGGGAATTTGTGCGACGGCGGGCGAAGCTTTTTGCGCGACCATCGAGAGAAGGTGGTATGGCACGGCAACACACGACTGCGGTCGGGAATCGACACACGGGTGGGACGGCGTGAACGACCGATTCAGACGCGTCGCCTCGGAGCGAATCGGCGACCTCGGCGCGCACGTCGGCCTCTCACTGTCCGACCGGGAGCGCCGAAAATACGAGGACGCGGTGGCCGACGCGAACGCCGACGCAGAGACGCTCGAAGCGGCGACGCAGGCCTCGACACGCCCGACGTTCGACCTCTCGTCGGTTGTCCGCCACCCTGGCCCGGAGCGTGACCCGCACAACGCCTACGTCACGACGTTCGAGGCGACGGACGCGGACGGGGACACCGACCTCGCAGACCTTCGAGTCGCGGTCAAGGACAACATGGCGGTGGCGGGCGTGCCGATGACCTGCGGGTCGCGCGCGCTCTCCGCGGCCGTCCCGAGCGAGAACGCCGCCGTGGTCGATAGACTCCTCGCGGCTGGAGCCACACTCACTGGGAAGACGAACATGGACGAGATGGCCTACGGCCCGACGAGTGAGACGAGCGGCTTTGGCCCCGTCTCGAACCCTCACGACGAAACTCGCGTCGCAGGCGGGTCGTCCTCGGGCAGCGGCGCGGTGGTGGCCGCCGGTGATGCAGACGCCGCCCTCGGCAGCGACACGGGCGGGAGCGTTCGTATCCCGGCCGCTTTCTGTGGCGTCGTCGGCTTCAAACCGACGTGGGGGGCCGTCCCCCGAACTGGATTCGTCGACCTCGCCTACACCCTTGACCACATCGGCCCACTCGCCCGCAACGTCGAAGTCGCGGCGCGCGTGTTCGACGCCATCGCCGGCTACGACGTCCGCGACCCGAGTTCCGCCCTCGCCGGTCGAATCGGCGTCGGCGAGACTGCAGATTCACTCGCCACCAGTCCCGACGTTGGCGACCTCACTCTCGGCGTCCCCGAGCAACTGGTCGCAGACCACGTCTCGCCAGGCGTTCGCGAGGTGTTCGAGACGCGACTGGACGAACTCGACGAAGCGGGTGCGAACTTCGTCGAGGTGTCCATCCCGTCGCTCGCTGACGGCGTCCCTGCCTGGAATACGATTACGAACACTGAACTCGCGGCGGCGTTCGGGCAGACGGTCACGCCGGTCGAACGACGCGGCCCCTTCGACGTGGACTGGTACGACGCCGTTATCGCGGGTGTGCGAGCCAACGAAAACCAGTTCGGGGCGGTGCTCCGGCGGAACCTCGTCAAGGGGGCACACCTGCTCCACACCTACGGCGGCCGCCACTACGTCCGGGCCCAGACCGTTCGCGACCGGATTCGCCAGGAATTCGACGCGGCGCTCGCGGACGTAGACGCCCTCGTCTCGCCCACTATGCCCGTCGTCGCGCCGGAAATTGGGGCGTGGCAACCGCTTAGCGACGGTGACGACGAGAACGCACTCGACGTGCCTCTCGCGGTGAACACGCGCCCCGCCGACCTGGCCGGGATTCCCGCGATTTCGGTCTCCGGTGGCACCGCGGACGGCATGCCCGTCGGCATCCAGTTCATCGGTGCGAAAAACGCAGACCAGCAGGTCCTGCAAGTGGGCCACGCCTTCGAACAGTTCGTCGCCGAGTGACCCTACGGGTCGCTCATCACGACGACCACGGGCAACTCGGCGCTCAGCAGAATGGATTGGGTGGTGCTTCCGAACAGTGCTTTCCCGACCGGCGTGCGCTTTCGCCCGCCGATGACGAGGTAGCGGGCGTCCTGGCGAGCCGCTTCGTCGAGCAGTTCTTCCGTCACGTCACCGACGCGCCCTTTCGCGTCGATTCGACCCGGTTTTTCGACCGTCCCTTCGACGACTTCCGCGGCGACCTTCGCTGCGTCCGCGATGCCGTCGTCCACGAAGTACTCAATGTCGGAATCGGCTCGGTCTGCCTGCCGGTCGTCGAAGTCTTCCTGCGAGAGGACGTTGATGACGGTCAGGTCGTCGTCGTACGCGTCGGCCATGTCGGCACCCACGGTTACGACGTTGTCTTCGGTCACGTCACCGTCCACCGCTGCCAGTATCGTCATGGTACGGAGAACACAGAACCGTCTATTAAACATTGTGCTGTGATAGCGCAGCACTTGCCGGTGTGTCTGTGGCCAGCCACCGACACCGCGGGCAAGATTCGGGACACTGGGAAGAATTAACTGCCTGCCCCCTCTTTATCGGGCCATGTCAGGTGCGAATACAGCGATAGAAGGCGTACTGTGCCCGCTGGTCACGCCGTTCGACGGCGACAACGGAGTGGACGAGGCCGCACTCGCGGACCTCATCGGCCACCTCGAATCTGCAGGGATGGACGGCCTCGTTCCGACGGGGACGACAGGCGAGTTCGCAAGTCTCACGGACGAAGAGTACCGTCGCGTTCTCGAAACGACGGTCGAGGCAACGACCGACCTCCCGGTGATGGCGGGGACCGCCCACACCACCGTTTCAGGCACGCTGTCGCGAATCGACACCGCTGCCGAGGCGGGCGCGGATGCGGCGCTCATCGTGCTACCCTACTTCCACGGGGCGAACGACCCGGCCGGCAACGAGGCGTTTCTCACCGGGGTGGCGGACGACGCCGCGCTCCCGGTCTACCTGTACAACATTCCGGCCTGCACCGGGCAGGAAATCGACCTCGAAACGCTCGCGTCGGTCGCAGCCCACGAGAACGTCCACGGCCTCAAAGATTCGAGCGGCGACTTCAACTACTTCCTCAACGCCCACAAACGCGCCCCCCGCGGCTTTCGGCTGTTCCAGGGATTCGACAGCCACGTCGTCCCCGGACTGCTCATGGGGTCTGCGGGCGGTATCAACGCGCTCTCGAACGTCGTTCCAGAGGCGTTCGTCGCGGCTCGCGATGCCGTGGCAACAGGCGATACGGAACGGGCACGCACCATCGGAAACGACCACATCGGGCCGCTGTTCCAGCAGTGCGTGACCCACGGCTTCGCCCCTGCAACGAAGGCGGCGCTCGAAGCCCGCGGCTGGCTCGACTCGGCGGCCGTCCGGCCACCGCTCGTCGAACTCGACGCGGACGCGAAAGCTGACATCGGGGAGGCAGTAGCTGACGTACTGGCCGATTTCTAAACGCCGCTGACTACCAGCGCGGCTTGTTCGGCAGCCAATCCGCTCGGCCAACGTCGGCCATGCCGTCCGCGTACTCGGCGGCCATCGAACTCACGGAGGAGTAGGCGAGCGGGTCGGATTCCTCGTACAGTTCGTGCATCCGCTCCAGTTCCCCCTCGTCGATAGTCACTCCGAGGCCAGGGTCGTCAGAGAGTTCGATACAGCCGTCTTCGAACTCGATTGGCTCCTCGATGACATCGTCTGCCATCCACGGATAGTGGGTGTCACAGGCGTACCGAACCGTCGGCATGGCCGCGGCGACGTGAGCCATCGCCGCCATGCTCACGCCGAGGTGGGAGTTCGAGTGCATCCCGACGCCGAGGTTGAACGTCCGCGCGACGTCGTCCAAGCGGGTGTTGCCGGTGAGGCCGCCCCAGTAGTGGTGGTCGCTCAAGATGACGTCGACCGCGTCCATCTCGACGGCCGGGGCGATGTGGTCGAACTCGGTGACGTACATGTTCGTCGCGACGGGATAATCGACGTGGCGCTTCAACCGGGCGTGGGCGTGCAGGTTCGCCACCGGGTCTTCTAAGAACTCGATGTTCAGGTCGGAGTCTCTCAGCCGCGTCGCCACGTCGATGGCCGTCTCGACGCTCCACGTTCCGTTCGGGTCGATGCGGAGCGGGGTGTCCGAACCGAACTCTTCTGCGAGCAGTTCGAGGGTCTTCAGTTCCTCGTCCGGCGGCAGGACGCCGCCTTTCAACTTCAGGACCCGAAAACCGTGTGCGTCCACGAACTGTCGCGCCTCGCCGACCATGGCTTCCGGCGTCATGACCTCCTCGGGGGCGATGGCCGCGCCGTCGGGGTCAGAATCGGCGTACTTGTAGAACAGGTAGCCGGAGAACTCCACCTCGTCTCGCACCTTGCCGCCGAGCAGGTTGTACACCGGTTCGCCGACGGCTTTCCCGAGCAGGTCGTGGATGGCGGTATCGACGGCTCCGTAGGCCATCGGGTCCTGCAACCTGAGTTCGAGCGGGCGCAGTTCGTAGACGTTTCTCCCCTCGACGAGCGACCGAGCGCGTTCGAGTGCGTCGATGACGCGGTCGTCGGCGTAGGTTTCTGCGACGCCGACGGTGCCGTCTGCGGTCACGAGGCGGACGATGGTTCTGGCGGCGAGTTCGCTGTGCGCCCCCCACGAGTTTCGCAACGGCGGCTCGCGATGTGCGACGGGTATCACCTGCATCTCTGCGACGTGCATGTGACGGGCTACCGTGGAGGGGGGACGAAAAGCTATGGGAACGGGCAAAAATGTAAGAAAAGCCACAACCGCAATTGGCTGCTTAGAACGTCTCGTACACCGTCTTCGAGATGGTGTAGAAGTCGAGGCCGGCGTCGCCCTGCTCGCGCCACGTCTCGCTCGACGAGTTCTTGAACCCGCCGAACGGGACGTGCAGTTCGACGCCCGTCGTCTTCTGGTTGACCTTCACGATGCCCGCTTCCGCGTCGCGGGTGAACTGTTTTGCCTCGTTGAGGTCTTCCGTGACGATGGCCGAAGAGAGACCGAACTGGACATCGTTTGCCGTCTCGATTGCCTCCTCGTAATCGGAGACGGTGATGACGGCGAGCACCGGCCCGAACACTTCTTCTTGGGCGATGCGCATGCCGTTGTCCACGTCCGTGAACACGGTCGGTTCGACGAAGTAGCCGTCACGGTCTACTTTCTCGCCGCCGGACACGAGCGTTGCACCCTCGTCCTGGGCGAGTTCGATGTACTTGAGCGTACTTTCGAGTTCGGACTCGCTCACGTGCGGACCCATGTCAGCACCACTGTCGCCGGGGCCGATTTCGAGCGACTCTGCGTAATCGACGATCCCTTCGACAAAGTCGTCTACCACGTCTTCGTGGACGATTGCTCGCGAGGTTGCAGTACACGCCTGCCCCGTGACGCCAAACGCGCCCGAACCGACGATGTTTACCGCGCGGTCTACGTCTGCGTTCTCCGTCACGACCGTCGGGTTCTTTCCGCCCATTTCCGTCTGGACGCGCTTTCCTTCCACCGTCGCCTCCTCGTACACGTGGTGGCCTACCTCTGCGCTCCCCGTGAACGAGACGGCGTCGATGGCCTCGTGGGTCGAAAGCGGGCCGCCGATTTTGCTCCCCGACCCGGTGACGTAGTTCACGACGCCGTCGGGCGCGCCGGCTTCGTCGAGACACTCGACGAGGATGCGGGCACACTCTGGCGCGATGGACGCCGGCTTGAGAACCGCCGTGTTGCCCGCCGCGAGCGCCGGGGCGAGTTTCCACGCCGGAATGGCAATGGGGTAGTTCCATGGCGTGATGAGCGAGACGACGCCGACTGGTTCGTTTACCGTGTAGAGGTCCGTCGAACCGCCGCTCGCCGCTTTCACGTCGCCGCCAATCTCGCGGGCTTTCTCCGCGTAGTAGTAGAAGATATCGACGGCGCGGCCGACTTCGCCCGCGGCTTCGGGTCGCGTCTTCCCCTCCTCGCGGACGAGCGTCGCCGTCGCCTCCTCGCGTCGGTCGTCGAGCGCGGCGGCAGTCCGTCGGAGCAGCGCGCCCCGCTTCGGACCGGGTGTCGCCGCCCACTCGTCCGCTGCCTCGGCCGCCGCCTCGATGGCGCGTTCTGCGTCTGCGGCGCTCGAGGACTGATAGCTCCCGATGACGTCCGCCGGGTCGGCCGGATTGGTGTTCTCGAACGTGTCACCCGTCTCGGCTTCGGTCCACTCCCCGTTTACGAAATTCAGGTTGGTTCCCATACACGACGACGTTCTCACCCAAGCCTTAGGGGTTTTTCGGTGGGTGCAATCCCCACCCGGAGCCTACATCGACGGGCCGACTCGCGTGATGGCGAACTCGGTGAGGCCGTGGTTCTCCGCACAGCACGGGTCGCCGTTTGCGATGGCGCGGACCCGGTCTTCGAGCCCGTCGAGGTCCGTCGTCGTCGCATCGATGTCGATGTCGTCTGGCAGTGCTGCCACCGTGTCCACGTCGCCCGAGACCTTGAGCACCGGGACGATTGGATGGCCTGCCGGGATGCCGTCCGCAGTGACGTGAACGACGAGCTGCGCGCCAGCGGCTGCGAGGCCCGTCGCCGCCTCCTCGAAGTTCGACGGGGCGTCCAGCAACGCGAGACCCGAATCGATGGTGACCTGGTCGCCATACTCGACGACTTCCCGCGCGGACTGGTCGCCCCAGACGCCGGTCACTCGGTCGAAAGACGTGCCGCTCGATGCAGCAGCGAGATGGCTCGCTTTCGGCGGGAGGTCGCGGTGGCGAGAGAGTAGGGCTTCGACCTGCGCCGCCGTCTCCTCGTTTGCCGCGGCGGCAACCGCTTCATCGCCGTGGGTGGTGATTCGCTCACTGCCTGCGACGACGACGCGGCCACCCGCATCGACGATTGCGTCCGTGAATTCACCGACGAGCGGTTCTGCCGTCTCGACGCTCGACTCGCTGAGGTCGCTGCAGACGATGCCGACGGTGAGGTCTCCGAGACTGGCCGACCCGCGCTCGGTCTCGTGGGCCGACCGTTTCAGCTCTTCGACCAGCTCGATGCCCTGTTCGACGCACTCGTCGGTTCCGCCAACCCCCTGAATCGAGAGTTCCGAGACGGGCACGCCGCGGGCTGCGAGGTCCGCCGCGAGACTGTCCGACTGAATCACCTCGCATCCGAGGCCGACGACGACCGTGCCGGCGATGTTCGGGTTGGTTCCGATGCCGAGGAACGTTCGCCTCGTCTGGTCGTTGTCGCTGCCGATTTGCGCACACCCGTGGTCGTGGGGCGTGCTCACGGCGTCGGGCACTGAGGCGGCGATGCGGTCTGCGACCATGTGCGAGCAGATGACTGAGGGGAGGACGAGGACGCGATTTCGCACGCCGATGCGACCGTCACCGCGGTCGAACGCCTCGAACTGCACCGCACCTTCGGTTTCCCTGACCGTGCCGGCCGACTTCATGCGACCTCACCTCCCGAGGTGGTGGCTTCCAAATCGCCACGCCCGCGGGTGCTCTCACAGTTGTGCGTGTGGACCCAGTCGCCCGGTTCGATGTCGGTCGAGGCTCGGCCGATGACCTCGCCGTACTTCACAATGTCCTCGCCGCGAGCGACCGACGTGATGGCGAACTTGTGGCCGAAATCGACGTCGTCTGCGAGCGTAATCGTCCGGCCATCGAGGGCGATTTCGTGGCCCGCCGGAAGGTCGGCAATTGCGGTGACGACCACGTCGCGCTCGGTCATGAGCAGCGCCGCGCCGTCTACGACTTCACCCTTCATACGCCCGCCCCCAGTCGCGCCAGTTCGTTCGGCTGGAGTTCGTTGATAGCGAACTCTTCGAGACGGCGCTTCTCCGCTTCGGTTCGTTCCCCGTCCGCAACGGCGAGCAGTTTGTCGTAGATTCGCGTTCCGACGGTGTCGAGCGATTCGCCGTCGATAATCGTGCTCGCATTCACGTCCATGTTGTTGGACATGCGCTCCCAGCACTTCGGGTTCCCCGTCACCTTGATGACCGGGGCGATTGGGTTGCCGGTGGTGCTCCCGCGCCCGGTCGTAAAGGCGACGACCTGTGCGCCGCCGGCCACCTTGCCGACGACGCTCTCTACGTCGTAGCCGGGGGTGTCCATCAGGACGAGCCCCCCGCCGACGGGGAGTTGCTCCCCGTAATCGACGATGCCCCGAATGGGCGAAGTCCCGCCTTTCGAGATTGCGCCGAGACTCTTTTCCTCGATTGTCGTAAGCCCGCCCTCCTTGTTACCGGGTGACGGCTGGGCTTCGCGGATGTCTACGCCCATCATCTTCGCCATGTTCTCACGGCGTTCGACGCGGGCGAGGAGTCGCTCGCGCACCGTTTCGTCCACACAGCGGTCGGCGAGAAGGTGCTCTGCGCCGATGAACTCTGGCGTCTCGCTGAAACTGGCCGTGCCGCCGTCCGCGATGAGGCGGTCACAGGCGTTCCCCACCGACGGGTTCGCCGCGATGCCGCTCGTCGCGTCGCTGCCGCCGCATTCGACGCCGAAGACGAGTTCCGAGGCGTCTGCCTCTTCGCGACGAGCATCTTTGATAGCGTGATTCAGGTCCTCGCACACGTCCGCTCCAGCATCGAGCGCGGCACGGGTTCCGCCGGCGTCTCGAATCGAGAGCGTCTCGACGGGTTTGCCGACCGACGCGATTCGGTCTGCGACCACTTCCGCGTCTATGTCCTCGGTGCCGAGTTCGACCACCAGCGCGGACCCGACGTTCGGGTTCTGTCCGACGCCGACGAGGACGCGCTCTGTCTGTTTCCGTGCCGCCTCCGGCTGGGAGGTCCCCATCTGATGCGGCGTTGCTCTTGCCCACGCCCCTGCATCCCCCGCGACTCGCGACGCGACGCTCGCGGCGGCGACCGACGTGGGAATGACTGCCACGTGGTTCCTGACGCCGATCCGTCCATTCTCTCGTCTGTAACCCGTGAATGTCGGTACCATCTGTCTCACGTTTCGAAATGAGATGGCATAGTTCTTCGCCTCAAGGTGCCCCTTCGTCGTCGGCGTCATCGCCCGAACGGACGCCGCAACTCGATTCATCCAGTGTGGACGGCCCACTCAGTGTCGCTCTCGCAGAAAACCGTGGGATGGCGCGGTTGTGCCCGGCGGCACCCCTCGAGGTTGGCCCGAGACAGGAACGTCCTCACTGATAATTTTTGGGGCCGATTCACGCGAAACGTTGGTTTACAGCACGGTACGAGCTCGCATACGACTTCTCGACGGGCGAACGAAAAATCGAGGGAAAGCCTCGCATACGCGGCCCGCATGTGGAAATACCCGTTCAACTAGAAGAAACGACTACCCGGACATGGCGAATCGACTGGTTCCGTGGCTCCAACGGCGGACTCGACCCCCTCGACTCACCGTCTCTTCAGTGAAAACCGACAACCGGTGACCCAACAATCCGCTATTTTCGACGTGATGGTAACCACCTGACTTTCTCCTCGCAGTAATGGGCACACCTGTGCATCGGTGATGACATTTGTAGTATTTCAACGCTTCAGCGCCGAGAGTGGATGGATGTCGCAAACTGGCCGTGAGATTTTGCGAATCAACAATGGTATCAACTCACACGGCATTCGCAAATCATTCAGCCATACTGAACGCAAATATTCCACGGCTGAACGCATCAGCGAGCGGGGAGGGGGTGTCGCCACATCTTGTATTTACAGCCATATTACTGTAAATCCACCTGCCTCTTTACTCGTCGTCTGCACAGTCACAGCCGCCGGCGGTGAGCAGGTCGTCGACGCCCAGCTGCACACCGCAGTCCTCACAGAACACGTTGACGTTCACGAATACGGTGAAGCTTCCGAGCGTGATGCGTCCGGTTCGTTCGAGGCGGTCGAGCAGTTCCTCCGTGATGGCGCGAAGCCGGTTTTGCAGGCGGAGCACTGACTGGCGTCCCTTCTCGATGCGCTCTTCGTCGGAAACCGTCTCCTGGGTGACCGAGAGGTGTTTCGTCAGGTGGTTGTGGACGGTCTGATGGGAGACGAAGTCGCTCGTAAGCGTATCGGGGTCGATACCGTTGCGTTCGAGGCGCTTCGTCGCCTCCGTCCTGACACCCCTACTCACGTCGTCCGTGAGCAGTCTGTAGAGATTGTCGAGTTCGCCATCGAGGACGTTCATTCCGGCGTTCGAAACGGCGGCGGCGAGCACCCACCGGTTGAACTGGTCTGCGAGGTCTCGCAGGCTCTCCGGATTCTCGGCGCGCGTCCACCGTTCTGTTAGTTCTTCGTCTACGTCGTCCAGGCCGTACTTCTCGGTCACTCGCTGTATTTTCGAGTTCGCCTGTGCGGTTTCGGTCCCGGGGGAATCGTTGACCATCGCGTTGTCGAAGAACTGATTCACGGGGGCAAAATCCTTTCGTTCACCGGTTTCTCGACTCGATTCCGCCGTCCGCGACCAGTGTCAGTTGGTACCAACTAGCTGTTCAGCGATGGTGGACGGTTGTGTCGCGTGTGGGGAGACGCGGCGAGATGGGCTCAAAGCGGGGCCGGACAGTCCTAGCCCGACGATTACGAGTACGTCATGTTCAGTTCGATGACGTTCGCGGCGCTCAACAGGAGTTCCGGGAGTTTCCGGTCGAACTTCTCACCCTGCATTCGGCTCGTCGGGCCGGAGATGCTAATCGCGCCGAGCGCCCTGGATTGCTGGTCGGTGATGGGCGCGGCGATGCATCGCAGCCCGGCAAGGCGTTCGCCGTTGTCGATTGCGTACCCCTTTTCGCGCGCTTCGGCGAGTTCCTGTTTCAGTTCTTCGCGGTCTGTTATCGTGGTCTCCGTCCGGACGGGCATCCCGTGGCGGTCGAGTATCTCGTCGACCCGTTCTTCCGGGTAGTGGGCCATGACCGCCTTTCCGAGCGCCGTACAGTGGAGGTTCACGCGCATGCCGGCGTAGGTGTCGAGCTGGACGGCGTTCGTGCCCCGCGCCCGACAGAGGTAGACCCCCTGTCCGCACTCCTCTACGAGCAGATTCGCCAGTTCGCCCGTCTCCTCTGCCAGTTGCTCCACCTCCGGTTTCGCTACCTCGTAGATGTGGCGGCGACTGCGGATGTACTCCCCGAATTCGAGGAACTGCAAGCCGAGTCGATAGTCGTTCTCGTTTCGGACCACGTACTCGTTTTCCTGCAGGGTCGAAAGGTGGCTGTGGACCGTGCTCTTTGGGATGTCGAGTTCGGTCGAAAGCTCCGTTACCCCCGCGCCGTCGAGTTCTTTCAGCGTCTCCATTATTCGCAGCGTCGTCTCGATCGCCCCGACCGTGTTTTTTTGTTTGGTGGTCATGCGTGCTATGCACACACACTATCCCCTCCCATAAAACATTTATTCAGTGTTACTGAACAGCATCGCTCCCTACGCGAACGGAGGCGTCCGCCTGCCGAACGCAAGTGACGGTTTCGCCTTCACTTCCCGCGCTCGACGGCCCGTTTCGACGGCGGAGACAGCCGTTCACCCAGAGTGAACGGTTTGTGACGACCTGACGGCCCTGACCGCCACACGAGTGGCGTCGATGAGACTCGCTTCCGAGGCCACGTTCTGGCCGGCGATGTCGAAGGCCGTTCCGTGGTCGACGCTCGTCCGGACGATGGGGAGGCCAATGGTCATGTTCACGCCACTGACCGCCGCACCGTCGCTGAACCCGAGCATCTTGATGGGAATGTGCCCCTGGTCGTGGTACATCGACACGACGCAATCGTAGGCTCCGCTGGAGGCTTTGACGTAGACGGTGTCGGGCGATTCTGGGCCGTGGGCGTCGATACCGCGCTCGCGGGCCTGTTCGACCGCTGGGCGAATCTCGGAGTCGTCTTCCGTACCCAGCAACCCGCCGTCGCTCGCGTGGGGGTTCAGCCCCGCGACACCGATAGTCGGCGCTTCGATGCCGAGTCGTCGAAGTGCTTCGGCCGTCACCTCGATGGTGGCGAGCACGCGCTCAGTCGTCACGAGGTCACAGGCCTCCCGCAACGGGACGTGCGTGCTGACGTGCGTTACTCGCAGGTCTTCCTCGATGAGCATCATCGAGTAGTTCTCGGTGCCAGTGTGGGCGGCGAGCATCCCGGTGTGGCCGGCGTGTTCGCTGCCGGCCATGCGCGTCGCCTGCTTGTTTATGGGCGCGGTCACGATGGCGTCGATGTCGCCCGACTTCGCCAGTTCGATTGCCCGCTCTACGTACGCCAGACTCGCCTTCCCGTACGCTTCGCGAAGTTCGCCGTAGGCGTGGTCAGAGACGTTGTCGAGGTCGAGGACGGGAATTTCGCCGGGGTCGCTCGTGGCTGCATCGACCGTCGAAATCGCTCGAACTGAAAGTTCCGCGTCGCAAACATCGACAGCCTTCCGAACCACGTCTGCGTCTCCGATGACGACGACGGTGGCCAATTCGCAAAGCTGCGGATACGCTTTCACGATGATTTCACCGCCGACACCAGCGGGGTCGCCCATGGTCACACCAACAGTAGGTCGGTCACTCATCGACTCCTCCGAGGGTAGCGAGGCAGTTATGTATTGTCCCTGTCTCGCCGAACGCACCCGCTTTCGTCACGACGGGTAAGCCGGCGGCCTCGCCACCGACGAGGCGGCCGATGGGAACACCCGACTCGACTGCCACGCCCTGCAGTCTGATGCCCTCGGTTCCGAGTGCCCCGAGAACGTCCGCGGCGACGGCCCCACCGGTGAGAAACAGCCCAGTCACCGTTTCCTCAGTGACGAGACGTGCGGTCACCGCTCCGAGCGTTTCAGAGATACGCGACCGAATCTCACGTTCGGGAATATCCCGTTCCCGCCCAACGCGGAGGGCTTCGTCCGCGTCCTCGCCGACTGTTTCGAGCAGTGCAATATTCTGCTTCCGAAGGCAGGTGCGGGTCCGAGTCGCCGCATCTGCTGTGGCTGTCTCCGGGTTTACGACTGTCTCGCGCAGGTCGAGTTGCACTCGCAGAGCTTCTGGAACCGCCGCTACCTGTTCGACCGTTACCGGGCTCGTGCTGCCCGCGATGCCGAGAACCCGAGCCTCCCGGTCTTCGATGCGGGGTGGGCCGTCGGCGTGTTCACCCTCCGTCGGTTCTGTGGGGACGCCAACGTGCTCTGCAAGGCCCGCACTCCCGACGTAGACGATGTCGAGACCCGAGTCTGCGCTACCTTCTGCAATCGCAGCGAGATGGGCCGCGCTCCTTGCGTCACAGGACACGACAGCAGGTCCCTCACTGTCGGCAATCTCCGCGAGACTCGTCGCGACCGCTTCGGGTCCTGCTTCTGCCGTTGCCGCTGGAAGGTGCGAAACGAGGTGGTCGCTGGCCGAGAGCAACGTCGGCAGGTGGGCCGTTTCGACGGGTTTGTCCGGGTCGTTCCCGGCCGCTGTTTCGGTGACTGGCGTGCCGTTCACGCGGTGGATGCCGTCTTCGGTCGTCCGGCCGTTCGCCGGGAAGGCCGGGGCTACGACGGCGAGGTCCGCGCCGGTCGCTTTCAGTGCGGCGTCGATTTCAGCCACGAGGTTCCCGCGCAACGTCGAATCCACCTTCTTGTAGACGACACCAGCGGGCGTCTCACGCACGGCACGTTCGATGGCTTCCGCGGCGGCGACTGGCGAACTATAGCGCGATTCGGTGTTGACGACGGCGACCGACGCGGCGTCGTCGTCGAGCCTCGCGCCGAGTGCGACCGTCGTCGCGTAGCCACGCCTCGCAAACTCGTTGCCCGTGTCCATCGCCCCCGTCAGGTCGTCTGCGACGACGAGGAAAGCGTACTCCATATCACTCGCTCTGTCCACCCGACCAAAAAGTTGCGGGATGTCTCAGTCCCAGAAGCGGAACACCGGCTTGCACGTCTCTCCGGCGAGGAAGTCCTCGAACGCCTCGACCGGTTCTTCGACGCTGTAGGAGGTGTCCATGATTGTCTTCGCGTCGATGTCGCCGTTTTCGATGAGGCGAAGCGCCTGCTCGAAGTTGCGCCACGTCGAACCGTAGGAGGTGTTCACGTCCACTTCACCGCGGACGAGCGGGGTGAAGAACACCTCGCTCTCGCCCGTCGGGAGGCCGATGACGATGATTTCACCACCGCGACGAATCTGTTCCGCGGCGTTCTCCACGCCCGAGGGATGGCCCGTCGTGTCGAAGATGGCATCGAACCCGATACCGTCGGTGTAGTTCTCGGTGAAGGCGTCGAGGTCCTCGTTCTCGATATCGACGGTTTCGAGGCCGAGTTCCTGAGCCAGTGGCAGCCGATACTTCGTGTCGGCACCGAGGCCGGAGACGACGACGTTCGCGCCGCGGGCGTCCGCGATGGCCCCCGTCAGGATGCCAATCGGCCCTGGCCCTTCGACGAGGACGTTCTGTCCCGGCTGGATGGTCCCTCGTTCGAGGACCGCCCGGGCCGCGATGCTCGTCGGTTCCGTGATGGCTGCCTCGTCGAGCGGGACGGCTTCGGGAACCTTGTGCAGGTGGCGCTCACCGACGGTGGTGTACTCGGTGTAACAGCCGTCGTTGTGCATCCCGGTTACCTTGAAATTCGCACATACGTTCGACTGGTCGTTTTTGCACTGGAAGCAGTGTCCACAGTCGTGGATGGGACTCTCTACGACCTTGTCGCCGGGTTGCAGGTCGACGACGTTCTCGCCGACTTCGACGACTTCGCCCGAGTACTCGTGACCCATCACCCGCGGGACGGGAATCCACTCGAACCCGGCCGTGTATTTATAGGCGTGGGCGTCGCTGCCACAGAGGCCCGCGGTGTGGACCTTCACCAGCGCTTCGTCCGGTGCCGGGTCCGACCGCTCGTGTTCCCCGAATTCGATTCCGCCTCGCTCTCGCTCCGTCTGAATAATCGCTCTCATGGTGCGCTACCGTCCAAATCTCTGTGGCGGTGGGTTAAGTGTTTGGCCACCGGCATTCGTTCGAATTGGCCTCGTAGCGGCCCTCCCGGCACGGAATATTCCTGCGAGTGTCACCCGATGGCATATCTTCAAATAGTTTCAGCAAACACTTGCAATCCACGCATGAGTTATAGAGCGGGCATCATCGGCACGGGAGGCATCGCTGGGATGGGCGTCCTCGGACTGCACGACGAGGAGGATATCGGCCAGAAAAAGTTCGTGGAGAGTCACGCGGGCGGCTACCACGCCGTAGACGAGATCGACCTCGTCGCGGTGGCGGACGTGGACGCCGAGAAAATCGACCGGTTCGGCGACGCGTGGGACATTCCCGAGGAGGGACGGTACGTCGGCCACGAGGCCATGCTCGCCAAGGAGGACCTCGACGTGGTCTCCGTCTGTACGCCCACGTTCCTCCATCACGACCACGTCGTGGACGCCGCCTACTCGGACGCGAATCCGGACGTCATCTGGTGTGAGAAACCCATCGCGTCGAGCGTATCCGACGCGGAGGCGATGATTTCTGCCTGCGACGAGACGGACACAGAACTCGTCATCAACCACTCGTTTCGCTTTACGGACAAACTCCAGCACGTACAGGGCCTCATTCAAGATGGCCTGCTCGGTGACGTGAAATCGGTGACCGCCCAGTTCAGACGCGAACTCCTGCGCAACTCGACACATCTCATCGACACGCTCGTGTTCCTGCTCGATGCACGCCCCGAGCGCGTGAGCGGCTACCTCAACGGCGAAAACGACGCCGTGACTGCGCTGGAAGGTGACCGCGAGGTGGACGACTCCGGGGGCGGTGGGTTCGTCGTCATGGACGACGGCACGTTCGTCACCATCGACTGTACCGTCGCACGCGACATCTCCTCGATGACGTTCCAGTTCATCG
The DNA here is from genome assembly GCF_029489995.1 of Haladaptatus sp. DYSN1. Lineage (NCBI taxonomy): Archaea > Methanobacteriati > Methanobacteriota > Halobacteria > Halobacteriales > Haladaptataceae > Haladaptatus > Haladaptatus sp. DYSN1. The sequence continues at coordinate 431,708 of NZ_CP120472.1, forward strand.
GCACGGAGGGCAAACTCTACATGAACAACGACGACGGCGAGTGGCGCTACTGGAGTCTGGAAGATGGCACCCACGTAGAACGTCCGATTCCCGGCATCGACACCGCCTGGGAGTGGGACGAAGACTACCGCGGGTCGTTCGCGAACGCAACGAACCACATCGTTGGCCTCCTCGAAGGGACGGCGTCGAATCACTCGACAGGGCGGGAGGCGACCCGGTCGCTCGAAGTCATCGTCGGCTTCTACCTCGCCGACTCGACCGGCGGGCAGGTCACGGTCCCGTTCTCACGCCCGCTCCGAGACGTGACCGTCACCTCGTGGTAGGAGGGAGTTAACGTTCGCCGCCAACCGAACCATTTTGAGGGCTGAGCCGACAGGTATCGTATGCGTCACGCACGATTCCGCGATTCAGCGGGCACTGTACGCAACGGAGCATGGACCGACGACGGTATCGAATTCGCCGGCGAGCTGTACGACCCCGAGGCGGTGGACCTGTTACCACCGACCGAGCCGTCGAAAATCGTCTGTGTCGGCCTCAACTACGCAGACCACGCAGAGGAGACGGACAGCGACATCCCAGAGCGCCCGCTGTTGTTCCTCAAACCGCCGAACACGCTCGCAGGCCACGGCGACACGATTTCGCTCCCCGAAGGCAAAGAGCGAGTCGACTGGGAGGCGGAGTTCGGCGTCGTCATCGGCGAGCAGTGTCGAAACGTGTCTGAAGAAAATGCGATGGACGTGGTGGCGGGGTACACCTGTCTGAACGACATCTCCAATCGCGACGACCAGCGCGTCGAGCAAAACTGGGTGCGTGGCAAGGCGTTCGACAACGCCGCGCCAATGGGTCCTGTCGTCGCGGACCCGGAACACGTCCCGGAGGACGCGAGCGTCTCGCTGCGCGTCAACGGTGAGACGAAACAGGAGTCGTCGATTTCACAGCTCATCTTCTCCGTGCCCGAACTCATCGCCGAGGTGACGACCTACATGACGCTCGAACGCGGCGACGTCATCTCTACGGGGACGCCAGCAGGGGTCGGTCCGCTCTCACCAGGTGACACGGTCGAGGTAGAAATCGAGGGCATCGGCACGCTCGAACACTACGTCGCGGAGTAACGCGTCGACCAGCGTTTTTTCGATTGCATTCAGTCGGCTTTCGGAGACGCCACTCGCGTCGAATCAGACGGTAATTACCGTGTTCTCTATCGAGCCGACGTTCTCGATGGAGATGCGAACCACGTCGCCCTCTGCGAGCGTGAAGTCGTCGTCCGGCACCAGACTCGTCCCGGTCAGGAGCACCGCGAGCTTCGGGACGTGGTTGTGCCGGCGATAGTAGGAGACGAGTTCCTCACAGTCGCGCACCATCTCGCTCGTCGAGGTGGTTCCGTCGAAGACGGTTTCGCTATCGCGCGTGATGGACATCGACATTTCGAGTTCGTGTGGGTCGCCAATCGAATCGGCCGTCGCGACGCACGGGCCGACCGCACAGCAACGGTCGTACACTTTCGCCTGGGGTAGATAGAGCGGATTGCTTCCCTCGATAGAACGACTGCTCACGTCGTTGCCGATGGTGTAGCCGACGATTTCACCGTCGTAGAGGACGATGCCGAGTTCCGGCTCAGGGACGTCCCAGTCGGAATCGGCGCGGATGCCGATGGCCTCGCCGGGACCGACGGTTCGGTTCGGCGTCGCCTTGAAGAAGATTTCCGGACGCTCGTTTTGGTACACGTCGAGGTACATCTCCGGCATCCCGCTTTCGTTCTCGCGGGCTTGCTCGCTTATCTGGTAGGTGACGCCCGCGGCCCACACCTCGTCGGGGCGAAGCGGGAGCGTTGCCTCATCGTCGAGGCGGTCTTTCGACACCTCGGGTGCAGAATCGATGAGTCCCGACGCGATAGCATCGACCGATGTCTCGGCGAGGTCGGCGCTCTCCGCCAACTGCGAGAACGATGTGAGTGTCCGCTTCGCGGCCGTCAGGTCGTATGCGCCGTCCGGCGTCTCAGCTATCAGTCTCTCTCCCGAAGCTGTCGGGAGCAGGTAGTACCGCATACTGCAAACGTGGAGCGACGAGTATGATAAGTATTTCCCGCAACTGCGTGATTCGAGAATGGCTTCGTTCTCGGGAGGGGCGGGCAGTCAAGGACCGTGTACCCCGCGAGCGATTCTTTTATGCTCTTTCGCTTGGGAGTGTGTGTCATGTCAGATTCTGCCGAACCAGTGGTCGGCCCGATACCGGAGGAGACGATTCTCACGGCCTGTGGCGAACAGGATTTCCCGAAGATGGGAGTCATCGAGCAACTGTGGGACACAGACCCGATTCCGCGAGACGAAATCGAATCGCAGGCCGCCGACGCCGTCTCGGACCTCGCACTCGACCGGATACCCGAGGGCGGCGAGGTGGCGGTCGGCGTCGGGAGTCGGGGTATCGCCAACCTGCCCATCATCGTCCGCGGCGTCGTGAGCGGCCTCTCAGACCACGGGTTCCAGCCGTTCGTGTTCCCGGCGATGGGGAGCCACGGCGGCGCGACCGCCGAGGGCCAGCGCGGAAAACTCGACGCGCTCGGCGTGAACGAGGACACCGTCGGGTGTGAGATTCGAGCGACGATGGAGGTCACAGAAGTTGGCAAGACGCCCGAGCGTGGCGTTTCGGTGGTAGCCGACGCGAACGCCGCCGCCGCGGACGCCATCATTCCCATCAATCGCGTGAAACCACACACCGATTTCAGCGGGAAAGTCGAGAGCGGGCTCTCGAAGATGCTCGTCATCGGCATGGGCAAACAGCGCGGCGCGAAGTTCGCCCATGAGGGGGCGGTCAACTGGAGTTTCCGCGAGATGATTCCACAAATCGCCTCGCTGCACCTGGAGAACCTGCCGGTCGTCGGCGGGGTCGCCCTCGTCGAAGACCAGCACGACGACACCGCCGTCCTCGAGGGCGTCCCCCCCTCTGGCTTCCTGAAGCGCGAAGCCGAGTTGCTCGAACTGGCCTACGACATCATGCCGACGCTGCCGTTCGAGGAACTGGACGTGCTCGTCGTCGACCAGATGGGCAAGGACATCAGCGGCTCCGGGATGGACACCAACGTCATCGGGCGTCGTGGCTTTGGCTTCGAACCCGAACCAGAATCACCGGACGTAAAGCGCATCTTCGTCCGTTCGCTCACCGCCCCCTCGCACGGAAACGCCACCGCGCTCGGCATGGCCGACTTCGTCCACCAGGACCTCATCGCGGACACCGAACTGTACAAGGCGGTCATCAACACCATCACGGCGAGTGCTCCCCACGGGGCGCGTGTGCCGCCAATCATGGAGACTGACCGGGCGGGGCTGGTCGCCTGCGTCTCGACCGTCGGCATCCTCGCGCCCGACGAAATCCGCGTCGCGCGTGTGACCGACACGATGCGCCTCCAGCGACTCTACGTTTCCGAGGCGCTCGTCGAGGAGGCCAGAGACCGCGAGGACCTCCGGGTGGTCGAGGAGCCAAAACCCATCGAATTCGACGACGAGGGCCAGTTCACCGCGCCGACGCCGGGGATGCACTGACGAACCGACGGCCAAACCCGCCGGTGCCCGGATTATTTTACTGGTCGCTGTCCGTTCTCCGGTGTGACTTCCAATCGAGCGTGGCGACCCTGGGCCGTCCTCGCGTGCTGTTTCACGATGGCCGCGGGGTTCAACGCCTACCTCATCGCCCCGGCGAGCATCATTCCGCTGCTCACCGCCGAGTTCGGCATCGACAAACCAGCGGCGGGGCTCGCCATCAGCGTCTTCTTCCTCAGCTGGGGTGTCTTCGGTATCCCCGGCGGGTTGCTCACGGACCGCTACGACAACCGTCGACTCGTGTTCGGCGGCGTTTGCGTGTTCGTCCTCGCCGCGTGGGCTGGGGCCGTCGTTTCGAGCTACGACCTGTTTCTGGTGACGCGCTTCGTCGCGGGGGCAACCGGCGCGTTCCTCTGGACGGCCAACACGAACATCGTCAATCGGGTGTTCGGCGAGCATCGCCGCGCCCTCGGCACGAGTCTGTTCGTGGCGAGCGGCCCGGCCGGACAGGCAATCGCGCAGTTCGGCAGTCCGCTCATCGCGGGTGCGGCGGGCTGGCAGACCGTGTTCTTCGTCTACCCGTTCATCGTCATCGCTGGCCTCCTCGGGCTGTTCGTCGTCCGTCGGACGCCGGTTCGAAGCGACTCGCGCATCTCACTCGGCGAGTTCTCCACTGCGCTCCGCAACCCGGCGGTGCTGTCGGTCTCGATGGCCGCCGCCTGCGCGTACGCCCTGTTCGTCTTTTTCAGTTCGTGGATGCCCACTTACGCCACCGAGGTGCTCTCCATCAACCTCGCCGCGGCGGGGGCCGCGACGGCGCTCGTCCCCTTCACCGGCATCCTCTCTCGGCCGGGCGGCGGGTGGCTCTCTGACCGGTTTGGGGGTCGGCGTGGCCCCGTCGTCATCGCCTCGTTCGTCCTCTCGTTGCCGGTTATCGCCGCCATCTCGCTGGTCGCCACGCCGGTCGGCTTCGCCGCGCTCCTCGCTGCGGCGGGGCTGAGTTCACAACTGGGCATCGGCGTCGTGTTCGTTCTCGTGAGTGAGCTCGCCGACGAGGGCGCAGCGGGTACGAGCCTCGCGGTCCTTACGACCATCTCAACGTTCGGGTCGCTCTCCGCGCCCGTCGTAGCCGGGTGGCTCATCGAGACGTTCTCGTGGACCGCTGGCTACGGCTTCGCCACAGTCGTCGCGATAGCTGGTATCGCCTTCGTCCTCCGTGCGCCCGAACCGGCCTGACCGGTGCGTTCCGTTCTTTATTTTAAACGATGTGTAGGTTAAGGAACTTCGAAATACCTCGAATAGACGAATCCGACACGCTGCGCCGTTCTTTGCCGGTTGATTATTAACTGACAAATGTTGCGTCTACCAAAAGTGGTATTGGTTGTTTGAGTAATTACTTCGTTGTATGGCATTTGATAGCATTGGTGGTCTCAGTAGGAGAGAAATGTTAGCATACCTCGGTAGCGGCGCAGCTGCTGGGTTTGCTGGTTGTATGGGTGGTAACAGCGGCGATGGCGCGAACCAGAACCCTGGCGGCGGCGGTGGTGGCGGCAGTAGTGATTCGGAATTCCAGAAGGCAATCGGAAAAATTGACTTTTCGTCAAACTGGAAACAGCGCCGAACGACGTCGCTCGACGAGTGGCCGATGGAGAAACGGTCGCAGATTCCCACTGGAGACGCCCTCTATACGTCCGACGGGTGGCTCCAGTCTGAATCGGTAAAGAGTTCGACGTGGGAACCCCCGAAAGGCTGGGAGGAGACCGTGGCGAGCGAGGTCGACACGCTCAAAGTTCTGAACTACGGTGACATGCAGTTCGACCCGGCCACGGCCGCGGTCGACGCCATGTTCGAGGAGAAGACGGGCATCTCCGTAGAGCGCATCCAGATCGTCGTCGACCAGGCGATTCCGAAGATGGCTGCGACGCTGTCCTCGAAACAGGGCGACCCGCATCTGCTGCAAGCAACGACCGACACGTCGATGACGACGTACGCACAGAACGGGTGGCTCGAACCGGCAGACTTCCTCCTCCCGGAAGAGGAGATGTACGAACCGTACCTGCCACTGATGAAACAGACGTTCACGTGGGACGGCACGAACTGGGGCGCGCCCGCGAACGTCGAGGGCAACCCAGTCCACGTCCGGGTCGACATGCTCGAAGAACAGGGCATCGACTCGAGCGTCATCGACGGCATCAAGAACGGCAACTGGTCGTGGGACGACTTAGAAACCGTGATGCAAGCGTTCGAGGGCACCGGCATTCACGCGTGGGGCTTCCGCGGGTCCTCGCTCACATACACCGAGCGTGACTTCCGCATCCACTGGTACCAGACCGGCGGCCAGTACATCCAGGACGATGAGAGTATCAAGGTCAACGGGCCGGGTGCGCTCGCCGCCCTCGAGAAACTCATCGAGTGGCTCGACAACGGCTGGCTCCCCGACGCCTCGACCACCTGGACGCAGGGCGACCTCGCAGACGGGTTCCTCTCTGGCAACCTCGCAATGGTTCCCGTGGCGACGGACCTGTTCGCGGACGCCGGCGAGAAGTACGAACTGGACTCCCAGTACGTGCTCGCGCCGCCGCCGAAGGCAAACGTCGGCCCCAGTCCGACGCAGGCGACCTGGGCAGGCGGTCCCGTCCTCGCGACCAACGCCTTCGCGCCGACGCCGGAGAAGGTCGCGGGCGCACTGCTGCAAGACGCCCGCTTCTCCCACGAGAACGGCTGGTGGGAGTACGTCGTCGAGAGCAACCTGAGCTGGCCGAAGAAACCGTACGACGAGGCCGCAGAGGTCGACGCCGTCCCGTTCTCGAGAGTTCGCGGGAAGACGATGGAAGTCGCGAAAAACGAGACCTTCCCACAGCAGCGGGCGGTCATGCAGAAGGTCAGCGAGGAACTCGGCCTCGCCTACTCCGGCGAGAAATCCGCACAGGAAGCACTCGATGCGGCCCAGACCTTCATCGACACGGTCCTCGGGCAGTAATCGGGACATAACCACACTTCACCATATTCATGCACACAGGTCAAACTCATGTCAACTGATGTCTCCCCGGGAGGGCTCGATACGTCCGCGAACGGGTTCGTCGGGAAGTTGAGCAAGTGGGCGAACGACCACGTCGTCCTCGTGATGCTCGGGCCGCCGCTGGCCATCATCACGGCCATCTTCCTGTACCCCGTCTTGTGGATGTTCTACCAGTCGCTGTTCTTCACCGCGCCTGGGCTCCCGGAGCCGATTTTCAAGCCGCTGTATAACTACACCCGGCTGTTCTCGGCCCCCGAGTTCTGGCTGTACCTGAAGCAGACGTTGATTTACTCCTTCGGGTCGCTGATTCTCTCGTTCACCGCGGGACTCGGCGTTGCGCTCGCCGCGAACCAGGTCGTGAGCAAGCGCCTTCGCTCGACGTACTCGACCATCATCCTCTTCTCGTGGGCGCTCCCACTCGCCGTGGTCGCGCTCACCTGGAAGTGGATTTTCGTGAGCCAGCCCTACGGGCTGTTGAACATGCTCCTGATGGACTTCGGTCTCACCGACGGTCCCATCAGCCTGCTCGCGAACAAGGAACTCGCGCTCCCGCTCGTGACGTTCGTCGACGCGTGGCTGCGCATGCCGTTTGCGATGGTCGTGTTCCTCGCTGGGTTGCAGTCGATTCCCCAGCACATGTACGACGCGGCCAAGGTGGACGGCGCGACGACGCTCCAGCGGTTCTGGAACATCACGGTCCCGTACCTGCGCCCGTACATGGCCATCGTCGGCCTCATCTCGTGGATGTTCGCGTTCCGGGCGTTCGCCATCATCTATCCGATGACGCAGGGTGGCCCCGGCGTCAGAACGACCACGCTCGCGGTGTACATCTACCGCGAGGGGATGATCAAACTGGACTTCGGGTACGGTTCTGCAATCGCGGTGTTCCTCGTCGCGATTACGGTACTGCTCGCCATCTTCTACGTGACGGTGGTGCTCGAACGAATCGAGGAATGAGACCAATGTACGACACACATCTACCGACGACAGACGCACCCCGGAAGGGTGGTCACCGATGAGCACGCAGGATAGCTTCGAGCGGATCAGCTACGAGAAGCGACAGGCCTTCTGGAACGTAGTCGAAGGTCCGTACGTCGTCCACGCGGCGATGATACTGACCGTCCTGTCCATCCTCGTGCCCATCCTCTGGATGACGCTCACCTCGTTCAAGACGGCAGACGGCGTGTTCACCGCCGCGTACCTGCCGCCGGAACTCACCACCGAGGCGTACCAGCAGGTACTCATCGAGAACAACTACTGGAAGGCGCTCCTGAACAGCATGGTCATCTCCACGTCAACGACCATCATCGTGATGGTGCTCGCCATCCCGGCGGGCTACGGGTTCAGCCGCTTCCGTTTCAAGTTCGACAACGCCATCTTCATCGGCGTCATCTTCTCGCGGCTGTTCCCGCCGATTGGCATCATCATTCCGTACTTCCAGGGACTGGCTGCGTTCGGCCTGCTCAATAGCACCACGGGCATCATCCTCGCGCAGGTGTATCTCTGGTTGCCGCTCATGATTTACATCATGCGCAACTTCTTCATCTCCATCCCGAAGGAGATCGACGAATCCGCGCTCGTAGACGGCTGTACGAAGATTCAGGCGTTTCGGAAGGTCGTGTTGCCCCTCGCAAAGCCCGGCGTGGCCGCGGTGGGCATCCTCACCTTCCTCTACTCGTGGCGGGAGTTCCTGTTCTCGTTCATGATTTCGAACACGCTGGCGTCGCGACCAATCTCGGTCGCCGTGTACGACTTCGTGGGTGAGGTAAACGTCTCGTGGGACCAGATGGCGGCGGCAGCGGTCCTCGCCATCGTTCCGACCATCCTGGTCGTGTTGTTCTTCCAACAGTACATCGTGAGTGGCCTGACCGCCGGCGCGATGAAGGGGGAGTAAGCACGATGGGACCACACACGAATCCGGCTCGAATCGATACGCAGACCCGCGCCGACTGGGCGCGAGCGACACCAGTCGTCACGACCAACTCATGAGTAACAGCATGCAATCCGAAGAAACGACAGCGTCCACCGAGGCGGCCGGGTCGTCGGCCGCGGCGGAGGACTACAACGTTCGCATCGACAGTATGACCAAGGTGTTCCAGGAGAGCGATGGGAGCGACGTCGTCGCGGTTGACGACATCACCATCGACATCCGCCGGGGCGAATTCCTCGTCCTCGTCGGCCCGTCAGGGTGTGGGAAGACCACGACGCTCCGGACCGTCGCCGGCCTCGAAACGCCTACCGAGGGCAGTATCATCATCGAGGACGAGGACGTTACAGGACTCGACCCGCGCCAGCGGGACATCTCGATGGTTTTCCAGAACTACGCGCTGTACCCGCACAAGACGGTCCGTGAGAACATTTCGTTCCCACTCGAGGTGCGCAAGTACCCGAAAGACGAGATTGCGGACCGCGTCGAGCGGACGGCGGAACTGCTCTCTATCTCCGAGTTGCTGAACCGGAAACCGGGGGCACTCTCCGGCGGGCAGCAACAGCGTGTCGCACTGGGCCGCGCAATCGTGCGCGAACCCGCCGTGTTCCTTATGGACGAGCCGCTGTCGAACCTGGACGCGAAACTCCGCGTACAGATGCGGACCGAACTCAACGAACTGCACAAGCGTGTGGGCAAGACGACGATTTACGTCACCCACGACCAGGCGGAGGCGATGACGCTCGGTGACCGCGTCGCCGTGATGAACGACGGGGAACTCCAGCAATTGGCCCCGCCTCAGTACATCTACGACAACCCGGTCAACCAGTTCGTCGCCGGGTTCATCGGCGAACCACCGATGAACTTCTTCGACGTCGAACTCGAACGTCGAGGGGACGGCTACATCGCCCTCTCTGACGTTTTCGAGTTCGAACTCCCCGATGAGAAGGCCGCACAGGTCGAAGATTGGGGTGGCCCGCTCGATGGACTCACCCTCGGGTTGCGTCCTGAGGACGTCTACGACGTGGAGGTCAATCCGGACGTGGCGAAAGAAGGGAACACCTTCGACGCCTTCCTGAAACTCATCGAACCGATGGGGTCGGAGAAATTCTTCACGCTCACGACGGCAGAAGGCTCGGGTCAGGAGTTCACCGCCCGTGTTTCGCCCAAGAGCACCGTCGAAGAAGACGAAATCGTCCAGCTCGCCGCGAGCCTCGAGATGATTCATCTGTTCGACGACGAAACCGGCGAGAACATCACCAACTGACTGCGCCGGTTATTTTTCCTGCACCACTTTTTTGTGCGCGTCGAGTCCCGCAAAGCGGATGCCGTGACCAGCTCGTTCGGGTGGCACGAACGCACCGTCTTCGAAGGCGGGCGGCGATTCCAGCACGCTGTCGAGGATGGTCGAGTGGTTCTCGATGTAGGGAACGTTGTCGAACGCGGTGGCCAGGTGGATGTGCAGGGGTTCGACGTAGTGTGGTGAGATTGGGAGGCCCCAGGTTCGGGCCGTGTCTGCCACCGCGAGCCAGGCGGTGATGCCGCCGACGCGACACACGTCTGGCTGGAGGACGTCCGCGGCGTCTGCGGCGATGGCCTGCTTGAACTGACGCTCGTTGAATAGATTCTCACCCATCGCGATTGGGACGTCGATGCGCGCCCGCAGGTCAGCGTGGCCGGCCATGTCGCCCTTGTCGAGGGGTTCTTCGAGCCAGTCGAGGGGCACGTCACCGAGGTGACGCGCGAACCGCCGGGCTTCCGGGACGGTGAAGGCGCAGTTTGCGTCCACCATCAGGTCCATGTCGTCAGGGAGGGCTTCGCGGACGGCGCGAATCCGCGCGGCATCCGCAGCGTGCCCACGGCCGATTTTCATCTTCATGCCGGCGAAGCCGCGTTCGGCCGTTTCGTGGGCGTTTTCGACGAGTTCCGCTTTCTCGAAGTGGAGCCACCCGCCGTGGGTCTGGTAGGCCGGCACGCGCCCACGCTGGCCGCCGATGAGTTCGTACAGCGGCGCGTCACATCGTCGTCCGAGGGCGTCCCACAGCGCGATGTCCACGGCGGAGATGGCGAGTTCGGAGATACCCTCGCGCCCGACGTAGGTCGTCGCCGCTCTGCATCGGTCGCGGGCGACGCGCGGGGCGGCGGGACCGCCCACCAGTACCGGTTCGAGCGTCGATTCGACGAACGTTTTGATTGCCGCCCCGCCTTCACCGATGGTGTAGGTGAAGCCGAGGCCCTCCGTTCCATCTTCGAGTTCGACTTCGACGACGACGAGTTCGAGTTCGTCGAACGATTGGGTGGCGTCGGCGAGTGCCTCTTCGTTGGGCACGCCGTACAGTGCAGTCGTGACTGCGGCTACGCGAGTCATACCTTTCCGTTCGTAATTCGCCCTCTTCAATCTCCGTGTCGCGGTAGCACGCCCCTCAATCGACCCGGTACGTGGCGAGTGCAGACTCGTCGAGTTCGACGCCGAGGCCGGGGCGGTCCGGAATCGAGACGTGCCCGTCGCTCGCGACGAACGGCGAGACGGCGAGTTCCTCGCGAAGCGGGTTCGCAGAGCGGTCGAATTCCAGCCACGGCCGACCTTCGACGGTTGCGACGAGTTGCAGACTCGCGCCGATTGCCACCGCCGTCCCCCAGACGTGTGGAACGACGGCGACGCCGTTGTCGCGCCCCCGGGTGGCGATGCGTCGGGCCGGCGTGAGTCCGCCGACGATGCAGACGTCGGGTTGTGCGAAGTCGAGCGCGTCCATGGCGTACAGACGGTCGAACTCGCTCGGCGTGTGACACTCGCCGCCAGCGATTGGGACGTCGAGGGTCTCGCGCAGGGAGGCGTATCCGTCCATGTCCTCTGGCGGGACTGGTTCCTCGAACCAGTAGACGCCTTCTGCTTCGAGCGCACCCCCGACTCGGCGGGCGGTCTTGCGGTCATATGCGTAGTTCGCATCGACCATTATCGTCGTCTCGTCACCCACCGCGTCCCTGACGCGGCGAACGAGTTCGATGTCTTCGTCGGGTCCGTAGCCGCACAGTTCGAGGCCGACTTTCAACTTGATAGCGCCAAATGCCTCCGCGTTCGCCACCGCCTCCTCGCAGATGGCCTCGTACTGCGCCTCGATTCCCTCGACCGGTTTGAAGTAGTGGCCGGTTGCGTACGGGCGGATTCGCTCGCGCCGCCGCCCACCAAGCAGCGCAGAAACCGGCTGGTCGAGGAGTTTGCCCGCGAGGTCCCAGAGCGCGATGTCGAGTCCGCTAATCGCCGGCAGTGGGACGATAGTCTGGTACGTGGCTCGGCCCACGTCGTACAATCGGTCGTAGAGTCGCTCGACGTGGAGTGGATTCTCGCCAAGAATATGCGGGGCAAGGACCTCCTCTACGACTTCTCCGGTTCCGGCGACGGGCCCCCAGCACTCACCCCACCCGACCGTGCCGTCGCTCGCTTCAATCCTGACGAGCGTCGCGGTGCGCGTCTCGACCCACGATTGCGAGTAGCCAAACGGTTCGTCGAGCGGCGCTTCGACGCCGATGGTCTCGACATGCTCGATGGTAACGTCTTGCATACATCAGACTCTCAGTGCAGGCTCATAGTAGTACGTAAAAACCCCATCATCCGTATCCTACTCGTTACTTCCCTTCACTCCCCCAGGCGTAGGCCGACCAGCCACCGTCTGCGGTGAGCACCTCGCCGGTCACGAAGTTGTTCTGGGCGGCGAGAAACAGCACGCAGTTGGCCATCTCCTCGGTCGACCCGTACCGCCCGAGTGGCGTCCGGTTCTGGATGTCCTGGTCCGTGTAGCCCGCGGATGCCTGGGACTGGTCGGTGATGGCCGTCCGGATGTACCCGGGTGCGAGGGCGTTCACGTGGATGTCGTGTTCTGCCCATTCGACGGCGAGCGTTCGCGTCATGTTGTCGACGCCGCCCTTCGCCGCACAGTAGGGTGTTCGGCGGTCGAGCCCCATCGAACCCATCATGCTGGAGACGTTGACGATGGCCCCGCCGTCGCCCTGTTCGATGAGTTGGCGACCCGCCGCCTGCGACCCGTAGAAGACCCCCGAGAGGTCCACGTCGATGACCTTCTGCCAGTCGGCCGGGTCCATTTCCTCTGCTGGGCCGATGATGGTCATCCCCGCGTTGTTCACCATCACGTCGAGCCGACCGAACCGCTCTACCGTCGCGTCAACGAGTGCGGCGACGGAATCGGGGTCCGACACGTCCGTCTCGACTGGGAGCGCCGTGCCGCCCGCCGCCTCGATCTCCTCCGACGTTTCAGCTGCTCGCTCGTACGACCGGGAGTTCGTCACGACGTTTGCGCCCTCTGCTGCGAACTTCATCGCGATTGCCTTGCCGATACCTTTGCTCGAACCCGTGACTATTGCTGTCTGGCCGTCGAATTGACCGCTCATGTCTAGGTTTGTGCTCTCACTCCGGGGTAATAGTCCCTTGCCATGGGGCAGTCTTCCGGCGCGAAACCGCTCGATTTCGGGTAAGCTTTAGGAGGGGTGCGTGAGTGTGTCACATATGGACGTAGTCTCACGAAGCGACTGCGACGCACCGGAAGTAATCGACGGCGTGCACCTGGCGCAACTGGCGGCAGGCGACCGGATGAGCGTCCAGCACTTCACCATCGACCCCGGCGCGTACGTGGACGACCACAGTCACGAACACGAACAGGCGGGTTTCCTCCAACAGGGCCAACTCACCTTTATCATCGACGACACCGAGTACACCCTCGAAGCGGGCGACTCGTTCGCCATTCCCGGCGACGTGGTCCACGCGGCGGAGAACCGCGGCGACGAACCGGCTGTCGGCGTGGAAATATTCAGCCCACCGCGGCTGAACCCGCCGTGGGCGAGCGAATAGGAGCCCGCTTTTTTCGACTTATTCGAACGCGCTTGCCGTGAACCCACCGTCGATAGTGACGATTTCGCCGGTCGTGTAGCCCGCCGCGTCGCTCGCGAGATAGATGGCGGCCCCGACGAGGTCTTCGGGCTGCCCGATGCGCGGGATGACCGCCCGCTCTGTCACCTCGCGGTACCGCTCTGAGCCTTCGTGGTAGGCGTCTGCAGTCTGTGGCGTCTCGATGAACCCCGGGCGGATGGCGTTGACCCGGATGTCCGGCGCGAGTTCCTTCGCCGCTGCTTTGGTGAACGAGTCGATGCCGCCCTTCGCCGTCGAGTAGGCGATGAGGTCTTTGATGGTAACCACCGAGGAGAGCGACGCGATGTTGATGATATTTCCGGCGTCCATTCGTCGGGCGAACACCTGCGAGGCGCGGTAGACGCCGTTCAGCTGGATGTCGAGGACGTGTGCCCATTCCTCCTCCGAAACGTCGAGCACGGACTTCCGGGCGATGGCGCTCGGGGAGTTCACGAGAATGTCTGCGCCGCCGAACTCGTCCTCGACGGCGTCGTAGAGAGTTTCGAGCGATTCCCGGTCACTCACGTCGCAGGTGACTTCGAGCGTCTTCGCCCCCTGGTCGCGAATCTCCCCAGCGACGCGTTCTACTTTCTCCTGGGTACGACTCGTCGCCACGACGTTCGCGCCCTCTGCGGCGTATCCAAGTGCGATGCCCCGTCCGATACCGCTCGTTCCGCCGATGACGACTGCCGTCTTGTCTCGGACGGAGACCGGCGTGTGCGTGTATGTTTCAGACATACTCTACGTTGCTGAGACGAGGACCATAGCTCTTTCCGACCAGTCGAATCCTTCCGATTCACACGCCGGGTATTCGAATGAAGCAGCGGAATCTGTGTCCTGTGCGAACATTTAACAAGCTTCGTCGCGCACCTTATCCATGGAAATTACAGACGTAGAGACCTATACGCTCCATCTTCCTATCGACCGTGTCGTTGGTGACTCGCGACTCAGCGTCACCGATATGTACGTCGTGGTCGTGGAACTTGCCACTGATGCAGGGTATACGGGAACTGGGTGGATGAACTCACTTGGATACGCGCCCGACTTACTCGAACGGTTCGTCGAGTCGCAGTTCGCGGACCTTCTCGTCGGCGAAGACCCCTTCGCCACCGAGGCGATTCGAAAAAAGCTCCGTGCACAAACGGTCTACTACGGCGAACTCGGTATCTCCGCGTGGCCGAGGGCGGCCATCGACGTCGCCTGCTGGGACATCAAGGCACAGGCCGCCGGGCAGCCGTTGTACAAACTCCTCGGCGGAGAGGAAGACAGAGTCCGGGCGTACGCTTCGAGTATGGACGCCCACCACGACCTCGACGAATTGGCCGACCTCCATGGCGGATTTGCGGAGCAGGGATTTACCGCTTTCAAGACAAAAGTCGGGGACAAATCGCCGGCAGAGGAGGCAAGGCGTATCGCGGAAGTCCGCGAGGCGGTCGGGCCGGCTGCCCAAATCTTCGTCGACGCGAATCAGGCGTGGACCGTTTCGGAGGCAATTCGAACCATCGACGCGATGGCCGCCCATGGGCTCGACTGGGTCGAAGAACCAATCTCCGAGTTCGACCTCGCGGGCCATCGACGAGTGGTGGAGGCAACGGAACCACCGCTCGCCACCGGGGAGATGATAAACCGACCCGAGCAGTTTCGCTATCTGCTCGACAGCGGCGGGATGGAAATTGCCCAACCCGACCTCGTCCGCGGCGGTGGCGTCACGGGTCAGATGGCAATCGCGAACCTCGCCGCCACCTACGACGTCCCTGTCGCAACCCACTTCTACTATACCATCAGTTCCCACATCGTGAGCGCAGCGCAGACGGGCTTCATCGTCGAATACATTCCTGAGTACGACGTCGGCCCGGTGCTCGACCCCACTCCCGTCGTCGAAGACGGCCACGTCGTCCTCCCGGATACGCCAGGTCACGGCTACCGTATCGACCCAGCAGAGAAAGAGGCACGACTGGTTTCGTTCGACTGAGGGGCGGGCGCGTTTTGGTCGCGTCTGTCCGACCGGTAAAGCCTTGACACATGCTCACAAATCACTCGGCTGATGGCAGCTACAGAGACGACGATTTACCACGATGCAGACGCGACGCTATCGACTCTCGACGAGCGGGCGGTGGCGATAATCGGCTATGGCAACCAGGGGCGTTCGCAGGCGCTCAACCTGCGCGATTCCGGTGTCGAAGTGGTCGTCGGCAATCGGTCTGACGATTACCGAGAAACCGTCGAAGACGATGGATTCGAATCCCTCAGCATTCCCGAAGCGGCGGCCGCGGGCGACATCGTGTGCCTGCTCATCCCCGACGAAGTCGCGCCAGCGGTGTACGACGAACACATCCATCCGAATCTGGAGGAGGGTGACGTTCTCTACTTCTCTCACGGCTACAACATCACCTTCGACCTTATCCAACCACCGGAGACGGTGGACGTGGTGCTGGTCGCACCGCGGATGGCCGGCCCGTCTGTGCGCACCCTGTACGAGGCGGGCAAGAGTTTCCCGAGCATCATGGCGGTCGAACAGGACGCCTCCGGCGAGGCGACGGCTATCGCGCTGGCGCTCGCGAAGGGTATCGGTTCGACGCAGGCGGGCGTCGTCGAGGGCACCTTCGACATGGAGACGAAGGTGGACTTGCTCTCAGAGCAGGCGCTCGTGCCGATGATGATGGGCGCGTTCCAGGCGAAGTTCGAAGTCGAGCGCGCCCACGGCATCCCCGAGGAGATCATCATGTCCGAACTTTACCTCTCGACCGAACTCGCGGAAATTTTCGAGTTGATGGCCGCAGAAGGGTTCCTCGGACAGTTGCCGTACCACTCGCCGACGAGCCAGTACGGTCAACTCTCGCGGGCCGACGAGTTCGTCGCTGAGTACGTCGAACCGCTCAAGGAGTTCACCGAGGAGCAACTCCGGAACATCGACAACGGGTCGTTCGTCCGCGAATGGAGCGCAGAGCAGTCACTCGACCATCCGGGGCTCAAACGCCTCTACAAGAAACAGCGCAACTCCGACTTCGTCCAGGCCGAACAGCGCACCATCGAGAAACTGTTCGACCACGACGAGGACTAACCGAGGCCACCCGGCTTATTCGTCGTTGGCTGGTCTGCCGTCGTCCAGAGCCGGTGGTGCGCCGACGATGAGCCAGACGTGTTCGCCCTCAGTGTCGTTCAACACCTGGCGGCGCGTCTCCGGCGGAATGCGAACGGCCGTCCCCTCGGGCACGTCGTGGAGTTCGTCTTCGATTTTCATCCGGCCCGGCCCGGAGAGAACGTAGTAGAACTCCTCCTGTTCTGTCTGCCGGTGATAGCTCATCGCGTCCCCCGGCGAGAGGTACCACACCTTCGGTCGCATCTCCGTACAACCGAGTTCGCTGACCAAATCGACGTGGTCGGTCCCGGAACTCGCCGACGGCTTCGGTTCTACGTCGGTTACGAGCGTCATCGAGTAGTCGCCTGTCATACCTTCACATGCGAGAGGGAGGTGATAAATGTCGGGGCTGGTGTGGCGTGCGACCTCCGATGCAATTTTCAGAGGATGGGATCTGCGGCCAGCCCCGTGTCCAGTTCTCGGTCGATTTCGAGCAGGCGATTGTACTTCGCGAGCCGCTCTGACCGGGCGAGCGAGCCGATTTTTATCTGGCCGGCGTCGAGGCCGACTGCCAGGTCAGCGATGGTGGTGTCGCTCGTCTCGCCAGACCGCGCCGAAACGACCGTCGCGAGGCCGACGTCTCGGGCCGTGACCACAGCCTCGCGGGCACGGGTGATGGTTCCGGCTTGATTCGGTTTTACCAAAACCGCGTTCGCCGCTCCAGTCTCGATAGCCCGCTCGATTCGCGCCGCGTCGGTGACGAGCAGGTCGTCGCCGAGCAGCTGCACCCCGTCGAGGCGGGTTGCGAGGCGCTGCCACCCGGCCCAGTCGTCCTCCGCCAGCGGGTCCTCGACGGAAACGAGTGGGTAGCGGTCGGCCCACGAGGCGACGAGGTCGGTCAGTTCGTCGCGGTCGAGCGTTCGCCCCACACTCGACAGTTCGTAGGTTTCGCTCTCGGCGTCGTAGAAGTGGCTCGCCGCGACGTCGACGGCGAATGCAACGTCGTCTCGGTGTGGTTCGAATCCGGCGTCGCGAACGCTGTGCTCGAGCAGGTCGAAGGCGTCGTCGATGCGGTCGAGTGGCGGTGCGTACCCACCTTCGTCGGCGACGAGCGGGCGGTGGCCGTCTGCCTCGATTCGTGCACGGACGGCGTCTCTGACCGCCCATGCGGTTTCGAGTGCTTCCCGGTAGGTGGTCGCTCCGCGGGGCACGACGAGGAAGTCTTGAATCTCAACGCCGCCCCGTGCGTGGAGGCCGCCGCTAAGGATGTTCACCATGGGGCGGGGGAGTCGTCCCGGAGTCTCTGTTGCGAGGGTTTCGTACAGCGGTTCGTCGCGGACGTTGCTCGCGAGGTGTACAATCGCACCGGATACGCCGAGAACGGCGTTGCCGCCGAGTCGCGAGAGATTGTCCGTCCCGTCGCAGTCCTCGATTCTCGCGTCGATTGCACGTTGGTCGGTCGGGTCTGCGCCGACCACTTCCGGTGCGAGTTCCTGCCGGACGGCGCGAACCGCCTCACGGACGCCCCTCCCGTCGTACCGTCCCTCACCATCTCTGCGTTCGAGCACCTCGTGCGCCCCCGTGCTCGCTCCGGACGGAACCGTGAACACGCCGCGTTCTGACGCCGTGTGGGCGGCGACGCGCACGGTCGGGTTTCCTCGCGAGTCGAGCACTTCCCACGCGTCTACGTCGGTAATCATCGCGCTTCCTCCCGGACGAGTTCGACGAACGCCGGGACGCGCTCTACCGGTTCACGTAACGCCCGCGTGGCGATACGCCGGAGGGTGGCCTCCGTCTCCGCGTCCGTGTACTCGACCGGTGACTTCCCGTCCACCCGGGCGAGCATGAGCACCGCGAGTTCCGCTGTCGTGTCGCGTTCCACGTCCCACCCCGCCGCGTCGGTGTAGGCCTCCCAGAAGGCGAGTGCGGCGTCGAGAAACTCCTCACGGTGGGAGGCGACGTGGACGGCCTTGATACAGAGGTGGTTGAGCATGAATCCGGTGTCGAAGGCGGGGTCACCCCAGTGGGCTACTTCGAAATCGAGGACCCAGAGCGCGTCCGTACCCGGGTTGACGAGGACGTTTTTCGGACTGAAGTCGCCGTGGACGAGCGTCCGGTCTGCGGCGAGGACGCGTTCTGCCTCCGCCAGAATCGGCGCTTCGAGTTCTGGATGGTGCTTCGCCGTCGTCCGGTGGTAGGGGTCCACCCGTAACTGGTCGAACGGCGTCTTATCCGCGAACCGTTCGCGGATGTCTGGTCGGCCCGCAGCGACGCGGTGGGCCGTTCCGAGAAACTGACCGAGGCGGTGCGCGACGCTCGCGTCCACCGTCCCTGCGAGCAGGTCGGTTTTCCACATCGTCGCCCCGTCGGGGGCGCAGTCGATGACGATGATGTGGTCGTCGTGACTCTCTGTGGCGACTCCCGGGACGCGAAGGCCAGCGACTGCACCGTTGGCGAGAATCGAGTCGTAGGCGCGAGCGGCGGCCGCCTCGTTGTGCACCCGAGAGACATCTGCGGGCCAGTCGTCCTCCACCGCGAGGTTTGGATGGGGTTGTTTCAGGACGTAGGCCTCATCCCCTGCTTCGACCTTGACGACGGCGTTCGAGACGCCGCCGCCGAGCGATTCTGCCGTCGCGTCTTCGCCGTCAGTGAGCACGTCGTGTCGTCGCAGGTACGACACCGCCGTCTTCGGGGAAAGCGTCGTTCGCTCGCTCGAAGGGTGGTCTTCAGCCATCGGTCCGGTGGGAGCCTCGTTCTGTTCGCATGTGTGGTCAGTGCTAGCTATCGAACCCCGATTACTTTACTGTACGAGGTGACCGGCTTGGTCCGTGTTACCAAGAGAAAGTATCATAGTCATCGAGTGAGTCGGTGACCTCATGGATACAGAGTTCGCGGCAGCGCTCCGGAGCGGTGAGAACCTCGTCGCCAACTGGCTCTCGATTGGGCACCCGAAGGTCGCAGAGATAAACGGCCTCATCGACTTCGACTTCGTCGTCATCGACATCGAGCACACGTCCAACAGCTTAGAGACAGTGGAGAATCTCGTCCGGTCGGTCGATTACGGCAGTTCGCCCGCGGCCATCGTCAGGGTTCCGTGGAACGACCCGGTCGAGATAAAGCGCGTCCTCGATATCGGCGTGGCGGGCGTCATGGTCCCGATGGTCGAGACAGCGGAGGAGGCTCGCGCCGCCGTCGAGGCGATGCGCTACCCACCGGAGGGGATTCGTGGACTCGCCGGGGGACGCGCCTCGGCGTACGGCACAAAGTTCGACGAGTACGTCTCGAAGGCGAACGACGAACTGGTCACCATCATCCAGATCGAGACGAAGAAAGCCGTCGAGAACGCCGCGGAAATCGCCGCCGTCGAGGGCGTAGACGCGCTCTTCGTTGGTCCATCCGACCTCTCTGCGTCGCTCGGTGTGGTCGGTCAGTGGGGCGACCAGAAGGTGCTCGACGCGATGAATCACGTCCTTTCGGTTGCCGGGGACGAAGATGTCCCCGTCGGGTCGTTGGCCGTCAGTGAAGAAGACGTAGACCGGTGGATGGAACTCGGCTTCGACTGGCTCATCGTCGGAACGGACACCCGCTACCTCCTGCAAGGCGGACAGGCGATGAAGGATGCCTTCGATTCGGCGCTCGACACCCGTGACGCCGAACTCCCCGCAGAGGACTGAGACGCGGCAATCACCGTTCTGAAAACCGCCCACTGCGGCCGGTTTCGAGACAGCCGATGACACGGTCACATTTATCACAGGGGTGCCCCAAGAGTGGCCATGGAACGCGGACGCGACGAGATCGGGTATGCCGCCGTCGAAAGTGGCGAGTGGACGATTCGCGACGAGGAGGCGCGCAGATACGTCCAGTTAGCGACGAGGGGGGTCGAATCGCTCGTTCGCTCGACACTCGGCCCGCTCGGCATGGAAAAACAGATTCGCACGAAGAATCTCCAGGACGAACCCGAGACGGTCCAGACCGCAGACGCGAGTCAGATTCTCGACGCCGTCGAACGCGGCGAGGGGTTCAACCATCCCGTCGCCGCATTGTTCGTCGATGCCATCGATTCGATGCAGACGGGGCTCGCAGACGGGTCGACGACGGCCATCGTGCTCACCGCGGCGCTCGTGGACAACGGTCTCGACCGCATTGAGGAGGGACTCCACCCCGGGAACGTCGTCATCGGGTATGCCATGGCCGCCGCCCGCGCCGGCGAGGTGCTCGACGAACTGGCCCGCGAGGTCACGGTCGAAAACACAGTCCGCCTTCGACAGGTCGCCGCGACGTCGATGACGAGCGACCTCGACGCGGAAACACGCGAGACGTACGCGAGTCGGGTGGTAGAAGCGGTGCAGGCGCTCTCTCGGGCGACGGACGGCGAGTGGTTGGACACGGACGACGTGAAATTGCTCAGTGCACCCCCCGGTGAAGGTGGCTTCTACGAGGGACTTATCGTCCGGCGGTTCCCTGGCCCACTCCACGAGTCAGAACGGGCGAAGACCGAGTTCGACTGGTCGCTGCTCGACCCCGTCGAGGATGCGACGGTGGCGCTCATCGACCGAGAAATCGACTTCGAGCGAACCGGTGCCACCTTCGGCGAGGGGAAGGAGTCGGGAGTCACTGTCGAGACGCTCGAACAGTTGGAGACGTACACGCAGGAACTCGACGCGCATCTCGACGGCGTCGCCGCGCAGGTTGCCAGCCTCGGTGTGGACGTGCTCGTCTCCCAGCCGGCGGTCGACGACCGGATTCGCACCGCCCTCGACCGACACGGCGTCGCCGTCGTGGACGAAGTCGAGTACCCGCTCTCCGACGTGTACCGTCTCGCGCGGGCATGCGACGCAACCGTCGTCGGCGACCTCACGGACCTCACGCCGGACCGGCTCGGGACCGTCCCACAGGTAACTGAACGCCGGGTTGGCGACGAGAAGTGGACCTTCTTCGAGGGGTGTGACGGTGGCGTCTTCACGCTCGTCGTGGACGTGGAGACGGAGACGGCCCGTACCCAGCACGAACGCGTACTGGCGGACGCCCTCGAAGTGACGGCGCTTGCGGTGATGGACGCACAGGTGCTTCCCGGTGCGGGCGCACCAGCGATGGCGGTGGCGCAGGAATTGCGCGAGTACGCGCCGACCATCCCCGACGTCGAGCAACTCGCCGTCGAAGCGTTCGCGGAGGCGCTGGAACAGGTGCCCGTCGCGCTCGCGGAGAACGCGGGGGCAGACCCCATCGACGCGCTGGCCGCGCTCCGCGTCGCCCACTCGACCGCAGAAACCCAGCCCGCATCGGTCGGCCTCGCGGCGGACGGTACGACGACCGATGCGTGGGCCGACGGTATCGTCGAGCCTCGTCGGGTGTTCTCACAGGCAATCGAAACGGCGAACACCGTGGCAGAGGAGTTGGTCACGCTCGACGCCGTCCTGTATCCGAACGTCGATTTGGAGACGTACACCCCACGCCCGGAACGGGACTAATCTGTATCCCTAACATTCGTCGGGACCCGAACCTCTTTGTGAGTCGCTAGCAACCGTCTCGGTGTATGCAACAGTCGAAGTACCGACAGTTAGTGGCAGATATGACCGGCGGGCAGGGGTGGCGCGACCTCCGCGAGTCGGGCCAGCGACGCGCTGCCGAACGAGACGTGCAAATCACGGGTATCGAGTGTGTCGTGGTCGAGGGGAACTTCCCGTGGAACCTCATCAAGGTCGAAACCGATTCGGACGTGTACGGCATCGGGGAGGCGTTTCCCGGTCCGGCAGGCGAGTACGTCGAGTTTCTCAAACCCGGGCTGGTCGGGCAAAATCCACTCGACGTAGACCGACTCGTCGAACACATGACCCAGCTCGTCTCGGGACTCGGCGGGTCGCTCGGCTACTCACAGGCGGCGGTGAGCGGCATCGAAATCGCCCTCTGGGACATCGCTGGCAAGGTCACCGGGCTCCCGGTGTACCAGTTGCTCGGCGGAAAGTACCGCGACGAGGTGGAGATTTACGCAGACTGCCACGCGGGTGAGAATCTCGCGGAGGCGACGGACGCAGACCCCCGGGAAATCTACTCGCCCGAGTCGTACGCCAGCGTCGCCCGCGAGGTCGTAGACGAGGGCTTCGACGCGCTCAAGTTCGACCTCGACGTGAAAATCGAGGATGCAGACACGGCAACTCGACGACTCTCGAACGACGCCATCCAGCACAAAATCGACATTGTGGAGGCCGTGCGCGAGGAGATTGGCACCGACCCGACGCTCGGATTCGACCTCCACTGGAACTTCTCGACGGAGACGGCGGTGAAAATCGCACGCGGCGTCGAACCGTTCGACCTCGACTGGATCGAAGACCCGGTTCCACCGGAGAACGTGGACGCCCATCTGAAGGTCACCGACGGGACGCAGACACCAATTCTCGCCGGCGAGAACCTCACTCGCGTCGAAGGGTTCGTCCCGTTCGTCACCGAACAGGCGGTGGACATCATCGCCCCGGACATCCAGAAGTGTGGCGGCCTGCTCGAATTCCGGAAAATTGCGACGCTCGCAGACGCCTTCGACATTCCGGTCGCCCCACACAACATCTCGAGTCCGGTCGGGACCATCGCGAGCGTCCACACCTGCGCGACGGTTCCAAATGCCTTCGCACTCGAATGGCACGCCCGTGAGGTCGAGTGGTGGGACGACATGCACACTGGCGGCCCGCTCATCGAAGACGGCGTCATCGAAGTGCCCGAAAAACCGGGCCTCGGTATCGAACTCGACCCCGACGCCATCGAACCGCATCTGGCTCCGGGGCAGGAACTGTTCGACCTCGCCTGAGTCAGTAGGCGTTTTCGAAGATTTCGACCACGTCCTCCCGGGTGAGTGACCGGGGGTTGCGGTCGATGTTGTGTTTCGAGTATTCGAAACAGGTGTCCGCGAAGTCCGTAAACTCTTCGCGGTCGATTTCGCCGAGGTCGCGGATTTGGGTCGGAATCCCGATGTCCTCGTTGAGCGCGAAGACGGCGTCGACGCTCTTTTTCGCCATGTCCAGCGTGGTGTCGCCGGATTCGCGTTCCTCGCCGAGCAGTCGTGCAATTTCGGCGTAGCGTTCCGGTTCTGCGGGCAGGTTGTACGCCATGACGTGCGGGAGCAAGACGGCGTTCGCGAGGCCGTGGCCGATACCGTACTCGATGCCGAGCGGGTAGGTCAGCGCGTGGACCGCCCCGAGGCCGGAGTTGACGAACGCCTGGCCCGCAATCGTCGCGGCGAAACTCACGTTGTATCGCGCTTCGTCGTTGTTCGGCCCCTGGTGGACTGCGGCCCGAAGGTTGTTCCCGAGCAACTCGATTGCCTGTCGGGCGAGGCCGTCTGAGTACGGCGTTCGAAGCATGGTGACGTAGGCTTCGATGGCGTGGGTGAGCGCGTCCATCCCCGTCGCGGCCGCCACGGGTTTCGGCAGGGATTCGGTGAGCGCGGGGTCCACGATTGCGAGGTCGGCGAACAGGTGTTCGGAGTAGACGACGACCTTGTTCCCGCCGTCCTGGGCGTCGGAGAAGACGCCGATGTGAGTGACTTCACTGCCCGTGCCCGCGGTAGTGGGAAGGAGGACGAGCGGGAGGCCCTTCCCCGGGACGTTCCCCATCCCGACGACGCTCCTGATGGGCACGTCGTGGACGGCGAGCGCGGCGGCGACCTTCGCCGTGTCCATGCTGCTCCCGCCACCCACGCCCAGCACGAGGTCGAAATCGTCTTCGGCGAGGACGGAAACCACGTCCTCGACCATCGAGAGTTTCGGTTCCGGTTTCACGCCGTCGTAGGTGGACACCGTCACGTCGGCGCGTTCGAGCGCGGTAACGACGGGTTCGACGACGCCCGCCGCGACGATGTCCTCGTCGGTGACGACCAGTGCCCGTTCTACCTCCTCCGTCGTGGCGAACTCGACCAGTTCCTCGGTCGCCCCGACGCCGTACCTGATGGCTGCGGGCGAGTGGATGCTGTACGTCTCGGTGATGGTGCTGACCCCGTCTGTCATACGTGGACACACCCGGCAAATCGCCTTATAGCCTTGGACAGCGGAAAGTTCCCACGGCACAGACTGGTCGATTCTCAAGCACCCGTCACCCCACTCATCCGACGTGAGACTCAAGTGCGGGGACGGCGAAGCTCAGGCAATGCTCGCAACCCGGTACGACGCGTTTTGCTTCGACCTCGATGGCGTGGTGTACGTCGGTGACGAACCCGTCCGCGGAGCAGTCGAGTCCATCGCTCGCCTCCGTGAATGTGACACGCCAGTCAGGTTCGTCACCAACAACTCCCGGTCGACTCGCGAGGAAATCGCAGCGCGACTCCGCGACTTGGGCGTTGAGGCGTCTACAGACGAGGTGTTCACCGCCGCCTCGGCGACGGCGCAGTATCTGCAGGCTGAAGGCGTTGAGTCAGCCTACGTTCTCGCCCCGGAGGGATTCAAAACGGAAATTCGGCGGGTGGGAATCGCCGTCACGGATGCACCCGCAGACGCCGTCGTCGTCGGCCTCGACCGCACCGTCACCTACGACGACATCGCGCAAGCAGCGAGACAGATTCTCGACCACGACGCGCGATTCGTTGCCGCGAACGAAGACGGAAGCTACCCGACGCCTCGCGGCCTCGAACCGGGGACCGGCGCGCTCGTCGCGGCGATTCGAGCGACCGTCGGGAGGGATCCCGTGGTGGTCGGTAAACCACACGCGACATTGTTCGAACAGGCACTCTCGGGGCTCTCTGGGCAGATTGCGATGGTCGGCGACTCGCCCGATGCAGACATCGCGGGCGCACGTGCGGCCGGCATCGATGGTATCCTCGTGACCGCTCACGCGAGGGAGACCGCGGACGGACCAGCCCCAGACGAGACTATCACCGACCTGCGGGCGCTGTTCGAGTGAGAGGGGGAAAGC
This sequence comes from Haladaptatus sp. DYSN1, assembly GCF_029489995.1. Classification (NCBI taxonomy): domain Archaea; kingdom Methanobacteriati; phylum Methanobacteriota; class Halobacteria; order Halobacteriales; family Haladaptataceae; genus Haladaptatus; species Haladaptatus sp. DYSN1. Next base: position 457,076 of record NZ_CP120472.1, read on the forward strand.
GTTGCCGCGTATGCGTGGCCATGACAAGCAAACATTAACCCACTCCGGTCGAGTGTGACATGTATGGCTACAGAACCGACCGCTTCGTTCGAGACGTCGTTGCGGGCGCAGGGCACAACCCTCACGCAGACGACCAGTGACGAATTCGCCGATGCGGTGGCTGACGCAGTCGTCGAACCGGCTGTCGGCATCGATTTCGAAGACCCGGACCTCTCCTACGGTGACGCACCGGTTACGGTGGACCCGACGCCTGACGAACTGCTTGCTGCCGAGACCGGCGTCACGGGCGTTCGCCACGCCGTGGCCGCATACGGCACCCTCGCGGTTCCTTCAGACGAAAAGGGCTCTGAGGCGGTGAGCCTCTACCCGGAGAATCACGTCGCTGTCGTCAAGCAGAGCCAACTGCTTGAAGACGTGCCGACGCTCGTCGACCAACTCGCTGACGAGTTCGACGCGGGCGACGACAGCCTCGTCCTCGCCACGGGGCCGAGTGCGACCGGCGACATGGGCGCGCTCGTCTACGGCGTCCACGGGCCAAAGAACATCCACGTCATCGTCGTGAGTGACAAATGAGCGACGCACGACGCAAGGCGGAACACATCCGCCACCTGCTCGAAACCGAACGCGACACCATCCACGAAAACACGGTTCACATGAACCGCGAGCGGTACGACGCCATCGAGCGCTTCGACAGCTACGAGGCGGCTCGTACCGAAGCCCGCGCAATCAAGGAAGACGCCATCGCAAACCTGCCGGACCTCCTCGACCAGGTCAGAGAGAGCGTGGAGGCGAACGGCGGGACGGTCTACCTCGCAGACGACGACGAAGACGCGAACCGCTACATCGAGTCGGTCATGGACGAGAAAGACGCAGAGTCTCTCGTAAAGAGCAAGTCGATGACCACGGAAGAACTCGAACTCAACGACCACCTCGAAGCGGCCGGGTTCGAAGTGTTCGAGACGGACCTCGGCGAGTTCGTGATTCAGGTGGCTGGTGAGGCTCCCTCCCATCTCGTCGGTCCGTCGCTCCACAAATCGACGGCGGAAATCGCGGAGCTGTTCAACGGCCACTTCGACCTCGACGAACCGCTCGAAACCGCGGAGGAACTGACGAACTTCGCCCGGGACTACCTGCTCGACAAAATCGTCGAGGCCGACGTGGGCATGACCGGCGCGAACTTCGTTCTCGCGGAGAGCGGGAGCATCGTCATCGTCACGAACGAGGGGAACGCTCGCAAGTGTGCGGTCACGCCCGACACCCACGTCGCCGTGGCGGGCGTCGAAAAACTGCTCCCTTCCGTCGAACAACTCACTCCCTTCACAGAACTCATCGCTCGCGCGGCGACGGGACAGGACTTCCCGCAGTACATCTCGATGTTCTCGCCGCCGGTCGATTCGCCGGCACTCAATTTCGATTCCGACGCCCCACTCTCTGAAGCCGAGGGTGACCGCAACTTCCACCTCGTGCTGGTGGACAACGGCCGCCTCGACATGCGCGAAGACGACCAGTTGCGCGAGACGCTCTACTGCATCCGGTGTGGGGCCTGTGCGAACACCTGCGCGAACTTCCAGCACGTCGGCGGCCACGCCTTTGGCGGCGAGACCTACACCGGCGGCATCGCCACCGGCTGGGAAGCGGGCATCTACGGGACGGAGACCGCGGGCGAGTTCAACGACCTCTGTACCGGGTGTTCGCGGTGTGTGACCGCCTGCCCGGTGAAAATCGACATTCCGTGGATTAACACGGTCGTCCGCGACCGGGTCAATCGCGGCGAGGACACGGAACTCGACTGGCTCGTAGACGGCCTCACCCCCGACGAAGAGGAAGGTGGCATCGACCTGCAGAAACGCTTCTTCGGCAACTTCGAGACGGTCGCCAAACTCGGGAGCGCGACAGCCCCGCTCTCGAACTGGGTCGCACAGGCAGGTCCGGTCCGCGACCTAATGGAACGAACTGTGGGCATTGACAGTCGCCGCGACCTGCCTTCTTTCGAGCGCACGACCCTCAGAAAATGGTTCGACGCCCGAGGTGGGTCAGCGGTGGCCGACGCAGAGCGCGAAGCCGTGCTCTACGCGGACCCCTACACGAACTACGTGCAGGTCGAGCGCGGGAAAGCGGCGGTTCGAACTCTCGAAGCCCTCGGTGTTCGCGTCCACATTCCCGACGTGACCGAGAGCGGGCGCGCACCCCTCTCGCAGGGGATGATTTCGACGGCCGACGCCCGGGCGAGCGAAGTGTACGGTGCGCTCGTAGAACACGTCGACGCCGGGCGCGACGTGGTCGTCGTCGAACCGAGCGACCTCGCGATGTTCAGAAGCGAGTACGAGAAGTTGCTTCCCGAACGCTCCCACGAACGTCTCTCAGACGCGAGTTACGAGGTGTTCGAGTACGTCTACGGACTGCTCGAAAACGGCGCGGACCCAGAAGCACTCGCGGACGGGCGCGGGCGCGAAATCGCCTACCATAGCCACTGTCAGCAGCGCACCCTGGGGCTCGAAGCCTACACCGAGGCCGTGCTCAACGACCGCAACTTCGACGTCGTGACCTCGGACGCGGAGTGCTGTGGGATGGCCGGGTCGTTCGGTTACAAAACCGAATACTACGAACTCAGTATGGACGTCGGTGCGGATCTCCGTGACGAGTTCGCGGGCCACCACGACCGCGAGAAGGTCGCGAGTGGGACCTCGTGTCTCGAACAACTCGACGCCGTTTTCGACGACGGCACGCGCCACCCAATCGAACTCATCGCCCCCGACCGGTCGTAAGGGGGCCTTCCCTCACTCACCGACGCAAATAGTACCATGGAATCGACCGACAGAACACAATTCACGCGGGCGATTCGTGCACTCTCAGCGGACGGATTCGTCCAATTCGTCGCCGCGCTCTGGGAAGCACGCGGATGGGACACCACCGTTTCCGGTGTCTTCGTCACGGCGACGCAATCCGATTCTCGGGTCGTCATTCGCGTCGTGAGCAGCACGCTCGCCACCGCGTTCGCGCCCCTCATTAGCGATGAGGTAGACCTCGTCGTCGCGCGAACGCCGCTCGCCGTTGCCTTTCTCTCACGAACTCATCAGACCGAGACGGTGGTGTCTGAATCCGCCCTCGCAGAACGCTTCCTGTACGGCCTCTCCGGCCCGGACCGAGAGCAACTCTGGGAGGACCACCTCGAAGCAGGGCCACTCGGCCCGTCTCACTGGGAGCGGGTCGAAACGACGGGGGCAGCCCTCGGGCGTGTTCGCACCTCACTTACGGGCCGCCGTGCTCGTTCCCGACTCGCCGCGTTCGCCGTCGTCGTGGCCGTTGCGGCCCTCGTGACCCAGGCGGGAATCCTCTCGAACGTGCCTGTAATGGGTGGCAACCAGCCAGACTCGACGGCAACGGGAACGTCCATCTCGGCAACCCCAGTCGAACCGGCGGCCGCCGCGATTGCCTCCGACATTCCGTCGGCCTGTCCGCCGCCGCCGACCACGGCCCATCCGAAGACACTGCGTCCGCGGGTCGTGACCGGCGCGTCGGCGACGGGACTGGAGGGGTGGACGAGCGATTTCGAGATGAATCTCACATCGTACGACCCGAACGACTACACGAGCGGCGAAGCACCGGTCGTGACCCACGTCGTCGCCTACGAGACGCCCGCGAACCGAACCTACCGCGTCGATATCGACCGCTGGCAATCTGTCTCGCGGGCCGGTCAGGAACGCAATCAGACGGTCCAGGAGGGGGACGACGACATTCTGCGATGGGGTGCCTACACGGTACGTGTGCGGTCCCTCGATAACGCTTCGAGCGCCGACGCAGATATTCGCGAATTATTCGCGGCGGTCACGTCCCCGGACGGAACGAAACTCGGCGTGGTCTGCGTGGACGCGCTCACCGACCAATAATCAGAGATGGTCGAACAACTCTCGGTAGGAGTCACGGGCGGGGGTGAACACGTCGATGGCGACAGCGGGTTCCTCGCCGCCTTCGACGCCGTGTTTGTGCCCCGGCGGGACGTAGTAACCGTCGCCCTTCTCAACTTCGCGGGTCTCGTCGCCGGTGAACGTGAACGCGCCCTCCGCGACGTAGCCTGCCTGCTCGTGGGGGTGGTCGTGGATTCTGAGGGTCGCCCCCGGCGCGATGTCCACGCGGACGACCATCAGGTCGTCGCTGCTCACGAGTGGCCGCAGTTCGATTCCGTCGTCGGCCTCGTAGGCGTCCAGTACGTCCGCTGGCTGTACGGTCAGTGCCATGTCATCGCGTCACGGGCCAGCGCATAAGCCTTTGCGGTAGGTTGGGGGGTGGGCGACCGGAACCTTATATCATTGCTCACCGTCGTCTCAGCCATGCGAATCACTGACGTACGAGCGGTTCCGCTGTCGAACCGGATTCCGGAGGAAAAACGTCACCGAACCGACCTCGGGACGAAGATCAAAACCGACACGACGCTCGTTTTCGTGGAGACGGACGACGGCCACCGGGGCGTCGGTGCGTCACTCGGCAATCCGCCGACGATTCAGTCCATCGTCGAACACGAACTCGCGCCGCTGCTGAAGGGCGAAGACCCGCTTTACACAGAACGCCTGTGGGAAAAGCTGTACAACGGGTCGCGATGGAAACCGTCGCTCGAACGCGGGTACTCTCAACCACGTGAGGACCGCCGGGGACTCACGCTCGAAGCGATTTCGGGGCTCGACATCGCCCTCTGGGACCTGAAGGGAAAGGCACTCGACCAGCCCATCTACCGCTTGCTCGGCGGGGTGCGTGACTCCATCCGAGGCTACGCGAGCGGTGGCTGGGCACCCGGCGACGAAGCGGAAGCCGAGATGCGCGGCTACGCAGACCAGGGGTTCGACGCCGTGAAGATGCGCGTGGTCGGAAAGGACGGTTTCTCCATCGAGAACACCGTCCGCCGGGTCGAGGCCGCCCGGCGGGGCATCGGCGACGACGTGGAGCTGATGATTGACGCCCACGGGTCGCTCGACGTTTCGACCGCTATTCGCCTCGCCGACCGGCTCGAACCCTATGACCTCGCGTGGTTCGAAGAGCCGATTTCGCCCGACGACCACGCCGGCCTCGCGGAAGTGCGCCGGGCCACGACCATCCCCATTGCAACTGGCGAGCGCGAGTGGACGCGCTTTGACTTCCAGAGCCTCTTTGCACAGGGCGCGACGGACATCGCCCAGCCGGACGTTTCGCGGGCGGGTGGCATCACGGAAATCAAGCGCATCGCGGCGCTCGCCTCCGCGCACGGTCTCCGGGTCGCCCCCCACGCCTGGGGGAGCGGCGTCCTCGTCGCCGCGAGCATCCACCTCGCCATGGCGATTCCCAACTGCCACATCCTCGAAGTCGGGCAGGCCCACATGCCGCTCATGACCGACCTCTTCGAGGAGTCGTTCGACATCCGCGACGGGCGCGTTTACGCCCCCGACGAACCCGGCCTCGGCTTTACGCTCCGGGAGGACCTCATGGACCGTTTCGAGTACGAAGAAGGTCCGGAATACGTCTTCTGAGCAGGATAGTTACCGAAAGCGGCAGTTCTTTGTACTCACGTGTCAGTGACTCTCTCGCATGCAACTCGATACGATTAGTGCGTACAATCTCTCCTCGCCCATCGACCCGCCCCAGGACCGCCACTACGCCGGTGGGGTTCGCCGCCTGCTGAAGCGCGACGTGGTCCTCGTCGTCGTCGAAACCGCAGACGGAGAGCGCGGCGTCGCGACGGGTGGCGCGACGAGTTCGGCGATGCGTGAATACTTCGAAGGAGCCTCCCACAGCGACTTCGCGGGCGTCCTCGAAGACATGGTCGCCCCCGCGCTGACCGAGGGCCCGCTCTCCGGCCCCGCCGACGTTCGAGCGCGAATCGAAGACCTCGACCTCCCCGAGATGCTCGAATCGCAGGCGATTTCCGCCGTCGACATCGCGTACCACGACATCCTCGGCAAGCGACAAGGTGCGCCGATTTACGACCTGCTCGCGGACGGCGACGTCCGCACGGAACTTCCCTTGTATGCGAGCGCCGGGATGTACATGCCACCGGAGGGCTATGCAAAACAGGCTCGCGCAATCGCAGACCGCGGCTTTCGCGGGTATAAGTATCGCCCCGGTCTCGGATACGACGAGGACCTGCGAACCATCGAACTCATCCGGGAGGCAGTCGGCGACGACGTGGAAATCATGGTGGACGCCCACACCTGGTGGAAACTCGGCGATGCGTCCTACTCGTTCGACGAACTAGTCTCGCTCGTCCGCGAGATGGAGGCATTCGACCCGTATTGGCTCGAAGAACCCGTTCCCCCCGCCGACTACGACGCCTACCGCAGGCTTGCCGCCCAAGTTGACGTTCCCCTCGCGGGTGGCGAGAGCGAGGAATCTCCCGAGGGGTTGCTGGCCCTCGCAGACACCGATGCCGTTGGCTTCCTGCAGGGAGACGTTCGCCACCACCGCGGCTTTACCGGTTGCTGGGAAGTCGTCGAAGCGTGCCGAGACCGTGACGTGACCTTTCTCCCGCACAACTTCGGGACGCACCTCGGCCTCGTGGCGAACGCCCACCTCGCCGCCGCGATTCCCATGGCTGAACCGCTCGAATACCCCGTCTTCGGCGACGACGTGGCCGGGATGTACCCGTTCCCCCTCGCCGAGGACATCATTCAGGAGGACCTCGGAATCGAGGGCGGTCACTTCTCGCTCCCCGACGGCCCGGGCCTCGGCGTCACGGTCAACCTCGACGTGGTCGAGGAGTACCCACACATCGACGGCCCCTGGACCGAATTCCTCGACGCGTAACCTGTTACCGAGGAACGAGGTTTTATGCGACGCGCCACGCGACTCAGACTATGCAAGTCGATTCAGTAGCGGCAATACCGCTTTCGTATCCCCTCGAAGACGGACGTGCCTTCGGTCACGCCCGCGGCGTCATGGACACGCGAAGCGCGATGCTCGTCCGCGTCGAAACGACGACCGGCGAAGTGGGCTACGGCGAGGCGCTGGCTCCGCCACAGACGACCGCGACGGCCGTCGAAGAAGTTCTCGCACCGATGGTCGAAGGCGCGAGTCCATACGAGGTCGAAACCCTTACCGAGCGAACCCACCAGGAGGCCTACAATCTGGGTGGCGGCCCCATCCTCCAGAGCGCGGTGAGCGCGGTGGACATCGCGCTCTGGGACCTCATCGGCAAGGCGACGGGCGAACCCATCTACCGATTGCTCGGTGGCCAGCAGACCGAGGCGGTGACACCCTACGCCTCGACGATGTACATTACCGAGTGGGGCGAGGACCCGGCGGAACCAATCGAACGCGCCGTCGAAGAGGGGTTCACGGCTGCGAAACTCAAAATCGGCCGCAGCGTCGAAGACGACGTCGAGCGGGTGGCGACGGCCAGAGAACTCCTCGGTGACGACGCCCACCTGATGGTCGATTACAACGGCAATTATCGGCTCAAACAAGCCATTCAGTCCGCGAACGCCCTCGAACCCTACGACCTCACGTGGATAGAGGAGCCGGTGCCGCCCGAGGACTACACGGGCCTCCGGAAACTCACCGACCGGGTGGACGTGCCCGTCGCCACGGGCGAATCGCACTTCGGCCGGTTCGACTACAAACGCCTCATCGCCGACCACGGTGTGGACATCATCCAGCCAGACCTCGGGCGTGCCGGCGGCTTTTCAGAGTCGCGATTCCTGGCGAAGTGGGCCACCACCGAGAACGTTGCCGTGTACCCGCACGTCTGGAACGGGGCCGTCGGCGTGGCCGCCGCCCTTCAGTTCGCCGCGAGTTTGCCGTCCTATCCACACAACGAAAACGTGCCAGAACCGTTGCTGTTCGAGTTCGACCGGAGCCAGAACCCGCTGCGCGACGAACTCCTCGACGCGCCGCTCGACCCGACCGGCGGGTCGCTCGCCGTCCCGCAGGGGCCGGGGCTCGGCGTCTCGGTGAACGAGGACGCAGTCGAACGGTTTCGCACGGAATAGCAAAGACGAGGAAAATATTGTCACCACCCACGCGTCGATGCGGTGTGGCCACACACCTCACTGACGGAGTTAGACACCGATGACAGATACGATTCGCGTGCGGACAGCAACGCCTATCGGCCGCATCGCCCCAGAGATTTACGGTCATTTCGCGGAGCACCTCGGTCGCTGCATCTACGGCGGCCTCTGGGTAGGTGACGATGAGAACGTAGAGACGATTGACGGCGTTCGCGCCGACACGCTCTCGCTTCTCTCTTCTCTCGACCCGCCAGTATTGCGCTGGCCAGGCGGGTGTTTCGCAGACGACTACCACTGGGAGGACGGCATCGGTCCGCGGGAGGAGCGCCCGCGTCGCCGAAGTCTCTGGTGGGCGCAGGGGCGCGACGACAGCTGGGAGGAGTCGAATGCCTTCGGAACCGAGGAATTCCTCCGTGTCTGTCGCACCGTCGGGGCGGAACCCTACCTCGCCGCGAACGTCGGCTCGGGGTCTCCTGGCGAGGCAGTCGATTGGGTAGAGTACTGCAACCACGACGGCGACACCGAGTATGCACGAAAACGAGTCAAAAATGGTCACGAGGAACCCCACGACGTCAGGTACTGGGGCGTCGGTAACGAGAACTGGGGTTGTGGTGGTCGGTACGACCCGGATACCTACGCTCAGGAGTACCGTCGGTTCGCGAACTACCTGCGGGCGTTCGAACGGGTGCTCGGCGAACGGTCGCTCGAACTCGTCGCCTGCGGCGACAACGACCCAGACTGGAACCGACAGTTCATGCAGACGCTGGGCGAGAGCGGGGCGATCGCCGACATCGGTGGGTACGAACTGCTCGACCACATCTCCGTCCACCGGTACTACGAAGCGGGCGAAGACACCGACTTCACCGACGAACAGTACTTCCGACTTTTCGCGAGAGCGAAGGCCGTTGCTGACGACGTCGACCGCGCAGCGGCGGTACTCTCGTCGTTCGTCCCCGACGAGTCGGTCGGCATCATTGTAGACGAGTGGGGAGTCTGGCATCCGCAGGCGACCCCAGCAAACGGTCTCGAACAGGAACAGACGGTCCGCGACGCACTCACCGCGGCGGGCGTTCTGGACATGCTCAACGATCGGGCGGATGTGGTCTCGATGGCGAACATCGCACAGACGATAAACGTGCTCCAGTGTATGGTTCAGACCGACGAGGAGTCGGCGTGGGCGACGCCGACCTACCGAGTGTTCGACCTCTACCGTCCTCATATGGGCTCGAAAGCGCTTCGAACCGACGTGGAGACCGCGTCGCGCTCCGTCGTCGACGGCGACGAGACAACCGAGGTGGCACTGGTAAGTGCGTCCGCCTCCCGCGACGAGTCCGGGGTGTTCCTCACCCTCAGCAATCGCGACCTTGACGAGCGTACAGTCCAGATTGCGATGGACGGGAATGGAGAACAGACCGGTGTCGAGGCGAGGGTTCTCTTCGAGGGTCACGCGCCAGCGGCGCACACGACGGCGGCGAACGCCGCGGCGTTCGAATCGGAGTTGCTCGACGTAACCATAGAAGCAGACGGACGCGTCGGCGTGGACGCGCCGGCGTCGTCGGTCGTCGGAATTCAATTCGAGGGCTGAATCAGGCGTACATCGTGCCGGGGTCGAGGAGGTGTTCCTGTGCCACCTCGTCGTCGAGTTCGATGCCGAGGCCGGGCGTCTCTGGCACCTCGATGTAGCCGTCCTGAATGAGCGGTTCCTCACGGACGAGCAGGTCGTCCCACCAGTCCACTTCGAGAGCGTGGTATTCGAGTACGTCGAAGTTCGGCACGCTCGCGCCGAGGTGGACGCACGCCATCGTCCCGATGGGACTACAGACGTTGTGCGGCGAGAACGCGATGTAATTCTCCTCTGCGCGATTGGCGATTGCCTTCGACTCCGCGAGGCCGCCACAGGTGGATGGATCGGGCGTGATGATGTCGACGCCGAAGTCGTAGAGCAGATGCTTGAACTCGTGGACGCGGAAGCGATTTTCACCCGTCGCAATCGGCACCCGAGAGAAGCGCGTAATCTCGCGCTGGGCTTCCATGTTCTCCGGCGGAACCGGGTCTTCGAGCCACATCAGGTCGTATGGCTCTAACTTCTGGCAGATACGTTTTGCGCTGTCCATCGAGTAGTCCCAGTGGATGTCGAACGCGAGGTCGATGTCGTAGCCGATTTCGTCGCGGATGGCTTCGACGGTCTCTCGTTTGCGCTCGATAGCGGCGTTGCTCACCCGTCCGTTGTACGGATCGGGGTGGTTGTCGAACGGCTGGTCTAAGTCGAACTTGAGCGCAGAGAAGCCCATGTCGACGACGCGACCAGCCTCTTGAGCGTAGGCTTCGACCGAGTAGGCGTCGTCTGAGGCGGGCGAGTGGTAGCCGTGTTCGAGGGCGAACGCCTCGCCTGCGTGACAGTCACAGTAGATGCGCACCTCGTCACGGTATTTCCCGCCCAGCAACTGGTAGACTGGCACGCCGAGGACCTTTCCGGCGATGTCCCAGAGGGCGATTTCGATGCCGGTGGCGGCGGTCACGACTTTGCCGGTCGTCCCGCTGTGTCCCGAGGTTTCCTGGACCATCCGTCGGAACAGTCGTTCGACGTCGAGTGGGTTCTCCCCGATGAGAAATCGCTTCATGTACTCCATTATCTCGGGGACCCCACCGCCGCGGTAGGATTCGCCGATGCCGGTCACGCCGGCATCGGTGTGTACCTTCACGAGGTTCCACTCGAAGTTGCCTTTCACGATGCACGTCTCGATGTCCGTAATCTTCACGTCGCGTCCCGCTCCGCGGTTGGTCGCGTGGTTGGAAAAGTCTCGCATGCGTCTGGTTGACGTGTGACGCGAGGTCGCATAAACCCTCGCGTCGCTACATTTGTGGCCGTCAGATACGGAACCGTTCGAGCGCCTCGTGGTCGAGTTCGACGCCGTGACCGTTGCGGTCCGGTATTTCGAGCATCCCGTTTTTCGCCTCCATCGGGTGGACGAGCACGTCGTCGAACGCCTTCACGTCCGAGTCGCGGTAGAAGAACTCGGCCCACAGGCCGTTTTCGATGGCCCCAAGCAGGTGAACGTGGAGGTCCCAGTTGTAGTGGGGAGCCACTGGAATGTCACGGGCAGCGGCGGCGTGGGCGACGCGAAGCCACTCTGTGACGCCGCCGACGACGCTCACGTCAGGCTGGACGATTTCGACCGCTCCCGAGTCCATCAGATGCTCGAAGCCGTAGCGATTGAACTCGAGTTCACCCGCGGCGACCGGATACGGGAGCGCGTCGTTCACCTCGCTCATCAGGTCGATGCTGTCTGGCATCACCGGTTCCTCGATGAAGTACGGGTCGAATTCGGCGAAGGCGCGGCAGGCGCGCACCGCCTCCTGTTTGTTCTGCCACTTGCCGTTCGCGTCCATGAGCAGCGTTCGATGAGGGCCGATTGCCTCCCGAACCGTTCGCACGCGCTCTACCTCGTCGGCCAGCGATTCGCGGCCTACTTTCATCTTCACCACGTCGTGCCCGCGGTCGACGTAGGTTTCCATCTCCTCGCGGAGGCCGTCCAGTCCCTTCGTCTCGCGGTAGTACCCGCCGCTCGCGTACGCGGGAATCTTCTCCTTGCTCCCGCCGAGCAGTTTGTACAGCGGCATCCCCGCCGCCTTCGCCTTGATATCCCAGAGGGCGATGTCGATACACGAAATGGCCCGCAGCATCACGCCTTTCCGGCCAATCTGGACCGTCCCATCGAACATCTCCCGCCAGAGGCGTTCCGTATCTCGCGGGTCTTCGCCCATTATCATCGGGCCGAGGACGTCCGAGGCAGCGTCTGCGATGAGCTGTGCCCCGCCGTAGCCGAGGGAGTAGCCGAGACCTTCCATTCCGTCTGCGGTTCTGACGTACACGATTGCGTGGTCCCGCTCTTCGACGACGCGTGTGGCGAATGCCACCGGCTCTTCTAAGGGGATAGAGACGGCAAACGTCTCGATTTCCGTGATTTCCATGCCACCTGTGTCCATACGGCACGGGATAAAAACAGTTTGGGTGAGACCAATTCAGACGGTGGTGTTCGCCGCCACGCGCAGGTCGTCGCGGACCGCGCGCACTCGTTCTGGGTCGTGGACCGTCCCGTTCGCGAGCCGGGCGGTGAGGGCCTCGGCGACCCGTCGTTCCGCCTCGTGGAGTTCCACCTCGATGGCGTCAGCTTCGGCTCGTTGCTTGGGGGTGGACGACCCAGATTCGACTTCTCCCAGGATGATTCTCACGTCCTGGCTCATCGCAAGCGCCTGTTCGCCGTTCTGTCGGACGTACTGTGAGTTATTGCGTTCCCAGGAAATTTCGACCGCCTCCTCGGAGATTGCATCGACCATGAACGAGGCCTTCGCGAGCCGGACTTCGGCGGCAGACGTCCCGGGGTCGAAATCCTCACGCGCGTCGTAGGAGACGAATACGCCCTTCTCTGCGGTGTTGTACGCCGCGAGCGGGTAGGCCGCCCCGAACACGCCGCTCGTGCCGACGACGAGCATGGCGACGAGACCGAGACTCAAGAACACCCGTGAGGACCCGCGCACCGGAATCGGCTGGAGGAACGGGTTGTTCGACTGGTTTCGCAGGGTGAGTCCGCGCAGGTCACCGATGTGGGCGGCGAGCTCGCCCGTCTTCTTCGACGCGCCGGTCACGACGAGTTTTCCCGCCTCCGTGACGCGGACGAACGAGTTGTGGAACCCAGCATGGGTGACGAGCAGGCCGTCGCCTTCGGAGAACGGTTCTCGCCTGACGGCTTCGTACGCATCCCCGTCGCGGATGGCCGCCACGATTTCCGCGAGCGCCGCCTCGGGGTCCGGGTCGGAAGCCGTAGAGACGTACGTCGAACCAATCTCGTTGGTCGTAGACCGGCGACTCCTGATGTAGCGGTGGCCCCGGCGCTGCCAGAGTTTTCCGTGGGCGAGCGCCGTCGGGAGGACGAGGATGACGATGCCGAGGAGTACACCGGGGAGGAAAGCGGTGGGACCCGCAGCGTAGCGCGTCGCAGCCCACCCGCTCAACAGGATGAGGAACAATCCCGACACGAGCGAGAGGATGCGAAGCTTGTTCACCATCTAGTTGCCACCGAAGAAAGTCTGTTTCAACCGTCCGACGAGGCTCTTTTCTCTCGATTTGCTCTCGGCTTTGAAGATGGGTTCGAGTTTCCGTCGCAGGTCTGCTTCGCTCTCGAACCGGTCCACGTCTGCGTCCAAGAACAGTTCTGCCAGCATGATGGAGTTGCCCTTCGCATCCACCTGGACGTTCGCGAGCGAGTACTCGCTTTCGAGGCGACGAACCGTCACCGGGTACGTCCACCCGGCTTCGTCGATGAGTTCGATGATCGCATCGGGACCGTATGCCATACGCCAGATTGCGAGTGGGTCGTTATAAATGTTGCAGACGAATGGAGTCCCCGTCACGAGGGCGGTTCGCGCACCGTCGCCAGTCAGTTGACCTGGTTGTTCAGGTTCTCGTAATTGCCCGTCTCCTCGACCAGCGCCAGGTTTTCGGCGACGATGTCGGCCACGCGCGGGTAGTACTGGACGGTGTGTCCCGAATTGTGCGGCGTGATGTGGACGTTCTGCATCCCCCAGAGTTCGTGGTCTTCGGGCAGCGGTTCGGGGTCGGTCACGTCGAGTGCGGCCCCTCTGATGGCGTTGTCCTTCACTGTCTGCAACAGCGCGTCGGTATCGACGATTGGGCCGCGACCGATGTTGACGAGGACGGCGTGGGGTTCCATCGTTTCGAGCTCCGCCGCACCGATGAGTCCGCGGGTCGTTTCGGTGAGCGGGCAGGCGATGACGACGTAATCGCTCCTGGCGAGCGCCGAGTGGAGGTCGGCTTCCTCGAAACCGAGCACCTCGTCTGTCGGGCCGCCCTTCTCGGGCGTGTACCGGATGCCGATTGTGTGGACACCGAACGCATCCAGTCGCTCGGCGATTGCCTCGCCAATCGAGCCGAGTCCGACCACGGTTACGGTGCTTCTGTAGAGTTCCCGATTCGCTGCCTGAAAGTGGCGCCACTCGCGTCGTTGCTGGCGCTCCCACCCGACGTGGAGGTTGCGGGCGAAAACGAGGATGTTACCGAGCACCTGTTCTGCAATGTTCGGGCCGTGGACGCCCGAGGCGTTCGTGACGGTCACGCCCAGCTCTTCGAGGCGCTCTAAGGGGAGGTGACCGACGCCCGCGGCTGCACAGGCGAACAGTTTCAGGTTTTCTGCGTGGTCGAGCAGTGACGGGTCGAGGCGGTGGCCAACGGCGACGGGAGCCGTCGCGATGGCTTCACGTTCTTCCTGGGGCGTCGACGCCCGAACCACGTCGTAGTCGGGCAATCGGTCGCGCAGTTCTGCCGCCAGGTCCGCAGATGACATGCCGTGTGCGCCGCGTCTCAGTACGAGTACGTCTGGGGACAAGTCGCTCATCGCGAACCACCCCGTCGCGTCGAATGTGGCTGCATACGCCCCACTCTGTGCGGGCAACCCCCTTATAATATCGGATGCCCACGCGCACCTTGCCGGTTCGAGGAACTGCTTTAGGCCCCCCGGCCGAATACCCACGCAAATGGACTTCCCCGACCCGGACACCGTCGAGGCGGCACTCCCAGACGTGTCGTTTCCCACCTTCTTCGACATGTCCTACGACCCACCTGCACCGGAACTCGACGACGTTGCGGCCGCCGCGAGGGCGGCAGTCGGCGACCTCCCGCTCGAATCGCTTCCGGCGGGGGCCACCGTCGCTGTCGGCCTCGGCAGTCGCGGCATCACCAACATCGTGGAAATTGCCACGGCCGTCGTCGGCGAATTAGCTGACCGAGGATTCGACCCCGTCGTCGTCCCCGCGATGGGCAGCCACGGGGGCGCGACCGCGGAGGGCCAGCGCAGGACGCTCGCCACGCTCGGCCTGACGGAGGACGCTCTTGGTTGTTCGATTGACCCACGGATGGACACCCAACTCGTCGGCGAGTCGGCCATCGGTGGGGACGTCTACCTCGCAGAGACGGTTCTCGAAGCCGACGCCGTTCTGGTCGTCAATCGCATCAAGGCCCACACCAACTTCGACGGGACGTTCGAGAGTGGCCTGTGTAAGATGTCCACCATCGGCCTCGGCAAGCAGGTGGGTGCGAAAGCCATCCACGAGCAGGCGCTCGTAAAGGGGTACGAACCCGCTATCGGCGGCGCGTTCGAGGTAGTCCGAGAGGCGACCACCCATCTCGGCGGAGTCGCCATCGTCGAGAACTTCTACGACGAGACGGCGGAAGTCACGGGCGTGCCGGCAGGGGACTTGCCCGAGCGTGAGGGTGACCTGCTCGAACGGGCCTACGAGCACATGCCGATGCTCCCGTACGACGAATTGGACGTGCTGGTCGTCGACCAGATTGGAAAGGACATCTCGGGGGCGGGCATGGACACCAACGTCATCGGGCGCTACGAGGTCCTGAACACGGACGACCCGGAGTTCCCGGACATCAAACGCATCCTCGTCCGCGGCCTGACCGAGGCGACCCACGGCAACGGCCAGGGCATCGGCCTCGCCGACCTCACCACCGAGGCCGTCATTGCTGAACTCAACCTGGACCAGATTTACACGAACGCACTCACGAGTGGATCGCTCTCGAAGGCCCGCTTGCCCGTCGCGCTCCCGACTGACCGACACGCGCTGACCGCCGCCGTCTCCTCCATCGGCCCGTACGACCCGGAGACGGTTCGTATCGCGTGGATTCGGGATACGGGACACCTCTCCGCGTTCCGCGTCTCGTCCGCCCTCGCTCGAGAAGACGTCACCCACGTCAGCGTCACGGGAGAGTCCAGACTCTCTTTCGAACGGGGGGAACCCACGTTCGACCCTATCGAGTAGCCGCAGCCTGTTCTCCGGGTTGTTGCCCCTGTACGAAGAATTTTAGCGGGCGCGTCCGTCACTCCCTGTCATGGACCTCGAAATCAGTGGGAACGCCGCACTCGTGACGGCGTCGAGCAGTGGTCTTGGCAACGCATCCGCAACGGCGCTCGCCCGAGAGGGCGCGAACGTCGTCCTGAACGGCCGGGACGAAGAGCGACTCGCGGAGGCGGTTTCGGAACTCGAATCGGTCGGCAGCGGTGAGATCGTCGGCGTACAGGGCGACCTGACCGACCCCGAGGACATCGAACGACTCGTCGAGCGAACCGTCGAGGAGTTCGGCGGCCTCGACCACCTCGTCACGTCCTCGGGCGGCCCACCGTCCGGCCCCTTCCTCGAAACGACCGACGAGAACTGGTATCGAACCTACGACCTGCTCGTGATGAGCGCGGTGCGCCTCGTTCGGGAGGCGACGCCGCACCTAGAGGACGGTGGGGGAACTATCGTGAACATCACCTCACAGAGCGTGAAAGAAGCCGTCGATTCGCTCGTGCTCTCGAATTCGGTGCGCATGAGCGTCATCGGCTTAGAGAAGACGCTATCGCGTGAACTCGCCCCAGACATTAGAGTGAACGCCGTCTTGCCCGGCTCCCACGAAACCTCCCGCATCACTGATCTCGTAGAACAGGGCGTCGAACGCGGCGACTACGAGAGCTACGAACAGGGGCTGAAAGCCCGCGGGTCTGTGGTTCCCCTCGGACGCATCGGCGACCCAATGGAACTCGGCAACACCGTCGCCTTCCTCTCCTCGCCGAAGGCGGGTTACATCAACGGTCAGTCCATCGTCATCGACGGCGGTCAGGGGCGGTCGAACCTCTAATTCTCGCGGTTCGTGCCGCCACGCCAACATTCATTGCTCCGTGTGAGAGTGTACCAACCGGCTATGGAAGACGTTCCTTTCGAGCAAGCGGAGTCGTACGAACCCGAAGACGGCTGGCGGCGTGTCGAGATGGCAGGGTCGCCCGCCTTCTCTGTCGAGTGGTTCGAGAAGCCACCGGGCCACTCCTCGCCCATGCACGACCACGAAAACGAGCAGGTTTGTCTCGTCACCGAAGGCGAGTTGACCGTCTACACCGAGGACGACGAGGTGACACTCGGCCCGTACGACTCGGTCTGGCTGGAGTCGGGTGAACCCCACCGCGTCGAGAACACGGGTGATGCGGTGGCGGTCGGCATCGACGTGTT
This sequence comes from Haladaptatus sp. DYSN1, assembly GCF_029489995.1. Classification (NCBI taxonomy): domain Archaea; kingdom Methanobacteriati; phylum Methanobacteriota; class Halobacteria; order Halobacteriales; family Haladaptataceae; genus Haladaptatus; species Haladaptatus sp. DYSN1. The sequence continues at coordinate 474,115 of NZ_CP120472.1, forward strand.
CGCGCCGGGTCGTTCGTTCGACTTCTGGCTCGACCGCGCCTAAGGGGCCACGCTCGCCGCGTCGCGAAGCTATTTGTCGGCGCTTCCCGTCTGTCCGTGCGGGATGCCACCGACTATCACGCGCATCGAGTCTACCGAGTTTAGCTACCCGCTTTCGGACGTGGGGTACGCGCCAAACGGCTTCAGCCTCGCCTACGAGGAAGGGGCGACCAGCGAACGCAAACTGTTCGGTCTGCAAATCCACACCGACGAGGGAATCACTGGCGAGTACGTCGGCGGCAACTCGCCCGCCTTCGCGCAGATTCACATGGTCGCCGATTACCTCATCGGGAAGAACCCGCTCGCCCGCGAGAAACACTGGTCCGAGATGAAACGCGCCCTCCGGAAGTACGACCGCATGGGAATCGGTCCGCTCGACATCGCGCTGTGGGATTTCGCGGGGAAGTACCACGACGCGCCGATCCACGAGTTATTGGGCACGTATCGAACCGAACTGCCGACCTACGCGTCTACCTACGGCGGGGACCGAAACGGCGGTCTCGACTCGCCGTCTGCCTACGCTGACTTCGCCGAGGAGTGTCTCGACATGGGCTATCCCGGCTACAAGATTCACGTCTGGGACGGCGACTGGCGAGACACGGATGGCGTCATCGACACCGTCCATGAAGTTGGTGAGCGAGTGGGCGACGAGATGGACCTGATGCTTGACCCCGCCTGCCAACTCGAAACCTACGGTGACGCGCTGAAGGTGGGCAAGGCGTGCGACGAGGCGGGTTTCTTCTGGTACGAAGATCCATTCCGCGACGCAGGCATCTCCCAGCATGCACACCGGAAACTTCGCCAACAACTCGACACGCCCATCCTCCAGACCGAACACGTCCGGGGGCTCGAATCGCACACCGACTTCATCGCGAACGAATCGACGGACTTCGTCCGCGCCGACCCAGAGTACGACGCCGGCATTACGGGTGCGATGAAGGTGGCCCGAGTGGCAGAGGGCTTCGGTCTGGACGTGGAGTATCACGCACCGGGACCGGCCCAGCGCCACTGCATGGCTGCGACGCGTAACTCCAACTACTACGAGATGGCGCTCGTCGGACCGAAGTGTTCGAACACCTCGCCGCCGGTCTACCTCGATGGCTACTCGGACCAACTCGACACCATCGATTCTGACGGGATGGTCTCGGTCCCCGACGGGCCGGGCCTCGGGGTCACCTACGACTGGGAGTACATCGAGGAGAACGCCCTCGGTGGACGCGTCTACGACTGACCCACCGCCCACGCCCTCACATTTTCCAAAAAACTGTGCCGGGTTAGAGCCGCTGGCGAAGGTCTTCGACGACGTCCATCGTTCCCGCGTCGCCGCCGATATCCGCGGTTCGTGGCGCGTCTGGGTCTGCGAGTTGTGCTTCGACCGCGTCCCAGAGGTCGGCCGCGGCGGCCGATTCACCGAGGTCGTCGAGCATCATCGAGGCTGAGAGGATGGCTCCGAGCGGGTTGGCGATGCCTTTGCCCATGATGTCAGGGGCGCTCCCGTGGACGGGTTCGTACATTCCCGGATACTCGTTTTCCGGGTTGTAGTTCGCGGAGGGGGCGAGGCCCATGCTTCCCGAGACGATGGCACCGATGTCGGTGAGGATGTCGCCGAACAGGTTCGAGGCGACGATGACGTCGAACTCCTCCGGTCGCCGAATGAGGTCCATGCTCGCCGCGTCCACGAGCAGGCGCTCTACTTCGACCTGTGGATACTCTTCTGCCACTTCCTCTACCACCTCGTCCCAGAGCACCATCCCGTAGGCTTGCGCGTTGGACTTGGTCACGTTCGTCAGTTTGTTCCGGCGTTCGGTGGCCGCCTCGAAGGCAGCCCGAACGATGCGCTCGACGCCAACCCGGGTGAACACGCCGCTCTGGATGGCGATTTCGTGGTCGTGGCCCTGATGTTCACGCCCGCCGACGTCCGCGTACTCGCCCTCCGTGTTCTCCCGGTAGACGACGAAGTCGATATCACCGCCCTCGTACCCCGCGAGGGGACTTTCGATGCCCTCCATGAGCACTGACGGTCGCTCGCAGACGTACTGGTCGAACGCCTTTCGAATCGGGAGGATGAGGCCACGGAGACTGACGTGGTCTTTGATATCCGGATGGCCGACCGCCCCGAGGAAGATAGCGTCGAAGTCGGCGAGCGTGTCGAGGGCGTCGTCCGGCATCATCGCCCCCTCGTCGAGATACCGCCTGCTGCCCCAGTCGAACCGCGTCGTCTCGACGTCGAAGCCATGTCGCTGCGCGAGGTCTTCGACCACCGGAACCGTCGCGTCCGTCACTTCCGTGCCGATACCGTCGCCTGGAATGAGTGCAATTTCGAATGTCACAGCTATGAGTTAGCAAATAGCACTAAAAAGATAGCGGTCGGGTCCTCGAACACTCGAAAAATCGGCGCGAATCGGGCGAAAAACGGTCGTCTGTGCGACTCAGGAAGAGGTTTCGAGGGCCGACTCGGGGATTGCCTTTGCCTCTTTGGTTCCGTGGGTGAGGGCGACCTCCGAGTGGGCATCGAACAGGTGGATGTCGTCTTCGTCGAGAGTGAAGGTGAACGTGGACCCAACGTCCGGTTCGATGTCCGAATCGGTTCGCACCCGTACTTCCTTGCCGCCAAGGTCGAGGTAGATGAAGTTGTCAGACCCAACGACTTCGACCACGTCCACCTTCCCGGTGATGGTCTTTTCCTCCGGCGCGGTGGTCGCTGGTTCGATGTTCTCCGGTCTGACGCCGAGGATGACCTCGGTGGACCCACCGTTCGTGTCTATGTTACGGACGACGTCAGGCGAGACGGCGTAGGTGAAACTGTCGTGGACGAGGACGCCAGAACCGTCGCCGTTTTCCTGCAATTCCGCGTCGAAGAAGTTCATGCTCGGCGACCCGATGAAGTCCGCGACGAACGCGTTCGTCGGTTCGTAGTAGACCTGTTTTGGCGCGCCGATCTGCTGGAGTTTGCCGTCGTTCAAGACGACGATGCGGTCTGCCATCGTCATCGCCTCCTCCTGGTCGTGGGTCACGTACATCGTCGTGATGCCCAGTTCGGAGTGCAGGCGGGCGAGTTCCGTCCGCATGTGCTGGCGGAGTTTCGCGTCCAGGTTCGACAGCGGTTCGTCGAACAGGAACACCTCGGGTTCGCGGACGATTGCCCGTCCTGTCGCGACGCGCTGTTGTTGCCCGCCGGAGAGTGACCCGGGCTTTTTCTGGAGGAGGTCTTCGATGCCCATCATCGTCGCGGCCTCTTCGACCCGCTTGTCGATTTCCTCGTCTGCGAGGTCCGTCGAGAGGCGCAGACCGTAGGCCATGTTCTCGTGGACCGTCTTGTGCGGGTAGAGCGCGTAGCTCTGGAACACCATCGCGATGTCGCGATTTTTCGGCGCTTTGTCGTTGATGACCTCGTCGTTGATTCGAATCTCGCCGTCTGAGACGGTTTCGAGGCCGGCGACCATCCGGAGGGTGGTCGATTTGCCACACCCGGACGGGCCGACGACGACGATGAATTCGCCGTCTTTGATGTCGAGGTCGAGTTCTTCTACTGCCACGATGAGCCCGGAAGACCCATCGAACACCTTCGTCAGTTTGTCGAGTTGCAAGCTTGCCATGGTCGTGTCTTATACGGGAGTTTCACAGCTGTGTTCGATTCGGCCCACGCCGGTCCCGCGTTCACCGTGTGGCCGTGCGTTCTGTCCAGTCGCGGCTGGTGTGCGCCCGTTTGGCGAATTATCCACCGGGACCACCACCGAGCCCTTCTCCGACGTAGCGCTCTGCGATGCCGTAGAAGATGACCGGTGGCGCGACGAGCACCACGACGGCGGCCATCAGCATGTTCCATTCGCGGAGCACGTCGCTCCCGAGGATGTAGTGGATAGCGACTGTCGCCGTCCGGACCTCCTCGTCGCTCGTCAGGATGAACACCCACAGGAAGTTGTTCCATCCGGAGAGGAACGAGAACAGTGCCGCGGCACCGATTGCGGGTGCCGAAAGCGGCAGGACGATGCGCAGGAACGCACCGATTTCTGTGTGTCCGTCGAGCAGTGCCGCCTCCTCGATGTTGGGTGGGATTCCCTGCCTGAAGAACCCCTGAAGCAGCCAGATGTTCTGGGGCAGGATGAAAATCGCCACGGCGATGATGACGCCGTACAGCGTGTTCACCCAGCCGAGGGTGAAGAACATCTCGTACACCGGAATCGTGAGCACGATCCACGGGAACATGATGGTGAACACTGCCGTGTAGAACAGCAGTTGTCTGCCCGGGAAGTCCAGTCGCGCGAAAGCGTAGGCACCCGGAATCGAGAAGAACAGTGAGAGCACCGTCGCGGCGACGGCGACGATGAGGCTGTTTCGGAAGAACAGCGGGAAGTCCGCCCGATTCCAGATGCGGGTAAAGGCATCAAGCGTGAGGGTATTGTCGCCCATAAACGGCAGGTATGGGGTTTCTGGACTGACAGCGGCGAAGTTCGTAAGCACCGACGTCCGCAGCACCCACAGGTACGGCAGCAATGCCCAGATGGCGAGTACGGCGATGGCGACCCACAGAAGCGTCTTCGCTCGTTTGGTTTCGTTAATCATGGTTAGACGTACAGCTCCTCCTCTTCTTTGATGGCGGTGACGTAGATGATGGCCGCCGACATTGACAGCAGAATCATCACGACGCCGATGGTGTACGCCCGAGCGAAGCTCAGTTGCACGAACGCCACCTCGTAGGTCAGAATCGACAGCAACATCGTCCGCGTGCCCGGCCCACCGGCGGTGAGTTCGAACGGTTGGGCGAACTCCGCGATGTTCCACGCCGTCCGCAGCGCGAGGATGATGACCGTCGGAATCAACAGGTGGGGTAGCGTCACGTCACGGAATCGACGCAGGCGACCCGCACCGTCGAGGGCGGCCGCCTCGTACTGCTCGCTCGGAATTGACGTGAGCGCCGCCGAGTAAATGATACCCGCGTACGCGAAGTCGTGCCAGGCCTGGGCGACGATGAGCGAGACGTATGGCCAAAATCCGGAGGCGAGGAACGCCGGCGGACTCATTCCGAGGTCGGCGACGATGCGTGGCACGAGACCGAAGTCGCCGTCAAGGAACCAGAACCAGATGACACCGCCCGCGAGCGGCGCGGAGAAGTACGGTGACATCAACACGGCGCTCATCGTCTGTTTCGCGCCACGTCTGAGTTCGTTCAACAGCAGTGCGACGATGAGCCCGATACCCAGTTGCAGCGACGTCGTCGCGATGACGAACACGATGGTCCATCCCAGCGCGAACACGAACAGGTCGTTCGACAACAACCAGGTGTAGTTTTCGAGCCCGATGAAGTTCGCACTGGTGCCACCGAGGGTCGCGTCGGTGAACGTCAACACGATCCCCCGGAACATCGGGATGTAGAACAGCAGCGTGAACATCACGAACGTCGGAATGATGAAGATGTACCCGGCGTAGTTCTCACGCATTCGGTCTACGATGGTCCGGTCTTCCAGTCCATACTTCTGCCGAATGTGGTCGGCGGAGCGTTGCTCTTGCGACACGTTAACACCCACCTCTAATAGGCATACAGTTGAATATACGAAGCTAGTATAAAAAAATGGTGCATCTCCGAGAGACGTTCACACCTGACGGCCCCGTCGTGTCACTGGATTAGTATCCGCGAATGAAATCGACGCCAAACAGCATCCGGTCGCGACTGGTCGCAATCGCTCTGTGTCGTGAAAAATGGAAAATTGTTCTGTGTACCGGTTCAGTTGCGCTCTGAGAGCGTCGTATCCACGTTCGAGCGGATTTTGTCCGGCAGCCCGTCCAGTGGCTCTTGCCCCGCGATGGACTGGCTGATCGTCTTGTTGATGTCCGTCCACCGAATCTGGTCGGTGCCCTTCACGTCCCAGTCTGCGCCAGTGCTGTTGTACTGGGTACCGTAGTTGTCCAGGTTCTTGAGCACTTGCGTGAAGTTCTGTGGAAGGTCCGTGTACTCGTTGAGCAGCGCCTCCTGCATCGGGGCGTCCGCCGGAATCGCCGGGTAGGCTTCACCGAGCCACTCGAAGACGTGCTCTTCGTCGGAGCGCAGGAACACCTGCAGGTCCCAGCCGGCGTCCATCTTCTTCTGGTCGCCGACGTCGAAGACCCCGTGGGCCTGCTCGAGTGCCCAGACGTGGCCGCCGTGTTCGCCCTCGAGCCCTTCGAGTTCGCTGATACCGACGTTCGAGCCGTAGTCGGCGTCGAGTTTCGGGTTCGGGAGCAACATCACGTCGCCGTCGCCGTCGTGCCAGCCGATTTTGGCGTCCTCCTTCACCGACCGCCAGCGGGTGAAGTTCTGAGTCATGTACGTGAACGACGCCACGCGGTCTGTGAGCATGAGCGACGGAATCTCCTCGTCGCCACGCTGTGCAGACTTTTCGCTCGAGAACTCGTTTGCGAGCTTGACGACGTTCTTTATCATGCCGTCAGTGCGCTTGCCGTTTTCTCCGTCGCTTCCGATGAGCACCTCCGGGTTCTCCGGGTCGCCCCGAATCCACGGGTCGTCTCCACCGGTGTACGCCGTTCGGGCGTGACCCCAGTAGGATTCTAAGTCGTTGTAGACCCCTGTTTCCTCGTACGGAATGATGTCTGCGTCGCTCTCTGCAATCTGGTTGAGCGCGTCGTAGAACCCACTCCAGGTCTTCAGGTCTTCGAAGGGGTCAGACACCCCGCCGTGTTCGCTGAACACTTTCGGGCGAATGCCCAGGTTCGAAACCGAGTGGCGAAGCGGACCGCCCGACCAGTACGTACCCCGGAAGTCGGCGACGGACTTCGACGCGGCACTCCAGTTGTCGGGATACGAATCCGATTCGTCGACCCATTGTCCGTGGTCTGGAACCTTATCGTCCAAGAAGAACTCGAGACCAGCCGACCCGAACTCGGCCAGCGTCGGTGGGTTACCCGCGGAGACGGTCGAAGAAATCTTCGACTTGATGTCCCCGTAGGACGCCGCCTGCAAATTCACTTGGACGTCGTTCTGGTCGCCGAATCGTTTGACCGATTTGTTGAACAGTGGTTTCGTAAGTGAGTTCTCCGCGGCTTCGGCACAGAGGTAGTTGATGGTGAGGCTCGCAGAACCACCGCCATCACCATTACCATCGCCTCCGCCGCCTCCGCCTGTACAACCCGCGAGTCCTCCCAATGCGCCCGTCGCTGCCGCAGCGCCGGTTACTTTGAGGAAGTCCCGCCGGGAGCTATCCCTGTCGGACCCATCCGCAGCCGTGTCACCCTGTGACATAACGCATATGGCTTTTACTGACTATGTAATAAGTGTTTTTCAAAATAGCGATAATTGCCGCTTACTGCCTGCGGAATAAACGAATCGTGGGCGTAGACCGGACGACGTGGTGAAATACGGGCCTTTTCGAGACCGGTTCCAGCGCGCCCGCGCACCTCAGACGATGAGTTCCGAACCGTCGGTGAGGTAGGTCTCCGCCACGGACGGATCGATCTCGATGCCGAGTCCCGGTCCCTCCGGGAGGTCGACATATCCGGCTTCGAGAACCGGGTCGTTTGGTGAGGCGGTTCTGACCACGAGGTCGTTCCACCACGGCACGTCGCGGGCATGGTACTCCATCGCGAGGAAGTTGGGGATTGCCGCACTGAAATGTGCCCCGGCGACGGTTCCGACGGGACTCGCGATGTTGTGTGTCGCCATCGGGATGCCGTGGAGGTCACAGACGAAGGCGATTTTTCGGAGTTCCCAGAGGCCACCACACTTCGAAACGTCGGGGGCGGCGATGTTCATCGCGCCGGCCCGCGCGAGTTCGTCGAATCCATCCGCGGTGACGACGTTCTCCCCCGTCAGAATCGGCACGTCGAGTTCCTGTGTGAGCAGCGCGTGGTTCTCGACTTGCCCCGGGGGAACGGGGTCTTCGAGCCACGCCAGGTCGTACCGTTCGAGTTTCCTCCCGAGTCGGCGAGCGGTCTCCAGCGTGAAGTTCCAGTGGAGGTCCATCCCGAGGTCGATGTCGGAGCCGATTTCGTCGCGAACGGCCTCGACGAGCGACACTTTGTGGTCGATGGCCTCGTTGTCGAGGCGACGTGCGGCGGTATCGACGTCACGACGCGTTGGCACGTCGAGGTCGAATTTGAGCGCCTCGAATCCGTCGTCGACCACCTCGCGAGCGGCCTGCGCGTAAGATTCTGGTGTGTACACGTCTTTCGGGTCGCGGTGGGCCGCCTCGCCGAGGGATTCGCCACCGTGGGTGTCACAGTAGATTTTGATGCGGTCGCGGTACTTTCCGCCGAGCAGTTCGTAGACAGGAACGCCGAGGATCTTCCCCTTGATGTCCCAGAGGGCAGTCTCGATTCCGGTGAACGCCGACTGGCCGATGCGGCCACAACCGGTGTATCGCTGGTTCAACAGTTCGACCAGTCGGTCGATGTCGAGGGGATTCTCGCCTTCGAGGTCCACGATGAGTCGCTCGGCCATGTCGAGGGCGGCCTCTGCACGGAACGTCTCGCCGATGCCGTAGTGTTCGGTGTTCGTCTCTACCTTGACGATTCCCCACGTGAAGTTGCCCGCGAGGGCCATCGTCTCGATGTTGGTAATCTCGATGTCGCGTTCGGCCGGACGGTGTGCTTCGTCAACGCTCAGGTCGCGCCACGGAACGCCACCGCCGGGTGGGATACGATAGTCTGGTTCGTCAATCATGCAGTCATGCTACGTGTTAGCGACCGACGATAAAGGGTTTTCTCCGGGCCAGGATGCCTCACGTGCGCGAACTAATTTACCGGTTCACGCGCGATTCGACCGTCTCGTACGCATCGACCAGTCGCTGTTCCTGATTTCGGGTGAGTCCGGACAGCGGAACCAGTGGCGGGCCGACCTCGTGACCACCCCACCGGGCGAGGAACTTTATCGCAACAGGAGTGGGAAGCGACGCGTAGGTACTTACGAGTGGATTCACCACGTCGTTCATGAGGGTAACTGCTCGGTCGCGGTCGCCGCGTTCGTAGGCGTCGTACAGTTCTGCGAGCAACCCCGGAAACACGTTCGCGGGGCCGCCGATGACGCCGTCTGCACCGGCGTCGAGCGAGGAGAGCGCGAGCGCCGTGATTCCCTGAATGACCGAGAACTCGTCGGGTGTCATCTCTACGAGTTCGTAGTGGTAGGTTGCGTTCCCTGACGAATCCTTGATTGCGACAATTGAGTCGTGAGCCGCGAGTTCGGTTACCGTCTCCACGGCGATTTCTTGCCCGGTGAGTTGCGGAATGTTGTAGAGTACGATGGGGAGCGGCGAGCGGTCTGCGACGAGCGTAAAGAACTCCGCAAGGCCCTCCTGTGTCGTCGAGAGGTAGTAGGGAGTGACGACGACGGCGGCGTCGGCCCCGGCGTCCGCGGCGGCGTCCACGTTCGCGATGACGCCGGCGAGACTCGTCCCGCCGCACCCGGCAATGACGGGGGTGTCCCCCGATGCCTCGACCACCGTTTTGACCACGGTTCGGCGCTCGTCGCGCGTGAGGCTGGAGAACTCGCCGATAGAGCCACACGGAAACAGTCCGTGGACACCGCCGGCAACGAGAAATTCGGTGAACGAACTGAGTGCCGCCACGTCGATGCCGCCGTCGCGGTCCAGCGTTGGCGTGAGCATCGGCGGAATCATGCCATAAATTCGCATGCTACTTGGTGTGCGGGCGCGAGTGATAAGTGTACGGTCGGCGGTCCGAACGGGCGATTCAGGGGTCGTTGACCGCGTTCGAGGGTCGCGACCCGCGAAGGGCGGTCAGCACCGTTTTCGCGACCACTTCGCGTCGCTCTCGGTCTGCCTCAGCCGAGTACCACGCCTGGTGCGGGGTGGCGATGACCTGTGGGTGCCCTCGGAGCGGGTTCCCTGTCGCGGGAGGTTCGGTCTCGAACACGTCGAGGCCGGCCCCGGCAATCTGCCCCGTCGAGAGTGCCGCTTCGAGTGCGTCCTCGTCTACGATGCCGCCGCGGGCGACGTTCACGACGTGGGCGGACGACTTCATCCGGGAGAAAACGTCGGCGTCGATGAGGCCACGGGTTTCGGGGGTGAGCGGCGTGTGCACGGTAAGGAAGTCAGCTTTCGCGACCACTTCGTCGAATTCGACCAGTGACGCGTCGTCCTCCGCGAGGTCGCCGGGTTCGAGGTACGGGTCCGCGGCCAGAACGGTCGCGCCAAGCGCCGCTGCCTTCTCGCCAACGCGCCGCCCGAGTTGCCCGTATCCGACGACGCCGACCGTCTGGGAGGAGAATCGGTGGGTGATCGGCGGGGCGCGTTCGGCCTTCCACCCTCCCGAGGCGAGCGATTCGTCGTAGGGTTTTAGCCGTCTGGCCAGCGCGAGAATGAGCGCGAGAGCGTGCGTCGAAACCTCCTCGACGCAGTAGGAGGGGACGTTTGTCACGTAGATTCCCCGCTCTGTCGCGGCGGCCAGGTCGATGTTGTCTACGCCGATACCGTACCGGGAGATGACCTGACACTGCGACAGTTCGGCGATTATTTCGGCGTCCACCTCGGCGACGAGGTTGACGACGGCGTCGGCGTTAGCGAGCAGGTCTCGATCCGCCTCGTCGAGGTCGGCGAGGGCGTTCACGTCCGCTTCTTCTGAGAGAACGTGGAAGTCCGCGTCGTCGCCGAGCACCGACCGTTCGACCGAGAGGTCCTCGAACGAGTGGTCCGTGAAGACGATTGTGTACGTGCCCATCTGTTACCTCCCGTCGGTTTTTCGAACCTGCGTCTCTCTGTTCGTGCGTTCAGCATCTGCCATGTTCGGTCGAACCGTTTGCAGACTGTCGTGATAAGTCTAGCCATGGCACACGCCCGCCCTCGGTGGACTGAGACACAACAAACATAAGAGTCCATGACCGACACCCTCTAGCATGGCTGACAACGCGCGCGACCGTCTCACCGCCGACGCCCGAACCGTCTGCGACATCGTTCGCACGACACTCGGGCCCTTCGGCGCGAACAAACTGGTCATCGGGGCCGAGGGAACCGTGACGACCACGTCCTCGGGGTCGCTCGTCCTCGACCGGCTCGACATCGACAATCCGGCCGTCTCGCTGCTCAAAACAGCGGCGAGCGACTTCAGGAAAACGGAGGGCGACGGCGCGAGCACGCTCGTCGCGCTCACCGGGGCGCTGCTGGACGAAGCCAGTCGGCTCTCCGAGATGGGGCTCCATCCGACCGTCATCGAACGCGGGTTCCGTGAGGCGGTCACCGTCGCCTGCGACCACCTCGACCAACAGGCCCGCCCGCTTTCGACGGTCGGCGTCGAAGCGGTCGCGAGAACCGCACTCACCGGAACGCGCAACCCGAACACCCGCCACCAGCTCGGCAACTACCTCGCCCGCGTGGTCGATGCCGTCGCCCAGGGCGGCGAGTTCGACCCATCGATGGTGAAGGTCAGCTCGCGGCTCGGCGGTGCGGAAGCCGAGACCGAACTCGTCGCTGGCGTCGTCCTCGACCGCGACCCGGCCGCCGAGGGGATGCCCCGCTCGCTTCACGACACCGGGGTCGCGGTGCTCACTGACACGGTAGACATCCCGCGATACGGCGGCGAGCGAAGCCGGACCGACACTCGTCTCTCGCTCTCTGTTGAGGGCTTCGAGGACCGGGCGGCGTTCGCAGACCAGGAGCGCGAGGCCTTCCGTGACCAGTTGGCGGCCGCCGTCGATGCTGGCTGCCGGTTCATCGTCACCGGGATGGCCATCAACGATAGCGTAAAACGCGATCTGGCGAACGCGGGCGTGCTCGCCGTCCAGCGCGTCGACGACGCAGACCTCCCGCGAATCGCCCGGGTAACGGGTGCGACCATCGTCCCCTCCCTCGGCGAACTGACCGAAGAAACGCTCGGCACCGCGAACGTCGGCCTCACCCGGCGAGCGGGGCGCGACCTGATAGTCGTCGAAGCCGACGCGAACCCGGTGTTCACGCTGTTCTGTCGTGCCCCCGACGAGCGGTCGGTGGCAGCCTTCGAGCGGTCTGTCGAGAGCGCGCTCGCAGCCGTTGGCCGCGCTCAGTCGTCCGGAACCGTCGTGGCCGGCGGCGGGGCCGTCGAGATGAGCGCGTCGAAAGCGGTCCGCGACCACGCCCGCTCGGTTGCCGGTGCAGAGCAGTTGGCCATCGAAGCGTTTGGCGATGCGCTCGCGGACATTCCTCGCTCGCTCGCGGTCAACGGCGGCATGGACGGCTGGCGAAGCGTCATCAGGCTCCGTGTGGCCACCCACGAGGGGCGGACGACGACCGGCATCGACTGCATCTACGGCGAGATACGGGACGTCCTCGAATCGGACCCCATCGTGGAACCGGCCGACCTGAAACGCGACGTCTGGACCGGCGCGACTGACCTCGCCGCGCAACTCGTGCGCATCGACGCTGAACTCGAGGCAAACGACCTGAGCAAGGACACCCCGCCGAAACGCGCGGACGAATTCGGCATCGAAGGCTGACCTGGTCGCCTGTTTTTCACTCGTAGACGCGCCCGCCGAGCGCGTTCTCCCGGATGTATTCCCAGTCGTAGGTGACGCCGAGGCCAGGCCCCTCGGGAACGGTATACGTCCCGTCGTCCGCCGCGTCCATGCTGTCGGTGTAGCCACCCGCGTAGAACGGGCCCTCTACGTGTGGTATCGTCGCCTCGGGACCGACCAGTCCGAGTTCGTAGAAGTTCGAATTCCGGGTCGCCGCCATGCAGTGGCGCTGGGCCGGGCCGGAGAGGTGGTACTCCACGTCGAGGCCGAAGCCTTCCGCGACGCGCGCAATCTTCATCGCGCCGGTGATTCCGCCGTCCCACTCGGGGTCGGCGCGGACGAAGTCGGTCGCCTCGTTTGCCACAAAATCGGTGTGCGATTCGAGTCCGCGCAGCATCTCGGTGATGAGCAGGGGTGTATCGAGCGCCTCTCTGAGCTTTCGGTGGCCGTGCTGTGAGGTGCTGCCGTCGCGGTAGGGGTCTTCGTACCAGAAATAGCCTGCTTCGTCGCACGCTTTGCCCACCTTCAGCGCGTCACCGAACGTCTCATATTCACAAACCGGGTCGAGCATCAGGTCCATCTCGTCGCCGACGCGCTCGCCGACGGTTCGAACCGTCTCGATTTCTTGGTCGAAGTCGCGGTCGTCGATTCCACCGACTGGGTGAATCTTAAACGCCCCGAACCCGCGGTCGAGGCAGGCTTCGGCGAAATCCGCGTACTCGGTCGGCGATTCGAGACCACCGCCCTCCGTCCCGAAGTACGTCGAAGCGTAGGCCGGAAGCCGGGTGCGGTACGTGCCCAGTAACTCGTGGATCGGCGCGTCGTGGTACTTCCCCGCGAAATCCCACAGCGCGATGTCGAGCGGACCGATTCCCATGCGGTCGTACTTACGCAACGCTCGCTTGAGTTCGCTCCAGTGTTTCTCGCGGGCGAGCGGATTCTTCCCGACGAGGTAGTCTGCGACCATGTTCACCTGCGCGAAGGCGGGTGGATTGCCGCCGACGTACTCGCCGGCGATTCCCGCGTCCGTCTCGATTCGCAGCGCGTAGGTCGTCCGGTCGTGGGTCGCGCCCTCCGCGTAGGCCAGGTCGAAGCCGCGCGGATTCGTCGTGGCGTTTGCTATCGGATAGGTGAACTCGACGGTCTCGATGCGCGTGATAGCCGGTGGCATGAGTGTGCGTCGTCGCCCGGGGTAATGGTGGTTTGGGTCGGGGCGACCCGCGTCAATCGAACGTTACGCGGTACTCCGCCCGCGCATTGGGGTCGATTCGATAGCCGTGGCCCGGGTCGTCCGACAGGTGAACGCAGCCGTCTGCGACCTCGGGGGCGTTTTCGAGAACCGGCGTAACGTCGTATTCGGGGATGTATTCGACAATGCGGCCCGTCGGCGCGGCGCTCACGAGGTGGGCGGACAGTTCGTAGTAGATGTGCGGGGCGAACGGAACGCCGTGGGCGTGAGCGAGGCGGGCGGCGTCCCACTGGCCGGTGATGCCACCCCCGCGAAGCAAGTCGTGCTGGGCAACATCGACGGCCCCTGCCGTGAGCAGTTGCCGCAGCCGGTCGAGGCGGTAGAACATCTCTCCTGTGGCAATGGGCGCGGTGGCCTGGGCGGAAACGCACTCGTAGCCAGCCACGTCGAATTCGGAGACGGGTTCCTCCACCCACCCGACGTCGAAACGCTCGAGTTCGGCCATCGCTCGTGTCGCCTCGGCGGGCGTCCACGCCTGATTCGCGTCCACGAGAATCTCCACGTCGGGGCCGAGTTCCTCGCGAAGTGCCCTGACTCGCGCCACGTCCTCTGTGAGCGGTCTGCCCCCGACTTTCGTCTTCACCGCGTCGAAACCGTCTTCGACTGCCTCCGCGTGGTTGGCCACCAATTCTTCCTCGTCGTACCCCGCGTCGAGGCGCGAACAGTAGGCCGGAATCTCACGCTCCTCGCCCCCGAGCAGCGCGTAGAGCGGGCGGCCTGCCGCTTGCGCTTTGAGGTCCCAGCAGGCGACGTCGATGGCCGACCGTGGATTTGCGGAGAAGCCTATCTCACCTGGGTAGTAGAGCGTGCGCTCGCGCATCGCCTCCCGGAGCGATTCGGTGGCGAAGGGGTCTCGGCCCACGAGCAAGTCCGCGAACGAGCGTGTGTAGCGTTCGAACAGGTCGGGCACCCGCCACGTGCCCAGCCACCCGGTTCCAGTGTAGCCGGTGTCGGTCTCCAGTTCGACGACCACCCAGAATCGCTCGTTCACCGAGGCGCGGGCGTCACCGAGTTCGTTCGCGAGTGGGACTTGCAGGGTGTCCACCCGAACGTCCGTGATTTCCATGGCTCACGTGGTTCGGGCAGCGACAAAGCGTTTCGGTCGCCCCGGTCTCAGCGCGGTGGGTAGGCGTTTTCCCAGGGCCGTTCTCGTTCGAACGCGGCACTCGCGGCGATGACATCGTCGTCGGCAAACCGTCTACCGACGATTTGCAAGCCGACCGGGAGGCCGTCGTCGGTGAATCCGGCGGGAATCGAGGCGGCGGGATGGCCCGACATGTTGAACGGCTGGGTGAGCACCCAGCCCCGAAGTGGTTCGGTCTCCACGCCGTCGATTTCCGCCGGGTGCTCGCCGTGGGGGAACGGCGGGACCGCGAGCGTCGGCGTCACGAGCAGGTCGTACGTCGCGAGGAGGTCCTGAATACCGTCGTAAATTCGCGTTCGAACCGCGTCTGCCCGCTTGTACTCGCGGGTCGTCACCGGGTCGGTTTCGAGGATGGTTTCGACCGTGATTGGTCGAAGTTTCTCGCGGTCTTCGCCATAAGGGTCCAGTCCGTGTTCCCGTTCTAAGTTGTCGAACAGCGAGTACCAGCGAATGTTTGCAAAGGTGTAGAACGCTGAGAGGACGTCTGCCTGTTCGCAGTCGAAATCCGGGTCCGCCTGCGCTACGTTCGCGCCCGCTTCGGTGAACACCGAAACCGCCTCGGCGACGACGTCGCGCACCTCGGGCGAGACAGGGTAGATGCCCATGTCGGGGCTGTAGGCGATAGACAGGTCGTCGATCGTGCGGTCGGTCGCGCCGACGTATTCGACGCCATCGTCAGGCAGCGAGAACGGGTCTTCGGGGTGCGGGCCGGCCATCACCGAGAGCATGAGCGCGGCGTCTTCGACCGTTCTCGCCATCGGGCCGACGTGGGAAAACGGCGTATGGGCCTCGAATGCATCGGGCCGACTCACTCGGGGAACTCGGCCGAACGAGGGTTTCAGCCCGTAGACCCCACAGAAGGCGGCTGGCGTGCGAATCGACCCGCCCGTGTCAGACCCCTGAGCGAGTGGGGCCATCCCGTCTGCGAGCGCCGCTCCCGCCCCGCCCGAGGAACCCCCCGAGTTCAGGCCGGGGGCGAACGGCGTCGAAGTGGGTCCAGCGACGAGGTTGTCTGTCGTACACCCGAGGCCGAATTCCGGAGTGTTGGTCTTCCCGATGACGATTGCGCCCGCCTCTCGAAGCCGGGAGACGAATGGGTCGTCCGCGTCCGCGACGTGGTCCTCGAACAGGCGGGACCCGAACGTGGTTCGGACGCCGCCGACGTTCTGCAAATCCTTTATCGCCACTGGAACTCCGTGGAGCGGGCCGAGGGATTCACCCGCTTCGACGGCACGTTCTGCCTCACGGGCGGCTTCCAGTGCCCGGGATTCGGTTACCGTCACGAAGGCGTTCACCGCGTCGTCACGGTCCGCGATGCGGTTCAGGTGGGCTTCGACGACTGTGACCGGTGAGAGATCGCCGGTTCGAATTCGCTCTGCAAGCCGTGTCGCAGACTCGTAGCACAGTGACTCGGACATACCTGAGACTGGCTGACTGTCGTGAAAAAGGTATCCCGGAATGAATAATGAGAGCGTCTCGCTACGACAGATTTTCGAGTTCCCACCCGACGAACGATTCTTCGGGTTCGACGCCGAGCGCGTCGAGCATTCGGGCGAGACCGAGATAGAATCCGGCGAGCATATTCGTCCCGACGATGCGTTCTGCGTCGAAGTGTTCGGCGAGGGCGGTGTGGTCTGCGTCGGTGACAGCACCGGCGGCGACCCGGCCAGCGTAAGCGACGAGCGCAGCTTCAGGGTCTGCGAACGCGTCCGTCCGCCCCGCGGAGATGGCGCGAATCTCGGCTTCGGTCACGTCGCCGGCGAGCGCGATGGGGACGTGCTGGTGCCACTCGTAGTCGGCGCGGACGCTCCGTGCGACAGTGAGGATGACCAGTTCGCGGCGGTACTCGCTTAGCCCGCAACTCCCTCGAATCCCGCTCGCCATCTCGCGAAACACGGCGAGTACGCCCGGGTTGTTGCCGAGCGCGCCGTAGACGTTCGGTCGGCGGTCGCGGCGGGAGGCGAGGTACTCGGGGGAGGGGTCTGCGATGTGGGGGACGAATTCGCGTTCCATCGAGTGGTAGGAACCGAGGAGTTCGCGCGCTGCTTCGGGCAGGTCGTCGTCGGTGACGTAGGGGATGCGAGCCATGCCAGAGAATTCCCAAGCGGGGACAAATACGTTCGCCCGTGTCTCGCCGAAAACCGGCGATTGTGGCGGCCCACCTGAGGATTTATCCACGCTCGAAAAGTCGGACGAACCATGCGACAGATTGACGCGGGAGAACTCGAATCGTTCGTACGCGCCCTCGTTTTGGCACAGGGAGCCCCTGAGACAGTGGCCACAGAGGTTGCGGAATCACTCGTCGAAGCGGACCTTCGCGGCCACGGCTCACACGG
Organism: Haladaptatus sp. DYSN1; assembly: GCF_029489995.1. Lineage (NCBI taxonomy): Archaea > Methanobacteriati > Methanobacteriota > Halobacteria > Halobacteriales > Haladaptataceae > Haladaptatus > Haladaptatus sp. DYSN1. The sequence continues at coordinate 491,313 of NZ_CP120472.1, forward strand.
CAGCATCAGGATGGGAACCCGCTATCGCGAGATGGTTGCCGAGGGGGACATCGACCCGCAGGCAGCTGTCGAAATCGAACGCCCCTCGGACACGACCGCGCAGGTCGAGGGAAACCTCCAGTACGGACAGGTCGTCGGCCGTCGCGCGGTGGACGTGGGTATCGACATCGCCCGCGAGTACGACGTCGCTATCGTCGGCATTCGCAACGCCACACACCTCGGACGCATCGGCGAGTGGGCCGAACGCGCGGCCGACGCGGGATTACTGTTCGCCGCGTTCGTGAACACCGGCGGGACAGACCACCTCGTCGCGCCGCCGGGGAGCGCGGACCGCCAGTACTCGACGAATCCCCTCGCCTTCGGCGCACCAACCTTCGGTGCGACTCCCTACCCAATCGTCCTCGACATCGCAACGAGCCAGGTGGCCCACGGCAAGGTCACGAAGCGGGCCGTCGAGGGCAAACCGCTCCCCGAGGGCTGGGTCACAGACGAGGAGGGGAACTTCGTCACCGACTCCCAGGCGTACGAGGACGGCGTCGGCGCACTCCTTCCACTCGGCGGGTTAACCTCAGGGCACAAGGGGTTCGGCCTGGCGATGATAGCCGAGGTGTTCGCCGGGTACGTCGGCGACTACACCGTCTCGGGCGACGACGTGCGGGAGAACGTGAACAACGGGGCACTGTTCATGCTGGCGAACCCCGACCGCTTTGCGACCCGTGCGGCGAACCGAGCGCGAATCGAGACACTCCGCGACATGATTCAAAACACTAACTACAGCGAATCGGTCGGGACCGGCCCAATCGCGAAGGGCGACCGGGCGGTGCTTCCGGGGAAACTGGAACACGAACTGCGACGCGAGCGCATCGACGAGGGCATTCCTTTCGAACAGGCGACGCTCGACCTTCTCGCGGACGTGGCCCGTCGAACCGGTGTGGAAGCGGCGATTCCTGCTTCGTTCGAGGCGTGAACTGGGGAGGACCCACCCGAGCGGGCGACGCGCTATTCGACGTGGACTATCGCTTCGACCACCGGACCTTTCGATTCGCCCTCGACGAACAGTTCCGCTGTGAGGACCCTGCGGCCTGAATCTGCGTCGTCCGGAATCTGCCCGGAGAGCGCGAGTTCGCCCTCGTCGTCAGGTTCGAGGGCAATCGACCGACGTTCGCTTAGCACCTCGCCGTCGGCATCGCGGAGGCGTGCGCCGACCGTCGTCGGTTCGCCGAAGTTGTTCCGCACGAGCAGGGTGTACTCTACAGAATCACCGGGTGCGGCGGCTTGCTGATACGGAAGCAACCTCGCCCAGAACAGGTCCACAGCTTGTGCCTCGGGTTCGGGGACGAGGTCGCGAAACACCGACTCCTTGCGGTCGATGAAGTCGCAGTACTCCTCGATGTCGAGCGGGTCGGCGTCGAGTACCTCGCCGTGGCCCGGACAGATGCGGTCTGGCTGGACCTCGCGCATCACCTCCTTGCACTTCTCGTGCATCCAGAACTGGAAGCTGTTGCGAAGCACTGTCGTCTGGTGGGGTTTCTGCTCGTTGCGGTCGGGGTGAACCACCGTCTCGCCCTCGAAGTAGTTGTCACCGGTAAACGCGACGGTTCGCCCGTCCACCTCGGTGGCGACGACGGCGTGGTACTCGGTCTGTCCGGGCGCGTGATGGATGGTGAATTCGTACTCCTCCCAGGTGAACGTCGCGCCGTCGGTGAACGTCCGGGCCACGTCGATTGGTTCGGGGATGACGCAGGGCATGGCGGACCACGCGGCGGGGTCTTCGATGACTTTCGCCACCTCGTCGAGCGACCAGCAGTCCACGTCGTAGTGACGCTGGAGGTGGGGGATGCCGACAGTGTGGTCGTCGTGGATGTGGGTGGGAATTACCACGTCGAAGTCGGTGACGCCCCACTCCTCGCGGAGTTCGTCCAGGTGGTGTTCGACGAACCGCATCCGTTCCATGTCTTCTCGCTCGCGGCCGATCATCATGTGCTCGCGCAGAGAGTGGCCGTAATCGACGAACAACGCCTTCCCCGACTCGCTCAAGAGGACGTAGAAGTTAGAACAGGTCCACGGACCGCCCCAGAGCAGGTGGTCTGATACCTGCACCATCCGCATCTCCGGCAGATACGCCCGACTCCCGACGCCGAGCGTCTCGACCGCGGAATCGCCGTGCGGGCCGAGGTCGACGAGGCGCATGAGCCGTCGCCTGAGTTTGTCCACGTCCGCTTCGGGGTCGTGTATCACGTCCCCATGGCCCGGACAGACGAGGTTCGGAACCGCTGATTCAAGGGCGTTCAGCGATTGTATCGTGAACACGACGCCCTTCATGTCGCTGTACTCGTACTCCATAGAATGCAGGTCGTGGAGGTGGCCTCCTGCTCGCATGAGGTCGCCACAGAAGGCGACGCGCTGGCCGTCGATTGTCGCGAGGAGCGTGCTACTTCCGCCGGTGTGTCCCTTCGCCGGAATCACGGTGAACTCGTAGTCGCGCCACGCGAAGGTCTCGTAATCGTCGAGGGTTTCATCGACGGGGAGCGACGACCCCCGCGTGAAAAACGTGTTCCGGTCGTTGTAGTTGTCGTAGAAGCGCTTTCGCGACCAGAACGTCTCGACATCGTCGAACAGGAAGCGTTCGTGCTCCGGAACGGCGACCTTCGCGCCGCGTTCGACTAGTTGGTCGGTCCCCCAGCACTGGTCGCGGTGGTGGTGGGTGTGGAGTGCCCACTCGACGGTTTCGACGCCCGCGTCTGCGAGGACTTCGCCGATTTCTCCGGACCCCGGGTCGATGATGAGGGCCGCGTCCCCATCGACGACGGCGTAAGCGTTACACGAATCGCGGTATCGATACAGGCTCTCAGAGAGCGGTTCGAGCCCGGCTGCTGTCACGGCGTTGGTCATACGTTCCGCACCTTGCGGGCCGGAAGGTTAAGCGTTCACATACTGCACACTTTTGGTCGCCCGCTCACATTGAGGAGCCATGACGGAGACACACATCGCCATCGTCGGGGCGGGAGACATGGGGCACGGCTTCGCGGCCCACTTCGCCGGCCACGGGAAGGACGTCACGCTCGTAGACCACCGCCAATCGAACATCGACCGGGCCCGAGAGCGCGTTGCCGAGGTCGCCGCCTTTCTCTCCGCCGAGGGCCTCGTCGACCGAGACCCCTCGGCAATTCGAGACCGTATCGACTACACCATCGACCGCGCGGCAGGCGTCGCCGACGTGGACCTCGTCCTCGAAACCGTCACCGAGGACGTCGCAGTGAAACAGGAATTGTTCGCGGACCTCGCTGCTGAAACCGACGCCGACACGCTGCTCGCCTCGAATACGTCTGGGCTGCCCATCACGGACATCGCCGCTGACGCGCCCGACGACGCCGGCCGAATCGTCGGCTGCCACTGGTGGTATCCGCCCTACCTGCTGGAACCCGTCGAGGTGATTCGCGGCGAACAGACGACGGACGAGGCGATGGCGCGGATGACCGGATTCGTCGAATCGGTTGCCAGAAAACCGGTCGTGGTCGAACGCGACGTGCCGGGATTCGTCTGGAATCGCGTCCAGAGTGCCGTCGTCCGCGAGTGCATGCACCTCGCAGAGGAAGGGGTTGCCTCCGTAGAAGACATCAATATGGCAATCCGCGACGGCTACGCCCGGCGAACTGCGGTCATCGGCCCCTTCGAGACGATGGACATCGCGGGACTCGACCTGTTTCAGACCGTCGCCGGGGACCTGTTCCCGCACCTCTCTGACACGGACGAACCGAGTCGATTGTTCGACGACCACCTCGAACGCGGCCGGGGCGGTATCGAAGACGGCGGCGGCTTTTTCGAGTACGACGAACCGGCAGCCGGCGTGACGAAACAGCGCGACGAGGGCCTCTCCACCCTCCAACGAACCCTTTCGGAATTTCGAGATGACTCCGGGGAAAACACGTAAGCAGTGGCCCCGTGTTGAGTGAGCTATGAGCTGGGAATTCGAGCGCGTCGCCGGGCCTTTCACGTTCACCGAGGGGCCAGTCTGGGACGGCAGCGGCGTCCTGTTCACCGACATTCCGGAGCATCGAATCATGCGCTACGACGTGACGAGCGGTCGCTGTACGGAAGTTCGGACCGGCACGAACCACGCAAACGGCCTGAAACTCGGGCCGGACGGCGGCCTCTACGCGTGTGAGATGGGCGGCCGCAGGCTCGTCCGGTACGAAGACGACGGAACCACCGTCCTCGTAGCCGAGTACGAGGGGGCGCGGCTCAACAGTCCGAACGACATCGCCTTCGACCCGTCCGGACGCCTCTGGTTCACGGACCCGTTCTACGACGTGCCGTGGCTCACGGACCACCACCTCGAACTCGACCACCGGTCGGTCTACCACCTCGACCCCAGCGCAGCGAACCCGGAACTGAAGCGGGCGACGACGGACACGACCAACCCGAACGGCCTGCTCGTCTCACCCAACGGCGAGTTCCTGTACGTCGCAGAGAGTCGTCACGGCGAGGGTGCGGCTCGGGAACTGCGTCGCTATCCTATCGCCGCGGACGGGTCAGTGGGCGAGTACGAGGTGCTCCACAACTTCTATCCACACCGCGGTATCGACGGGATGTGCTTCGACGCCGACGGCAACATCGTCGCCACCGCCGGGGCCGAAGCGAGCGGGCCGGGACCGTTGTTGTACGTGTTCACGCCGTCCGGTCGGGTTCTCGAAACCCACCAATCGCCGGATTATCGGCCGACGAACTGCTGTTTCGGCGACCACGACCTGCGGTCGCTGTACGTCACCGGCTACGAGGGCTGCCTGTACCGGGCGCGAACCGACCGACAAGGATTGCTCGGTCCACCGGAGCCTTGAGGTAGCCCCTCGAAGTACCACCGATATGCACGTAGCACGAATCGGCGTCCACGAATCGGTCGCCAAAGTGTTCGCGCCGGAGGCGCTCATCGACGACCTCGCGGACGTTGCTCCCGACGTTACGCTGGTAACCGAAGCCGACGACCTCTCGACGGTGGACGCGCTGGTGACGCTCGCGTACGACGACGCGTTTCTTGACGCCGACCTCGACTGGATTCACTCGATTCAGGCCGGCGTCGACCGCTTCCCCTTCGACGAACTCGAAGCGCACGGCATCACCCTCACTAACAGCACGGGCATCCATGGTGCGAGCGTCGGCGAGACGACTGTCGGCTACATTCTCATGTTGGCACGCCGGTTACACGTCTACGCCGCGAACCAGCAGGAACACGTCTGGGAGCACCCGGTGTGGGACGAACCGTTCACCGCGACGGGTCGTACTCTCTGCGTCGTCGGGCTTGGCACACTCGGGCAGGGCATCGCCACCCGGGCCGCCGCGCTTGGAATGCACGTCGTCGGCGTCAAACGAACGGTCGAATCGGTTCCCGACGTGGAGCGCGTCTTTCCGACGACGGACCTCCACGAGGCGATTTCTGGGGCGGATTTCGTCGCGCTTGCCTGTCCGCTCACCGAGGAAACCCACCACCTCTTCGACGCGGCAGCGTTCGCAGCGATGGACAACGAGAGCTACCTGCTCAACGTCGCCCGCGGCCCGGTCGTCGATACGGAGGCGTTTGTAGAGGCGGTGCAAACGGGGGACATCGCCGGCGGCGCACTCGACGTGTTCGAGGAAGAACCGCTACCAGAATCGTCTCCGTTGTGGGACCTAGACGACGTCATTCTCACCCCTCACCGGGCCGGGTCGGACCGCGCCTACTACGAGGGCGTTGCGGGACTCGTCCGCGAAAATCTCGCGCGGCTCGAACGTGAAGAACAGTTCACCAACCTCGTGGTCTGACCACCTTCGAATCTACCTGTTCGTGATTACTCGTTTTGCGGTGAGGCCTCCCACGGCGAGTGCGAGCAACAGCGCCACGACGCCGTAGGCGACGGACCAACCCACCGTGTCCGCGAGTACGCCGGTCACGACGCTCCCGAGCGACCCGATGAACATGTAGACCGTCCGAACGAGGCCGAATGCGGTCCCGCGCGTGGCGTCTGCGAACAGGTCCATCAGGCTCGACTGGTACACGCCGCCCCAACTCAGGCCCACGCCGAGCAGGCCGACCCCGACGAAGGTCGGCCAGACGCCTTCGGTGAGGATGAGCGTCCCAAATCCGGCCACCGTCGTGGTCAGGATGCCCGCGAGTATAGTCTCGCGTCTGATGCGGTCTGAAAGCCGCCCCGTCACCGGCTGGACGAGCGCCGAGAGCAGAAAGATGGCTCCGAAGACGAGGCTCGCGTCCGGGACACTGAAGCCGCGATACTCGACCAGAAACGTCGGGAAAAACGACGCGAACGACTGCCAGGTGTACGCCACGCAGACGCCGAGCAGCGTCATGAAGACCACGTCGGGGCGCGACAGTAAGTCGCGGGCCAGTACCCACAGCGACTGGTCGAGATTGGTCGTACCACCATCGGTCCGCGTGCGTGGTGCAGCGTCTGGCGTGGTCGAGACGGGTCGAACGCGCCACAGGAACACGCCAAGGATTGGGACAGAGAGCACCGCGCCGAGGAGGATGGAGGGTCGCCAGCCGTACGCGACGCCGATGTAAGCGGCCACTGCGGGTGCGACGAGGCCGGCGGCTGGACCGGCAGCAGAGTGGACCCCGAGCACCTTCCCCGTCTCGGTAAACTCCTTTGCCAGCATCGAGGTGCCGACGGTGAAGTAGAGGCCAGCGCCCGCGCCGAGGAACACGGCGAACACCGCGAACAGGGTGAACGACGGTGAGAAGGCGAGCAATGCGCTCGCGAGTCCCGTCAGTCCGAGCGCGGCGAGGATGACTTTGTAGTCGCCGATACGGTCTGCGATGATGCCACTCGGGAACTGCAGCAGGGCGTACACCGCCCACATCCCCGTGAGCGCGAGACCGACGGCGCTCTTCGAGATGTCGAAGGTCACGATAATGTCGGGAATGACGGGACTGATGACGAGGCGGGCGGCGTTGTTACTGAAACAGGCGAGGAACGTCGCGGCGAGCAGCGTGTGTTGGTACCGCCAGTTCACGCCCGCCTAGCCTCTGCCCCCAAATATAGGTGTGTGCATGTGTCACGTATTTGCCGGAACTTGTGTCGCGGCCCCGACTGTGGAGTCGAGCCACTGCCGGAAACCGTAATTTATTGCCGAGGGCCGATGTAGCCGTCATCTGTGCCACCCGACACGCCGCCAGAAATCCCGCCGTGGCGAGTGACCGAGTTTCCCGTTCGGGGTGCGTTTGCGTGAGCGACCAGCCGACCACCGACCGCGTTCAGCGGCTGCTCATCGGCGTCGCTGCCGGCGCGAACAAGGGGCGGGCGACGCTCATGGGAACCGCGATGGCGGTATACGTCGATGCCGCAGGCGGGTCGCCGTTCGCCGTGAGCCTCGTGTTTACCGTCTACTGGTTCGGCCTGATGGCGTTCGCCCCCGTGGCGGGTGCCATCGCCGACATCACGGGACGCCGACGAACCGTTCTCGTCGTCACGACGGCGCTCGCGACGCTCGCCATTCTCCCGCTCGCCGTCGTCGACGGCGTCTGGGGGCCACTCGCCTTCCGCGGCCTGTTCGCCGTCTTCGCGGCGGGCTTTCTCCCCGTGATGCTCGCCATCGTGAGCGAGCGCGGCGGCACGTCGTCGCGGGGACAGTCGATTGGTTTTTTCAACAGTACGACGGCAATCGGATTCACGCTCGCGCAGTTCTTCGCGGGCGTCCTGCTCGGCCTCGTCGCGCCGTGGGCGCTCTACCTCATCGTCGCCGCGGTGAGCGCCATCACCATCCTCGCCGCGCTGTTCATCACCGACCCGCGCCCGCCCCAGTCGGCGAACGTTTCCGGAGACGAACTGCTCGCCGAAGTACGCCACCGTCTGTTTCCCGCCGCACAGGACAGACGCCACCTGCGCTCACACGGCCTGCGGTGGCTGTACGCCGCCGTCCTCCTGCGAAACATGACCATCCTCGGCACGTCGAGTCTGCTTCCAGTGTACCTGCTCTCTGAAATCGGCGTTTCGCAGTTCGTCATGGGCGTGGTACTCGCCATCAATCCGGCGGCACAGATGGGATTCATGTACCTGTTCGGCCACGTCGCGGACTCCACGGGGCGAAAACCACTCGTCGTCTACGGAATGGCCGGCGCGGGACTCCACACTGTGGTCGTGGCTGCGGCCACCCTTCCGTCGTCGGTGACCATGCGTGCAGCAGCGATGGGCGGGTCGTTTCTCATCCTCGCGGCCGCCTACTCTGCGGAGACGACGGGAACTTACGCCTTCATCGGGGACGTGGCTCCGGTCGAGCGCGAATCGGAATTGATGGGCCTTCACTCCACCGCCCGCGGCTTCGGTGGGATGGCCGGCCCGCCGCTCGTCGGGGCGCTCGCCACGTGGTTCACCTTCGAGTTCGCGTTCGCCGCGGCAAGCGTACTCGCCGTCGTCGCGACGCTCCTCGTCTGGAACTTCCTCGTGGAGAGTCACCCCGAATCGGCGCCGGCAGGCGTCACCGTCGCCGAGGACTGACGAGCGTTTTTGTCGGTGGCTGACGAACGATTCGTATGACTGGGCCAGACCTTCGAGCGCGGGCGACCGTGACCTGTTACGAGCCACCGCTGTACGACCTCGAAAAGCCGCTCTGGGTGGCGGAGGACCCCGAAACCGACTGCGTCGGCATCGGGCGCGTGGAGGCGGAGGCGTTTGGAAATCTCACCGCCGCGGTGGCCGAGTTCGAGGCCGACGGTGGGCGCGTTCCGTACAAAAAACTCCCCGGGCGGACGATTCGACGTGAGGCTGGCGGCGGGTTACTGGAAAAATTGCGAGAGCGGTTTGGTCGCGGTTAGTCGTCGATACGGGCTTTCTCGTCGCCGAGCGCCTCCAGTACCTGGAGAACGCCGGAGTTGTCGTCGCGGCCGTGCCCCATCTCGACGAGCGATTTGTATGACTCGTGGACGAGCGACGTGAGTGGCATCGGCGCACCGAACGCCTCGCCTGCTCCCGTTGCGATACGGAGGTCTTTGTACTGGTAGGAGGCAAAGAAACCGGGTTCGAAATCTCCGCGAATCATCGTCGGCGCGCGGTTGTCGAGCGCCCAGCAACCCGCCGCGCCGCCACTGATGGCGTTGACGACGGCTTCGAGGTCTGCTCCACCCTTCTGGGCGAACAGGAGTGCTTCGCTCACGGCCTGCATCGTACCGGCGACGACGATCTGGTTGCAGGCCTTCGTCACTTGTCCCGCGCCGTTCGGGCCGGTGTGGGTGACTGTCGCGCCCATCACTTCGAACAGGTCGCGGTGTTCTTTGAGGACATCCTCGTCGCCACCGACCATGATGGAGAGCGTCCCGTCGATGGCCCCCTCTTCGCCGCCGCTGATTGGGGCGTCGAGCATGGCCACGCCCATCTCGTTCAGGTCGGCGGCGAGTTCTTCGGTGGTCGTCGGCGAAATCGTGGACATGTCGATGACCGTCATGCCTTCGCTCAGGCCCGCCATAATCCCGTCGTCCTTTCGCATTACTTCGTCTACGACGTGGTGGTCGGGGAGGCAGGTGATGACGACGTCTGTTCGTTCTGCGACCTCCTTTGCGGTTGCCGCGCCCTCGCCGCCGTAGTCCTCCAATTCGGCGACGGGTTCCTGTGAGCGATTGTTCCCGACGACGTCGTACCCCGCATCGAGCAGGTTCTTCGACATCGGGAGCCCCATAATTCCGAGTCCGACGAATCCGACTGTTTTCGAAGCCATACGGATACACCTTCGGTGGAGAAGTAAAAACTACCGCCGGCGGTGAATCGTGCGGCCCGCGCGCTCAGCGCGCTGGCGGCCCGTCCCACTTGTCACCGTTGTCCTGTGGTTCGTAGTCGATGACCTCGCAGGCGTGGTCTATGTCGAACCAGCGGCGGTCGTTCGTGCTCACACCGTAGAAGATGTCGAACGCGACGCCGTCCGTCTGGAGACAGCGGTCTACCATATGTGCGAGGTCTCGGCGGGACTGCCACATCGCCTTCATCCGGGCGACGGCTTGTGCGTACTCGTCACTGTCGCGTTCCCACCGGTCCTCGTCTACGCCACGCTCTGCGTCGCCGTAGGGATGGTCGTATTCCTCGTGGCGAACGCTACAGATTCGAAGGCCGTAGAAGGATTTTGGGTAGTCCTCGTTCTCGACGTAATACCGACCAAGGTCCTCGCCGAACGATTTCGACGTTCCGTAGTAGGAGTCCGGGCGCACCGGGTCGGTGTGGTCTACGGTGAGGTCGAACTCGGGGAAGTAAATGTCGGGCGCGTTCTCAATTTCGTACATGCCCACGGCGTGGTTCGAGGAGGCGAAGACGAACGTCTCGACTTCGGCTTCAGCTGCCGCTTCGAGCGCGTTGTAGAGGCCGATGATATTGCTCTCTAAGATGTCTCGCCAGTCGCCGTCGGTGTAGGGGTAGCCGGCGAGATGGACGACGGCATCTGCACCCTCGAAGGCAGGCTTGGTGGCCTCGTAATCGGCGATATCCGCGACCACCGTCTCGTGGTCGGGGTGGTCTGTTTTGTCGAGGTAGGTGAAGTCGTACTCGTCGTCTCCGGCGAGGTGGTCGATGATGGCCGTGCCGACGCGGCCGTACGCACCGGTGAGCAGGACGTTCATAGCTGAGTTGAAGAACGAAGTGGTGGTGGAAAAAACTCCCGCCGAGGGTTGCACAAAGATTTTTGTCGGTGGTCGTACGTGTGTTGAACGATACCAATGAGTCACGAACGCGTGAAAGCGGACTTGAGAGGCGTCGCCTTTACCAACCCCGTTCCGTTCAGCGAGGGCGGTGGAGACGTGCTGCACGGTGAACTCTCGAACAACATCGAGTGGATCGTCGACCGCGGGGCAAAACTCATCATCCCCTGTGGGAACACCGGCGAGTACTACTCGCTGTCGATGAGCGAACGCGCGAACGTCGTGGAGACGGTCGTTTCTGCGGCGGGAGACGCCACCGTCGTCGCCGGACTCGGAGGGAGTATCAAGAGTGCCCTGCAACTCGTTTCGGCGTACGAAGAAGCAGGCGCTGACGCGCTCATGGTGATGCACCCGATTCACACCTACCAGCACCACGAGGGGCTGCGAAACTACTACGAACGAATCATCGAGGCGTCAGACCTCCCAGTGGTGCTCTACAAGCGCGGGCCGGAACTGACCCACGACCTCATCGCCGACCTCGCGGACTACGAGGACGTGGTCGCCGTCAAGTACGCAGATAACGACATCAAGGCGTTCTCACAGGCGGTCGAAGACGTAGAGGGAGACATCGTCTGGTCGAACGGCATCGCAGAGCGGTTCGCCCCGGCGTTCGCAATCGAGGGTGCAGAGGGGTACACGACCGGCATCGGGAACTTCGTCCCCGAGCAGACGCTCGCGCTCATGGAGGCGCTTCGCGAGGAGGACTGGACCGAGGCAAAGCGCATTCGTGACGCGCTTCGCGGCTACGAGGACCTTCGTGAGGAACCCGGCGAGAACAACACGCTCGCCGCCGCGAACAACGTCCCAGCCGTCAAATTCGGCATGGAACTCGCTGGCCTGTACGGCGGCCCGGTCCGCGAACCGCTCGTCGAACTTTCCGCCGAGGACGAAGAACGGGCCCGCGAATACTACGACCGCATCGTCTCGACGGTCTGAGCGCGGCGAATCGAAAGAGAACCCACCTATTTTTCAGGGCAGTTCGACCGTCGAGTCGTACTCCGCACCGTCCACCGCAGAGGGTTCGTCGGTTCGAATGCCCACGTCGATGAGGTCCGGACCGTTCCGACCCACGGCCTCGTCGACTGCTGCTTCGAGTTCTGCGAGCGTCTCGACGCGAGTGCCTCGACAGCCGAAGCCTTCGGCGACGGTCGCGAAGTCGGGCGACCGCCACGTGAACTGGTGGCCGTCGGTGTACTGCTCGATTTTCGGGGACTTGCTGATGATGCCGTAATCCGCGTTGTTCGAGACGATGACGGTCACGTCGAGGTCGTACTCAGCCGCGGTGTGGAGTTCGTGGATGCACATCATCAGGCCGCCGTCGCCCGTGAGACAGACGACTGGCTTGTCGGGATTTCCGAGGCTTGCGCCGATTGCGGCGGGAAGTCCAACACCCATCCCCGCCCACGACCCGGCGGTGACGTACCGGTCGGGATGGTACGTCTCGAACACCTGCTTCGACCAGAGGCGGAACCCGCCGACGTCGGTGGTGACGATTGCGTCTCGGGCCACGATGTCCCGAACCGAGGTGAGCACCGCCGGCGTGGCTAGCGGGGCTTCCTCGGAGAGCAGGCCGCGTTCTTCGAGGGAATCCATGTACTCGTCTCTAACCGCGGATGCGACCGCCGCCCCGTCCCAGCCGTTGGTTTCGCCGAGCCCGGCGAGGATGGTCTCGCCCGCCTTTGCCACGTCCGCGACGAGTGGTACGTCGGCCTCGTAGGCGGCGTCGATGGCGTCGGGGTCGAGATTGACGTGAATCAGCTGTTCGCCCATCGACACCGACCAGTGGGCGGTGGTCACGCCGTCGAAGTTCGTGCCGAGGGCGAGCACCACGTCGGCGCGGTCGAGGACGCGACGTGCCCCCGCAGGCAGGTGCGACCCCGTGACGCCGAGGAATCGCGGGTCGTCTTCCGGAAATACGCCCTTACCCTTGTACGAGGCGACCACGGGCGCGGAGAGCGCATCGGCGAGGTCGGCGACCACTGCTCGGCCGCCTGGGGAGCGACGAGCACCGCCGCCGACGTAGATGACCGGTCGGTCGGCGTCTGCGAGCATGGTCACCGCGTGGTCTATCTCTCCTTCTAGCTCGAAGGTTGTGCGCTCTGGGCTGACCGTCGCGGCGGGCGCGGCGAACGACTCGTCGAGGACGCGACTCGAAATGCCGAGTCGAACCGGGCCGGTCGGCGGTTCGAGGGCGATTTCGATGCCTCGGGCCACCTTCGCGGGCAAGTCGAGGGGACGTTCGACGCTGATGTTCTCTTTGACGACGTTGTCGAAGGTGTCAGCCTCGATCTCGTGGATGGGACTCTTGCCCCGGTCTTCGGGGTTCACGTCCGCGGAGACGTGGAGGATGGGGACACAGTCGTTCATCGCGTTTTTCAGGCCGTGCATCGCGTTCGTGTCGCCCGGCCCCGGGACGGTGAGCGTCGCCGCCACCCGACCGCTCGACTCGTAGTAGCCCCAGGCGATGTGTGGAATCGCCGTCTCGTGGCGGGCCATCACGTAGTCCATCTCGTCGCGTTCGACCACCGTTCGGTCGAGCGGAAGCGTCTGGGTCCCCGGCAGTCCGACCAGCAGGTCGATACCCGCCTCGACGAGCGCGTCGTAGACGTATTCGCCGCCTCGCATCGTATCGTTCGTGTCGGTCATGACACCCACTGCAATCCGATGGGGGTTAGTCCTTTCTCTCGGCGACGCCCGCGGCTTTCGGTTCGGGGCATAGTTAAACAGCCTCGTTGTGAAAGCATACACGATGCCCGACTCGTTTACCATCGGCCTGACAGCCGGCAGTACCTTCGATACGTCCATCGAGGAAACCGTATTCGCCGGCATGGACGTGACGTTCCGCCCCGTCGATATTCAGCGCTCTGCAGACATCCCGGAGAAACTCGCCGGTGTGGATGCCGTTCTCGACCGCTTGCTCAGCGCATCCTACACCGAAGCCGCCATCGACGGCCTCACTGGCTGTCGCGTCGTCGCTCGTTGTGGTATCGGCGTGGACGAGATTGCCGTCGAAGCCGCGACGCGTAACGGGATGTACGTCCTGAACGTGCCGAGTTACTGCGAACACGAAGTGTCAGAGCACGCGATGTTGCTGGTGCTGGCACTCGAACGCGATCTTCTTGACTACGCGACAACCCTGCGAGAGGGTCGATGGGACCGCCGGACCACGTCGGCGACGGTACACCGCTTTCACGGGCGAACGCTCGGCCTCGTCGGGTTCGGAAAGATTGCGCGCCTCGTCGCGGAGAAAGCGCAGGCGTTCGGCATGGAGGTGGTGGCAACCGACCCATATGTGGATGCGGTCGAAATGGCCAACCTGGACGTGGCGAAGGAATCTTTCGAAACTGTCCTCGAAGTGGCTGACATCGTCTCCGCGCACACACCCCTCGTCGACGAGACGCGGGGGCTCTTCGACGCGGCGGCGTTCGACCGCATGAAAGACACTGCGCTGTTCGTGAACGTTGCCAGAGGGGGACTCGTGGACGAGGAAGCACTGGTGGCCGCGCTCGAATCCGGGACGATCCGAGGGGCCGCACTCGACGTGTTTCCCGAAGAGCCGCCCGACCGATTCGACGGCGAAGCCCCGTCGTTCGAGTCGCCGCTTCGCACCCTCGACAACGTCGTGCTCACCCCGCACGTCGCGTGGTATTCCCTCGAAGCGAGCGACGAGAAGCGACGAACGGCCGCCCGTGATGTGCGCCGAGTGCTCGAAGGGGAGCCGCCGGAAAACGCGGTCAACGACCCGACCTGACCGAGTACAATCGGCGGGAAACAAATGGCTTGCAGTCACCTGTGATTCGTGCCCGTAGCGTCGATGCACTCTCAAGTAGAGATTGAAAGTTACCGTTCGTGGGTCGTAATACCAAGTAACTGATTCACACAGTCGGAACGGGAAAAATAGTGTATTTTACGTATTGGCTCGTAGTTAGTTTACATTAAAGCATAATATTTCTATGAATGTGGGCATACAGCATGTAGTCGACCATATATGTGCCATGTGGGCCAGTACCTCGCGTTTGCTATCACTGGACACGGCCGTCTCGAGTGCCGAGCGACGGTCCATAACCGCTCTGTCTGTGGAATTCTACCTGTTTCCCTCCAGCCATTGAGCTGAAATTGGTGGGAATTAGGAGCTACTGCCCACCACCCGATTTACATCAATATGGGTGTAAAGAACTGTGGCGCTATCTCCACGATTCTCCGATATAACCAGGGGACGCGAGACGTGTCAACAGGATACTCAAACGGTGAGGGGTCCGTGGGCAGAACGGACTAACGGAACCGTCAAACGTGAACTGATGTTCAGTGATACTGAATGCAAGTGTCCCGATAGTGTACTCTATCAGTTAATCGACTGTCCTAATTTAACTCGCATGTCACACAAAATGACAACTGGAATGGCGTTGCTAACGGTTTTCTTTTCGAAACCGCGAGGATTTGGGAACGAATTTTGTTCAGTGATAGTGGACGTACGTCCCGGTCTACTGTGTGTAGATTCGAAACGAAGGTACGATTAGGAATTGTTGCGTTCGACAGTTGCGACTGCCTATTCTTCAGCGGCCTCGATGAGCCCCTTCATGTAGCCGACGGCGAAAAGTCGGCCAAGCGTGTGGTAGCCGGGGTTCGAGTTGTCCTCACCAGCCATCGTCGGGACGTGGTCTGGCCGCATCGGCCCGTCGAAGCCGATATCGTGGTACGCCCGCATCGCCGCGAGCATGTCCGTCGGCCCTGCGTCGTGCCAGGTTTCGACGAAGCGGTCTTCGTCCCCCTCCACGTCGCGGAAATGAACGAAGTTGATACGGTCGCCGAAGTGTCGAATCGCCTCCGGAATATCTGCGCCCATCGCCGCGAAGTTCCCCTGGCAGAACGTGATGCCGTTGTGCTCGCTGTCATAGATGTCGAGAACGCGGTCGTACGCCTCGACGCTGTTGATGATTCGTG
The DNA here is from genome assembly GCF_029489995.1 of Haladaptatus sp. DYSN1. NCBI lineage: Archaea > Methanobacteriati > Methanobacteriota > Halobacteria > Halobacteriales > Haladaptataceae > Haladaptatus > Haladaptatus sp. DYSN1. Next base: position 506,920 of record NZ_CP120472.1, read on the forward strand.
GCGTGCCACGGAGCGATTCGCGCGGTGGGTCGTCGGGGTGCAGACCGAGTTTCACGCCCGCTTCTTCCGCGACTGGGACGACTTCTTCGAGGAAGTACGTGAGCGCCTCCCAGAGTTGGTCGTGGGTGACGTCGGTCGGTTCGTCGGTCTGCATCTTCGCGTTGTCGTAGCCCGTTACGTACGACCCACCTCGGGATTCGATGTGGGCCTCTGTTCGCGCCCAGCGCACGCCCGCCATCCAATCGTAACATACAACCGGGATGTCGAGTTCACCGCAATCTCGTAGGAACTCCTTGAACTCGGCGATGTCCTCGTCGCGGCCCTCCTGTCCGAGACGGACGCGGTCTGAAATCGGAACCGACCCTTCGAGGACGCTGAATTCGAGGTCCGCATCTTCGAGCCAGTTTTTCAGCCCCCGCAAGTCGTCGTGCGACCAGTGGGTTTTGTCGTCGCCGATTTCGAGCGGGTGGATGACCACCTTCGTGACGTCCATCTGCTTTGCGAGCTGCCAGCGTTCGTCCGGCTCCGGCGGTAGGATTAGCGCAGGTTGCACCATACGCTCTAACCTCGGTTCGGTCATAAATAACCTGTGAGTGCGGCAAAAAGAAGGAGGGCGGTCGGCCCTCAGCCAGCCTCTCCGTTCAGAACTCGTAGTTTGCGACCGCCTCGATGACGTTCGTCGCCCGGTCCGGTCCCGGCACGTAGGCATCCTCTATCTGATTGCTCGGGAAGTGCACGTCGAACCCCGTCGCTCGCTTGATAGGGGCTTCAAGATACTCGATGGCGTGTTCGTTTACGAGTGCGGAGAGTTCCGCGCCGAGTCCGAGCGTCCGTCGCGCCTCGTGGAGAATCGCACACCGTCCAGTTTTCTTGACCGACGCGAGAATCGTCTCAACGTCGAGCGGCGACAGCGTTCGCAGATCGACGATTTCGACGTCCGCATCGACGCGGTCTGCGGCGGTTTCGGCGTGTCGTACCATCGCGCCGTAGGTGAGCACAGTCACATCCTCGCCTTCCCGGACGATACGGGCTTCGTCGAGCGGCCGGGTGAACTCGCCCGTGGGGACCGGTTCTGGCTCCCCGCGATAGATCTTCTTCGGTTCGAGGAAGACGACCGGGTCGGGGTGGCGAATGCTCGCCGCGAGCAGTCCCTTCGTCTCCGTCGGTGTGCTTGGACAGACGACCCTGACGCCCGGCGTGTGGACGAGAAACGTCTCGGTCGATTCAGAGTGATACTCCGCGGATTTGATGCCGCCGCCGTAGGGCATTCGGATGGTCACGGGAACCTCGATACCGCCGCCGGTTCGTTCGTACATCTTCGCCAGGGTGTACATGAACTGGCCGAAGGCGGGGTAGAAAAAGCCCATGAACTGAATTTCTGCGACGACGCGCTCGCCACGCATCGCCATCCCGACTGCGGTCCCGAGAATGCCGTTTTCCGAAAGCGGCGTGTCGATGACGCGGTCTTCGCCAAATTCTTCTACAAGTCCCTCCGTCGCGCGATACACGCCGCCGATGGGACCGAGGTCGTATCCGAGCAGCCGCACGGAGTCGTCACGAGTCATCTCCTGGCGGAGCGTCTGGGTCACCGCCCTGACGATGTTCAACTCCTCTGTGGACTCACCCGCCGTCTGTTCGGTGCTCATCGCGACCCTCCATCGTCGCGGTCGAGGAACGGATTCTCGCCGTTCAACTCCGCACGTAACTCTTCGCGCTGTCTGCGCTCGTTCCAGGAGTCACCGTGGAGGTGATTGTCGAACATCCGCATCGGGTCGGAGTCGGGGACTTCGCGGGCATTCTCGACCGCCGCGTCGATTTCTGTCTCCACTTCTGCCTCGATGTTTGCGATGGTTTCGTCGTCGAGGACCCCCTCGTTTCTGAGGTACGTCTCCAGTCTGTCGAGTGGGTCGCGCTCCGCCCAGTATGCGGCTTCGCGCTCGTCGCGGTACACGCTCTCTTCGTCTGCGGTGTTGTGTTCAACCATCCGGTAGGTGACACACTCGATGAATGTCGGTCCGCCACCGTTTCGCGCGCGGTCGACCGCTTCTTTCGTCTTCTCGTAGACGGCGAACACGTCGTTGCCATCGACTCGTTCGTGGGGAATCCCGTAGGCGTCTGCCTTCTGTGCAAACGTCTCGGAGGCCGTCTGTCGGTGTGCAGGAACCGAAATTGCCCACTGGTTGTTCTGACAGATGATGACCGCGGGCGCGTCGAAGACGCCCGCGAAGTTGAGCGCGTCGTGGAAATCCCCTTGACTGGTCGAACCGTCGCCGATGTAGGACATCGTGACGACGTCTCGGTCACAGAAGGTGTCCGCCATCGCCGACCCGACGGCGTTGGTCACGTTCGCCCCGAGCGGGATGTACCCCGGCGTGAAGTTCACCTCGGGTTCCTCACCCTCCGGAATTGGAAGGTGCTCGTCGACGGTTTCGGGTTCGATACCCATCAGTCCGGTAATCAGTCGTTCGAGCGGCGTCCCCCAGTACACGAATGCCGGAGCCTGTCGATACGTCGGGAAAACCCAGTCGCCCGCTTCGAGCGCGGCGCTCGTTGCGAGTGAGACCGCCTCTTCGCCGTAGGACCGCGAGATGATACTAATTTCTCCTCGCCGCTGCATGCTGAACATACGCTGTTCGAACGCTCGCGTCAGGACCATCGTCCTGTAGAAAGCGAGGAGCTGTTCCGCATCTCGAATCGGTGGGTCTCCCACTACGGTCCCCTCGGGCGTCAATCGCTGAACGAAATCTTCTGATGGTCGCTGCTCTTCCCACGTCTTCATGGCCTACACAACTCGGAGTCCGGGTATTAACTCTTGGGTGGAACTCCCACGCATGGTCCCATCAGATGCGGGATGTGGCCCACAATTGAATTATTGAATTATAGACTGGTTATATAAACTATTTATTTTCAGACAACCTCATTCATGCAATCGTTTCCTTGCTAATCGGTCATCGGTTGCGAACAAATATTTTGAAAAAAGACTAATTAATTTAATTTCTAAATTATAACTTGGAGAATTGCCTAAGAACGAACGGAATAAAGATAACACTCGGACTCGCCTTTGTCGTGACCACGATCGTTTTTGCTACCGTAGATGTGGATATGCACAATCACTCAAAATATTGCCAATCATAAAAATCAAACAATTTTCTGACTGTGTCGGTCAAAACCAGTTGTGGGCCAAACGTGTCTGGGCGGTTATGAACCAACTCGTTCGGCATCCAAGCATGGCCCGTGCCGCATCAAATCTGAAATACGAACTGGCTGGTATATTTTGGATGGCAAAACTCTCCAAACTCAACTCCGAAGGTACCGACCCTTCTGAACGCTGAGAGGACGTGAATGGTCGAAAAATAGGTGGCGCTGAGCCGCTCCGTGACCGTGATTACCGCGGTTTATTCGTCGTCTTCGTTCCCACAGCCACGGTCATCTTTCGGACCGTTGCCGGGGTTGTCCTCTCCATTGCCCTCGCCGGGATTCCCGTCGTTGCCCTTGCCTGGGCCGTCGTCCGGGTCGTACACGTACATGCAGTCGTTGCTGTACGAGCGACCGAACTGATCTGCGTCCTCACAGCAGAGGACGCGGCCGTCGTCCATGACGTAGACGTTGTCCACGTTGATGAGCGCGTCGTCGGCGATGGCAGCCGGGTCGCTCCCGTCGGGGCCGACGATGACCGGTTCGAGCGTGGAGACGTTGTAGTCGTCTTCGAGTTTGGCGCGGTAGACGACGCCGCCGTCCACGCGCTCTAACTGGACGTCGCCCACGTCGTTCGAGAGGTCGTCATTGAGTTCGGAGATGGCGAAGTAGACGTAGTCGCCGGGGCCTGCACCTTCGACGCTGTCGACGCCTTCTGCCTTGTTGAACTCGATGGTCGCACCGATTTCCTTCGCGGCGGCACGGGTTTCGAGGAACGGAACCATGCGGAGGTCGTCGTCGACGCCGGCGGGCCCTTCGGACTCGTACTGGTCGGCCCATTCGATAATCTCCTCGTCCGTGATATAGTTCTGGTTACCGTTTTCGACGACTTCGCGGTCTGCCTCTTCGAGCGCCGCGTCGAGGTCCGATTGCCAGTCCGTCTCGGCGTGGGTTTCGAGATACTCGACCTGCGTGACGTCGTCGTAGGCGGCAATCCACTCCTCTACCTCGGCGTTGGTTGCAGAGCCGAGTTCCAGCCACTCGATTTCGAGGTTCACGTCCGCCGGTGGATTCTTCTTCGCAGCTTCTTCGTTGGTCACCTTCGGTGCGTAGAGCGTCCCGGAGATGTCCATCGGGTCGTCGTAGCTCGAAATCGCTTCGTCTGCGACGAACTTGTAGATACCCTTGCTGTCGCCGTCCGAACAGCCGTACACCGTCCGCTCGTCGGTCTGAATGTCGGGCGCTTCCCAGGCGGCCCGTCCCATGACGTAGTACTTGACCGGCTGTGGCGTCTCCGCCGCTGGTTCGCGGAAGTCTACGAAGTAGCCGTAGCGATACGGATTCGGGTAGACGTCGCCGATTGGTTCGGTCGGGTTGCCTTCTTCGTCCGCACCGCTTGGCGCTTCTGCGCCGAGATAGTAGGCGAGGAACTCGACGCCCGAGAGCGCCCAGTAACCCTGCACGAACCACGACTCGTCGCCGTAGTAGCCGTCTACGGCCTCCTGGATACTTCCCGGATTCGGGCGGTTCCAGAAGTGGTTCGCCCCGACGAGGCCCTTACCCGTCCCCTGCTCGACGATGTCGCCAACCGTCGCGGTGAGGCTGACGCGTGGGTGGGCGTAGTTCTCCTCTGCGGAAATCATCGTGTCCCACGGCGAGAGGTCGCCGTAACAGTTGATGCGCGTCCCGCCAATCGAGCGGAACGCGTCCGTGTTCGCGACATTGAGTGCGTTGTCCAGGTCGGCTTCCCAGGAGCCGTCTTCTGCCTGACTGAGCGGAATGCGAGAGACGTTACCTGGGCTGTTTTCCCAGTTCGTAAAGAGGTAGCCCTCGGTGCCCGCGTCGTTCGTTGCGACGAACTCGTTACAGTCGGGATTCGTCGCTGGGTCACCGTACTGCGTGCCCGCGAAATTCTCCTGGGTGATGTTCGTCCCGTCCGGCGTCTGGGTCACCCCGAGGAGTTCGGCACCACCGTTGATTTCGTCGCCACCCTGCGCGAGGAAGGTATAGTCGCCGTTTCCGGAGCGGACGCGACCCTGTTCTTCGTTCGTCTGCGGGGTCGAGACTTCGGAGAAATCGTCGTTGTTCCCGTCCATTTCGAACTGGAAGTCCTTGAAATAGCCAATCCCAGCCGTATCGTACGGGGCTGGATTGTCTGGACTCGGGTGTTGGAGGCTGTACAGCGGGGTCCCGTCGGAAAACACGAATGGCCCGGTCACTTCCGCACCGAATGCCGTAGAGGAGAACCGTTTGAGTTCTCCCTTTACGAACGGTGCCTGGGGGGTATTTTTGTCGTCGGAGGGCTCAGCGGTTGCGAGACCCGAGACGCTCGCACCGAGTGCGGCGGCCACGGATGTCGCCATAAGCTTTCGTCGAGTAAATTCGACCATGCAAGTGAGACAATTCACATGGCCCCCATGTAAATTTATATTTAATCGATGTAGATATATAGTATCGATGGGGGTTCTCGGAGCACTATATATCGAGTCGTCGGCTGTGCCGGTCAGTATCGCTTCCACTGACGAGTGACGGGAGAGATTCGTGCTTACTCCATGCCGAGGTTCGCGGCCCCTTCGCGAATCTCCTCGGCACGGTTTCTGACGGCGGCGACGTACCGCTCGATTTTGGTGGGCTTCTTCCCGTAAAACGACGCGACCCAGTTCACGTCTGCGTACGGTTGGGTGAGGAAGTACGCAGCGAGGGTGTCACGACCCGCTTGAATAATCTCTGGTGGCACGCCGCGTTCGCCAGTTCCTGCCTCCTCGAAGCCGTTTACGTCGAAGTAAATGTCGGCGTACAGCGTCGCGAGGTCCGGTTTGGCGAACACCATCTCCTTGTGTCCCGGCGCGTCGAAGCAATATTCGGTGTCGCCACCGGTTCCCTGGCGTTCGAGAATTTGCACGTCGAGGATGTAGTCTTTATAGACGGTCTCAGTCGATTCGTTCGTCGGGGCGTCGTTCGATTGAGCCATGAGTGGATGTAAGACGCCACGGCCGGTCGGCGCGGGGGAGACCGGCGGCGGGCCGTCGATGATGGGACACTCTCGTGACTGCCTCTTAATAATGTTGTAATAGCAACTCCTTTCACAGGGGTTGTCTCCCTACCGGTCGGGATGTCTATTGAGATGCGCGATGACACTCGTGGAAATAGATATTTGTATTCTTAATATCCTTCAGTGACCCTTTCAGGGAACCTTTTTACGGGAAACTGTGGATGAATATTCACTATGAGTGTTCAACGTCCAGCTTACGTCCAGAAAGTGTGTGCCTACATCACGCGGGGTGATGGTGAGCTGCTCGTGTTCAAGGGGCCGGGACACGAGGGATTCCAGATTCCGAAGGGAACCATCGAACCGGGCGAAGAACCCCAGAGTGCGGTATTGCGCGAGATTGCTGAAGAAACCGGTCTCGGGGCCGTCAATGGAACCCGGCACCTCGCGACCGACGTGTGGACCCGCCGGTTCTCGCCGCCACGAAAGTACATTCGTCACTTCTTCCACGCGACGATCCACGAACCGCGCGACAGTTGGACGCATACCGTTACCGGCGAGGGCGAGGAGCAGGGATGTGCGTTCGAGTTTTCGTGGGTGAAATTGCCGTCGTCCGACGAGTTTGCGCTCTCACTCGACGACTACGTAGACCTCTTGGAGTAGTCGATTTCCCCACCTGTTGGGATGGGTTGGAAGGTTTGGATGGTTTTCCTTGTTTGGACAGTTTGGGTCGATTGGCCAGATTTGCTACTGTCTCAGGCCGGTCCAATCTCGTACTCTACTTCGACGCGGGCGTAAATCTCGATTGGGCCGCTCTCGACGCTCCCAGATTCTTGGCCTCTCGCCGTGCGGAGGTCCATGGAAACTGGCTGTGGACGCGATGTATCGTCTGTGACGATAGACCGGACGCGTTCGACGACCAGTTGCTCTGCTGCTGCTGCCGCTTGAGCCTTCTTCCGCGCAGTCCGAACCGCGTCTTCGAGTGCTTTTCGTTCCAGTTCTCGCTGCGTTTCGGTTCGGAAGGTGAATGTCACGTCGTTCACCTCCACGCCCACGCCCTCCACTGCGCTCGTGAGCACGTCGTCGAGGCGGTCTATGTCGTGGACAGCGACCTCGATGACTTCTTCGGCCCAGTACGGCTGGTCGTCGGTCGCTTCTTCGCGTGGCTGATACGGTGGTCGCTCTCCGACGTGGAACCGAATCGTTCGAATGCGGTCTTTCGATACGCCTTTCGCAACGAGTGTTTCTCGCAAGTGGGTCGCCTGTCTCGCGACTTTTCTTCGTGCTTCACCCACATCTGGGTCTTCGGCTTTCGCCGAAATCTGGAGACGCACCTTGTCTGGCGGTGCGCGCGCCTGCCCTATCGCCGCCGTCACGAGAGTTTGCTCGGCCATGCGGATACTTGTCGTCCAGTCTGCAAGTCAGTTGCTCCGCCACTCGAAATATACACTATCTGTTTCTAACGTACACAAAAAACTTTTACAGTGGCTGGCCGAATCTTTGTGTGATACACTCACATGTCACGGGCTGTTTTCGAACCCAGCGAGTACGAGCGACGAATCGAACGGACGAAATCGCGGATGGCCGAGGAGGGTCTCGACGCGCTGGTCGTAAGCGACCCCGCAAACATGAACTACCTCACGGGATACGACGGCTGGTCCTTCTACGTCCATCAGGCGGTCATCATCACGCGACACCGCGAGGAACCCGTCTGGGTGGGCCGCGACATGGACGCAAACGGCGCACGGGCGACGACCCAGCTCAGCGAGGAGAGCATCCTCCCCTACAGCGACGACCACGTTCAGTCGCCAGTCGACCTCCACCCGATGGATTTCGTCGCCGCAGTTCTCGAAGAACTGGGCGTAGACGACGGCCGCATCGGGCTCGAAATGGACGCCTACTACTTCACGGCGAAGTCCTACACGCGTCTCAAGGATAACATCCCCGAGGCAGAGTTCGAAGACACGACGCTCCTCGTCAACTGGGTTCGCATAAAGAAATCCGAGGCGGAACTCGATTACATGCGCGAGGCCGCACGCATCTCGGAAAACGCGATGCAGGCAGGTCTCGACGCCATCGACGAGGGCGTTCCCGAGTACAAACCGGCAAAAGCCATCTACAACGCGCTCATCGAGGGCACCGAGGACTACGGCGGTGACTATCCGTCTATCGTCCCGCTCATGCCCTCCGGCGACCACACCGGCACGCCACACCTGACCTGGACCGACCGCCGGTTCGAGAACGGCGACCCGGTCATCATCGAACTCTCGGGGTGTCGCAACCGCTATCACTCGCCGCTCGCTCGGACGACCTACGTGGGAGAGCCACCCGAAGAGATGCAAGACCGCGCAGAAATCGTCGTCGAGGGAATTCAGGCCGCACTCGACGCCGTCGAACCCGGCGTCACCTGCGAGTCGGTCGAAAAAGCCTGGCGCGACACGATTGCGAAGTACGACATCGAGAAGAAAGATCGCATTGGCTACTCGATGGGTCTTGGCTACCCGCCGGACTGGGGCGAGCACACGGCCAGTCTGCGCCCGGGCGACGAGACGGTTCTGGAAGAAAACATGACGTTCCACACCATTCCCGGCCTCTGGTTCGACGACTTCGGCGTGGAACTGAGCGAGACGTTCCGCGTGACTGCGAACGGCGCAGAACCACTGGCGGACTTCCCACGAAAGCTGTTCAGCACGTAGTCGCTTAGATTCCCGCTTCTACGGCGCTTGTACCTGATTTTCGAGCTCTTCGCCGGCTTCGAGTCGCGCGACGTTTTCGGCGACGATGTCGGCGAGTCGGTCCCAGTGTTTCGGCGTGTGACCGCCCGTGTGTGGCGTGATGAGACAGTTTTCGAGCGTCCAGAGCGGGTGGTCAGCCGGCAGGGGTTCGGGGTCGGTCACGTCGAGGGCCGCGCCACGAATCTTGTTCGAGCGCAGTGCCGAGACGAGCGCGTCCGTGTCCACGATTGGGCCGCGGGCGGTGTTCACGAGGACGGCGTGGGGTGGCATCGTCGCAAACTCGTCTGCACCGATGAGTCCCTGCGTCAGGTCGTTGAGCGGGCAGGCGACGACCACGTAGTCACTTCGCGCCAGTGCGTCGTGGATAGCGTCTTCTTCGAAGCCAACGACCTCGTCAGTGGGGCCGCCCTTTTCGGGGGTGTAGCGGACGCCGATGGTGGTAACGTCGAAGCCGTCGAGTCGCTTCACGAGCGTCTGACCGATGGACCCGAGGCCGATAACAGTAACTGTACTCCCGGTGAGCTCGCCCGACTGGAAGTGGCGCCACTCGGCGCGCTGTTTCTGTCGCCACCCCTCGTGGAGGCGGCGGGTGAACACGAGCATGTTGCCGAGCGCCTGCTCTGCGATGCCGGGGGCGTGGATGCCGCCTGCGTTCGTGACCGCGACGCCGTGGTCCTCGAGCGCGTCCATCGGAACGTGGTCGGTTCCGGCGAACGTGCAGGCGAACAGCGAGAGCCGATTTGCGTTCGAGAGGAGGTCCTCGTCAATCGTGATGCCCGTCACGATGCGAGCGTCGGCGACGAGTTCTCGCTCCTCTTTCGGCGTGCGAGCGAGCGCAACAGTCTGGTTCGGCAGTCGCTCGCGCAATTTCTCGGCGTACGATTCCATCGAGAGTCCTTCCGTTCCTTCGCGGAGAACGACGATATCTGGCTGTGTGGTCATGGAAACGGTCGTGTGCGTACCAGTACGATTGTGAACCCTCCTCTTATGCCTTTTGTGTGTTCGCTGTCAACGATAATTGTGTACTGTTAAGTGGGTCGCCCGTGTTAGGCCCGGACATGGGAACCCGTACCGACGGTCGGCTAACCGAGCGCCGACGCGCCTTTCATCGCTACCCTGAACCAGCCTGGTGTGAGTTTGCCACTACGGCCACGCTCGTCTCCGAACTGCGGGACATCGGTGTCACGGACCTCGCAATCGGTCCAGACGCCTACGACCCGAACGACCGGATGGCGGTTCCGGACGATGACACGCTCACGGAGTGGTTCGAACGGGCGCGTGAACGTGGGGCCGACCCCGACGTGCTCTCGAAACTCGAAGGCGGCAATACCGGTGTCGTCGCCGTCCTCGAACGCGGCGAGGGGCCGACTGTCGGTCTCCGCGTGGACATCGACGGTCTCTACATCGAGGAATCGGCCGAGAAAGACCATCGACCACAGAGCGAGGGTTTTGGTTCGGAGACGGAGAACACGATGCACGCCTGCGGCCACGACTCCCACATGACGTGGGGACTGGCGACCATCGAGGCCATCAAAACGAGTGATTTTGCGGGCACGCTCGTCGTCTTCTTCCAGCCCGCAGAGGAGGTATCCGGCGGTGGCTACCCGATGGCAGAAAGCGAGTACGCGGCCGGTATCGACTACTTCTTCGCCGTCCACATCGGCCTCGACCACCCGACGGGCGAACTGGTCGCTGGTATCGAGCGCCCACTCGCGATGTGCCACGTAGACGTGACCATCGAAGGAACCTCCGCGCACGCGGGGAAGGCTCCGAACGAGGGAGCGAACGCGATTCAGGCGCTCGGCACGGCCATCGAGAACACCTACGCGATTCCTCGCCACTCAGACGGAATGACGAGGGTCAACGTTGGACGGGTCGAAGGCGGCACCGCGAGCAACGTCATCGCAGAGGAAGTCACGGCAGTCGCCGAAGCTCGGGGGGAGACGACCGACCTGATGGAGTACGCCTTTTCGCGCATGGAGAGCACGTTCGAAACCGCGGCCGAGATGCACGACTGCCGGGCCGACGTCGAGGTCGTGAGCAAGAGTCCGCGCGCCGACAGCGACCCCGAACTCGCGGGCGTCGTTGCCGGCGTTGGCCGTGAGACGAGCGGCATCGATACCGTCCTCGACTCGGCCGACTTCGGCGCGAGCGAAGACGCGACGTTCCTGATGGACCGTGTCCAAGAGGAGGGAGGCCTCGCAACGTACCTTATCGTCGGAACCGACCACCCCACGAGTCACCACACGCCAACGTTCGACGTAGACGAGCGAAGTCTCGAACACGGCGTGGACGTGCTGGTTGAGTCGATTCTCCGAGTCGCGGAGGGTGGCACGTGAATTCCGACTCACGTGATTCGGTGAAAGACGCGTCCGCAGTCGTGACCGCAGCCGACATCCGTACCGCCCGTGACCGCCTCGAATCGGTCGTCCACCGAACGCCCCTCGATTCTTCTACGACCCTCGCCACCGAGTGCGACGCGGCAGGCGTCCACCTCAAACTCGAAAATATGCAGCGAACCGGCTCGTTCAAGATTCGAGGCGCGTACAACAAACTCTCGCAATTGGACACGGAAACCGCGGACAACGGCGTCGTTGCCGCGAGCGCGGGAAATCACGCTCAAGGAGTCGCACTCGCGGGGCAGCTGCTCGACGTGGATTCGACCATCGTCGTCCCCGAAATCACCCCCGCCGTAAAAATCGAGGCAACCCGTGGCTACGGCGCGGAGGTCATCGTCGAGGGCGACATCTACGAAGATTCCTACGAGCGAGCACTTGACCTCACTGACGAACGAGGGGCCGAGTTCGTCCACCCGTTCGACGACGAAGCCATCATCGCCGGCCAGGGAACGGTCGGCTTCGAACTGGCCGAACAGTGTCCCAACGTGGACACCGTCCTCGTCTCTATCGGCGGCGGCGGGCTCATCTCCGGCATCGCCACTGCACTTGAGGCGTACGACCCCTCAGTCCGGGTTATCGGCGTCCAACCAGCGGGGGCGGCCCACGCAAAACCGTCGCTCGAAGCGGACGAGATCCATCGCCTCGACGACATCGACACGGTGGCCGAGGGCATCGCCGACGCCCGGCTCCTCGACCGAACGTTCGCCGTCATCCGCGAGCGAGTCGACGACGTGGTCTCGGTGAGCGACACCGACCTCGCAGCGGCGACGACACTGCTCGCAGAACGGGCGAAGACAGTGGTCGAACCCGCGGGTGCAGCACCCGTCGCCGCGCTCCTCTCCGGTGCGGTGGACGTCGCGGGCGAACAGGTCGTCGCTGTGGTCTCCGGCGGGAACGTCAATCTCACCGACCACGCAGCACTGACGCGCGTCGGCCTCGAAGCGAGGGGCAGATACGCCACTGCTCGACTCCTGGTCGACGGGTGGCCGACCAGTCTCGGGCCGCTCACAGAAACGATAGCCGACGAAGGTGCTGAACTGGTCGAATTAGAACGAGTCGAGCGAACTGCCGCCGACCCACCGAATCGAACGCCCGTCGAGGTGGGCATCGCGGGGAGTTCCCCAGTACACCTCGCCGGCGTGTTAGACGCGCTCAACGAGGGGACGAACGTCCGAGTTCAGTCGTCGAATGTAGAACAGAAGTAGCGCTGAACTGGCCGTCTACGCCGGCACGGCGTTCGAAACCGCGTCGATTGCGTCACAGAAGATGCCGATTCCCAGTTCGATTTCGCGCTCGGTCACGTCGAGCGGTGGGAGCAGGCGGATGGTCTTCTTGCCACAGCCGAGGGTCAACAGGCCGCATTCGAGGGCGGCTTCGACGACGGCATCGCGGCGGGCGGGCGAGTCGAACTCGACTGCGAGCATGAGCCCCTTGCCGCGCACGTCTTCGACGTACTCGGGAGCCGCGTCCCGAATGAATTCCTGTGCTTGCGTCCCGCGTGCGACGGCGTTGTCGAGCAAGTCGTGTTCCTCGATAGCGTCGAGCGTCAGTGCTCCTTGCATCGACGCGAGGAGGTCGCCGCCGCCGAACGTGGACCCCAATCGGTTCTTTTCCTCTGGGAAGATGTCCGTGCGAGAGATGGTCGCGCCGACGCGAAGCCCCTTCGCCGCGGAGATGATGTCCGGTTCGATTGGGTAGTGGTCTGCCGCCCACATCTCGCCGGTGCGGCCAACGCCGGACTGGATTTCGTCGACCACGAGTGGGATGTCGTGGGTGTCACACACGTCGCCCACTTCTTGCATGAACGCCTCGTTGGGGAAGCGATAGCCACCGACGCCCTGAATGGGTTCGAGAATGGCGAAGGCGACTTCTTCGGGGTTGACGTGGCCGCCTTCCGGCGAGAGCATACCCCGGAGGTACGACCCGTCGCCCGCAGTAAATCCGCAGGAACACGCTTCGGGACTCGCACAGTCACAGAAGGGGACGGTCTTGACGCCGGCTATCTCTGGGTAGTGGCGCGTGTAGACTTCCTTCGACTTCGTGAGCGAAAGCGTTCCGACCGTCCGGCCGTGGAAACTCCCCTCGAAGGAGACGGCGTACTTCGAATTCGGCTTCGCATCGTGGGCAATCTTCATGGCGTTCTCGACGGACTCGGCCCCCGAATTCGAGAGGAAAACGGTGTCCATGTCGTACTGACTCGACACCGAGACGAGTTTCTCCATCAGGTGACTCGCGACGGGGAACTCGGCCGTCTCCGGGTCTGGACCGACGCCAAAGTACATGTCCTGTCCGGCGATTTTCATCGGTTCGACGAGGTCGAACTCCCGGAGTTTCGAAAGCACTTTCTCGTTGTTGTAGCCGAGCGGTGCAGCTCCGATGTGACAGGTGAAATCGAGGAGGACGTTTCCGTCCACGTCGGTCACGAATGGGCCGTCCGCCTCGGCGACGATGTCCCAGACGAACTCGTGGGAGTACTCGCTGGGTGCGGCGTGGTCCGAGTGAAACGAAATCCACTTCTTCGCGTTCGGGCCCGGAAGCGTGTCCGCGTCGGGTTCCGCGGTAGCTCTGTCCATACACAAATAACGTTAATGGTGTCAATTAAAACTTGTTACCGACGCGCGAAACGGGGTGGAAAACGAGACGCGATTCGGCTTAGTCGTCGTCCTCTGCCACGGCGCGGCCCCGAGTGGATTGTTCCTTCGAGGTGGACCCGATGAGCGTGGTCCGGTCCTGGAGCAGGAGGCTCCCCGTCTCGTCGCTGAACGTCTTGAATAATCCGAACGTGGCGACCAGACAGACGAGTGCGAACGGCGCACCGGTGATGATAGCCGCAGACTGGAGTGCCTTCACGCCGCCGCTCACCATCAAGATTGAGGCCACCGCACCCTGCAACACCGCCCAGAAGACGCGGTTGATGGCCGAGGGTTCCTCCTTGCCGCCCGTCGTCATCATCGAGACGGCGAGCGTAGAGGAGTCTGCGGACGTGACGAAGAACGTCGTCACGAGAATGAGGAAGCCAAACAGGAGCACGGGGCCGACGATAGGGAGCGACCCGAACAGGACGTACCCTGAGACGGCCTCGCTGAACTCACTGACGGGGCCGAGGATGTCGGCCGCGCCACTGTTCTGCATGATGAGTGCAGAGCCGCCGATGATGGCGAACCACGGAATCGTCGCGAGCGAGGTCGCGCCGATGCCGGCGAACGCAACCTCGCGGACGCTCCGGCCCTTCGAGATGCGGGCGATGAACAGCCCGGCGAACGGCGACCACGCAAGCGGCCAGAGCCAGTAGAAGGCCGTCCAGAGGTTTACCCAGTCACCGCCGCCGCTGTACTGGGTGTAGAGCCCCATCTGGAAGAAATCGCCCAGGTAGCCACCGACCGCCTGGGTGCTGAGTTTCAGGATGCCGAAGGTCGGTCCGAAGACGAGCGTCGCGACCATCAACACCAGGAACATCACCATGTTGAAATTCGAGAGGCGGCGAATCCCGCGGTCGACGCCGAGGACCAGCGAGATGGTGAAGATGACCGTCATCCCGGTGATGATGAGAATGGTCCCGAGGTCGCCGAGGTTGATTCCCCACTGGAACTGCAACCCGGTGATGAACTGACTGCCGATGAATCCGAGGGAGGTGGCGACGCCGCCGATGGTCGCGAACACCGCGAGGATGTCCACGATTTTCCCCCAGAAACCGTCTACGTTCTCAGCGCCGATGATGGGCGTGAGCACCGCAGACACCCGGAGTGGTGCCCCGTAGTTGTAGACGTAGTAGCCGATGGCGAGGCCCATGACGGTGAAACACGACCACTGGATGAGCGCCCAGTGGAACAGCGTGTACTGAATCGCGATGGGCATCGCTGCTGCAGACTGGGCCGGCACGTCGTACAACGGCGGGACCGTAGAATAGTGGAACAGCGCCTCGGCGGGCCCCCAGAACACGATGCCTGCGGCGAGCCCGGCCGAGTACATCATCGTGAAATACGAGAAGTAACTGTACTCGGGTGTTTCGTCGCCGAGTCGGAGCTTCCCCCAGGGGCCGAAGATGACGAAGGCGAGAAACGCGACGAAGATGAGCATCACGATCAGGAAGAACCAGTTGAACTGGGCAAGAATCCACTTGCGAATCCCATCGACGGTGCTGAACGCGGAATCGGGGCGCGCCACGAACATGGCGACGAATAGCAGCGTGATGCCCGCACCGAAGGCGAACACGATGGGTTCGATTTCGTCTACGAATTCTGCGACGACACCGTCATTGCTCGAACTCATCTGCTGTCACCCCCTGCTGTGGGTTGACCGACGCGATTCGATGCTGTCCGGCTTGGGGTGGTTCGTGTCCGATGCGGTAGGTGGTTTGCGGGTGGTGCAACGCGACGTCTGTCGTGTGGGGTGGGGTTTGTCTGAGGCATCTGACTGTCCTCGCATGCCGTGCGGCGTTTCCTCGTGCCACTCGTTGCCGTACGTCACGTCCATTGACAATATCACCAATAAGTGTTACGGTTACTGAAAACGACGAATACAATATTCGTATATTCGACGGCGTGGAATCGAACATTCTACACATCCACATGACAGATTTTCGAATTGTATCGAGCATGTCGCTCAATCGGTACGCACTGGCTCGATCCTCGCTGTTTGCACCGCGAAGCTGACCTGTGAATACAGAATTCGTATACGTTGAAGGCGAGTGATTTGAGGAAACTGTCTGCCTTGGTTTCACATTGCGGTGAAGTATCGCACTCGTCGTAATATTTAATCCAGATTGTAAACAAAAGCTGTGTATGGAACACGGTCCCGACGATGCGAACGCCCGTGACAGTCTCGCGTACTCGGCGGAGCGCGGCCGGGGCATCCTCACTCCGAGCGACCGAGAGTATCTGCTCGGGCGAAAAACCGACTACACGGAACATTCGAAAAAACAGAAGCGAAATCGCATCCGGAGACGCCTACGCAACGCGATTCTCGACTTCACGATTCTCTTCGAGTGTCTGGAAGACCGAGACCGGGAGACGGTGTTCAACCCCGACGACGCGGACCGGGCGGCCTACACCGAGGGCATCACCGATATGCTCGCGTTCTTGCACCTCGGCACGATGGGCTACTACACCCCGTTTAAGGATATGCTCGCGAAAGGCGTCGGCAAGGCAGAACAGGAACTCGCTGGGTCCGATTATCGCATGGTGTCTGTCGATTTCAACGTCGACCCGGTCGGCCAAATCGACGTAGACGACGTCATCGACAAACTGGAAGCCGGTGCGTTCAACGACCTCACCGACGACGAGATTCGGGCGTTCGTTCGCCTGCTCGCCGACTCTGCGGATTTCTCTGCGACTGAGATGCGCACAGAGATGAAAGAACAGATGACGGAGTTCATCGCCCGCGTAAACGAGGCGACCGAACAGCGAAACAAGCGGGTCGAAGAGCTAAACGACTGACTCGTCAGCCGAGGTAGGCGATGGCGTCGAGTTCGACGCGCACGTCGCCCGGCAGTCGCGAGACCTCGACGCAGACGCGGGCTGGCGGGTCACCGTCGAACCGTGCGCCGTAGGCCTCATTCACCCGCTCGTAATCGTCTAAATCCGTGAGGTACACCGTGATTTTCACTACGTCGTTGAGGCCCGCACCGCCGGCCTCGTTCACGACAGCCTCGATATTGTCCAGAACCTGGTCGGTCTGGGCGTCGATGTCGCCAGCTACGTCCTCGCCGGTTTCCGGGTCTACCGGCCCGTACCCGGAGACGTAGAGCGTGTCGCCCGCGCGAACGCCCTGTGAGTAGGGATTGTCATTCCGTGGGGCGTCGTCGGTGATGATGCGTTCTGCAGGCATGGCTTAGAGCGTGGCTTTCTCCGCGGTCGCTTCGCGAATGCCGTCGGTGATGACGTCGAGTGCGAGTTCGGCGAGGTCCTTCGTGAGCACGAGCGGCGGGAGCAGGCGCAGGACGTTGCCGTGGCGGCCCGCCTTCCAGACGAGGACGCCGTTTTCGAAGCAGTAGTCCTGGATTGCGTCTGCCACCTCGTCGGCCGGGGTGCCGTCTTCGTGACGGAACTCCGCGCCGATGAACAGGCCCTTGCCGCGTACTTCTGCGAGCTGCGGGGTCCCCTCTGCCACTTCTTCCAGGCGCTTCGTGATGTAGTCGCCAAGGTCACGGGCGTGGGCGAGCAGGTCGTGTTCCTGGATGTATTCGATTGCTCGCGTCCCGGCGCGCATGGCGACGACGTGACCGCGGTAGGTTCCGGCGTGGTCGCCGGAGCCCCAGGTGTCGAGGTCCTCGTGGTACATCGTGGCCGAGAGCGGGAAGCCCGTGCCGCCGAGTGCCTTCGCCGAGGTCATCACGTCGGGGGTGACGTCGTACCACTCGCTGGCCCACCACTGGCCCGAGCGACCGAGGCCGCTCTGAATCTCGTCGAAGACGAGGGGGACGTCGTTGTCCGTGGCGATGTCACGAAGGCCTTTGAGGAATCCCTCGGGTGGAGCGATGACGCCGCCTTCGCCCTGAATCGGCTCGACGAAGATGCCAGCCGGATTGGCGAGGCCGCCGTAGGGGTCCTCGAAGATGGCCTGGACCTCTTCTAAGGCGTGGTCGACCGCCGCCTCGGGGGACTTCCCCATCTCGAGCGGACTCGGGTAGGGTGCGTGGGTTACGTCGCCGAGCAGCGGCGTGTAGTGACCTTTGAAGTCCTTGTTTCCGGTGAGGCTCATCGCACCGCTCGTCGCGCCGTGGTACGCACCGCGGAAAGCGACAAGCCCGTCTCCGCCGGTGTTGTACTTCGAGAGTTTGATGGCGGCTTCGACGGCGTCACTGCCGGTCGGCCCGCCGAACACGACGCGGTTGTTCCCCTGGAGGCGGCCTGGCGCTATCTCGTCGAGTTTCTCGATGAGTTCGAGGCGTGCCTCGGTCGGGAAATCGACCGTGTGGACGAGTTTGTCCGCTTGCTCGTGGACTGCGTCGAGCACGTATGGGTTCGCGTGGCCGACGTTGAACACGCCGATGCCCGCGAACATGTCGATGTAGGTGTTGCCGTCAACGTCGCGGACGGTGGCACCCTTCCCCTCCTCGAAGGCGACGGGAATGTCTTCGGGGTAGGCGACGGCGCTACTGTCGATAGCCCGCTGCTTTTCGAGCAGTTCCCGTGAGCGTGGTCCGGGAACGTCGTCTACCTGCGCTGGGTCGTCGTAGTGGAGTTCGTGAATCGGTGGCCCTGCAACCATAGTCGTGACCATGAATAACACGCATAAATATTTTGTGAACACTTTTCATAAAGAGTGTACACAAAAATCGACTCTGCAACTGCTCGTGTCAATCAAATTTTGTTGGCTGTGTCAACAGTAATCGTAATCACTTTGGACGCGGGGCCACGAACAATTCGCCAATGCTTCACACGGAAGGGCCCCTCCTTAGCGTCGACGTCGGTGCACGGGAGACGACGACTGAGTCGATAGACGATATCTTGGAAGCGTTCGTCGGCGGCAGAGGCGTCGCGACCCGCCTCGCCCACGAGCGCATCCCGTTCGACGTCGCGCCGTTCGCGGCGGAAAATCGGCTCTATTTCACCACCGGACCGATGCAACACTCGAACATGAGTTTCACCGGCCGCATGAACGCCACGGCAGTCTCCCCGCTCACGGACGGCCTCCTTTCTTCGAACGCCGGTGGATTCATGTCGCGTAACTTCGCCGACACGGGACACTCCGCGGTCGAAATCGTCGGCGAGAGCGACGAACTGCTCGCCGTCCACGTCACCGACGACGGGGTCACCTTCGAAGAAGTGCCCGAACTCGAGGGCGCGACAGTCCCGGAGGTAAACGACTACATGGGCGACGAACACGGCCTCGACACGGACACGCTCGCCGTCATTGGCCCGGCAGGCGAAAATCGCGTCCGGTTCGCTTCGATCATGACGAGCGGCGAGCGAGCCTTTGGCCGTGGCGGCCTCGGTGCGGTGCTCGGCGCGAAGAACGTGAAGGCCATCAGTTTCGAGGGCGATTCGGCCCACGAAATCGAGATTCCAGCCTCGCAGATGGAGATTCATCGCGAGGCGGCAACCAGCGACCACATCATGAAACAACAGGGGACGACGGCCGTCACCGACCTCGCGAACGAACTGGGAGCGTTCCCCACCCGCTACTTCGAGGAAACCTCGTTCGAGCACGCGGACAAGATAAACGGCGACCGGGTCGCGGAGAAGAAGTACAAGAAAGGAACCTGTTCTGCGTGCGCGTTCGCGTGCAAGCTTCCGACGAAGGACGAAGAATCGGGCGTCGAAACTGAAGGCCCCGAGTACGAGACGGTGATGGCCTTCGGCGGCAATCCGATGGTCGACGACATCGTGGACGTGATGAAGTCGAACAAACTCTGTGACGAACTCGGAATGGACACCATCTCCTGTGGCGACGTGGTGTCTGCCTACCTCAAGGCCGAAGACGAGTTCGGCAACGCGGACCTCGTCCACGAGATGGTCGAGAAGATTGCGTATCGTGAGGGCGAGGGCGACCTGCTCGCCGAGGGCGTAGACCGCGCCGCGGGCGAACTCGGCGTGAAAAACTGGACCGTCAAAGGCCTCGAATTCCCCGCCCACGACGGACGCACCCTGAACGGCCAGGGCCTCTCGTACGCCACCGCAAATCGCGGTGCAGACCACATGTACGCCGTGTTCTACTCCTACGAGTACCCTCTCGTCGGCAAGGACAAGGCGATGAACCCAGAGGGTCTCGACGGGAAACCGCCCGTACTCGTCGAGAAGGAAAACCAGATGGCGCTCAACGACAGCGGTATCGTCTGTAAGTTCTCGCGGGACTTCATGACGCCAGAACGCTACGAACTCCTGTTCGGCGCAGCTTACGAGGACCTCCTCGCCGTCGGTGCGAGAGTGGTCGAACTGGAACGCCACTTCAACAACCAGCGTGGTTTCGACCGCGCAGACGATACGCTCCCGTTCGAAATTGAGGGCCTCGATGAAGCGCTCTCTGCGTACTACGACCTACGCGGATGGACCGACGAGGGCGTCGTCCCTGACGCCAGTCTCTCGGTCTGAGCAGTTCCGGACGGCCTTTTTTCAGCGCGTCGAACCTCGAAAAAGCACCGCGATTAAGACGGTGGCTGACAAACACTCGCACGACGCCTTCGATGAACGCGAGAGCCTCCGTCCGATTTGCCCTTCTTACAGGCCTCGGTATCGCCGTACTCGCCCGGCCCACCGCGGCCCACGCGGGCGGATTCGGCACGCTCGTGACGAACGCTGCCGTGCCGACGTGGCTGACCATCGTCACGGGCGGCGTCATCGTCGGGGCGTCGTTCATGTTTACGAGTCTGATGACCGACCACGGGGCGATTCGGGCGGTCAACGACTGGCGGGTTTTCGTCCCATCGACTGGGGCAATTCAGCGAGCGATTCGACCGATCGCGGGCGGCCTCGGCGTGGGCGTGTTGCTCGTCGTGCTCGTGACCGGGTTCACCGGGTCACAATCGCCCACGCGAAACTTCGCGACGCTGTTCGTCTGGGCCGGGTGGTGGGCGGGGTTCACGATGAGCGTGTACCTCGTCGGTAACACCTGGCCGGCGCTCAACCCGTGGCGGGCCGTTGCCGCGTTGGTTCCCGCGAAACCGCGGCTCGCCTACCCCGACCGATTTGGCGTCTGGCCCAGCGTCGTCGGTCTGCTCGCGCTCGTCTGGCTCGAAGTCGTGAGTCCCGTCTCGGAGAATCCGCGCTTGCTCGCCACCGTCATCCTCGGCTACTCGGTCATCACCGTCGTCGGAGCGATTCTGTTCGGTGTCGAAACCTGGTTTGGGCGTGTAGACCCAATTTCACAGGTGTTCCGGTGTTACGGACGCATCGCCCCGATACAACGGACAGAGACAGGCCTCGCGTTCAAACTACCGAGTACTGCACTGGCGACTCGCCGGGTCGCAGAACGACCCGACGAAACGGCGTTCATCGTCGCGTTGCTGTGGGTGACCACCTACGACGGCTTTATCGCGACGCCACTGTGGCGGTCGGCCATCGAACCGCTCGTGGTCAGCGGCGTCCCACCGCGAGCGCTCTACTTCGTGGCCATCGTCGCCGGATTCGCGCTCTTCCTCGTCGCCTACCGCCTCGCCGCTCGCCGCGCTCGGGAGTCGGCGCGAACCTACGTCACGCCGCAGTTCATCGAGGGTTGGTTCGCCCCCGCGTTGTTGCCAATCGCTGCCGGGTATCATCTCGCGCACTTCCTCGCGTTCTTCCTCACGCTGTCACCAGCCCTCATTACGGTGGCCGCGAACCCCTTCTCGCCGCCACTCGACCTCCAGGTGCTCGTGATTCCGGGGTGGTTCTCGACGCTGCAACTGCTGTTCGTCCTGCTCGGTCACCTGTTCGCCGTGTGGATTGCGCACTCGCTCGCCTTCGACCTGTTCCCCGGCAAGCTCAAACCGATTCGGAGTCAGTACCCCTTCATCGTCGTGATGATTTTCTACACGATGACGAGCATGTGGATCGTCACGCAACCGTTTCGTCCACCACCATTCATATGACAACCGTCACGCCCGACACCGTCGTCTTCGAAACCGACCCGCCTGCCGTGTACTGTCCCTACTGCGAGCGCCCGTTCGACACCGACCTGACGCTCGCGCTCCACGTCGGCGAAGCACACCAGGACGAGTGGTCTGATACAGACCAGACGGCCTACGAAGACGCCCTCGCCGAGGAGGACGACGACCTCTGGCTATACCACATGAAAATCGTCGTCGGGCTTGCGATTTTGTATGGTGTTTTCATCGCCGCCTACATGATCGTCCTCGGTTGACCCTTTTCCTTGTACTCGGTTGTTCCTCGCCTGTATACTCCCCGTCACTATCACGAGTGCATCCTGTCCAAATCTATAACGATGAATCATGCGAGTATTCGGAAACCGACCGCAGAGGCGGCGATACGTGCGATAATTTGTTTTTTCAAATCCGAGTAAACTTTTTGTGATAGGGGGTGTATGGTAGCATATGGCTACGACGCAAACGCACCCTGGTGGCGAACTGTTCATCGGCGGGAAATGGCAAACCCCGCCCGACGTCATCGAGGTGACGGACCTCGCTGACGGCGGCATCTTCGCACAGGTCGCGGCAGCTGATGCAGACCACGCCGAAGCGGCGCTCACGGCCGCCGAGCACGCGAAGCGAACGATGCGCGAGACGACCATCGTCGAACGCGCCCAGTGGGTCGAACAGATTGCAGCCGGCATCGAAGCGCGGAAGGAAGAACTCGCGGCGGTCATCGTCCGGGAGGCAGGCAAGCCGATTTCGAGCGCCCGCGGCGAAGTCGACGCCGCCGCAGAACGGTTCCGTCGCGCCGCGGAGGAGGCCCGGAATCAGCAAGGCGAGTTCCTCGAAGGAACGACGACTGGTCACGAGGGATGGCGGGCCATCGTCGAACCGCGCCCCGTGGGCGCGGTACTCTGCATCACGCCGTACAACTATCCCCTCGCGACGACGGCGTTACAGGTCGCTCCCGCGCTCGCCGCGGGCAACGCCGTCATCCTGAAGCCGGCGTCGAAGACGCCCATCTCCGGGGCGATTCTCGCCGAAATCATCGCTGACGTAGACCTTCCGGCTGGTGGCTTCAACTTCGTCCCCGGACGAGGGTCGGTCGTCGGCGACAAACTCGCGGGAGACGACCGTATCGACGCCATCGCGATGACCGGGTCGTCCGGCGCGGGAAAGCACGTCGCAGGCGAGTCGGGGATGGCGACTCTGCACATGGAACTCGGCGGGAACGCACCGGCCGTCGTCTTCGATGATGCGGACATCGAATCGGTCGCCGCGGCCTGTGCGAAAGGTTCGTTCAAGTACGCGGGTCAACGCTGTTCGGCCATTTCGCGGGTGCTCGCCCACGACGCCGTCCACGACGAGGTGGTCTCCGCCATCGAAGCCCAAATGGACGAGTGGCAAATCGGTGACCTCTTCGACGCGGAGACGACCGTCGGTCCGCTCATCTCCCAGGAGCAGGCCGACTGGGTCGAGGAACTCGTCGCGGACGCACTCGACCGGGGAGCAACACTCGTTCGTGGTGGGACTCGTGACGGCCGAGAATTCGAACCCACGCTGCTCGCCGAGGTTCCCCACGACGCCCGCATTCTCCACGAGGAGCAGTTCGGTCCCGTCGCTGTGGTCACGCGTTTCGAGGAAGAAGCGGAGGCGCTCGACATTGCGAACGGCGGCGACCTCGGCCTCGACGCCGCCGTGTTCACGAAGGATTACGACCGCGCATTGCGCGTCGCAGACGCTCTCGAAGCGGGAGGCATTCGTATCAACGGTGCGCCCTCCCACGGACTCGGCGACATCCCCTTCGGCGGGGTCAAAGACTCCGGTATCGGCCGCGAGGGACTCGGGTACACCATCGAGGCCTTCACGACGACGAAGACGATTACGCTGTGAGTGCCTCGGTTCGGTCGCATTTTATACTTCGCCACGTGTCCTGTAGGTGATGACCGCTGGAATTCACGCACAGGTGACGGTGAGGGGTCTCGAAGACTGTCCCGTAGCGGGCGTGAGCGAAGACTTCGAGGTGCAATCGGTGGTCACGAACACCAGTCATCACGGGGACGGTGCGGGTGTCGTCGGTGAAGTCACCATCGACGAGGATACGTCACGGCAACCCGCCGCTGAATCACTTGCTCCGGTCTTCGCGGACGGTGACCGTGCCGTCTATCGCTACGAGCGCGAAACGGCTGACTGCCCCTGCGGAAAAATTCCGACCCACGGCTGCCCAATCAGAGATATTCGTGCGACCAAGGGCTCGCTCACGTTCTCGTTTTTCGCCCCCGACGTGGAGACGGTTCGGGCAATCGTCTGTGACCTCCGGGCGTGTAGCTCGTCGGTCCACCTCCATCGGCTCACGCAGTCGGTTGACGACGACCAGGCCTTACTGGTCGTAAACCGGGCCGCATTCACGGACCGCCAGTACGAGGTGCTCGAGACGGCTCACGAACTGGGCTACTTCGCCCGGCCTCGGGAATCGGATGCGACTTCTGTGGCACGGGCGCTCGACATCTCCGTGGCCACCTTTAGTGAGCATCTTGCTGTCGCTCAGGAGAAACTGCTGGACCAGTTGCTCGGCGAGTGAATGGCAGGGAACCTCTCGCATGGGATGATAAAAACCCAATGAGGCTAGCGAGAAGGTGTACCCTCTCCGTCGGGTAACGTCTCACTATCCGATGGCTCAGTCACTGTATGCGGAGATTGGCGGCGAACAGGCTGTTTCACAGGTTGTGGACGATTTCTACGACCGCGTCCTCGCGGACGACAACCTCGTGGGGTACTTTGAGGACTACGACATGGCCGAACTCCGTGCCCACCAGGTACAGTTCATCAGCGCCGTCGCAGGCGGCCCCGTCGAATACACCGGTGCGGACATGCGTGAGGCGCATGCTCACCTCGACATCAGCGAACCCGACTTCGAGACGGTCGGGCAGTACCTCGAACGGGCGCTCCGGGAAAACGGCGTCAGCGATGAGAACGTCGCGAGCATCATGGACGAGGTGGCCGCCCTCAAAGCGCCGATTCTCGGAACCTGAGCGCAAACCTCTCCCAACTCCAGAAGAAGTACCCGAATTCGAGTAAATATGTGGCAATTTAAGTAGCCTCCGTGTGCTGCTTTGAGGTATGTACGCGGGCGTTGACCTCGGGGCGACGAACATTCGAACCGTGGTGGCAGACGAGACGGGGACCATCACCGGTTCGGACGAACGGCCCACGCCGCCGGGACCGACGGGTATCGCCGTCACCGACGCCATTCTCGGGTCGCTCAAAGCCGCCTGTGACGCGGCGGCCATCGCCCCCACGAACATCTGGGCGGTCGGTGTCGGGTCTATCGGCCCCCTCGACCTCGCGGAGGGAGTCATCGAAGACCCCGCGAACCTCCCCGACACGATCGACCACATTCCCCTCACCAGTCCCATCGAATCACTCACTGAGACTGACCGGGTCTACCTCCACAACGACACGAGCGCGGGGGTCATCGGGGAGCGATTCCACGCAGCGCAGAATCCCGACGACATGGTGTATCTGACCATCTCCTCTGGCATCGGGGCCGGGGTGTGCGTGGACGGCCACATCCTCTCCG
This sequence comes from Haladaptatus sp. DYSN1, assembly GCF_029489995.1. Lineage (NCBI taxonomy): Archaea > Methanobacteriati > Methanobacteriota > Halobacteria > Halobacteriales > Haladaptataceae > Haladaptatus > Haladaptatus sp. DYSN1. The sequence goes on from NZ_CP120472.1 coordinate 532,265, forward strand.
GGTGGGACGGGAACGCAGGCGAAGTAGGACATTCCACACTCGACCCTGCGGGAGAGATGCACTGTGGTTGTGGCATGGACGGTCACTGGGAAGCCTACTGTTCTGGAAACAACATCCCACTCTACGCGAAACACCTGTTCGAAGAAATGTCGATGAACACTGCCCTCCCCATCGACGACCCCGACCTCGATGCGGCGACCGTGTTCGCAGAAGTCGGTGACGACGCATTCGCGACGCACGTCATCGAACAGGTCGCAGCGTGGAACGCAATGGGTATCGCGAATCTCGTCCAGTCGTATGCCCCGCTGGTGGTCTACGTCGGCGGTGCGGTCCCGCTCAACAATCCCGAGGTGACCCTCGACCCCGTCCGCGACCGCATCGCGGACATGGTGATGGTGAACGTTCCCGAAATCAAGTTGACCACGCTTGGTGACGACGTGGTGGTCCGGGGTGCGCTGGCGAGTGCGATGACCGAAGGCACGGGGGACCGTTCGAAGCTGCGAGCGGGCGTGAAAATCGAGTGAGCGGGCGCTTCAGTTCGCCGCGCAGTTGTTCGGGCCGAGCTCGAGCGATTCGACGTCTTCGCCGGGCTGTTTCTTGCCCCAGTTTATCTGCTTGATTTCGTTGTAGTTTGCCGGCTCGTCGGAGAGACTCTCGACGATGGTTTCGACGAACTGCTCTTCGTTCTGGTTCGCAACGTAGCTCAGGAGTTCGTTCGAGGACTCTTCGCGGAGGTCACCGAGTTGCGTCGCCAGCGGGCGAATCGATTCGTCGCTAAAGTGCCCTGGCAGCACGACAGTCTCGGCCGAGTGGTCGAGCAACCTGGTCAGGCTGTCGAATAACAGGCTCGACGCCTCGCGGATGGCGTCTTTCGAGTTGTCCTCCAGGTCCGGGCGACCGACGCTCCGGAGGAACAGCGTGTCCCCCGAGATGAGCGCGTCGTCGAACTGGAAGGAAACGCTGCCGTGGGTGTGCCCTGGCGTGTGAAGCACGTCTACGTCACGGTCGCCGACAGTGAGCGTCTCACCGTCTTCGAGTTCGGTGACGTTGTCGAGTTCGCCAGCATCGTCACCGTGGAGGTAGTATGGAACGTCGAGTTCCCCGGCGAGTCGCCGCGCACCGGAGACGTGGTCTGCGTGGGCGTGGGTGTCTGCCACGCCGACGATTTCGAGGTCGCGCTCGTCGGCCATCCCCAGATATCGGTCTACGTACTGGGTCGGGTCGACGACGATTGCCTCGCCGTCGTCGTGGAGGAAGTAGGAGACGCATCCCGTTCCGGGTCGGACGACCTGTACGACGCCGGATGCCCCTTCGACTTCGAACGACTGGTGGACGCGCCCCCACCCGTTCATGCCGTTGTCGATGGATTTCGCCTCGAAGCCCTGGTCACGGAGGAACGCGGCGGCCCGTGCAGAGGTGATACCTGCCACGCAGACCGTCGCGATCTCGCGGTCTCGCGGGAGGTCATCGAGGTGTTCTTCGAGCGTCGAGAAGTCGTGTTTGAGCAGTTCGTCGTAGATTGGGAGGTTCGTACTCCCGGGAATCTGCCACTCCTCGTAGGCGTCTTCCCTACGCACGTCGAGCACGAAGAGGTCGTCGTCCTGGGCCTGAACTCGCTGGGCGACGGTCGACGGGTCGAAGTCGGTATTGCTCATTGTACACAAGACTACTTGCTGTACTTACTTAACTTCGTCGGCTATCGAACTGGAACGACGGTCGGTCCTCGACAGGGAGAAGGCGAGATGGGAAATCATCCGGCCGCAAACGAATACTCAGGTTTCGGCCTGCGGCGTCCGAGTGGACGTATCGCTCTCGTCGGCGTACTTACGGTTGAACTCGCCGATGAGCGTGCCCATCTTTGCGTACCAGTCGTTGAGCATTCGCTGGAGGTCCTTGGTTATCGCATCCGGGTCGGCGGCGCTGTAGACGTGATAATAGCCGCCGTGTTCGTAGTTCACCTGTTCTTTCTCGACGAGACCGGCCTCGATGAGGCGCTGGACCGACCGGTAGGCGGTCGAGCGTTCGCGGTCGATACAACTTGCGACTTCGTCGACCGTCATCGGTTCTGGAGTGGTACTCAACAGTTTGAACACGGTCGTATCGATCTCCTTGAGGCCGTGGATGCATTCGAGGAGGCCCTCGCACTCCATCTGTTCTCGGAGCAGTTGACTCAGCGAATCTCCCATCGTTGTCTGACGTTGGTGTTCGCGACAGAAAAGCTTTTGCACGTTGTGTACAATACTGCTTGAACCGAGTACTCACTGTCAAGCGAGTGTTAGTGGCCGGTTGAGCCGTCTCCAGACGAGGTTAGCGTACACCAGACACCGGCACCTTCACTTCTGAGCTGGCAGATTGCACTCAGGACGACGGCCCCACTTACGAGAATCGCCGCCCCGAAGATGAGCGCGATGCTGAGTGTCTGCAACCAGCCCATCCCGAGGGGGGCTGCGAGATTTTTCGCGGCGACGGCCACGCTGCCCGCGAGGAGCATCGCGGCGAAGTAACCCTTGATACCGTCTTCGTCCACAAGTTTCGTCGCCCCCGCACCGATGCGAGCGCCGAGCGCACTTCCGGCGAGCAACGACCCGACGACGGGGAGATTCACGGCCCCAGCCTGCGCGTAAACGAAGGCACCGAACGCCCCGGAAATGGTAATCTGGAGGATGTCCGTGCCGACGGCGATGGCCGCGGGGACTCCGAAGCCGTACATCATCGCGGGCATGAGGAGGAACCCGCCGCCGACGCCGAGCAGGCCGGAGAGGACGCCGATTGCGAGTCCAAGGGTGAAGATGATGACCGCCGAGATGCGGATGTCACCCTTCAACGTCACCATCGGCGGAATCTCGATGGACTGGACTTTCTCAGAGATGTCCCTGCCAGTCGATTTCTTGTCCTCAGTGCGTGCGTCATGGAGCGTGAACAGACCAACCGTCGCGAGCAGGCTGACGTACGCGACGCTGATGACCACGTCGATGACGCCCGTCGATTCGAGGAACGTGATGACGTGTTCACCCAGTTTGATGCCAATGGTCATCGCGACGGTCATGATGGTCGCAAGTTTGTAATCGACCTGCCCGTGACGGCGGTGGCGAAGCGCGCCGATGATGCTCGTTCCGAAGACGAACGCGAGTCCACTGCCGACCGCCACTTTCGCCGGGTAGCCCAGCACCAGAAGGGCCGGCGTGACGAGGAACGACCCGCCCATGCCGAAGAAGCCGAACAGGATCCCGATGAGGAGGCCAAAGCCGACGAAGATGCCGACCATCGCGAGGCTCAATCCGAATGGCTCCATCACTGCTCACCTTCCAACGTTGCTCGCATTTTCGGGCCGACGACCGTGGCCAGCGCGCCGTATCCGACGTACAGTGCGCCAGCCTCGGCGAGAACGATGCCGACCGTCTTCGCGGCGTGTATCGGGAGTGCAATCGAACCGAGGGCGAACAGGTCAATCATGGATTTCGTCTGTGTGCAACATAGTGATTTTCGCGCAATACTGGTTTTGTAAGCCTGTGCTAGTGCGTTTTCGCATCATCTCAACTGGAACTGGCTGTGTTTTCATCGCGGGCGGTTCGCCAGTAGCCCTGGGCGTACGCGCCGAGGAACATCCCGACGATGGCCCAGAGGATGGGGAAGTTACCGATGCCGACGCTGGCGTAGGCCGCCCCGGGACAGATTCCCGAGATGCCCCAGCCACCGCCGAAGACGACGCCGCCGAGGACGACGTTTCGGTCCATCTCCTTGAGGCGGCGCGTGTATTTCCGGCCGGTCAGGGGTGCGGTGTCGAGATACCGGGTGGCAACTGCGAAGGCAATCCCGGAGACGACGGCTGCCCCGCCCATCACGAACAGGAGGCCGAAGTCCTCGAACTGGAGGAAGTCGAGGACGATTTCTGGCTTTGCCATCCCACTTATCGCGAGTCCAGCGCCGAAGATGACGCCGCCGACGTAGATGACGGGGAGGAACCACGAACTCCGACCGGAGTTGCTCATGGCATCACCCCGAGTGCCTGCACCAGTTGGGCAGTTCCGATGGCGACGGCGAGGAACGTCGCGACGTTCACGAACGACGTGTTCGAGAGCGACCCAACGCCGCAGACGCCGTGGCCAGAGGTACAGCCTTTGCCGAGGCGAGTCCCGACGCCGACCAGAAAGCCGCCGCCGAGCAGTCGCCACCACTGGACGTCAGTTGTCCAGGCTCCCGCGCCCGACGTGAGGGTGTAGATGGCCGCGCCACTGATGATGCCGACGGTGAAGACGACGCGCCAGTTGCGCGACTGGACGTACGTGTGACGGTTGAATCGCCCGACGTCGGAGATGTAGGAGAGCGACGATTCGAGAAACGTACTCGCACCGGCGATGATGCCCGTCGCGAGGTAGATCGTCGCCGCTCCGAGTCCGACGAGGAGCCCGCCAATCAGGTACGGCGCGATTCCTCTCGGGAAGAGGTCTGCGAGTGCAACCAGCGGGGTGAGTGTGCTCATATTAGTTAGTCAGCGCGTTGTCACTCGCGGCACAGTTGTTCGGCCCGAGTTCGAGCGTGAACGCTTTCTCGTCGTCGGGCGATTCGCGGCCGAGATTGGCTGCGATAATTTCCTCGTAGTTCGACGGCCGGGGTGGCATATCCGCGACGATGAACTCGACGAACTCGACTTCGTCCATCGAGAGGACAGCCATCGATTCCTGCAGGTCACCGAGTTCTGCGGTATACCCCCCGTCGTCTTGTGGCGTGGCGGCGTCGCTGAAGTGCGCCGGCGCGATGATGGTGTCGTCAGGAAGGGTGAGGACCTTCTCCGTGAGACTCTGATGGAGAGTCGCCGCCGCACGCTTTGCGGCTTCTGGGTCTTCGAGGTCGGGACGGGCGACGCTCTCGGTGAACAGGCCGTCGCCAGTGAACAGTACGTTGCCGACCGTGTAGGCGGTCATCCCCGTCGTATGGCCCGGCGTGTGGATGACCTCGATTTCGACGTCGCCGACGGTGAGTGTGTCGCCGTCTGCGACCGTCTCGTACGGCACGTCGTATTCGACTCCGCGGTCGGCGGCTGGTTTGGGAAGGACGGGCGTCGCGTCAGTCTCGGCTGCGACCGTCCGGATACCGGAGATGTGGTCTGCGTGGATGTGCGTGTCGAGTGCGTAGGTCAGGTCTGCGCCCATCGCGTGGGCGTCCTGCTCGTATTCGTGGGCGAATGCACGGAGTGGGTCGATGACGGCGGCTTCGCCGTCGGAGACGACGAGATAGGCGAGACACCCGCTCGATGGACGACGGTATTGGGCGATTGTCGCATCAACCGCTACGTCGAGTTCGGTGTATTCGTAGATCCGGGCCCAGCCCTTCATGCCACCTTCGAGGTGGTTCACGTCGTAGCCCTCGTCCTGGATGTGCGCTGCGACCAGCTCGCTGGACCCGCCTTTCGCACAGAGAACCGTTATCTGCCGGTCCTCCGGGAGTTGCGCAAGGAGGTCCTCGGGGATGCCATCGAGGAGCTGGAAGTACGGGTAGTTCACGATATCGACGGTCTCGCCGTCGATGTGCCACTCTTCGAAGTCCCCTTCTCCGCGTGCATCGAGGAGGAATACCGGCTCACCACTGTCGATGCGGTCTTTCAGCGCTTCCGGGGAAATCGACTCAATTGCTTCCGCTCCGTCAGGAAGGTTGCTTTGCGCCATCAGTAGTTGGTCATATCCGATGACAGCCCATAAACCTTTGCATGGTTTTGCAATTATAACACAATACTAACACTCTCGATTGCGTGTTGGTGGGCTATTGAGGCCTGATTATCTCACCACAACCGGTTAGATTGTGCTTAGAATGAGCAATACTACCGTTAGATATATGTTCGAGAGGTCAATATTGGGCTATGAAGTCAATACCATGACTGACTACACCGTCACCGAAACCCTCGACGTGAAAGGACAGAACTGCCCAATGCCGGTCGTCAAGACGAAACAGGCCATGGACGGTCTCGCAGCGGGCGACGTCCTCGAAGTACTCGCCACCGACCCAGGCAGCATGAGTGACCTCGGTGGCTGGGCAGAGACGCAATCGAACGCCGAACTGCTCGGTCAGGAGGAGGCAGGCGACGTCTACAAACACTATGTCCGCAAGACGGAGTAACCTATGAGTACCGACACGAGCGGCCCCGAAAAGGCGGTCGATACCGACTCGATGAATCGTGAAGAACTCGAATCCCAACTCGAAGCGCTCGAAGAACGGCTGAGCGAACTCGAAGCCAAAGCGGAAGGCCCCAAGAAACTGTCCATCATCGCGACGAAGGGCACCCTCGATATGGCCTATCCACCGCTCATCCTCGCGAGCACGGCTGCCGCGTTCGGCTGGGAGGTGCAGGTGTTCCACACCTTCTGGGGGCTCGACATCCTCCACGAGAAGCACTCGAAGAACCTCAAGATGAGTTCGGTCGGTAACCCGAACACACCGATGCCGAACATGCTCGCCGCGCTTCCCGGCATGGACCGCATGACGACCAAGATGATGGAGAAGCAAATCGAGAAGAACAACACCGCCACTATCGAGGAACTGTTAGAAACCTCCCTCGAGATGGGCGTCGAGTTCCAGGCCTGTCAGATGACGATCGACCTGATGGGCTACGACGAGGACGACTTTTTCGACGGCGTCACGACCGGTGTCGGTGCCGCAACGGCTATTCAGGACATGGCCGACTCAGACATCCAACTGTTCGTTTGATTCCTCATTTTCTCGCTTCGCAACGCATTATCGAAGGAATGACCATCCCCAGTCGAATCTGCACGTCACAACGCTTGTAATAAATCCCTCCCAACTGGTGAACCATGCGAACATTCGACCCCCGTCGCCACGGACTTGCGACGCTCGGCCTCGGCCTCTCTATTCTCTTTGCTGTGGCCGCGTTCGCCTATTTCGCGCTGTCGGGAGCATATCTGCAGGGTGCAGCCCTCGGCATCCTCGTCATCGCCGCCGGCATCTGGGAGTATCGGCGGAAGGTACAGGACGAAATCGTCTCGAAAACCTACGAGGCGGAGGCTGAAACACAGAACCAACGGTCCCAGCGGTAACGCACCCCGCGACTGCGTCCCGAGAGGTTCATGGCGGGTGATTCTGTAGCACAGTGTATGGATGCAGACCGGGAGGCACTCGTGGACGCGCTGGAGTTCTTACTCGACCGTTTCGAAGGGGACGAGACGGTCGCCTACGCAGAAGTCGGGGCCATAGCGCAGGCGAAGACGGACATCGTCGTGACTGAGGACGGGCTGCGCAACGCCACGCCGTTTACGAAAACTGGTATCTGCTGTCGCGTGTTTGCAGAGGGGGCGGCAGACTACCGTTACACGACGTCCCTCGACGAAGAAAGTCTCTCGGACGTGGCAGACCGCGCCATCAGAAGTGGCGAAGTGCTCGCTCAGCGAGATGCCGGCCGCTTCGACCAGTTCACTCGCCATCAGGGGGTCCACGGCGGGTGGGCCAGCGGTCGTATCGACGCCGTAGAGCAGTCAGCGAAAGTCGACATTTTGCAAGCAGGTCTGACAGCAGGTGAAAACCTCGACCTGTCGAACGCGTGGGTCAATTACACCGACGCGCACATCGAGACGACGCTCGCCACGACGACTGGCAGCACCGTCCAGACGACGCTCGACCGGGGAGCCGTGACGGCCATTCTCACACTCGCAGACGGACAGAAAGTGAAACGCCACGCGGGTTCGACTCGAGGTGCGGGGTTCCTTGACGAGCTGCCCGCATTTTTCGACGAGTTGGTCGAGGACGCGATTGAACTCGAATCAGCGTCGGTCGCCCCGTCGCCTACGGGTGAGACAACCACCGTTCTGAGTCCCCGGGCCGCCGGACAGTTGTTTCACTTCGTCTCGCGCTACCTCGAAGCCGACATGGGGTACATGGGCCTCAGCCCCTACGCTGTGGGCGACCGAATCGGCTCAAACGAATTGGCCATCGAAGATACGATTCACGCCGGGTCGTGGGCCGCCCTCGCGTATGATTTCGAGGGACGACCGACGACGCCGGTTCAGCTCGTAGAAGACGGTCGGGTGACGAGACTCCTCCACAACACGACCAGCGCCGCCGAAGAAGACACGTTCCCCGCCGGCAGCGCCGTCCCAAGCCTCGGGTTCGACCAGCCCCCGCGCATCCATGCGCGGCATCTCGAAGTCGCACCCGGGACGGCGACGACCGACGAGCTCAACCACGGCGCAACCGTGGTCATTGACCGGTTCGGTGACCCGTACCTGCGAGACGATTTAGAACGCGTCCAGCGCACCGGCGTCATGCCTCCGAGTGTGCTCTACGCAAAAGATATCGACCGGAAAACGACCGACCGACCGGACCGTGGCCGGGCACAACTCCCCGTCGCTGAGGGGTATCGACTCGACGGCGGCGAGCGCGTCGGACGCGTGTCAGGTGTAGCGCTCGATTTCGAACCCGGAACGCTCGACGCAATTTCTGCAATCGGTCGCGTCCGTGAGACGACTACTGGCGTTGCAAACAAACACAAATCACGATTGCCGTGGGCCGTGACTGCGCCCGGCATACGGTTGCACGCCCGGCTGGAATCGCTGTAAGTCGCCGAAAAATTGTATCACGGGGTCACTCTGCAGTTGTCAGTTGTGCAAGGATATCCTGGAATTCCTGGTTCGCATCCGCGTGGTGGTGGATTATCTTCCAGTCACCGTCTTCGAGTCGATAGACGTTCGTCGCGCGGAACTCGGCATGCAGCGCATGCCCACCGAGGTCCATCGAGACGGTTTCGGTTACGAGTTCGCAGGCCAGCTCACCGCTCGTGCGAACGAGTTGGTCTGTTCGGGTGACCGACCCGTTCGATGCTAATTCGGCCACGCCAGCCCACGAATCGCGCACTGCGTCCCATCCTTCTTCGCGCCCGCCGATGGGATGCATCGTCGTCACGTCGTCGCTGTGCGACCAACATACTTCCATCAATCCTGCGTCGCCGTTCGCCATGCGTTCTAACGCCTCATAAAATCGGTCCGATGCTACGTGTGGATTTTCTGCCCGAGTCATTCTTTCTGCAGCCATGGGTTTCACCCGCTGCTACGTACGCTTCGGGGGCGGTTATAATCGCGTGAACGTGTCGGATTCGACGACCGACTGGAGGATGAAACGAGGACCCGAATGAAGCCGACGATTATCGCATCTCTTCCGGTGTGACGACAGTGTCCGACATTATCCACGCCGTGTCACTATCTGCCTCTTCGATGCAGATCGCAAAGAACGACTCTCGGCCTTCATCGACAGTAATCCGAAAGCCGCGACTTGTCAACTTTTCGCCCTTCTCGGAAGGGGATTCTGGGGTTGTCACACACGGTTTCAGGGCCACCGATAAATAACCAACACGGTTTCGAACGCGGTCGTAGCACACGGGGCGTACACGGCCCAAGTCACCGGGTTTCTCGATTCCATCCGGCGAACTTTCTTCGCTCAATTAACATTTGTGGTGGTGTGTCTCCCTGTCATCCCTATCGAGAAACCCTCCAATATTTGATAAACTGTGGATGCGTGTGTAGCGCGGCTGGACATTCCGTGGGTACCGACCGTCTCGCAGTGGGGGAATTCCGCTCACGGAACGCCGGCGCGGTGGTAACGCGGGAACCGATAGCGTCCACAGCGCAGCCATGAGAAGAGGGTCATCACATACTCGATGAGGCTGGAGAGACCTCTCGTCATGACCGAACATTCCCGCACGGAAGTTTGACGCCACTGACTCCGATTTCCGAAGGCGAAAGCGGGATTTTCTGCCTGACAGACGCAGGAGAGGACTCGTCGCAGGGCCAAAAAATTGTCAAGGGAGATAAATTACGCCGTCGTATGGAGTGGTATGGCAATTTCAGGGGGACAACAGGTCGTGGTCATCACCGGGGCGAACGAGGGAATCGGCTTTCACCTGGCGGCTGCGCTCCTCGAGGCGGGGTATCTGGTCGCCTGTCTCGACGTTGAAGGAGCGCAGTTCCAGTCACTCGTCGAGTCACATCCCTCCCACGCCCGGTTCGAAGAGTGTGATGTGACGGTGGACGACGACGTGACACACGCCGTAGAGAGAATCATCGACGAGTGGGGCGGGATAGACATCCTCGTCAACAACGCTGCGGTTTTCAACTTCGCACCGTTCGACGAGCAAACGCTCGCAGACACCCGCCGCGAGTTCGAGGTCAACTACTTTGGTTACCTGCGGACGATTCACGCCGTCCTGCCCCACATGCAAGCACGAAATAGTGGCATTATCCACAACGTGAGTTCGGGTGCGGGACTCGTCGGCCACCCCAGCCTGACGGGGTACGCCGCCACGAAGGGTGCAATCGAGGCGTTCGTCCGCTCGCTCCGGCTCGAACTACAACGCACGAACGTGTCGTGTACCGTGATGCACCCGCCCCTCGCGAACACGCGGTCTGGGGCCACGCTCGGCTATCCCGAATCGTTCCTGAGCGACCCCGCGTACGTGGGGCGGAAACTGGCTGCGAAAATTGAATCGACCGACCCGGTCATCACTGCAGACTGGAAGACGAAACTCGGCTTGGCTCTCTCGAAGCGGTTCCCCACGATGGTCAGGCGGGGAACTGCGCGATTCGTAGAACCGGCAGAAACCTAATCGAGGACCGACTCACGGTGACTCTTCTCCCTCTGTGACATCCTCCCCGCGGTAAACGGCGTTGACGAGACGCGACGCGTCTCGTTCGCACACCAGAACGCAAAGCGTTCTGGGGACGCTGTATCCCCGCCCTAAAGGAACGGGGTTTTAGCGCCTGCGTTCAAGAATAAGTTCCGCCGTCTGTGTCATGTACTCGACCCACGGGTCTAGGTCTGGCGCGTCTCCCGCCTCGACCCCGTGGCGGTGGAGGTCTACCCAGACCGTCGCGAGCATGAACGCGGCGTGCGCTCGATAGAACGGGTCATGGTCGTAGGACCATCCCGTGAGGTCCTCGTAGCGGGCGACGAGTTCGCCCCGAGTAGGACTGCCCGGCTGTGTCGAGAACGGACACAGTCCTCGCTCGTTCGCGGCTCGCAGCGATTCCAGTGCAGCATCCGGATAGCGGGTTTCGAGTTCGCCGAGGTCGGGTGTCGGGTCACTCTCGTCTCGCCACCGAAGCAGCAGATAGCCCACCTCTGTCAAGGGGTCACCGAGAATCGCCGTCTCCCAGTCGAGGACGCCGGTGAGTTTCGGTTGGCTGCTTCCCGCGAACAGTACGTTCCCCGGCCGGTAATCGCCGTGGACCAGCGTCGTCTTCGAATCCGTCGGGGCGTTTTCGAGGAGCCACTCGCCCACTCCTCTGAGCCGGGGCAGTTCCCAGCTCATTACCTGCTCGGAGGCGTCGAGGCGTTCGAACGCGCAGGCCACCTGCTCGCAGGGTGGCTGTCGAATACACACATCCTCGAAGGGTGTTGTGTCGAGCGTGTGGATATCGGCGAGTGTCTCTAGGAGGCTGTCAGCCACTTCCCGGCGTGCCGTTTCGTTCCTGAATTGTTCCGGGAGGCCCTCGCCAAGGGGAATCGGTTCGCCATCGAGGTACGTCGTGACGAAAAACGGGCCCCCGAGTATCGAATCGCCGTCACCATACAGCACGGGTTTCTGTGTGGGAATCGAAGTAGCCTGGAGCGCTTCGAGGAGACGATACTCGCGGTCAAGTTCGTTGAACAGGCAGGTCTCGCGCAACTTGAGCGGCTGGTGGAGAATGTACTTGGGGGCTGCATCCGCCGTCGAAATCGCGAGAATTCGGTTGAGCTTCTCGCTCAGCACGCGGCTATCGGTAATCTCTGCGTCGAGTGCCTCGGCGAGGTACGGTTCGAGGCAGTGGGTCTCCATATGCGTCCTCCGCGGGTATGTGTTGTAAAAGTACCCGCGTTGGACGGCGAACTGCGGACGCACGAGATTTGCCCACATAATTCGAACCTGTACCATGGGCACTGCTCGTCGCTGGCGGATGGCTCCCGGTTGGGAGGGCTACAACACGGTCGACCAGAACACCCACAGGCTGCTTGCTCGCTGGGCGGCCGACTGCGCTGAACGCGTCCTCCCATATTTCGAGACGGAACGCCCAGACGACGCCCGACCACGGGTCGCCATCGAGGCGGCGAGGGCCTGGGCTGATGGAGAAGTGACGGTCGGTGAGGTCATCCAACTCGGCCGGGCCGCGCACGCCGCCGCTCGCGAGACAGAAGGGACCGCCGCACGGGAGGCCGCACGCGCCGCCGGTCACGCCGTCGCCACCGGACACGTAGACGGCCACGCTATCGGCGCGCCGAACTACGCACTCAAAGCGGTCGCCGCCGTCGAGTCAGCGGACGTGGATGCCCACGAAAGAGAACGCGAGTGGCAATCGGCACGGCTTCCGAGCGCGTTGCGTAACGTCGTAACCTACAGTTGAAACCAATCAGAAACCTATTCTTCCAGTTCCCACTCCTCGCGGAGCAGGCCGTATTGGACCATGTCGCGGTGTTCCCCATCGACGAACATGAACTTGCGTCTGCACCCCTCTTCCGTGAAGCCGAGCGATTCGAGCAGTCCACGTGAGGCGTCGTTGTAGTCGAACGCCTCTGCTCCAATCGCGGGCGTATCGTACGACCGGAAGGCATAGTCGATGACGAGTGAAACAGCCTCTTTTCCGTAGCCCTCGCCGTGAACCTCCGGGACGAGCCAGTAGCCGAGTTCCGGGCGTTTGTAGTGGGCGTCCATGACGCTCACCTGACCGATTCGCGTGATGGTTTCGGCCTCCGCCTCTGCCTCTTCGACCTCGAGACAGACGATGAACGTATCCGGTCCGGTTCGGCTCGCCGAAATCTCGTATTGACCCTGATTTTTCACCGGGTTGCCAAGCGGATACCGAATTTCCGGGTTGGCGGCTCCGCGCTGGAGAAACGGAATGTCTTCGGCTTCGGCTGTCCGGAGCGTGACTCGCTCGCCGCTCGCGACGCGTGCGCCTGGCATGCCTACAGCGAGCGTGCCACCGGGTATACACTTTGTGTCTCGAATGAAATGAAAAGCAGTGGGAAGGTCTCAGTCGGACGACTGCGACGGTGCTTCGCCCTGTGTGCCGTCACCCTCGACGTGTGCGTACGGGTCGAAGCCGTCTGCACTCTCGTAGAGGTGGCAGGCGACTTCACACGCTTTACCTTCTTTCTGTTCGAGCGGTGGGTTCACCTTGTCACAGACGCCGCCGATGTAGTCTGGACAGCGGGACTTGAACCGACACCCGGAGGGGATGTCGATGACGTCGCCGACCTCCCCTTGGAGTTCGACGCGTTCGCGGCCCACGTTCGGTTCGGGAACCGGGACGGCGTTGATGAGCGCCTGCGTGTAGGGGTGTTGTGGGTTCTCGATAATCTGGTCGGTCGGCCCTTTTTCGACAATTTTCCCCATGTACATGATGGCGAGTCGGTCGCACATGTGGCGCAACAGCGAGAGATCGTGACTGATGTACACCACAGAAAGCCCGTACTCGTCGGTCATGCGTTCGAGCAGCGAGAGGACACCCGCCCGAAGGCTCACGTCGAGCATGGAGACGGGTTCGTCGGCCACGATGAAGTCCGGGTCGAGGACGAGCGCCCGGGCGATGGCGACACGCTGACGCTGACCCCCGGACAGTTCGTGGGGGTACTGGTCGAAGTACTGATCCGGTGGGAGCAACTCGGCGAATTCGAGCGCCCGCGCCACGCGGGCCGTCTCGTTGCCGATGTTGTGAATTCGCAGCGGTTCGGCCACGGTGTCGTACACCGTCATCCGCGGGTTCAGGCTCTCGAAAGGGTCCTGGAAGATCATCTGGGCGTTCTGGCGGAACTCCTTCAACTCGGCGTCCGACGCCTCCGAGAGCGCCTGCCCGTTGTAGGTGATGTCGCCGCCGGACGGTTCGTGGAGTTTGACGAGGGACATGCCAGTCGTCGTCTTCCCGCAGCCAGATTCGCCCGCGAGGCCGAGCGTCTCACCGCGTTTCAGGTCGAAGGTCACGCCGTCGACGGCGTGGACGTAATCGGGGTCGCTCCCCGACACCGATTGGAGAATGCTCGCAATCCAGCCGCTGTCCACCTTGAAGTGTTTCTCCAGATTTTCGACGTGCAACAGCGTGTCGTCGTTTGCACTTGCCATTTCAGTCACCCCCGGTTTTCTGGGCCGCGGCGGTCTGATTCCACGTCGCCGCGTCGTCGGCGACCGGTCTGAGTTCCTGGTCGATGTCTTCTGCGTAGTGGCAGTACGACCGCAGGCCGTTCATGTAGTGGGCCTCCGGTTCCTCGTGGCGACACTTCTCGGTCGCCATGGGACACCGCTCTGCGAACCGACAGCCCTCGGGCGGGCCGACGAGTTCGGGTGGATAGCCCTTGATGGAAAGCAGGTCTTGGTCGGTCTTGCGGATGTTCGGGAATGCCCGTTTCAGGCCGATGGTGTACGGGTGATACGGCTGGTTGAATATCTCCTCGACCGGCCCTTCTTCTGCGACTTTGCCCGCGTACATCACGAGGACGCGATCGCAGGTTTCTGCGACCACGCTCACGTCGTGGGTGATGACCAGCATCGAGGAGTTGACCTCGTCTTGAATCCCGCTGATGCGTTTTAGAATCTGGTCCTGCATGATGACGTCGAGCGCCGTCGTCGGTTCGTCTGCGAGGATGAGCGACGGTTCGAGCGCAAGCGCCATCGCAATCATGGCTCGCTGGCGCATCCCCCCGGAGAACTGGTGGGGGTAGTCGTCGGCGCGGTCGGGGTCGAGCCCGACGAGTTCGAACATCTCGGTGACGATGTTCGTCGATTCGACGCGACCCGTTCCCGGGCGGTGGGTCTCGATGGCTTCGACGATTTGCTCACGGATGGTGTACACCGGGTTCAGCGAGTTCATCGCCGACTGGGCAATCATGGAGATCTCTTCCCACTTGAGGCGGCGTCGTTGAGCGCTGTTCAGCTGGGTCAGGTCGTCGCCCTTGAAATTGATGCTCCCATCGTTGACGTAGCCAGCATCGGGGAGAATGCCGATGATGGCCTTCGCGAGCGTCGTCTTGCCACAGCCCGACTCGCCGACGATGCCGAGGTTCTCACCTTCTTCTAAGCTAAAGGAGACATCGTCTACGGCCTTGGCCGGGCCGTCTTCGGTTTCGTAGTAGACTTCTAGTCCGTCGACTTCGAGTAGACTCATTGTAGTTTGGGATTCGTGATTTCTTCGTAGCCACGGCCAATCAGGAAGCCGCTAATTACGAGCAGTCCGATACAGATTCCGGGCGGGACGAACCACCACCAGGCACCGAACGAGAGTGCCGAGTAGGCCCGCGAAGCCTGGAGCATCGTCCCCCACGACACCGAGTTGGGGTCGCCGAGGCCGATGAACGAGACGCCCGCTTCCGTGAGAATCGCCCACGCGATGGCGAACGACCCGTAGAGGAACGACATCGGGAGCACGTTCGGCGCGAGATGCCTGCTGATGATGTGCCAGTCGCTCGCGCCGGCCACCTTCGCCGCCTTGACGAACGGGCGTTCGCGCAGTGAGAGTGCCTGCGACCGGATGACGCGGGCGGTGGCCCGCCACTGGAGGATAATCACCGCGAGGATGATGTTCCAGAGGCTCGGCCCGAGCAGCGCGACGAGGATGATGACCGTCGGCAACAGGGGCATCCCGTAGAGGAAGTCCACGAGGCGCATCAGCGCGTCGTCTACGGTCCCGCCGTAGTAGCCGGCGACGAGGCCGACGAGCGTCCCGATGCCCGCGGTGAACACGGCGGCGATGACGCCGACGAGCAGCGCAGAGCGCGTTCCGTAGATGAGTTGGCTGAAGATGTCGAAGCCTTCTGCCGTCGTCCCGAGGATGTAACCGCCCTCACCGCCTAAAAACGAGGGTTCTGCCCATTTCTGGATGAGAATCTCGTCCGAACTCTGGTACTGACGTTCGAGTGGGGGGTTCGGCGCGATGACTGGCGCGAAGACGGCCACGAGGATGAAAAACGCCACCATCAGCATGGCGAGGCGCACCGAGAGGTCCTTGGTCAGCAGCGACCAGTGTTCTCGCAGAGTCTCCTTCCAGAGGCGTGCGGTCCGTTCCCACTTGTTGATTTCGTCCGCATCGCTTCCCGTGCCCAGGTCGTCGAAGATCGACCGGGTCGAATTGTCCTGGGACATGTTAGTCGTAGGTCACCCGTGGGTCGAGGTAGCCGTAGGCGAGGTCGGCGACGAAGTTCAGGATGATGATGGTCGCGGCGAGCACCATGAACGTCCCCTGTGCGACGGGGAAGTCGCGGCGAAGCACCGCTCGTACCATCTCCCGACCGATACCAGGCCACGCGAACACTGTCTCGATGAGCACGCTGCCGCCGACGGCGTAGCCGAGGGCGATGGCCGCTGCCGTGACGATTGGCAGGAGCGCGTTGCGGGCGGCGTGTTTGAACATAATCGTCCGTTCTCTCAGCCCTTTCGCGCGACAGACGTCGATGAAGTCCTCAGAGAGCACTTCGAGCATCGACGACCGCATGATGAGCAGCGGGTAGCCCATGAAGTAGTAGGCGAGGACGAGCGCCGGTGCGGCGAGGTGGGTGAGGAAATCGACGGAGGTTATCATGTCGAAGAACCCGTCGTAGGTGGTTCCTGCAGTGGTCATCCCCTCCATCGGAATCAGGTTCAGGTAGGTGCCAAAGATCCAGAGGACGATGAGGCCCACCCAGAAACTCGGCACGCTGCGGGCGAGCAGCGCGGTGATGACCGTACTGCGCTCGAACACCGACCCACGATACCAGCCGGCGAGCACGCCGAGGATGATACCGAAGGTGTAGGCGATGACGAACGCCGTCAACATCAACACGAGCGTGTTCGGCAGGTACGTCATGATGACGTCCTGAACGGGGGCGTTCGAGTGAAACGACTGGCCGAAATCCAGCGTCGCGACGTTCTCCAAGAACTTCACGTACTGGACGTGCATTGGCTCGTCGAGGCCGTAGCTTTCGATGACTTTCTGGCGGGCCTCGGGGGTCATCTGCGGGGAGATGACGAACGAGGTTGGATTCCCCGGCATCAACCTGAACAGGAAGAACAGCACGGTCCCTACTGCCCAGAACGTAACCAGGAGCTGCAACGACCGCCTGAGTATGAAACTGGCTTTTCCCATAATTGTATTGTCTCTTTTCGAATGATGTGGTGAAAATGCGATTCAGGCAGGCCCGTTCAGGCGTCCGGCCCGACGAGCATATCCTTGTCGTTCCAGCTGTACCCCTCCGATTCGAGGCGACTGCGTGCCTTCTCTGTCGCTTCCTCGTACTGTGGCACGTCGTCGGTGTGGAGTTCGCCGAATGCCGTCGAGACGACGTTCGAGCCCTTGTCCGGGAAGCCGAACAGAATCTGGTCGACGATGGCCGTCCGCGGGATGGCGTTGACCAGCGCCCGGCGCAGGACGGGGTCGTCGAGACCAGTCTGGCGCTCGTTCGGCGTGAAGTGCCAGTAGGAGGTGGCCGGTTCGAACTTCGTGCCGATGGCTTCGTGGTCCTGATTCTCGTTCAGCGAACGGTCGATACGGCCGAACGGTTCGTAGTTGAGTTCGCCGCTCTTGAGGAGTTCCCACACCGTCGAGGCTTCGGGGATAATCCGCCAGAAGCGCTTCTCGAAGGCGACGGGCGCGAAGTGCGATTCGAACTTCTTCAGGCCGAACTCGCTGCCCTTGTTCCAGTAATCGAACTGAAGGGGCCCACTGCCGACCGGTTGCTCGACGTTCGCCTGGCTCGGCTCGTTTCGACTCTCCCACTTGTGCTGTGGGATGATGGGAATCTGCGTGCCGACGAGGGTGTTGAACGGACCGAGTGGCTTCGCCATGTTGATGCGAACCGTCGAGTCGTCCACGACTTCCGCGCCCTCAATGTACTCGGCCTGCACGGAGTAAACCGGAATCTCCTTCTCAGCGAGGTAGTTGTAGGTGAACGCGACGTCCTCTGCGGTGAGGTCCTCGCCGTCGTGCCACGAGTGGTCGGTCCGAATCGTGTACTCGATGGTGGTCTCGTCGACCCGGTTGGATTCGGTCGCGAGACTCACGTCGTGGTTGATGTTCCCCGTGTTGTCGAGGCGGACGAGCGTGTCGTACATGACCTCGAACTGGTAGGTGTGTTTGTTCTCGTCGTTGTGTCCGAGAACGTTCATCGTCGAGAGGGTCTCCGGCCAGTAGCCCTTGAGGGTGGTTTCTCCACCCTTCATCTCGAGGTTGACCATCGTCCAGTAGGAGTTAAAGCCCTGGGAGAGCTCCGGCTGCCAGTTGCCTGTCTGCTGTTTGTTGTAGACGGCTGCGGCCGGCATGTGCGTAATCGGCATCTGCGGAACGTCATCCATCAGCGTTTTCTGGACCTCGTGGATCGTTTCAACGCGCGAGTTCTTGTCGGGGTCGGCCATGTAACTGTCGAGCAGTTCGTCGAGGTCGGGATTCTCGTAGCCGGCGTAGTTGCCGTCTCCCGAACCCGTCTTCGAGGAGTGCATCGTGTTGCTGAGTTCGAGCACCGGGTCGACCGTGAAGAACGTGTGCCACGTCGAGAAGCTGTAATTGTACTCCACGGACACGCGGTTGTAGAGCGTCCCCCATTCGAGCACGTCGACCTTCACATCAAGACCGAGGTCGTTGAACTGGCGCGCGATGAGGTTGATGGCGTCGTGGCGTGGTGGGTTGTAGCTCTGGGAATTGTTGACGTACGTGTACGTTTGGAGTCCAGCACCGGGTCCGGCGTTGTTGTTCCCATCGCCGTCACCTTCGCCGTCGCCGTCACCGCCGCCGGTACAGCCGGCGAGCGTGGTCAGCCCAGCCACACCACCTGCGGTGGCCGCTTTTAAAAAGCTCCTCCGATTCAGAGGCCCGTTATCAGATGACATACGATATGATATCAATTATGCCCTCTATATACCTCTTTGCATCAGAAGGACGTGGAAAATAATGTCCATCTAACATAAAAATTTAGACGTTTTTTCAGGACCGCAAGACTATTGTCACCGTATCTCACAGAGCACATGAATGACGCGAATACCAGACGCCGTCGTTGGCGCGACGTATCGCAGCACCGTCGGCTGGGACCTGCTCTCCGCTCTCGAAGACCTGAACAATCGAATGCCGGGCCAAGAAGGCGAACGAATCGCCGCAGACCTCGTTTACGACGCGTTCGAGGACGTCGAACTCGATGACGTCTCCTTCGATGAGTTCCCAATTCCGGGGTGGTGGCGCGGCGAAGCCTCGCTCGCGGTGGAACACGGCGACCGAACCTCCACTTTCCGCCGGTCTCACGAAATCGTCGAACTTCCGGGCACCCCTGAGGGAGCGGCCTCTGGCGAACTCGTGGACATGGGCTACGGGCTTCCCGAAGACTTCGAAGACGTCGACCTCGACGGCTGTATCGTGATGGCGTCAAGCGTCACTCCCGAGGATTACGGCCGCTGGGTCCACCGCTCGGAGAAGTACCACTACGCCGCAGAAAACGGTGCGTCCGGGTTCGTCTTCTACAACCACATCGAGGGGGCACTGCCACCGACGGGTGACGTGGGCGTCACGAACGGGCCCGGCCCCATCCCAGCCATCGGGGCGAGCAAGGAAGTTGGCGCACGACTCAAGCGCTACTGCGAAGACGGCACGGTCGAGGTCAACCTCACCGTCGAGTGTGAAAACGGGAGTTCCACCTCCCGAAACATCGAGGCCGTGGTCGGTCCCGACACCGAGGAAGAAGTGCTGTTCACCGCGCACGTGGACGGCCACGACGTGGGAACCGCGGCGAACGACAACGGATTCGGAACGGCGATGGTCGTCGAAGTCGGGCGCATCCTCGCACAGGTGGCAGACGACTTAGAAACGCGCGTCCGCCTCGTCGTCTTCGGCGCAGAGGAGACGGGCCTCTACGGGTCGTACTACTGGAGTCACACCCACGACCTGGAGAACGTAAAGTGCATCGTGAACGTGGACGGCGCGGGCTACTCGCGAAACCTCGAAATCCACACTCACGGCTTCGACGAAATCGGTGAGGCGTACGAAGCCGTCTCAGATGAGTACGAGATGCCCATCAAAATCGAAACGGGTCTCCGTCCGCACTCGGACCACTGGCCGTTCGTCCAGCGCGGCGTCGCCGGGGCGCAAGGGCGTTCGACGGGCAAGGACAATAGCCGAGGGTGGGGTCATACTCACGGGGACACGCTCGACAAACTTGACGTCCGCGACCTGCGCGACCTCTCGATTCTCTGCGCCGCGGGCGTCGCCCGCCTCGCCCAGTCCGACGTCGAAGTCCCCAACGTCGACGCCGGAGCGATAAAAGATGCAGCAGAATCCCAACGGTTCGACGCTGGAATGAAAGCCACGCAAACCTGGCCGTGGGGCGAGGAGCGCGACTGGCCCTGGAAAGACCAGCTATAAACGGCGCGGTAACACCATTTTTCCGTTGTAACCCCTCGTTTTCGCTTTCCTATCCGCCATTGAGACAGCCGCACGAATCGATTCACGCCAGAACGCTACGAACGGCTATCTACTGCGCTCTCGAATCTAGCGTATGGACTCGGCTGTCGAAGAAATCGAGTTTCTCGCCCGGTCGGCCCACCGGGTCGGCGTCCTCGAAGCGCTGACGACGGAACCACACGACCGAGGCGACCTGCGACAGGTGACCGGCGCTTCTTCGCCGACGATGGGTCGCATCATCGCCGATTTCGAGGAGCGCAACTGGATTCACCGGGCCGGTCGGACCTACGAACTAACCTCGCTCGGTGCGTTCGTCGCAGAGCAATTTCTCACGCTCCGCGACGCAATGGAGACGGAACACAAACTCCGCGACGTCTGGCAGTGGTTACCTCGCGAGATGCCGGGATTTTCAGTGGAGCTGTTCGCCGACGCCGTCGTCTCACGGCCCGGACCAGGCTACCCGTACGAACCCGTCGCTCGCCTCACTCATCTCATCGAGAATACAGAGCGAATGTGGGGATTCGACACCATCGTCCAGAAGTCCATCAACAACGAAGCGGTGTGCGACGCCGTTCTCGGCGGGATGGAACTGGAATACGTCTTCTCGCCAACCTCCCTCGAAGGTACCTACGCCTGGAACCCGGACCGGGTGCGTGCAGTCGCGACGAGTGAGAACTGCGCCGTTTTCGTCCACGATAACCTTCCCGACGGTGACCGCTGTGGTCTCGGAATCGTCGACGACCGGGTGGGCATCTGCTGTCACGATCTCGACACCGGGGCGCTCGTGGCCATCATCGACACCGACGCGCCAGCGGCCCGCAAGTGGGCGATTTCCGTCTACGAACAGGTTCGCAACGAGGCGAAACCGGTCTCACCTGCGCAGTTCGAAGGCCCGCTCGAGGAAGCACCGTTCTAACCGCGAAACCGACCAGGTACGGTTCAGTTTCACGGCGTGAAAGGTTTCACGAGGCAGATAGATGTTCGAATCTATCGTATCTAGTCGTGAACGAGCATGACACAGTTGGACGTTACAACACGAGACGGACCGACGACGACACTTTCCGCGGACCGCGTCGAAACGTTCCGTGCGGCGCTCCGAGGCCCACTGCTTGAGCCCGGCGACGAGGGATTTGATGAGGCGACCCGTATCTGGAACGGAATGGTCGAAAAAACACCGGCCCTGGTCGTCCAGCCGACGGGCACGGCGGACGTCGTCGAGGCGGTGAACTTCGCCCGCGAAAACGACCTCCTGCTCTCGGTGAAAGGCGGGGGTCACAACATCGGCGGTACGGCGCTCACCGATGGAGGACTGACCATAGATATGTCGAACCTCACCGGCGTCATCGTCGACCCGGACGCGCGAACCGTGACGGCCCAGGCCGGGTGTGAACTCGGTGACGTAGACAGGGAGACGCAGCTCCACGGCCTCGCCACGCCGCTCGGGTTCATCTCAGATACCGGCATCGCTGGATTGACCCTCGGAGGTGGGTTTGGCTACCTTACTCGCCGCTTTGGATGGGCGGTCGACAACCTGCTGTCGGTCGAAATCGTCACCGCGGACGGGCAGGTCCGCCGTGCCAGCCGCGAGGAAAATCCAGACCTCTTCTGGGCGCTCCGCGGGGCCGGACACAACTTCGGCGTCGTCACTTCCTTCACCTACAGACTCCACGACGTTGGCCCCCTAGTGTACGGCGGGCTCATCGCGTGGCCTGCAGTGCACGCCGACGCGGTGCTCGCAGCCTACCGGGAACTCACCGAAACCGCACCTCGTGAATTGACGGCCTTCCAGATTCTGATGCGAGCGCCGCCAGCGCCGTTCGTCCCCGAGGAAGCCCATGGGAAGCGCATCTGCGCGATGACAGTCTGCTACAGTGGCAACCTCGACGACGCAGAGGAGGCGCTCGCTCCGCTTCGCGCACTTCCCGACCCGGTCGTCGATTTACTTCAACCGATGCCGTACACGGTATTGCAATCCTCGCTCGACGAGACGGAACCGACTGGGTGGCACTACTACTGGAAGACCGGATTCGCCACCGACCTGACGCCCGAGTTACACGCGACGATGGACGAACTGGCCGCGGAGTGTCCGATTCCGGGCGGACAGCTCGTCGCCGCCCACCTGGGTGGGGCAATCAACGAACGGCCCGCAGACGACGGGGCCATCGGGAACCGCGATGTGCAGTTCGTCTTCGGGGCATCTGGGATGTGGGAGCCGGGCGAGCCGAACGAGGAAGCGTACAAACAGTGGGTTCGCGACGCCTGGGCGCGGTTACAGCCCTTTTCGACCGACACCTCGTACGTCAATTTCCAGACGGCAGAAGATGGTCCAGAGCGCCTACAGGCCACGTACGGCGAGAACTACGACCGCCTCGTGGAGGTCAAGCGGTCATACGACCCGGACAACGTGTTCCGCGTGAACCGCAACATCGCGCCATAACCGCCGCGGGCACTCGTTTTAACCGTCCGGACTCCGTCGATAGCCCATGCGTCTTGCTAACAAAACAGCATTCATCACGGGCGCGGCGTCGGGACTCGGCCGAGCGGCCGCCGAGCGATTCGCCGCCGAAGGAGCGACGGTCATCGCCGCCGACGTGGACGAGTCAGGTGTCGAAGAACTCGTACATGAACTCGACGGAGAGGCGGTGGCTCACGAACTCGACGTGCGTGATTCGACTGCATTCGAGGACGCAATCGACGCGACGGCAGCCGAATTCGGCCTCGACATTCTGCTCAACAACGCGGGCATCATGCACCACGCGACGCCGATGGAGGACCTTGCCCACGGTGAACTCGACCGGCTCATCGACGTGAACGTCAAAGGTGTCTGGAACGGCTGTGCGGCGGCACTCCCACACTTCAAACGACAGGGTTCAGGGGCTATCGTCAACACCGCGTCGCTCGCGGGTGTCATCGGGTCGCCGAAGTACGCGGGCTACTCGCTGACAAAGGGAGCGGTGGTGAACGTTACTCGCGCTATCGCCGCAGAGGTCGGACCCGACGGCGTGCGCGTGAACGCGGTTTGTCCGGGCGTCACCGAGACGCCCATGCCGAAAGCCGACCACGCAGACGATGAGTGGGACGAAATCGCCTCACGGATGGCCGACGCCTATCCCCTCCGGCGACTCGGGCAACCAGAAGACGTGGCCAATGCCATGCTGTTTCTCGCGAGCGACGAGGCCAGTTGGATAACCGGTGAGGCGCTCGTCGTCGACGGCGGCTTCTCTTGCGCCTGAGACGGCACCGTTCTTAACCCGTCGCGTTCGCCGTCGGTGACTTCGTGGCAGTCCCAGCAGAGGCGTTCGTCTGGAGCGTCGCCAATATCGCTGCGTCCTGTTGCATATCCGAATCAGAGAGTGCGGTCATCTCCTTTTGGAAGTATTGCTCGAACGCTGCGATTCGCTGGTCGTACGGCGGGGATACGGCGAGGGGGACGGACTGTTGCTCCCACTCTCCGAGTTCCTCTCGGTATTCGATACCGTCCGCGGGCGGGTCGGCTTCGCCATTGGCTGCCTGCACTCGCTCGTAGGCCGCCCAGTTACGCATCAGGTTGGCGTATCGTGAGAGGACGACCGCCTTGCGTACCCCCGAGTTGTCGTAATACGGGGCCTCGTGGTTGCCAAATTCGACGGCTCGGGTCGATTCGTGTCGCTCTCCGGTTCGCGTCTCGAAACTGGCCTTGAGTCGAATGCTGTCTCCTGCTCCAGTCTCTCTGAGCTTCACGAGGATGATGCCGCCCTCCGTTCGGTTTGCCTCGCGTCGCGAGGGGAACAGCGTCTGGACGGACATGACCTCGCCGGTGGCTTCTTCGGCTGTTGGCGACCCGTACACCTGTGCGATTTCGTAGGCGTCCGAGTCGAGCGAGACGGAGAGGTTGAACACGAGCGGCGTCACCATGTAGTCGAATCCCTCGTCCATCCGGTCGCGGAACTGGTCGGGCGAATTGACGGTGTAGTAGTTGGCTCCCGGAACCTCGTTAATCGTCTCGACGAATCGCGTGTTGAAGTCCACACCCACACCGACGAACGTGGAGTAGATGTTGTGGTTCGCGTTGTCCTGTAATCGCCCCGAAAGCCGTTCGCCCGAGGTGTCGCCGAGGTTCGGCATCGCGTCGGTGACGAAGATGATGCGCGTTTCGTATTCGCTCTGGTTCGCGTCGCGGTGGGGTTCGAGCATCGAGGTGGCCGTTTGGAGACCGTCGTCGAAGTTCGTGCCACCGCCTGCGTTCAGGCCCCGGATGCGGTCCCTGAGGTGGTCCATGTCCGTCTCGTCCACCCGGTCAAGCGGGTGAATCACCTGGGCAGAATCGTCGTACGTGACCAGTCCGAAGCGGTCGTCCGCTTCGAGATGCTCCGTGAGCGCGACGACCGATTCACGGGCGACCGCCATTTTCGCCTGCTCGTCTTCGACAGTCTGCTTCTCACCGCCGTCGTAGTAATACTTCGAGAACGGTGACTCCATCGACCCCGACGTGTCGAGGACCACGACGAGATTCAGTTTCTTGCGCTCGAAGTCAGCCTTCGAGAGTCCCGAATTCAATCCGACGGTGAGGTAGCGCTCGGTTTGCTTCGAGAACGGGTCTTCGCTCATCGCTCGCGAGTAGGAGGGACAGAACAGTTCTCCGCACGCTTCGGCCTGCCCCGTGTCGAAGTAGTAATCGTGGAACAACCCCTCCACGGTCATGTCCGTGGGTTGTGGGACGTAGCCTTCGTTCACGTTGTTTCGGAAGGCGGTGGCGTCGTTCGCCCCGCCCGCAGCGAGTCCGATGCTACCCGCATTGCCACCGGCATTCGCGCCGTTCCCGCCATCGAATCCTGCACCACTGCACCCGGCCGCCACGAGCAACAATGCGACGGTCAGGGGGAGGACAATCCTTCGCATACATCAGGGATATTATGTGTCAATATAATAGTCTAGTGTAAGGTCAAATACCGACTTTAGCCTTCAAACCCGGAACGCTGGCAACACGTGACGGACGCGACTGTCTCCTGTAACTGAATTAGCACACAACGCTATATGTCTCCCCTCTTCTGTGTGATTATGAACGAAAACCCCCCCGAGAACGTCGCCGACTCGATTCGGTATCAGGGCAAAGCGGTCGAAGACGAATCGTGGATTCGAGAGTTTCTCACGGGCCAGGAGACGGGTGTCCTCGGACTCGTAGACGACGACACCCCCCACCTCGTCACCCAGCTCTTCGTCTACGACGACGAAGCCCATGCAATCTTTCTCCACGGTGCACGGGCCGGTCGGGCACACGACCTCGTGGCCGAGGGCGACCGACCTCGGGCATCGTTTACGACGAGTGAGCACGGGCGATACATCCCCGCAGACGAACCGGTGAACTTTACGGTCGAATATTCCAGCGTGGTCGCCTACGGCTGTATCTCGCTTCTTTCGGCGGCCGACGAAAAACAGGCAGTTCTCGAGAAGGTCATGGCGAAGTACGCACCACAGCTTACCCCCGGTGAAGATTATCAACCAATGTCCGACGAATCTATCGACCGGACGGCCGTCTACCGCCTCAACGTCGAATCGTGGAGCGGCAAACAGGGGTGGAAGGACCCAGACCACCCGGGAGCCTACGACCTCGACCAAACGCAAACAGAGCCGTGAATCGACGACCGCTCATTGAGTCGTTTGGAATACAAAAAACTACGGTGCTGATTGGTTTTCAGCCAACCATCACTCTTGGTCACTTAATTTCATCCAATCGGACAGTTATGAGATAGTAAAATATAAAGGTGAGAAATCAGTTTCTGTGTTCGTTACATAGTACCATGTCAGGAGAACTCTCTCGTGTCCTCTCCAGACGCGACATCTTCGTGCTCGCGTTCGGCGCGATGATCGGCTGGGGCTGGATCGTGCAGACGGGCTACTTCATCGACCAGAGCGGTGTCTCCGGAGCAATCGCCGCGTTCGTCCTCGGCGGGTTCATGGTGAGCGTCGTCTCGCTCATCTACGGGGAACTCGCCTCGGCGATGCCGTTCGTCGGCGGTGAACACAGTTACAGCCTCCGGGCGCTCGGGCCAATCGGGTCGTTCGCGTGTACCTGGGCGATAATCTTCGGCTACGTCAGCGTCGTCGCCTTCGAGGCCGTCGCGCTGCCGAGTGCGCTTGCCTACATCGTTCCCGGATTCAACGTCTTCGAGCTCTGGACGGTCGCCGGCCAACCGGTCTACGCCTCGTGGGTTGCCACGGGCGTCATCGGCTCCATCGTCATCACGTTCTTGAACTACCGCGGAGTGCGGCCAGCCGCACAGTTCCAGGCAATTCTCGCACTTGTAATCACGCTCGCCGGAGCCACCCTGCTCGCCGGCGCATTGTTCAACGGAAGTTCCCCATCCGGTGACCCGTTCGCTGGGGCGGGCATCGCAGGCGTGTTCACCGTCGCCATCATGACGCCGTTCATGTTCGTCGGTTTCGACGTCATCCCACAGGCCGCCGGTGAGGCGGACGTGTCACCGAAACTGCTCGGCGGCCTCATCGGCGCATCAGTCATCTGCGCAGCGTCGTTCTACATCGCCGTCATCTGGGCGGCCGGGCAGGTCACCACGGGGGCCGTGCTCGTAGAGAGTGCACTCCCCGCCGCGAAGGCGATGGAAATCGCGTTCAATAGTCAGACCATCGGGCGCATCATGGCGCTGGCTGGCCTCGCAGGCATCCTCACCAGTTGGAACGGGTTCGTCCTCGGTGCGAGCCGCGCGATTTACGCGCTCGCCGACTCGAAGATGCTCCCCGATTCGCTCGCGACGCTCCACCCCCAGCACAACACCCCTTCGACCGCAATCGTCCTCGTGGGTGGCCTCGCCGCACTCGCGCCGTTTTTCGGCGAGCAGATGCTCATCTGGATCGTGAACGCAGGCGGACTCGGACTGGTCACGGCGTGGTTCCTCGTCGTCATCTCCTTCCTCGTTCTGCGCTACCGTGAACCCGAGATGGACCGTCCCTTCGAGCTACCGGGCGGCTACGCCGTTGGCGCACTCGCCCTCGTATTGACCGTGTTCTTCATCGGCCTCTACCTCCCCGGGTCGCCATCCGCGCTCGTGGGATACGAATGGGCCATCATCCTCGCGTGGTGTGTCCTCGGCGCAGGCTTGCTCGCGATGGCCGGTGGACTGCCGTCGAAAAGCGAAGCGCGTCGGCACCTCCGCCAGCAGGAACTCAACGACTAACCGAGAAGCGATTTTTCCCACCACGGTTCGAGGGGCCAGCCGGTCGGTTTTGGAACCCTCGGTGGGATGCGTAATTTTTCATGGTATATACAAGTTTATATAGGAGGTTGTGGCAATACATGACCATGTCAATCGTCGCCATAGACGCCGGGGTCGTTGTGCTCTACCTGCTCGGGATGGTCGCACTCGGATACTGGGGCTATCGGAAATCGAATACGTTGGACGATTACCTCGTCGCGGGTCGAAACATCCCAATTTGGATGTACGTACCCGTGATGTCGGCGGTCATTCTCGGCGGCGCGTCCACCATCGGCGGCGGCGGGTTGGGCTACCAACACGGCATCTCTGGTGCGTGGCTGGTCGTCATGCTCGGCTTTGGCACCATCGCCCTCGGGCTTTTGATTTCGACCAACCTTGCGAATCTCAGAGCCTACTCGCTCGGCGAGGTTCTCGAACGCCGCTACGACCGGTATTCCGGAACGATTGGCGCGGTCATCGCGGGGGTGTATTCACTCACAATCGCCATCACGCAAACCATCGCCGTCGGAAAGGTGTTCAGCGTCCTCTTCGGATTCGACCAGCAGACGATGATTATCGCCGCTGGCATCATCATCATCCTCTACACCGCCATGGGCGGCATGCTGACTGTGACGATAACCGACTTCGTCCAGTGGTGTATCATGACGGTCGGTATCTTCCTGCTCGCGATTCCGATGGGGCTTTCCTCGGTCGGCGGCGTCGGCGAACTGACTGCAGCACTCGACGCCTCGTACTTCGACCCGACTGCAATCGGCCTCGATACGATTGTCAGCTACTTCCTGCTCTACGTCCTTGGCATCATGATTGGCCAGGACATCTGGCAGCGGGTGTTCACCGCCGACTCGGCCGAAACCGCACGCAAAGGAACGCTCATCGCCGGCACGTACGCCATCGTGTACGGTGTCGCGACGGCGTTCCTTGGACTGCTCGCGGTCGTGTTGCTCCCGAACCTCGGCGACCCGGAACTCGCCTTACCGCGACTCATTCTCGAGATTACGCCAGCGGGCATCTCTGGACTTATCCTTGCTGGATTCGTCTCCGCGATGATGTCTACCGCAGACTCCACGCTGCTCGCTTCGAGCACGCTCTTCACCAACGACATTTACAAACGCTTCATCAATCCAGACGCCAGTGACGAGACCTACACGCGCGTCTCCCGGCTGTTCATCATCGGGCTCGGCGCGGTCATGGTCTTCGCCGCGATTCAAATCGGAAACGTCGTCCAGGCGCTCATTCTCGCCTACGACCTCCTCACGGGCGCAATCTTCATGCCGATATTCGGCGCGTTCCTCTGGTCGCGGGCGACCTGGCAGGGCGCGCTCTCCTCGATTTGCGTGAGCAGCGTCGTCGTGGTCTCTGCGCTCTGGATGTACGGCTTCGGGTCGAATCTCCCGATTATCTACGGCCTCGTCGCAAGTGCGATCGTCTACGTCGGCGTGAGCCTCGTAACTGGACCGCCAGCAGAAGAAAAGCTCAGTCGCTGGATGTCGAACTTGAATCCGTCGTCTGATTAATCAATCCAAACTCCGATTTTTTCGGGCAGCCATTATCGCTCCGTCAGAGAAACCCCTGCCGTTTGCAGTGGCTCGAACTCTCGTCTGGGGACGAGCCCGTCGAGCGTTTCCCACTGGCTGACCAGCTCCAACTCGTGGAGGAGCGCAATCGCCAGCTCGCCGATGGCCCCGTAGGTGAGCGAGGCGAACTCCCAGCCAGGATTTTCAAAGGGAATCGGCCCCTGCTCACGCGGGCGACGGACGTCGAGCGCCCCGCCGAGCAGCGTCGTGGTGGTAATCGCGAGGTCGCGCGCTTCTTCGAACCGCGTGATGGGAAATTCCCGGTTGTCCACGATGAGAATGCCCGTATCACGCACCAGTGCGCCCAGCACGTCGGTCCGTCCGGCTTCGATGAGGAGGGTCACCACGTCCATCGTCGAGCCCTCGCCGTTGATGACATCGATGTACCGGACGACTTCTCCCGGCGTCGTCGGTTCCCCGGGGGTCGAGCGATATTCGACGAGGCCCGCCGTTTTCAACGTGGTGTTGATGCCACGCGAGAGCAACACGCCGTCGAGCGTGATGCTCGACGGAAACTGAAATCGTACTCCCTCGTCCACCGCGTCGGTGGCCGTCACCACCGGCCCGAGCGACGAATCGGCGAGGTCATCGAGGACCGAGAGTGCTTCGTCCACCGAGTCGTGGGGGACCACAGCCGACCCGGCGACGACTTCACCCGCGTCTTCGACGGGGTCGTAAGTTACCTGACTCGTCAGCGTCACGATTTTCTCTCGAATGTGACCGAATCGGCCCGCGATGTTCCCCCGACCGAGTTCCGCCCGGCCAGCGGCAGTCAGCTTGCGCCCTTTCCCCGGAACCTTCTCGGTGAACGCTTTCTCGTCGAGTTCGGAGAGGATGAGTCGAATCGTGCGGCTCTTTATCGAATAGCCGTGGCGATTCATCAAATCGACCAATCGAATGCTGCCAATCGGTTCGTTCTCGCGGATGAGTCGCATCAAATCGTACGTTCGCCGGTCTATATCCATCACGAGTGACCCTTCACGTTGTACCTACCGTGGCGGCTATTTATATCACTTCGTCAGCAGTCGAAAACGCACCGGAGCACACGGCGATGCGCGTAACAGTTTTACCAACGGGGGAGAGAACAGTACACATGGTGGCAATCAATTGCCACCGTCGTGTGGTAAATTCATGCAGGTACCGTCACAGCCATTGAGTGAGGAATCGGCAGTCCAGTACAGCAACCGTCGGGAAACAGGCGAGCGTGACCAGCGATGAGTGGGGAACCCCGAACTCGCGCTGACCAGTTTCGCGAAACCCACCCCGGGTCGTCGGTCGAACTCGCCTACGCCGGAATCAACACCTTCCTGAAAGCCCCCACCGACCCGTGGACGAACTCGGCGAGGCCGACGTCGGTGTCATCGGTGCCCCCTACGACAGCGCGGTGAGCAACCGACCGGGAACGCGTTACGGCCCGGACGCAATTCGTCGGGCGAGCAACTGGTGGGCGTATCTCTCGGGCTACAAGGGTGGGTTGACCAACATGCAGACCGGCAAGCAAGTGGACTTCAGCGAGTTCTCCGTCGTCGATTGTGGCGACGCACCCATCTTCCCGATGGACGTGGACACGACTGCAGAGAGCATCCGCGCCCACGTCGCGACGATTGCAGACCAGGCGTTTCCCGTCCTCCTCGGCGGTGACCACTACTGTACGTACCCAGCGTTTTGTGGCTTCGCCGAGGGAACCAACGCAGACAGCGTCGGTCTCGTCCAAATCGACGCCCACACTGACACCAACGAGGAGAGTGCCGTCTTCGGCGAGGACTTTCACGGGTCGAGCACCCACCACATCGCGAATTCAGAATACAGCGACTACGAGCACATCAGTCAAATCGCGATTCGGGGTTACGAAGCACCGGAGTTCTTTGAGTTCGTTGAAACGGAGGGCTTGAACCTCTACACGATGCGCGACGTCGAACGAGAGGGCATCACGTCCGTGGTCGAAGAAGCCGTCGCGGCCGCCGCCGAAGACACCGACACGGTGTACGTCACGTTCGACATCGACGGCGTCGACCCGAGCGTCGCACCCGGCACGGGAACGCCCGTCCCCGGCGGGCTCACGACCCA
The DNA here is from genome assembly GCF_029489995.1 of Haladaptatus sp. DYSN1. Taxonomy (NCBI): domain Archaea; kingdom Methanobacteriati; phylum Methanobacteriota; class Halobacteria; order Halobacteriales; family Haladaptataceae; genus Haladaptatus; species Haladaptatus sp. DYSN1. The sequence continues at coordinate 563,492 of NZ_CP120472.1, forward strand.
GCAGGCGATTCGCGTGATGGAAATTCTCGGCAGCACGGACGCGGTTGGCGGCATCGACCTGATGGAAGTCGCGCCGAAATACGACCCGACCGAGAACACAGAGCAACTCGCCGCGTACCTCCTGGTCACCTTCCTCGAACGGAAGTTCGCAGAGCTGTAACCCTCAGCCGTTTTCCGCTCCCGTCCGAAACGAGAGGTCGAGACACGGCGCTGAGTGCGTGAGTTGTCCCATGGAGATGATGTCGAGTCCCGTCTGTGCGTATCGTGAGACTTCATCGACGGTGATTCCCCCGCTCGCCTCGACGAGCACGTCGTCGGGGAGCGTGGTGACTACGGGTTCGATTTGCGCGGGTGCCATGTTGTCGAGCAGGACGATGTCGGCTCCCGCCTCCGCCGCAACCCGCGCATCCGCAGGTCGTTCGACCTCGACTTCGAGTTTAGTGGCGAAGGACACTCGCTCGCGGAAGTGCGCAATCGCCTCGCGCAAGCCCAACTCCGCGACGTGATTGTCCTTTACCATCACCATGTGCGAGAGGTCGAGGCGGTGGGTATCGCCCCCGCCAGCGACCACGGCACGCTTCTCTACGCCTCTGAGTCCGGGCGTCGTCTTTCGAGTCGCCGCGATTCGGACGTGGTCGCTCACCTCGCGAGCGGCATCCACCGCATCCCGCGTCAGCGTCGCGATACCGGCGGCATGACCGACGAGATTCACGGCGACCCGTTCGCCTCGGAGCACGTCACGAGTCTGGCCGGAGACCTGCAACACAACGTCACCGGCCTCGATGCGGTCGCCGACCGCAGCCGTGGGTTCGACGCCGACGCCGAGATACTCGAAGACGGCGGTCGCAGCTTCGATACCAGCGACGACGCCAGCTTCTTTGGCGACGAGCCGACCGGTCGTTTCGCCGGGAATCTGGTTGGTTACGTCGTGGTGGCCGAGGTCCTCTGTGAGCCACCGTTCGACCGTGCTCGTCTGAATCATCGGCTGGCAGGCACCTCACATTCCGGCTCCTCCGAGACCACAAAGTGTGTTCCCACAGACTCGCGGTTCTCGCTGGCTGCCCGAGCGATGAGCAGTGCTGTTATCGCCGCGTTCCGCAGTTCGTACAGCGACCGGGAGGTGCGGGTTCGCGTGTAAGCGTCCACTTCACCTTTCAATCGCCGAAGCACCGCCACGGCCCAATCGAGGTCGGCGTGCGTGCGTTCCAACCCGAGCAATTCGTCCATCACCCGGCGCAATCTGTCGAACTTGGCCTGGACGAACGCCGTCGGCAACGCGGGGTCGCGGTCAGGTCGTGACGGAGTCTCGATGACCTGTGGCGACCCCCCTGCGGCGTCCTCACCCGCCCGTAACCCCCACACGAGTCCTTCGAGAAGGCTCGTACTCGCGAGTCGGTTCGCGCCGTGGACGCCCGTTCGACTGCACTCGCCCACCGCGTACAGATTGTCGAGCGTGGTTCTACCGCGGTCGTCCACGGAAATCCCTCCACAGAGAAAGTGTTCGGCCGGGGCGACCGGAATCCCATCTGTCCAGTCCACCGCTCGCTGCCGACACCGAGCGGCGAGATTCGGAAACGTCTCTCCGAAGTCGAGCGGGGAAACGTCGAGCCAGACGTCGCCAGTTCGTTCGCGTTCGCGGTCCACCGCCCGCGCGACGACATCTCTGGGAGCGAGTTCTGCGTCCTCGTGGACAGCGGGCATGAATCGTTCACCGTCGCCGTTTCTGAGCAGTGCGCCCTCACCTCGGAGGGCTTCACTCAAAAGGAACGGATTTGCTCCGCAGTACACTGTGGGGTGAAACTGGACGTACTCCATGTCGGTGACGGCAGCGCCCGCGAGCGCCGCCATGGCGATGCTGTCGCCGGTCGCACCAGCCGGGTTCGTCGTTTGCGAGTAGAGTGCCCCGATGCCTCCCGTGGCGAGAATCGTTGCGCCGGCGAAGGTGGGGGTTACCTCGCCACCGGATTCGAGTAGCGCACCGAAAACACGTCCCTCGTCCCAGCACAGTTCGAGCGCCGCAGTGTCGGTGTCGATATTCACCGCGTCGTGGTCGGTGAGGTGATTCAAGAGGGGGACGTGGAGGTGCTTTCCGGTCGATGCATCGACGTGGAGGATGCGGTCGTCCGAGTGAGCCGCCTCTCGCGTGAAGTCGAATCTGCTGCCGTCGGTGTCGAATTCGATCCCGAGCGTCTCGAGGAACACGTCGCGAACCGCGTCGTTTGCGTTCTCGACGAGGACCGAAATCGCATCGCTGTCGGCTGTGCCGCCCGCTGCTTGCTGGATGTCCGCCGCGAAACCTCCGGGGTCGTCCCGGGCGACGGCGATGCCCCCTTGTGCCCACCAGGTCGATGCGTCCGCAGGCTCGGTGGCTTTCGTCGCGATGGTTACCGAGGCCCCGCGACGGGCAGCACCGAGGGCCGCCGACAGTCCCGCGATGCCCGAGCCGACGACGAGCACGTCGGTCGTGTGTGGTGCCATCAATTGACCTCCAGCATCCGGTCGAGCGCGAGTTTCGCGAGTTCCTTCTCCGCGGCAGCTACCTCGATGACGTTTCGCTCGCGGCCGGCGACGAGTTCCTCGAGCACCCAGCAGAGGTAGTTCGGGTCTATCTGCCGCATGGCGTTACAGTCCATGCACGCGTCTCCACAGAGCGGGAGGACGTTCACTTCAGGGTGCCACCGCTGGAGGTGGTTCGTGAGATGGATTTCAGTGCCGATAGCCCAGGTGTCGCCCGGGGCGGCCCCCTCGATCGTTCGACAGATGTCCGCCGTACTCCCAGCCTTGTCTGCGGCTTCGACGACCGCTCGCCGACACTCCGGGTGAACGATGACGCGTGCGTCGGGATGCGTTTCATGGATCTGTTCGATGTGCTCGACACGAAAGCGGTCGTGTACCTGGCAGTAGCCGTTCCACAGGATGATGTCGTGATCGACAGCCTTGCTCGCATCCTTCGAGGCAGGGTCCCAGGGGTCCCACTCGACGGTATCCGCTGCCATCCCGAGCCGGTGGGCGGTATTCTCGCCGAGGTGCTTGTCCGGGAGGAACAGCACCTTATCGCCGCGTTCGAGCGCCCATTCGAACGCTCGGTGTGCGTTCGACGACGTACAGACGAGACCGCCCTGCTCGGCACAGAACGCCTTCAGGTCCGCGTAGGAATTCATGTACGTAATCGGGACGATATCGGCGTCGGTTGCGGCCGTAATCTGGGCCCACGCAGCATCTACCTGCAAGGCTTCTGCCATCCCCGCCATGGGGCAGGATGCCTCCATACTCGGGAGGAGTACCGTCTGGTCGTCGCCAGTGAGAATGTCTGCGGACTCAGCCATGAATGTGACCCCGCAAAACACGACATAGGGCGCGTCCGCCGCGGCGGCTTGCTTGCTCAACTGGTAGGAATCACCGATGAAGTCTGCGTGCTCGACGATTTCTCGTTGCTGATAGTTGTGGCCGAGGATAACGAGGTCGTCACCGAGTTCGGCTTTGGCCCGCTCGATACGGGCAGTGCGCGCTTCCTCGTCGAGGGTTCGGTAGTCCGGGGGGAGTTGCTCCAAGTTGTCGTACTTGAAGAGGCTCAGGTCGGTTTCGAAGGTCGTCGTTTCCATCTGTGGCATGGTTACTTGCGTTTCAACCCAACACAGCCAGGTATTGATAGAATTTTCTCTTCAAACAAGAATATCAGAGAGATATTGGCGATTAATACTACTGATAGATACGTCGATAGGTGACGAAAACGGCTCTAAGAACAGCATCAGTGAACGGTTCACGTGAATGAACAGACGGGTCGGGACATCCAACCGAACGCTCACCGGCGTCTGACCCCGACGAAGTAGGCGGGATTCTTGCTCCACCGGCGTTCGAGGACCGTCTCGTAGGAGAACACGACCTCCCAATCGTCGATTGCGCTAAATCGCGAGCGCATTTCTTCCGGTGTAATACCGTAGGTTGATTCTGGGTCGTCTCTCGCATCGCCCAGCACGCAGTAGAGTCCACCCGGTTTGACGACGCTGTCGAGACCGGTGATAAACCGGTCGCGCTCTGCATCCCCGAGCTGGTGGAACATCGCCGAATCCACCACCGTTAGGAAGGAGTACCCACTCGCACCCAACCGGGGCAAATCCAGCGCATCCCAGACGAGAAAACGGGCGGCAATTCGACGCCAGCGAGCCTTCTCCCGGGCCTGTTTCACCGCAAGCTCTGAGAGGTCGATGCCCAGCACGTCGTGGCCCTGCCGAGCGAGGTAGAGCGCCAACTCGCCTGTCCCACACCCCACATCGAGCACCGGACCACGCACGAGGCCGGCGTCTTCGAGCAAGACGAACGCCCGCTGTGGGCGTCCGATATCCCAGTTTGGCACCCCTGCATACGCCGAATCGTAGACGTTTGCGAGCGGGTGGCGGGAGGCCCGCGACGTCGCCATTAGCCCCTCCGACTGAACGCGAGATTCATGCGTATCAGTACGCCTGCTAGTGTCGTAGCCCTTCGCTTGCGGCTCGTCCTCGATTTCCTCACCGATTCTGTCCCACAACTGATGGGGGTGCCATGGTGGAGACACCTGCTAATGGCGAACCGTCGGCATCACCGTTCATAAAAAAGCACTCAATTTCTGACAAAGTCGAACGAGGCCGAATCACTCAGGAGCAACCCAGCCACCTGCGCCCTCACTCCCCTTCGAACCACCCGCCTGCGTTCGAGGTCGATACTCCAATCCAGCCTCTTTCATCAAGCGCCGACAACTTGGACGAGAGTACTCCACCTCGAAGGTATCTAGCAGGAACTCACGGACGAGAGCGGGCGTCCAGGACGTCTCCTCGTACCCGACGTCCACGGGCGACTCGTGAAGCGCCGCTTCGAACGCTGCCTGTTCGTCTGCGGAGAGTTTTCGCGGGCGTCCGGGTCGGTGTTCGTCGTAGACGGCCTGTTCGAGGGGCTGGTTTTCGAGACGGGTGAGCCAGCTGTAGATGGTGCGTCGCTCGACGCCATACCACTCGGCGAGTTCGGTCTGTGTGATGCCGTTTTTGTACGCAATCGCGGCGAGGAGGCGTTGAGTTGGTTTCTTCCCCTCGACGGCGTCCAGCGCGTTTTGCAGGTCCTCGACCGAGATGTCCGTGAGGTGCTTCATCTGATTCGAGTTGCTCGTGTGGGTAAATAGTTTTATCGGGCACGGTGAGGAATCGGTGCCAAGATTCGGTCAGCTCTGGGGAATTTCACTCCGCTTCGAGCTTCGCCGAGTGAGTGGTTCGGAATTGTGACACCCGGAACGCTGTTCGAACGTCGGACCACACCGCAGAGCCGGGTTTGCGGGCCAAAATCCCCCGCTTCGACTGAGTTAAGCTATCTCCCGTCGCCAGAGGACACCTGGAGGGGAGGAACGTGGCAACAGAAGTCAGCGAAATCTCACCGGCGACAGAAGGGGAACCGATTCGATACAGTTTGCAGCGCGCGGGCGGCATCGCCGCGTTAGTCGACGCGGCAACGTTCGTGGTGGGGTTTGCCCTCTTCTTCACGCTCATCGCCGCATCGAACTACGGGTCACTGACCGACCCGAGCGCGTCCGTCGAGTTTCTGGTCGCGAACCAACTCACGATGTACGTCTGGAACCTGACTATCTACATCGTGTTCGGAATTGCACTGGTCGTCCTGGCGCTCGCGCTGTACGCTCGGCTGAGAGACGGTGCACCCGCGCTTTCTCAGGTTGCGACCGCCTTCGGACTCATCTGGGCCGGGCTGGTCATTGCGAGCGGGATGGTCGCGAACGTCGGCATCGGCGCTGTCGTCGAACTCGCCGGGCAGAACGCGGCCCAGGCTGAAACGACGTGGCTCGCCCTGCAAGCCGTGGAGAACGGTCTCGGGGGAGGCAACGAAATTGCCGGCGGCGTCTGGGTGCTGTTGGTCAGTCTGGCCGCACTCCGAGCGGGCGAACTTTCCCGGGGGCTCAACTACCTCGGCGCACTCATCGGCGTCTCGGGTCTACTGACGGTCGTTCCGGGACTCGAAGTCCTCGGCGCGGTGTTCGGCCTCGGCCTCATCGTCTGGTTCGTCTGGGTGGGCGTGGTCATGCTGCGGGCCCAGGAGCCGACCCTGCGCGTTCGACCGACTGGGATGTGAACCGGACCTCGTTTTACGAACGGAAGGTGGCCACCCGCCCTCAGTCGTCTGTGGACGTGGTGGGTGTGGGGTCGTTGAGCGTCACGTCCGCGACGTCCTGGAGCGGGTTGCTGACCGTTCCGTGTTCCGAGGCGTGGGGCCGTCCCGGCGCGTCGTCGTAGCCGTACTCGAAGATGCGATTGCGATTGAGACAGAGCTTCGTGTATTCCGGTTGCAGGAGGTCGAACAGGTCGAAACGAGATTCGAGTTCGGGGTGTGCAGCCTGATAGTCGAGAATCGCGCTTCGGGCGTGTGCCCAGAAGCGTTCCTCGGGATAGGCCTCGTGTTCTTCGAGAACGTCTGCGACGTACCGGAAGACGCAGACGAACAGTCCCGAGAAGATGAACTGGCACAGTCCCTCCGGCGGCTCTTTTCGGAGAATCTCGTGGAGGTCATCGGGCAGGGCGTCGAGTTCGGGCAGTGGCTGGTCGCTCACGTTCACGTCGTCCACGAAATCCTTGACGGCAAGTCGGGTGGGGACGCCGTCCTCGACGACGAGAATCGTGTTCTGGCCGTGCGGGGAGAAGACCGTCCCGTAGCGGTAGAGGAAGTGAAGCAACGGTGACAGAATCGTCTCCATGAATTCCGCCAACCACTCGTCGAGCGAGAGGTCGGACTGGTCTACCAACCGTGAGATGGAGGACACCCCGTCGCCGTCGACGTGCATCAGCGCAGAGAGCGTGATAGCCTCCTCGCCGTCGTCGAGGAACGTGTAAATCGACTCGCGCCAGACGGCCCCGAGCAGTTCGTGGTACTGGTAGGGCGACCCGTTGATGTCGGTGAAGTCCCCGTGGTCGTAGTTGATGCCGGCTATCTCACCCGGAAGAATCAATCCCTGCTCCTGTAAGAACTCGTCGCGTTCGTAGATGTCTTTCACGTACTCGGTTACCGTCGGCGCGAGTTCCGTCCGCTCGCCCGGAAGTCCCCGCCAGACGAGCGTGTTGAGGATGCGCATCGGAACCTTCACGTGGTGTTTCTCGCTGTCGTCTACGTTGACGAACGTTCGAACCGACTGCTGGGGCAGGTATTCATCCGGCCCCTCACCGAGTGGAACGATATCGTTCGCAGCGATGTCGTCTGCGAACAGCGGGACGATGCTGTGGTCCCACTGCCAATCGTGGACGGGGACGAAGTAAAAGTCATCCGGGTCGAGACCACGGGAATCGAGGCGTTCGCAGAACAGGTCGTAATGGCTTCCGAGTTCGTTCTGAACGAGAGAGTCGTGGTCGACGGTTTCAGTTCCGACGAACGTCGCGCGGTCTTTTCGAACGGCGAGCCACGAGAGGATTACAGGCTGTTTGCGCTCTGGAGCATACGCCCGGTACGCGTCGTAACCCCACCCGAGGCGACCCTTGTTGTAGGTAATCCACGGGTGGCCCGCCATCTCGCCTTCGAGGTGTGCGTAATCGAGTTCGAGCAGGTGTTTCTCCGTCTCATCACGCTTTCGCGCCTCGATGTGGGCGTCGGCGAGCAGCGTGCGTTTGTATTCGCGGACGAGATTTCCTTCGGTGAGTCCCGCTAAGTCACTGGCCGACCCAAGGTCGCGCAAGAATCGGAGTGGGTCGGTGAAGGCGGTCCATTCGTCGTCAATACGGCGCTCGACTGTCTCCTCGTAGACGTGCAAACTGTCCATCAAGCGTGGAGCCGCCTCGAAGCGATACGCTGCCTCGCCGAAGCTGAAGCGATAGACTGCACGGTCGCCGCGCGCGTCCACCTTTCGGGGTTCGATGATCTCCTCGTAGGTGAATTCTGCGAGCATCTTCGCAAGCAGTCGGCGTTCGACCGTCTGCCAGATGTCTGGGGTCAGTGCGTTCTGTCGCGTCGTGTCGTGTGGATTCATGAGTCGTCGTTCTGGGTGTGTGTTGGAATTGGTTCACGTCCGCCGGTACGGGACGCGCCCGGTGCGTGTTCGCAAAACTGTTCGAGCGAGAAATCCTGGAAGACAGTGTTCGTATCCTCGGGATACACCTGCTCGCCAACGAGTCGGTTGACGAACTTCGTGTTGTGATAGCAGCCGAGACCGAGGTCCGGCACGCCGACGCCGTGGGTGTGAACGCTTGCGTTCTGGAGGAACACCTCGCCGGGAACGTCGATGTCGAGGCGGTGGTCTGGGGTCACCTCGTAGCGCCCCTGTTCGTCCCACGCGATGGCGTCGGCGAGCGGGGCGAGGAAGTCGGGAACCTGCCGTTCGTACCCTGTCCCGAGGACGACCACGTCGCTTTCGTGGACGAACGTCTCGTCGGCCTGCCACTGGCGACAGTCGAGCGCGTAGGCGTCGCCCACGGGTTCGATGTCGCAGACCGCCGTCATCGCGAAGAGGCCGACGTCGGGCCGGTCGCCGCCGATGGAGCGCCGATAGAGCAGGTCGTAGATTTCGGCGCTCGTTCCCGGGTCGATGCCCTTGTAGAGCAGGTCCTGATTCGGAATGAGTTCGTCTTTGGTCGCCTGTGGCAGGTCGTAGACGTACTGTTCGTACTCGGGCGAGAAGTGCTGGAGGCCGAGTTTCGAGTACTCCATCGGGAAGAAACCGGCCGAACGGGTGAGCCAATCGAGTCGGTAGTCGTTCGCCACCTGCCGTTCGAGGAGGTCTTGAAACACCTCGGCTGCGCTCTGTCCCGACCCGACGACGGTGACGGAGTCCGCCTGGAGCACGCGCTCGCGGTTGTGGCGATACCGCGCCGTGTGGAACACGTCCGTCTCGGGGTGCCCCTGCAGGTGGTCCGGAATCTGCGGACCGCTCCCGATACCGAGTGCGAGATGCCTGCTTCGATAGACGAACCGCTCGCCAGTGGCCGGGTGGCATGCCACAACTTCGAAGCACTCGCATTTCTCGTCCCACTCGACGGTGGTCACTTCGCGGTCGAACCGACAGGAAGCGAGCGAGTCGACGACCCACCGGAGGTAGTCGTTGTACTCTCGACGAGGCGTCTGGAACGTCTCGTAGAAGTAAAACTCGTAAATTCGACCCGTCTCCCGCAGGTAGTTGAGGTAGCTGTGTGGATTCGTGGGGTCTGCGAGCGTCACGAGGTCGGCGAGGAAGGGCACTTCGAGGGTCGTCCCTTCGAGGAGCATCCCCTCGTGCCAGTTGAACTCGGGTTCGCGTTCCAGGAACACCGCGTCCACGTCGGCGGAAGCCCCGTCGAGCAGGGCGGCGAGACCGAGGTTGAACGGGCCAAGGCCGACCCCGACCACGTCGTGAACCTGCTGGTCTGTCACGCCCGATCACCTTCCGCGAACGAGACGGGGGCCTCGGCGAGTACGGTCGATTCGAACCGCTCGCGCTCACAGACCATGAGGAGCGCCTCCTTTTCGGCCTCCGCGAAGTGGAACTCCTCACGCGGTTCGAAGCCGCACTCCTCGAAGACGTGGATGACGCGGTCGTTTCGAACGTCCGGTTCGGCGACGACGCGGTCGGTCTCTGCGTGGCGAAACTGCATGGCGACGACTGCTCGCAGCAGCGAAAGCGAATAGCCCTTCCCGAGGTATTCTTCGGGGCCGATGAGCAGGTGGACGCCCTGGTCTGTGGGGGCTGCGTCGTAGTGGTTCGCAACGTCGTCGTCGGCCGCCCAGTAGCACTCCCAGTAACTCATCGGAACGTGGTCGAGACACCCGATGAAGGGGGTGAGGTGGGTGTCGTCGAGTTTCTCCGCGAGGCGGTCTCGAAACGCCGCGAGCGGCAGGTCGAGTTGCCAGTAGGGTTTGACGTGGTCGCGTCCGAGCCAGGCGTGCAGACGATGCAAGTCTCGGGCGAGCGTCACCGGGCGGAGCGAAATTGTCCGGTCGATGCCCGCGTCGAACGTCTGGAAGTCGTACGGTGAATCGTCGAGTTTGGATTGTCGAATCATGGGTCGAGGTCGGTGACGAGCGGGTTTTTCACGTCGGTGTAGACGGACTGATTCTCGAGGTCGTTCTCCAGTTCGTCCCACCCGCGGAAGGTGGTCAGCAAGTTCGCCTTGCAGGGGACGGTCGGCGAGTCGAACAGCGGGTCAAGAAACGCGGAACTGGCCCGGTCGTAGCGTTCTCGGGCGCGTTCGAGTTCCTCACGCAAAAGCGCCAACAGCGGCTGTTCGTCGATAAATCCAGTACAGCCGAAGGCGTTCACCACGTCGAAGGTGTTGTTCAAGATGACGTAGTAGCGGAGTCGCTCGTCCGCGATGGCATCCGCGCAGATGGTGTCTGCGCGCTCGCCGACGCCCGGCAGGTACGACGCAACTTCAGGGTACTTCGATTCGGGGAAGTAGAATCCCTGGTTGTCTCGGTAGCGAAATTCGCTCGGATAGCCCGCGTCGTCGAGCGTGAGCACCGAGTTTTGCTGGTGGGCTTCGACGCCGACGCCCTGCACGAGGTAGAGCCACAACACGGGACGAATGGCGACTTCGAGGTATCGCTGAAACCAGTCTTCACACACGGCCGCTCGTGGCCGGCCCTCACGCTCTGCGATTGCTGCGACGAGGCGTCCGAGCCGCGAGTGGCCACTGATGGCGTCCTGACAGAGCGCCACAACCGGAGTGGACTGCGCTGCAAATTCGCCGCGGAAGGGGTTCTCCCGGAGGACGGTTTCGAGACCCGTTTCCCGACCATCTCGAACGTCGAGAGCGAGGAACGCGGGGTCGCGGACGATATCGAACTTCGGGAATTCCCGCGCGAGTTCGTCGCCAAACGCGGTGTCGAGGAGTTCTGTGACCGCAACGCCGCGTTCGAGTTCCGGCCGCTTGTTCGCTCGAACAGAGTTGGTTATCTTCACGTTCAACGAGGATTTCACCATGAACGGCGCGTCGGGACTGTAGAGCGTCCGGACCGACGTCGTGGGGTAGAACTCCCGACCCACGGGGCCGAGGTGGGAGAGTCCGTCTCCGAGATGTCGCTGGACGTGTGGCTGGTCGAGGAGGTAGCGCGCCTGCCACGGATGGACGGGCAGGAGCACGTCGTCATGCTCGACGTGTGCTTCGAGGAATGATTCGGAAACCGATGAATCGTCACGAAGCGCGTCTTTTACCCACGTCTCTGCAGCCGTGTCGAGTGCGGAATCCGACCAGACGAGCGCGGGGTCCGCCCGGAAGTAGTGGAGTCTGAGCGACCCCCGAAGTTCCGGCGCGTACGACTCACGATTTCTCGCGGTGATTCCCTGCCGACTCTTCGGCGTCGGGTGGCGATGGTGTCCGAACACGAGCGACTGCTCTGCGTCGCGAAACGAGACGTGCTCGCCCGTGTGCCGTGCTTCGTCGTCAGCCCGTGCTTCGACGAACAACGCCACGTTCCGCTTGCTCCTGAGGACGCGTTCGAGCAGTTCGTCGGGGACCGCCTCGCCGTCCCGCGAAAGCGCGAGGTCCTTTACCACGAGCGCGGCGAGCGTCGTCGCATCGGCAGGATGGACCGCCCCGTCAGTAAATCGGTAGTGAACCGGCGTCTCGAACAGGTGACGCTCGGTAGGCGAGCGGTGGGCGAGTGGCGCGAGCAGGTCGATACCCTGTGCTGACAGCCGTTTTCTGACGAGTCCAGCTTTCCCGGGTTCGACGCCGGCAACGGGACGGGTGAGCACGTCGTAGCCGCCGGTTTCCCGCAGGTAGCAGTTGAGAAAAGCGTGAACTGTCGCCTCGTCTGCTCGCGTCTCGGGGTCGATAGCAGACCCCTGACGGGGTGGGGATTCGAGGCTCATGCGAGCGCCCCCTGTTCTGCGGCGACGCGCTGTCCACACTCGCGGATGGCGTCGAGCATTCCGGCCACATCCGCCGTCGTGGCCGTCGGGTTCAACAGCGTGAACTTCAGGCTGGTGACGCCATCGACTTCAGTGCGGGCGGCGATGGCTCGACCGTCCGCGAGCAAACGCTCCCGCACGGCAGCGTTCAGCCGACTCACCATGTCGTCCGACATGCCCGCATCGGGTTGGTAGCGAAAGACGACGGCGTTGAGCGTCGGGTCACAGAGCAGTTCGAAATCCGGTGCTCTCTCGATGAGCGACGCCGCTTCGTCGGCCAGCGCGAGCGTGTCTTCGACCAGTTTGGCGATGCCCGACCGGCCGAGGGCACGGAACGTGAGGTACGGTTTGAGCGCGTCGAATCGGCGGGTCGTCTGCACCGATTTCGCGACGAGATTGGGGACGCCCGCCGCGTCGTGTGCTTCTGGATTGAGGTAGGCGGCGTTTCGCGCCATCCACTCGAACTCCCCGCCGTCGCGGAGCAACAGCGCGCCGCAGCTGATTGGCTGGTAGAACAACTTGTGGAAATCGACCGCCACAGAGTCCGCACGTTCGATTCCGGCGAGCAGCGATGCGTAGTCGTCAGAGAACGCGAGCGCCCCGCCGTAGGCAGCGTCCACGTGGAACCACAGGTCGTGGACAGTCGCCCGGTCTGCGAGGGCTGAGAGCGGGTCGATGCTGCCGAAATCGGTGGTTCCCGCCGTGCCGACGAGCGCGAACGGTTCGGCGTCGCTCGTCTCCAGATCCGCGAGCACGGCATCGAGGGCAGCTAGGTCGATGCGACGGTTCTCGTCAGTCGCGACAGTCACGACGGCGTCCTCCCCGAGGCCGAGGTGGTGGGCTGCCTGTTTGGCGGTGAAATGGGCCCCATCCGAGCACAGGATGCGGAGCGAATCGGCTTCTGCGGGAAGTCCCGTTGCCTGCACGGTCTGGCCGAAGGTTCGACTGCAATAGCGGTCGCGGGCGAGCAGCAGCGCCTGGAAGTTCGACTGGGTTCCACCGCTCGTGAACACCCCATCCGCGCTGGCGGGTAAGTCGAATTCGCCACAGAGTGCGTCGACCACGCGCTGTTCGAGCACCGTCGCAGCCGGAGCCTGGTCGAACGAATCGAGCGACTGGTTCGTCGCAGCAACCATGACTTCGGCGGCGAGTCCCGAGATCAGCGGTGGACACTGCAAGTGGGCAGCGCATCGGGGATTAGACGGGTCAACCGAGTGTTCAAGAACCGACTCGGCAACGATGTCGATGGCCGCTTCGAGCCCACTTCCTGTTTCGGGGATGACCGGGCCTGCGAACAGTTCTGCGAGTTCGTCCGGCGATTGTCCCGAGTACGGCTTCTGGTCGTCGCCCACACACTCGATGACGGCTTCCGTCGCGCGCCGCATCGCCTTCCGGTAGGTTTCCGCGCCTGCCCCGGTCCCGAGGAACAGGTCGTCTGCGCTCATGCGGCTGCCTCCTCGGGTGTCGGGTTCTCGTTTACGACCGCTTCCACGGCTTCCTCGAAGATGGCTGCGATGTCGTCAACCTGCTGGCGAGTCACGACCAGCGGTGGAAGGAATCGCGCGGTGGCGCTCTCCCGCCCACCGAGTTCGACGATGAGGCCGCGCTCGAAGCACTCGGCGCGGACGGCCGCGGCAACGTCACCGTCTGGAGCGTGCGGTCCCGCACCCGTCCACGTCGCGTCGCGGTCGACGAACTCGACGCCGAGCATGAGCCCCCGCCCGCGAACGTCGCCGATTTCCTGGAAACGTTCGGCGGTCGTTTCGAGTTGGCCAGCGAGTCGTGCGCCGAGCGTCTCGGCGCGGGTAGCGAGGTCGTGTTCGAGGACGTAGTCGATGGTCGCCTCACCCGCCGCCATGGCGAGTTGGTTGCCGCGGAACGTACCGGCGTGCGCGCCGGGTTCCCAGACGTCGAGCGACTCGTCGTAAACGACCACGGCAAGGGGGAGACCGCCGCCGATAGCTTTCGAGAGCGTCACCACGTCGGGGGTGATGTCGGCGTGTTCGAAGGCGTAGGTCGCACCCGTCCGCCCGAGGCCGGTCTGAATCTCGTCGACGATGAGCGGAACGTCCCGTTCGCGGGTGATGCGACGCATTTCGTGGAGCCACCCGTCCGGTGCGGGAATCGAACCGCCTTCACCTTGCACGGGTTCGAGAATCATGCCTGCGGGGTCCGTGATGCCGCTTTCTGGGTTCGAAAGGAGGTTCTCGACGTACGTGCTCGCCAGGCGATGGCCCGCCTCACCGCCAACCCCGAACGGACAGCGGAAGTCGGCAGGGTACGGGAGGTGGTGGACGGCTGCCATCAGGCCCGAGATTGGCGTTTTGGCGTCCGTGTTGCCCATCAACGAAAGCGCACCGTTCGTCATCCCGTGGTACCCGCCCTGGAAGGCGAGGATGCTACGATTCCCCGTCACCGTCTTCACAAGTTTGAGCGCCGCCTCGACGGCGTCAGTTCCCGCCGGGCTACAGAACTGAACTTTCGCCCGACTGGCGAACTCGTCGGGCAGACTCTCGAACAACGAATCGACGAATCGCTCTTTGGTCGGCGTCGAGATGTCGAGGGTGTGAAGCGGGCGGTCCGCGGCGAGGACGCGCTCGATGGCTTCCCTGACCCTCGGGTGATTGTGGCCGAGTGCGAGCGTTCCAGCCCCGGCGAGGCAGTCGTAGTACTCGTTCCCGTCCATGTCGGTCACGGTGATGCCCTGCGCCTCGCGGATGGCGAGTGGTAAGTGGCGAGGATACGTCCGGGCGTTTGACTCGCGAGCGGCCTGCTGGGCGAGGATACGCCCGTTTTCACACCCGCGATAACTCACGCGTCTGCCCTCCAGATGCAGGTCGGTTCAGCTGTGTGACGCATTTTATTTCGTCTGCTGTTGAGACGCATACAGTGTTTTAGGCCAACCTAAACCGCAATAAGCGCTCCGATTTTTAGGCCGGCCTAAAACCAGTGTCGAGAACCAGCAGTGCGAAGCCTCTGTTGAGCGAAATCAGGAGATTTTACGGACGCTGAGATTCCACTTAAGCGGCAAAATTAGCTATTTGTTAGGACTGCAACAGCCTTCCGCCGAGCGTACAGATTCGACAAAAAGCCGCGAATCAGTCGCCGGGCAGCCACCGACGAAGCTGACGCGCGACCCGAGTCGTCGTCCCGGGCTGTGCCCGAACCATAATAGTGGTGTTCCGAGCCTTCCGACCGATGGTCTCTGGGAGCACACCGAAGACGACCTGTCTGAGCCGACTTCGCTCTGTCGCGCCAATGACGGTGACGTCGTGGTTCGCCGTCTCTTCGAGCAGGCGCTCGGTCACGTCGTCGCCGGAGAGGACGCGCGTTTCGACAGCCGCGTGGTCGATGGCGGCCGCCGTCTCCTCGACAACCGCCTGTGCCGCTTCGCGCGCTGCGTCCGACGCGTCCGAGTCGAGAACGTGGACGACCGCACACGGCGCATCCTCGGTGCGGGCGATGGCTGCGGCCACCGCACCGGCGAGCTTTGCGTGCGGACCACCCGCCGTCGGGACGAGAATCGAATCGATGTCACCGGTGGCCGTTTCACCCACTCGTTCGACGAGCACGTCTGCGTCGGCCGCTCGCACCACGTCGTCGACGGTGCTGCCGACGACGATGTCCCGGCGACGACGCCGGCCCGCTCCGCTCCACCCCATGAGCACGGCGTCGCAGTCGTGCTGGTCGAGTGTGTGGAGGATGATGTCTTCGGGGTGATGGCCCACGCGGACGAGCCCCTGAACCGGGACGCCGGTTCCGTCGGCGAACGCCATCGCCTCGTTCACGATGGTTTCCTCCTCGTCTACGAACCGGTCGGCTCGCTCGAACGGCGTCTGTTCCGGAATCGTCACCGCGCTCATTACCAGAAGCTCTGCATCCCGGGCGCGAGCGACGTCTATCGCCGTCGCCATAAGCTGTTCTACGTTCTCTGTCCGGGCGACCGGGACCAGGAGGCGTTCGTCGCGCTCACAGGCGGTCACCTGGCTCCGCGAGGCGATAGTCGGCGCAATGTCTTTCGAATCTTCGGCCCGGGTTCGCTTCAGGTAGCCGAACCAGAACGCGATACCCACGAGTTCGGCGATTAGGCCGATGACGAGCGCCTTCGGTTCGACCTGCGTCACAAGCACGAGGTTCGCGAGGATGGCGAGAATCGGAATCCACGGGACGAGCGGAACCTCAAAGCCGCGGTCAAGGTCCGGCTCCTTTCGTCGCGACTGGATGAGCGCGACGTTCACGAAGATGAGCCCCGCGAGCAGCATGAAGTCGGCGAAGTGGGCGATAGAGTGGAGGCCGAGATGGATGCCAAGCGGCGTCGTCGCCGACTCGCTTCCCGGGGGCGTCCCGAACAGGACGCTGAACACGAGAATGTAAAACAGGATAAGGCCGCCCGTGAGGAGCACCGAGGCGTACGGCGTGTTGAACCGGTCGCTCAGGTCGCCGAACACCGCAGGGAGGTGGCCCCGCCGACTCATGGCGAGTTTCACCCGCGACCCGGCGAGGATGGTGGCGTTGGCCGCAGAAATCATCGAGAGAAGCGCCCCGACGATGATGACGTAGAAGCCGATGTCGCCGAGGTAGTACTGGGAGGCGTAGGCCATCGACACTTCGCCGTGAGTCGCGACGTACTCTCGCGCCGCTTCGATGCCGGACACCTGCCCGACTTGCTCTGCGAGACGGGCGAGGAACGTCTGGTCGTTGATGGCGAGGACGATGACGAGGACGACGAGCGCGTAGACGACCGAGACGAATCCCATCGAGATGAAGATGGCCCGCGGTATCGTCCGGCCCGGGTCTTCGATTTCTTCAGCGTTGGTTGCGATGGCCTCGAAGCCGAAGAACGTGATGAACACGAGCGTCGTGGTCACCCCAAGCTGGGCGAACTGCGTGATGTTCCCGGTGAAGGACTCACGGACCACGGACATATCGAGGGCCTGCAACCCGCCGAACAGGAACAACACGATGAGTGCCACCTTGAGGCCGGTGACGACGACCTGGAACATCCCTGTCTCCTCTGTCCCCTTCAAGTTGACCCCGACGAGGAGCGAGAGGACGAGTACCCCCGAAAGCCAGTACGGGACGGCCTGCGGGATGTGCAAAGCGGGGTAGATGAACCGCTCGAACCAACTCGCGAAGGAGGCCAAGTAGAAGGCCGCACTCGCCGGATAGCCGAGAATGATGGACCACCCGACGATGTAGGTGAGGTCGCTGTCGAAGACGTTCGCGACGTAGGCGTACCCACCGCCGCTTTCCGGATACAGCGAGGCGAATTCTGCGTAGGCCAACGCGGTGAATCCTGCGACCACCCCGGCGAGGAGGAACGAGATAATGGCTGCGGCGCCGACGTTGCTCACCGCGAGCCCCGAGAGCACGAAGATGCCGGCCGCGATCATCGTGCCCACCCCCAGGGCTATCGCGCCGACGAGACCGATGTCCCGGTCGAGTTCGTTCGAGACCGAGCGTTCGCTGTCAGTCATTGTCGGTGGGTTCAGGAGCCTCACTGGTAAGCGTTCAGGCCGATGTCAAGATGGACTCGTACATCCAGTGCATGGCGCGGCCCCATGGCGATGGTCTCCGACCGGCGCGCTGTACACCCGCAGATATATTACTCAGTAATACAACTGAGTAATTAATGGCGCGAACCCAGCTTCAGCGTGCGAGGTCCGGTAAGATAACGCCCGCGATGGAACGAATCGCAGACAGAGAGAACCGCGACCCGGCGTTCGTGCGCCGACAGGTCGCGGACGGTCAGGCAGTCATCCCGAACAACCACGCCCACGACGCGCTCGACCCGATGATCATCGGGCAGGAGTTCGCGACGAAGGTCAACGCGAACATCGGAAACAGCGAGACGACGAGCAGCGTCGAAGGGGAGCTCAGAAAACTCCACAGCGCGGTCCACTACGGCGCAGATACAGTGATGGACCTCTCTACGGGAACCGACCTGGACGACATTCGTCGTCGGAACGTCGAATTTTCCCCCGTACCCGTCGGCACAGTTCCCATCTACGAAGCGGTCAAACACGCCGACGGTCCCGCTGACCTCACTCACGAACTTCTCCTTTCGGTCATCGAGAAGCAGGCGAAACAGGGGGTCGATTACATGACGATTCACGCAGGCGTTCTGCTGGAACACCTCCCCTGACCGACGGCAGAAAGACCGGCGTCGTCTCGCGGGGCGGGTCGATTCTGGCTCAGTGGATGGAAGAAAACGGGATGCAAAACCCACTGTACGCGAAGTTCGAAGAGATCTGTGAAACCTTCGCCAGCCACGACGTGACGTTTTCCCTCGGTGACGGCCTCCGACCGGGATGTCTCGCCGACGCAAGCGACGAAGCCCAGTTCGCCGAACTCGACACGCTCGGGGAACTCACCCGGACCGCGTGGGACCACGGCGTCCAAGTGATGGTCGAAGGCCCCGGTCACGTTCCGATGGACCAGATTGCGAACAACGTCGAACGCCAACAGGCCGTCTGTGACGGCGCTCCGTTCTACGTTCTCGGACCGCTAGTCACCGACATCGCACCTGGCTACGACCACATCACGAGCGCAATCGGGGCGACCGAAGCCGCTCGCTCCGGTGCCGCGATGCTATGCTACGTCACGCCGAAAGAACACCTCGGCCTACCGGACGAGGACGACGTGCGAGAAGGCCTCGCCGCCTATCGCATCGCGGCCCACGCTGCGGATGTGGCGAACGACTTACCCGGCGCTCGTGACTGGGACGACGCGCTCTCCGAGGCGCGATACGACTTCGACTGGCGTCGACAGTTCGAACTCGCGCTCGACCCCGCCCGGGCACAGGAGTTCCACGACCAGACGCTGCCCGGTGACAACTACAAAGAAGCTCGGTTCTGCTCGATGTGCGGCGTCGAGTTCTGCTCGATGCGAATCGACCAGGACGCTCGCGACGCGGACGGTGAGATGACCGCTCTCGATGACGAGACAGACCTCACCATCTCGGCGGCCGCCGACGTGAACGTCCCACCAGTCGGCACTCACGACACAGCGCGAGTTCCAGAGGAACTCGAAATCAACGGCGTCACCTTCACTCCGGAGGAGTTCCACGCCGACGATTGAACTCCGAGCGTTAGCTCCGGAGTCAGTCCCAGCCGTAAATCTCGTCGAACTCGTCTCTTCTCGCGTCGAACGCGGCGAGCATCCGCTCGCTGACCGCGTCCGCAGAATCGTAGCCAGAGACGCGCTTTGCGACGATTTGGCTCACCATCGCGCGGGTGAAGTTCTCCCACGGTTTTGAGGGGGAGTTGATGCTCGCGAGTTCCTCGCCGTCGTCAACGATGTCGACGTAGCAGAGGTGGTTGCCGCCGTCTGGATAGTCGGGGCCGGTTCGCACGCGGAGGGTGAGGGTGTCGTCCATGGCGACGTCGAGAATGGTTGCGTCTGTCATCGGTGCTTCCTCACAGGGAAATCGCGTCGTCGCGCGAGATTTCACCGGATTTCACGATGCGAGCGTCCAGTCCACCGCGGTGTTTCAGCGCTTCTGCGACCTTCCCCTTCCCGACGAGCCCCTGCATGTAACCACAGGGCTCACAGAGGTTGAGACCCTCACAGACTGCCTCCCCGACCGTGAACTGTTTTCCGACCAGGTGGTTGAGCGGGACGCCGCGAGTCACGACGTTCCGGCGAGCGTCGCTCGGTTCGAGGTCGATGTCGTAGTCCTCGCGGCAAGCCTCGATGGCCTCGGCCTCGATGAAGGTGATCTCGCTGGCCTCGTTGTTCTCGTCTTCTTCCCACTCGTTCCAGATGCCCTTTCCTTTGTAGTAGCGGTCGCCCTCGATACCACGATTCTCCACTGCGTTCACCGACGCCTGTTCGACCATGTCGTCGCCCGTGTCCGGAGCCGTGAAGATGTGGACGACCCGTCCGTCACTGCTCATGTACGTGATGTCGTACCACGGTGCTAATAAAATCGCGCCAAGCGGAGAGCCACACGGAGTGACACTCAGAGACGCGTGTCGAGCCCGACGTTCTCGGCTTTCGATCGGTCGAAGACGTGGCCGGCGACCGCTGCGTCCATCACCGCAGAGCCCACGCTTTCGACCACGACGATGTCGTCCGCGGATTCGCGACCCACCTCGCCACTCAGCAGAGCCGAGAAGGGGACGAGCGCCGATTCGTCGAGGTCGCTCGCGAGGATGTCACCGATTTCCGCAACCTCCTCGGGCACGTCAGCGAAGACCCTACTCGCCCGGGAGAAGGTCTCCGCGTCGAGTTCCTGCATTTCGGCGGTGTACGCGCCGATGGCGACGACCACAGTTCCCGGGGGGAGGGCGTCACCGGGGAACACCGGTTCCACACTCGTCGTCGCGGTGACGACCACCGACGCCCCGGACACGGCGTCTTCGGGGGATTCGGCGGCGCTGATGGGCACATCGAGCTCGTCTTCGAGTTCCGCCACTGCGTCCGCGAGCGTGTCGTCGGTGTGGTCGAACATCGTGACCGATTCGACGTTCCCCGCGGTGGCAATCGCCCGAACCTGCCAGCGCGCCTGCGTGCCCCCGCCGATGACCGCGACTGAGATTGGTCCCTCGGTGAGTTCGCGGGCAGCGAGGCCGCCGATGGCGCTCGTCCGTGCCGCAGTGATGTGCGACCCGTCCATGTAGGCCACCGGCACGCCGGTCTCCGCGTCAGTCACCGCAATCTGGGCGTGAATCGTCGGATGGTCGCGTGTTTTGTTCTCGGGGTGGACGGTCACGAGTTTCGTCGCGACGTACTGGCTCCCGTGGATGTACGCAGGCATCACGAGGCCCGTCCCGAGCGACTCATCTGGCCGGTCGGCGTCGAGGCCCCGACCGATTGGAAAGTGCGGGCGTGCGGGGCGTTCGACGTCGCCGCGACCCTGCTTCTGGAGTGCGTCGGCCACCACGTCGAGGACGGCATCGAGGTCGAGCAGCGAGCGAACCTCATCCCCGGAGAGTATGCGTGTCATTTCCTGTCACTACAGACCGGGGCCGGCCTCCTAAATCGTTCCCCTCCGCGAAGGTTCGACGACGGATTACCCCTCTCGCGTGCGAACCGCTGTCAGTTCCCATACGTTTAACTCCGCGAATTCGGTGGTTGCAGGTAGACATGACGCAACGAGGGCTCACCGTCCCAGAGGCAACCGTACTCGACGCCTGTGGCGACCGGGCACTGCCGCGAATGGGACGCATCGAACAGGTGTGGGAAACGAACCCGCTCACCGAATCCGAACTGCGGACACAGACCGCCGAGGCGGTTCGGGCGCTCGACTGGGACGGCGTTCCGAACGGCGGCGAGGTGGCGGTCGGCGCTGGAAGTCGCGGCATCGCCAACCTCGCGCTCATCGTCGCCACGGTCGTCGAAACCGTCGCTGAACTGGGTTACGAGCCATTCGTCTTTCCGGCGATGGGGAGCCACGGCGGCGCGACCACAGCGGGCCAACGCGAGATGCTCGCGACGCTGGGCGTGACGCCCGAGGCGATTGGCTGTGAGATTCGCTCCGACATGGACGTCGTCGAAGTGGGGCGAACCGCAGACCGCGACGTACCTGTGGTAGCCGACGCGAACGCGGTGGCCGCCGACGCCATCCTGCCCGTCAATCGCGTGAAACCCCACACCGACTTCGACGGCCCGGTCGAGAGCGGCCTCTCGAAGATGCTCGTCATCGGCATGGGCAAACAGCGCGGCGCGAAAATCGCCCACGAGTGGGCCATCGACTGGAGTTTTCGGAACATGATTCCGGAAATTACCGAGCAGTTGCTCGCCACCCTCCCCGTGGTGGGCGGGGTCGCCCTCGTCGAAGACCAGCACGACGACACCGCCATCGTCGAGGGCGTCCGCCCGGAGGGCTTCCTCGACCGGGAGCGCGAACTGCTCGAACTCGCCTCCGATAGCATGCCCACGCTACCGTTCGACGACATCGACGTGCTCGTCCTGGACGACGTTGGGAAGAACATTAGCGGGCAGGGCATGGACACGAACGTCATCGGGCGTCGTCCCTTCGCCATCAACGAACCCGAGCCCGACCAGCCGACCATAAAGCGCATCTTCGCCCGCGGCCTCACCGACGCGACCCACGGCAACGCCATGGGCATCGGTTCCGCTGATTTCATCCACGGCGACATCCTCGCCGAAATCGAAACCCCGACGACGCTCATCAACGCCATCACGGCGAGCACGATTCGCGGCGTCAGAATCCCGCCAGCGGTCGAAACTGACAGAGCGGGCCTCGTCGCGGCACTCTCGACTATCGGCGTCGTCGAACCGGAGACGGTCCGCGTCGTCCGCGCCTCGGACACGATGCACCTGCACCGCGTGTACGCTTCTGAGGCACTCGTCGAAGAAGCGCGAGAGCGCGATGACCTCAAGGTCGTCGCAGAACCTGAACAGATTACGTTCGAAGCGGGACAGTTCGTCGCGCCCTCGCCAGGGGTCGATGAGGAAGTGAATTCGAGAAGTCAGTAACCGTCGTGACTGACGAGTCTTGGCCAAATACAGTTGTACTCGCCAGCAGCGACGAGAGCAGAGACCAGCGGTGCGGCACCGTAGAACAGGTCTGCGAGGAGCGTCTCGAACGTCACGGCGCTCTGGGAGTCGCTGTACACGAGTTCCCGGAGGTGGTCACACCGGGCGACGTACCGCTCGGGGAACACGCCATTGTGGTCGTAGACGCCGCGGGCGATGAGGTGGGTGAGTTCGTCGGCGGGGGCCGGGCCGTAGAACACGCCGTGGTCGAGACGCCGGGCAAGCATGCCCTGTTCAACGCTCGCGGCCGTCCGAATCATCGACCCGTCGAGCGGGGAGGCGTAAGCGAGGTGGTTCACCAGTTCGACTGAGAGGTTTTCCTGCGAAAACGACCGGGCGATGTAGTCTCGACTTCCGAAGTTGGAGGCGAAGAGTCGACGTTTAATGAACGACGCGACGTCGCTTGGGCTGGTGACCAGCGTACGGAGCGTGAGCAGTGGCTTTCGTGCGGCGATGCCAGCGATGTAGAGCAGGTTGTCGATTCGCGGCACGGACGGTTCGAAGCGCGCTTGGCAGACGGCCACTGCGTCGTCGTAGCGGGCTGCGTCCACCAGAATGTCCACGTCGCTCCCGACCAGCGCCTCGGGAAGTTCGTCGTAGCTCCGGAGCACCGCGTACGGAATGTCGTGGGCGTCCAGCGCGACGAACGTTTCGCGGAGCGTTTGCTGTTGGGCCGCAGAGAGGGTGGTCGTCCGTGGCCCGTCTTCTGCGTGGTCGGTTGCCGTGTCGTCGACATGCGGTGGGGTGTTGTCGACGGGTTCGCCGTTCTTTATGGTTCGAAGTTCTCCGCGTCCTTCCTCAACGACGTGAACGATATCCTCGAACTCCTCGGGCGTGACTTCGATGCGAAAACTCCCGAGGTGAAGGTGGATGATGCCACTCGTGTCCTGTTCGATTTTACAGGGGGCGAGTTCCGAGAGGTCGAACTCGCTCAGCGTGGTCTCAACGATTCCCATTCGTGAGCTCCCGGTGTGCTGCAGTGAGGTTGTCCGCGAAGTGCTCGAAATCCTCGATGCTCATCTCCAAGCGCAGGTTCCGGAGGTGGATGTGGATGCTCTCGCCGACGTTGTCCTCTACGTCGAACTTCGTCGCCGAGATGCGCGGCGCTGGCTCCACCAGTTTCGAGGCGAGGAGCTGAACGAAGACGTTCATCTACGCGGTCACCCCTCCCCGAGGATGCAATGAGACGGAGCGAGTGCGCTCGCCCCAGAGCCCGTTCCCAGTTACCATTCGCGTCACATCGCCCGATTCGGCAAAGAGTATGGCTCTCCTAACCGGCATGAAACGGACGCGTAGTTATAAAGAGCGACCCACGACCACTGTCGTTCGAAGCGGGTGGAACCGACCGCAGCCGGGCGGACAGCGTGCCGCGTCGCCAAATCCACCCACGAGCGCAAAATCGGTGGATGACGTAAGTATAATCTGTATTGCCAGTTTCTACCCGCTATGACAGCCACTGGCACTATTTCGCTCCGCGAGTGTTACGACCGCGCTCGGGAGGGGCGGTACGGATTCTTTGCGAGCAACGTCACGCATTTCGACATTCTCGTCGGGCTCTTACAGGGAAGTGCGGCCGCAGACTCGGACCTCGTCGTGCAACTGGGTTACGAGGAAGCGGCGTTCTTCGGCGGAGGTGACCCGGCCGTCGGCGTCCAGGTCTTCGGCGCGTGTCTCGAAACGCTCGCAGAACGGTACGGGGTCGCGGCGTACTGCAATATCGACCACGTTCACGTCCCCGACAACTTCGACTTCCTCGAAGCAGCCGTCGAGTCGGGCGTCCCTGACTCCGTGATGGTCGATGCCTCTTCGGAACCGTTCGAGCAGAACGTCGAACTGACCGCAGAAGCCGTAGAACGGGTCGGTGACGACGTGCTCGTGGAGGCGGAACTCGGGCGTATCGCTGGCATCGAGGGGAGCACCGAGACGCCCGACGACGAGGCGTTCTACACCGACCCCGCAGACGCCGTCGAATTCGTCGAGCGGACGGGCTGTGACCTCCTCGCGGTGTCCATCGGAACCCAACACGGCGTCGCCTCGGGGCGCGACCTCGACGTGCGCCCGGACCTCGCCGTCGAAATCAACGACGCACTCGCCGATGCCGGGCTGGACACCCCGCTCGTCGTCCACGGGGCCTCCGGAGTCGCGGACGAACGCATCGAAGAACTGCTCGACGCTGGCGTCTGCAAGTTCAACAAGAACACACGGTATCAGTACGAGTACGCTCGGACCGCCGCGGACTTCTACCACGAGCACGCTGACGCGATTCGACCGCCCGAAGGCGTCGCAGACGACCGGGCGAGCTTCTTCGCCGACAGCGACTGGGAACCACAGAAGACCCACTTCCACCCGCACGTCGTCTCCGAAGCCGTCCGCGACCGCATCGCCGACGTGATGGCTGATCTCTGTGAACTGACCGGCAGCGCCGGGGAGTCGGTGTACGTAGAGAAATGAGTGGTGCTGAATCAGCCCCGGTCCTCGTCGGCATCGACGCCGGCCTCACGAACGTCACGGTGACGGCCTTCGACGCCGAGGGCACCGAACTCGCGAGTGCCTCCCGCGCGACGCCCGCGGTCGAGACGGCTCCCGATCGCGACGAGCAGGACCACGACCGCCTGTGGGCGACGGTGTGCGAAACGGTCGCCGCCGTCCTCGACGACGACGCAGCCGTCTCGCCCGACAACATCGCGGGCGTCGGCGTCGCGGGCCACGGCCACGGCCTCTACGGACTCGACGCCGACGGCACGCCGGTCTGTGGCATCAAATCGACCGACAACCGCGGCATCGACGCCATCGAGCAGCATCGTCCGGACGCCCGTGAGGAGGTCGTCGAACGCCTCGGCTGGGAGCCGTTCGGCGCAGACCCGCTCAGCCTCCTCGTCTGGCTTCGGGAGCACGACCCGGCCACCTACGACCGGTTGGAGACAGTGCTGTTCTCGAAGGACGTGCTCACCCACCGACTCACGGGCGAATGCGCGACCGACCCCTCCGAGGGGAGCGTGTTCTACGGCCCGGACGCCGAGTACGACGAACGGGTGTTCGCCGCGCTCGACATCGAAGAAGCATACGACGCGCTGCCGCCCGTGGTGGCAAGCACGGAGCCCATCGGGACGGTCACAAAAACGGCCGCGGCGCAGACCGGATTTCCAGAGGGCACGCCCGTCGCCACGGGCCTGCAAGACGTCGCCGCCTGCACACTCGGTGCGGGTATCGTGAGCCAGGGCGACGGCCTCATCATTCTCGGGACGTGGGGCCAGAGCGTCGCCGTCCTCGACAAACCAGGGGACGGCGACGAAGGCCTCCCCCGACGCTATCTCGACGGGTGGCTTCGCTACAAGGGAATCCGGTCCGGGGCGGCCTGCGTCGAGTGGTTCGTCGAGAACTGCGGGGGCGACTGGCGACAGGAGGCCACAGAACGCGGCTGTTCGCCCTACGACGTTTACGAGGAGGCAGTCGCAGGCGTCGCCTCCGGCGCGAATGGCCTCGTGTTCCACCCGTTTCTCAAGGGTTCGACCGACGACCCGAACAGCGCCGGCGGCTTCTACGGCCTTCGCCTCGAACACACGACGGCACACATGCTCCGGGCGATTTACGAGGGCGTCGCAATCACGCAGACGAGCGCACTCGATTCCATCGACGCTAATCTCGACGCGATTCGCCTGACGGGAGGCGGCGCACAGAGCGAGACGTGGACCCAGTTGTTCGCCGATATCTCGGCACTCCCCGTGAAGGTTCCCGCAGAACGTGAAACAGGCGCGCTCGGCGCGGCGCTGTGTGGTGGCGTGGCCGCCGGCGTCTATCCGAACGCCGGAACGGCGGTCGAGCGCACAGTCGGGACTGCCCGCCGGTACGACCCCGACCCTCAGACGAACGCCCAGTATCGAACCGTGAGTGAAGCGTTTTTCGAGGCAAAAGATGCGATGGAACGGCCGTGGGAAACGCTCAAGTCGCTGGCCACAGAGCGTAGAGTCGAATGAGGGTACTTCTCTGCGGAGATCCACAGCAGCCGAGCGAATACATGTACGAGGCACTCTGTGGACTCGAAGACCAGGGCGTGACGTTCGAGCGAATGGATTGGTTGGGCGAGGCGTCCCCGACCGAATTTCGCGACGTGACGATGGACATGGAGTCGCTCGGGCCGGGTAGCTACGACACCGACGACATCGCGGCGAATCTCGAGGGCATCGACGTGCTCGTCGTCCACAAAGCGCCGGTTTCGCGCGAACTCATCGAGGGAGCCGACCTCTCGATTGTCGGTGCGGCCCGGGGCGGAACCGAGAACGTGGACATCGAAGCCGCCACAGAAAACGATGTGACCGTCCTGCACGCACCGGGACGAAATCGCGACGCAGTCGCCGACTACGCCGTCTCGATGCTGCTCTCGCGCCTGCGCGAGATTCCGTTCAACCACGCCGAACTCTCGACCGGCGAGTGGAGCCAGGTGTTCGACCCCGACCAGTTGCCCCCAGACGTGCGAACGACGACCATCGGCATCGTCGGTTTCGGACACATCGGCCGCGGCGTCGCCCGCCGCCTTGCTGGCTTCAATCCCGAACTGCTGGTCTACGACCCGTTCGTCCCCGACGACGACATCGAGGGGGCGGGAGCGCAACCCGCCGACCTCGAAACGCTGCTCGCCGAGGCCGACGCCGTGACGCTTCACGTTCGCCTCTCAGAGGACACGAAACGGATGATTGGCCGCGAGGAGTTCGACCAGATGAACGACGAGGGCTACCTCGTCAACACCGCCCGCGGCGGCCTCGTCGATACCGACGCGCTCGTCGACGCCGTCTCCGAGGGAGCCATCGCCGGCGCAGCCCTCGACGTGTTCGAAGACGAGCCGATTCCCGAAGGCCACCCGCTGTTCGACCTCGACGGCGTCATCCTGACGCCCCACGTCGCTGGTTCGACCCGCGACGCCGTTCTCGGCGGCCCGCGCATCATCGCCTCGCAACTCGAAGCCTACCTCGACGGCGAGACGCCAGCGCACGTCGTCCGGTAATTCAGCCCGCAGAAACAGCCGGTGACTTTCTCCTCACCCGCGTTCGATAATCAGCGAGTACATGATGATGGCGAAGCCGATGGCGACGAGGACGCTGTTTATCAGAACGCCCAGTTCGAGCGACACCGAAAGTAACTGATTGGCGACACCCGCGAGCAACGCGCCAAAGGTGATGACGCCGAAGCCGATACCGAGCGCACGGAGCGAACGCGCACCAGTCCGGCGATACGCGCTGAAGGCGATGTACGTGACGCCGCTGCCGAGCAGCAGAATCACAGTCTTGACGACCACGATGGCGGTTCCGGTCATCGTCATAGTTCTTCACCCATCTTCGACCAGATGTCGGCGAGGCGCTCGCCGGCGTTCTGGGGTGGTCGCTCGACGGATACAGAGAACGTGTCGTCGTCGGTCACGGCTATCGTCACGGCGTCGAAGTCGCGTTCGTAGCGCGTCGTTCGACCGCCCTCGGGGTTGATGACGTCTCGTTCACGGACGAGCGAGGCGGTACTGAGCAGTTCGAGTTTCCGGTACAGGGTAGACCGGGGAATGTCACAGGCGTCGATGAGGTCGGTTGCAGTCATAGGTTCGGCTGTTTCGCGAAGGATGGCCCGGCAGTCGGTATCGTCCAGCGCTTCGAGGACAGCCTGCAGGCCCGGCGTGTCCGCAGATTCGCTGGCGTCGAACACCATTAGGTGACGTTACAGGTGGCCCTGCAAAGGCTATCCGGTTGCTGACGACGGCCGATGGCTGGCACAGGCACCGGCGACCCGGGAAATGCGGTCAGATTCGAACCTCCGCTCGCGCGTCGAGCAGTCGTTCGCCGCGTTCGGTGCGTTCGAAGTACCCGCCAGTCAGCGAGCGGATGTGCCCCCGTTCGACGAGGCGCGAACAGGCTCGTTCGACCGTAATCGGGTGATGTGAGACGGCGTCTGCGATTTCCATGGCGTGGCGCGGGGTGCTGTCGGCCAGCGTCTGGAGAACCGCACGCTCGACGCCCGTTTCGTACTCGCTCGCGGGGTCGCCTCGGGAGTCACACATCTCGCTGGGTCTCGTATTCGGTGAGCAGGTCCTGATAGCGATTGCGGATGGTGACGACGCTGACGCGGGCCACGTCGCCGACGCGCTCCTGTGTCACCTTCCTGTTCGTGAGTTGGGTCGCAGCGTAGAGTGCCGCGGCGGCCAGTCCAACCGGACTCTTGCCGACGTGCGCCCCCGTCCCCTTCGAGACGGCCAGCAGCTCGCGAGCCTGTCGTTCTACCTCGTCGTCAACCTCGAGGGCGGAGGCGAACTGCGGGAGGTACTGCGCCGGATTCTCCGGTTCGATTTCGAGGCCGAGTTCCCGCGAGAGATACCGATACGCCCGCTGGATGCGCGTCTCGTCCACCCGGCTGACCTCGGTAAACTCGGAGAGCGGGCGCGGGACGCCCTGCTGGCGCGCGGCAGCGTACAGCGATGCCGTCGCCATTCCTTCGATGGAACGGCCCGGCAGCAGATTTTCAGAGAGGGCGCGACGGTAGATGACTCCCGCCGTCTCGCGAATCGGTTCGCCGAGTCCGAGAGCAGAGGCCATGCGGCTGATTTCGCCGAGCGCCTGCCTGAGATTCCGCTCATGAGAATCTTTCGTCCGGTAGCGTTCGTCCCACGTGCGAAGGCGCTTCAGCCGACTGCGTTTGCGTTCCGAGACGGGCTTGCCGTAGGCGTCTTTGTCCTGCCAGCTAATCGTCGAACTGAGGCCCTTATCGTGGATGAGTTGCGTCGTCGGTGCGCCGACGCGGCTCTTGTCGTCTCGTTCGCCGGCGGTGTACGCCCGCCACTCGGGGCCGTGGTCGAGGTCGTCTTCGTCGACCACAGGCCACAATCCTCGCACGTCGATTCGCCGCGGCCGCCGTCTTGGACGATTCGCCCGTTGCACTCTGGGCACTGAGTTTTCGCTCGCGCATCTGTCGTCGCGGTTCGTTCGCTCGACGGGGCTTCCCTCCGGGAAAGTTTCGTTCGTGTCATGGTCGTGGGTGCACGCTCGGGACGCCGACCGACTCGTGTGACGGTCTCTAGCAACACCCACTCGGGGACGGACAAAGAGCGAATGGCGGATTCCCAGCGGGTGGGAATCCCCCGTCGATTCACCCCCTTGCCTGACGAAGGTTTACGGCTGACCCGGTTCGTCGTCGAGCTATCCTCGGTACTCGTCCCACAGAGCCGCGATTCGGTCTTCGATCTCGTCGAGGACAAGTGCAACGACGTCACGATGATCGTCCGGCCACGACGCGTCCTGGCCAGGTGTCGAGGCGGTGGGTGGGGGGTGGAAGTGGGCTCGTGTATTATGGGGATTCGAGTGACGGTCCCACCGGCACTCCCATGGGTGGTCCGCGTGCGTCTCTCGATAGTGGAGTTTGAAGTCGTCGTTCGTGTACCAGCGAACCGTCAGCGTCGCCTCGTCGAGGGTCGCTGGATAGTACGGCGACGCGAACCGGACGCGAAGTTCGAGGTGGCCGCTTGCGTCCGTGACAGTCGCTCGGGAGACTTGTCTCGTTGCTGCGAGCCGCGTTTGAAGAAACTCGAGGAGTGGTCGGTCGATGGGGGCAGGGCTCCCGCCATCGCCTGTCGGTGGCACCATCGAGCGGACTACCCGGATGCCTGCTCGCGTTCGCTGCCCATGCGTTGCTGGCGGGCGCGTTCGTAGCGTTCTCGTTCCTCACGGGTGGTCGCCCAGTCAGCGAGGTCGCTGTACACGTCGTCGATGGTCCGTTTGTCGCTGGCTTCTACGACGGCGATGGCGTCGACTGCGGCCGGTGACGCAGCATCGTACGTGTCTTCGTACTCGGTGATGCGCGTCGTTAGCTCACGAACGCGGGTCTGGAGC
The DNA here is from genome assembly GCF_029489995.1 of Haladaptatus sp. DYSN1. Taxonomy (NCBI): domain Archaea; kingdom Methanobacteriati; phylum Methanobacteriota; class Halobacteria; order Halobacteriales; family Haladaptataceae; genus Haladaptatus; species Haladaptatus sp. DYSN1. The sequence continues at coordinate 593,696 of NZ_CP120472.1, forward strand.
TCCTCGACGGAATGGGCGGCTGCGAGCTGGTTGATGCGCCGCCACTCGAAGTACGCGTCATTCCGTTCGTAGGTGGCTGGATGGCCGTCGTGTCGGGTGACGATTCCCAGATTGTCGAACCAGTTCAGATACTTCCGGGCAGTCTTCGGGTCACAGTCGGCGGTGTCGGCAATTGCACTCGCTGTCGTCGGTTCTCGGGTCTGGAGGATGGTGCCGTAGATGCGTTGTTCGACGTCGTCGCCGGCGAACGCATCTTCGAAGGGAGGTGGTCCATTCGCGTCTGTCTCGACCATACTCGGAGTTGCAGAGTGAAGGATATAATTCTTACTTCGAGGAATAATTTCTCGTATTGGTGGCGCAGGAGATATCTTAAGTTCTGGTGTTTCACTCAATACGCACTCAACGACGCATCCACCCGCTCTGCCAGATACGACGATATCCGCGACCGGCGCCACCCGAGTGGTGACACCACGCTCTCGGCCGCTCGGAGCAAAAGGTCACAGTAGAACTCGACGTCGTACTCACTCGGGTGCTCGCTTGCAAGTGCAACTCGGTCGATGTCGTCCGCGGCGTCGTCGACTACGACGTACTGCACCTTCTGCCCCGGGCCACGGGACCGTCCAAGTTTCGCCGCCCGCTCCAGTGCGGCCACGTTCCGCGTCGATTGCGAATACTCTTCCAGAGACTTCGAGACGCGATTCGTGACGACCAGTTCGGCGGTGTCCACCTTCCCTGACCGAAGCTTCCCCAGCCACACCTGTAGACGGTCGCACACCGCCTCGGGCGTCCGGTGGGTGTCGAGCGTCTCGATGAGGTCCTTCTGCGCTTCTTTGACGAACGGAGGCGTACTCCGCTGGCGAACCTCGATGCCCCGGTATTTGTACTCGCCACTCGCCTTCTTCCCGAAGTACTTGGTCAGCGCCCCGGCGTTGCTCGACCGTAGGGGGACGAAAGCAATCCAGTCGTAGGCCGTCTCGTACTCCAGTCGAATGCCCACCGCGTCGGTAATCTCCTTCGCCAACTCGTCGAGCGGCGTCTGCTCCTCGTCCTCGACGGCCGTCACCCAGAGACTATCCACGATGCCGTGGACGACGCGCCAGCCGTTCGCCTCGAACACGTCTTTCGCGTCGAGGAGAATCTGGCGTGCGAAGGCGTTGATTGCCTCGTGGCACTCGATGCGCCCGAACTTCGCGTTCGAGAAGCCCTGGTAGCCAAAGGAGGAGACGAGAATCCACTTGAGCGCGTTCGACCGACCTTCGAGCACGGCTCGCCGCGCTGGGTCATCCGTCTCTGCGAGTTCGCGCTTGTACGCATCCCGGTCTGCGATGAGCGGTTCGAGCACGTTCGGGAGATACCCGCGCTCGTCGCAGATAGCGTAACCAAGACCGGGCACGTCCTCGCGGCCGGCGTGGCAGTCACACCGAATCTTCTCGGGACTCACGTTCCGCGTCACGATGATGTTCGGATACAGCGAGGAGAAGTCGAGTTCGTGGACGTCCTCGTGGAGGCCCACCTTCGGCGCGAAGGTGAACCCGCCGCGGTCGGCCTCGTGAAGCTGGTTCATCGTCTTGAATTGCTCGTGACGCCACGAGTGCCACGGGACGAGCACCCCGCGTCTGCGGGCTTCCTTGATTTCGATGGCCGTCAGGATGTTGCCAATCGACGCCCACGCGAGTTCCTGAAGTGGTTTCCCCGAACGCTTCACGAGGTCCAGACAGCCGTCGAGGTTCGTCTGATTCCACATGAACGTGTTGCTGCGGTCGATGATGACTCGTCCTGGAAGGTTGTAGCGAGCAGGCGAATGGCCCACCCGGCCGTAGCTCGTGTACGTCGATTTCCCGGCGAGACGCTCCCAGCCGGGCAGTCGTCCGAGGTAGAACTCGTCGTTGCCGACCTGTCGCGCCTGCTCGTAGAGGGCGGGAACGAGTTCGCTCGTCGAGAGCAAGAACACGTCCGGGTCCTGTGCGTCGAGGCGTACGGAGAGCACGTCGAGAACCTCCGCGGGCGTGCCCTCGACCGTCTCGTCGTCGAGTTTGAGCGTCGTGATGCGCCCCCGGCTGAGATTCGACTCGGGCGTGGAAAGTGACAGGACGCGCAACTCGCGCTCGGGCAGGGGCATGATGTCGTTTTCGAGGCAGTAGCGATACTCCCGCGAGAGGTCCACGTTGTAGGGGCGGTACGTCCCCGGCGACCCCCACCCGGCGATGGTGTGGGCGAGCGTGGTCACCGCGTCGAGTTCGGTGACGCCGACTTCGAGGACGGGTTCTGTGTCGTGGCGAAAACTGACGCGCTCGCTCACCTCGCGAACGTGCGACACAGCGGGATGACCGCGAAGCACGTCCGCAGCGTCAGCGAGATGGCCCGCACCGTGCGCCGACACGTAGATGGTGGGCGTATAGGATTCATCGCGCGTGTAAGTCGCGCCCTCGTCGGTGAGCGACCACGCGAGCACGTCACCGTCGCGGTAGTCGAACGTGAAGGGCATGGGTAGTCACGACTCCTCCGTGAGTTGGTCGAGGCGTTCGCGCAGGCGGGCGAGTTCCTTCTCCTGTTCGAGCGCGATGGAGAGTAAGATGGGTAGTTCGACGAACTGGTGGTTGAGGAAGCCACCCGCGTCGGCGTGGGCGCGAGCGTGCTCGAACAGGCGGTCGAAGTGTGGCTGGTCGTCACGGCGCAGCGCCCGCCGATAGTCCTGCCAGCGCGTCTCGGTCCCGCGGACGAGGTCGCGGTAGGTCGGATTAGTGCGCCCCACCCGCGGTCACCTCCCGCGAGGACGGCGTGGTAATCGCCGGGTGACGCGCAGAGAGCACCTGACACCAGTAGGCGAGCGTCGTCTGGAGCAGGCCGTATTCGACGGGGTAGACGAGCGTCTCGAACTCCTGGCCGGAAAAGCGCGGCCCGAACTTCGTGAGCGTGCATTCGAGCGGCGCACTGACGGAAACGAGCGGGTCGGTGAACGCATCCTGCTCGTGGGTCGTCACGAGCACGGGCACGTCAAAGTCTGTGGCGATGGCTTCGACCTGCTCGACCGCGCGCTCGAACATGCGTTTGCCCATCGACGCCCGAACCTCGTCACTCCGGTAGAACCAGTCGATAGCAGGCAGGACGACGAGCGACGTGGACTCGGTGACAGCCGCGGGCAGGTCCTGAAGCAGGCTGTAGTGTTGCCACGGCGTGAACCCGCGGGCGATGTGAATCCGGTCGAGCGCCCGACGACTCGGGGCGAGCCGGGCGAGTGGCTGGGTGGTTCCGTTGGCGCGACTGTCGACCCACAGGGCGTCGCCCTTGCTCATGAGGACGTGGTCTAAGACGAGCGACTGTAGTGCGCCAGTGATTCTTTCGTCTGCTTCGAGTCTGGTGACTCCTGGCCCGAGCGTCGGTAGTGCGGGCGGGTCACCGGTCGTCGGCTTCATATCAGAAAATTCGCGAGACAGTGAGATAACCCAAAGCGTGTGGCTTCCGGTCGTTCCGATATGCTAATTCATTGTGGGCGATAGGTCCGGCCACGGTTCGTCCCCTCGGCGATGACGAGGCCGTAATGGTCCATCTTCGTCAGATAATTTCTGACCGTGCGCTTGGTCTTTGGATTCTCCACGTTCTCCGTGTAGCGTTCGTACAACTCACCCGGCGAGAGTTCGCCCGCTTCGCGCAGAATCTCGTAGAGGGCGTGCTGGTGGGGATGGAGTTTACCCACGGCTTTGCGCCTGACTTCCGCCTTCCCTCGAGGAATCGATTCGTGGACCATCTCGAACGAGATAGTGTCTGCGTTCGCCTGCTGGGCGCGTCGCGCCGCGTTCCTGAGAATGCCGATTGCGACCCGTGCATCCCCTGCTGCGGCGTCCCCGATGAGGGCCAATTGCTGCTTTCCGATAGCGCCTTCCGATAATCCCCACCGCGCTCTGTCTTCGAGGATGGTGACGAGTTCCTCCAGGTGGTAGCGTTCGAACCGGACGCGAACGCTGCTCAGCAGGCGACTGCGCACCCGTTCTTCGAGTTCTGCGAACAGGTCGTCCTCCTCGTTCGCGATGAGGACCATGTGAATCCGCGGGGTGTTGTACAGGTCGTAGAGCACGGAGGTGTCTTCGAGTTGGTCTACCTCGTCGAGGATGACGACGTAGGGCGGGCCGTCGTACGACCGCACCCGTTCGAGCAGTTCGTCTAGGGGCGTCGATTGGCGATGCACGTCCAGCGTCTGGCCGATGCCTTCGAGAATGCGATAGAGCGTGCGATAGCGGTTGTAGTCCTCCCAGCAGTTGATGTACTGGTGGTTCACGTCGATGAGTTCCTCGCGCAGGCGGTCGACGGTGAACTTCGCGATGCAGGTCTTGCCGACGCCACTGGGGCCGGAGAGGAAGGCCGTTTCGGGGGCTTCACCGCGCGTGAGGGCTGCGAGCGTGGTGGAGAGCTGGGTGACTTCTGCCTCGCGGTGCTGGACCTCCTGGGGCAAGAAATCGTCCTGCAACACTCTCGCATCCCGTATCATGACAGACCAGTCTACCGGGAGTGTGATAAGCGGAATGGGGTGGGTTCCGATACTTCCGATAGCTCTGTGACTGAGTTCTCGCGGCTCTCCTATCGATTTCGGCGATAGAGTCCTATTGAGTGAACGCGAACTGACTGTATGCTAACCTATTCGACGGAGATACACCCGCCTACGGATGACCTCGAACTCACCGTCGAAGCGTCGAGCGCCCCCACAGCAACGAGTCCACCACTCGTCACGATCTGCTTGACCTACCGCGGGGATGTTCCCACAACGCTGGACTTTGGCATCACGGCTCCATTCACTCGGTATTCTGCGTGGAACGACGAGCAGACGAAGCGGCTGATTATCTTCCCGCCCCGGTTAAACGAGCAACAGCATGTGATTCCGGACCAGCCAGTCGGGAAGAGTTGGCCACTGGAGCAGGGATATCTCGAAAGCGAGGTGGGACGCCTGAGAAAAGTAACGGCAGGGGACCGCGTCTGTGAGGAGTACGCCGTTCTGACGTATACCCCCTCTGAGGATGGTTATCCGAAGGGGACGTACACGGCTCGCGACCGAGTGGGGATGGACGACCAAGAGTTCGAAGTTCGACTGACGATTGCCGTCGAGTAAGGGAGCTACGCGATATCGTCATCGTGGGGGTACTGTCAATAGAGGGCCCCGTCGCCGAAGAGAACCGTCAGAGCAGCGCGACCTGCACGAGCGACACCACCACGAGCGGAACGTGAAACGAGGCGTGGGCGACCATCGCCGCTTCGAGGCTTCGCCGCCAGTACAGCCAGCCGAACAGGACGCCAGCGACCGCGTTCAGGAGAATCGTTCGGGCAATCAGGAGGGGCGTGAGGCTGACCGACTGGGCGAGCGCGGGCAGGTGCCCGACGCCGAACAGCACCGCCGACACCACGATAGCCACCCACATCACGCCCGACCGCGGGCCACCCGCCCGCCGACCGGAGACGAACCACCCGACGAACACGAGTGCGGACATGAGCCCGAATCGCAACATGAGTTCCTCCGTAATGCCACCGTAGAGGAATCGAACCGGCGCGTAGGCGAGCACGTCGAACACCGTGGGCTGAACCGCTCCGGCTCCCGGCTGGGGATGTCCTGGGCGACGAACGGCGCGAGCGCGACATCGAGGACGAGGACCAACAGGCCTCCGAGGATGCCGACGGAGACGGCGAGACGGACCTCGTCACGGAGTCGGGGCCAGATTCGGTCGCCGGTCCCGGCCCGGTCTACGAGATACGAGCGCAGGCCGACCCGCGGCGCGGCGAACGCGCCGACCAGACAGGCGACGGCGAGAAACAGCAGGGAGTTGACCCCCGAAAGCACGGCGAGGAGTGGGCGGGAGAGGCCTGCTGGAATGGCAGACTGTGGTGTCGTGAGATAGATGTAGCCGGCGAGCGCGAGGATTCCAGGGAGACCTGCGAGCAGCGTCACGCCGAATCGGCGACGGAGCGGGGACTCGTGTGCGGGGGTGACCATGGAGAATTCGACTCCCGCTAGCGAAAAAACCGTTGTGTCGCACGCGACAGCTTCATGACGCTACTTGGTCAGAAGACACCAGCCCGCGGACGATCAGAGATAGCTCTGGACCCGAAGAAAAATCAAAACGCGGGCGACGAAACCGGTGTCGCGTAGTTCTCTCGCCACTCGTCGTATTCGACCAGCGCTTCTCGCCCAGCGTCAGAGAGCGCGTAGTAGTTCGTCCGACGGTCGATTTCGCCTTTGTCGACGAGGTTCGCCTCGACCAGCGCGTCGAGGTTGGGATACAGCCGCCCGTGGTTGATGTCGCCGACCTGGGATTCGAGTTCGCTCTTGATGTCTTGACCCGAGGGCTTGTCGTGGCCCGCGATGACCGTGAGGAGATCGCGCTGGAACCCGGTTAGGGTGTGCATACGTACCATGCAACCCTTTGGTTATGACGACATTTTGTTAGGAGGTGATTTCGAGAGACGGCGTTGTGTTCCATTGCGTTCCACGAGTGAAACAGTTAGGAACGCGTGAAAATCATCGGAGTGGGTATATCGGCTTCTATAGGACGTAAAGCCTGACTTACCGGCATTCAGCCCACAAAAGAACGAACACGAACGGTCGAGGCCACTCGACATCCAGCTGAAACGCACTGTTCTTAGCAAGCAATGGGCACCGGCCTGTGTCACGGCAAAACTATCATCTTAGTAAACCAACAATATTCTGCCGTGTATCCCCATCACGGCGAACCGCGATGCCGCGAGGCAAGCACCTCGCAGTGCGTTGTATGGTTGGTGAGGAACTCGATTCCTCCGATTCAACCTTTCGAGCGTTCGAGCAGCGAGCATTGAATGGGATGGGCTGGCGACACGGTACTCGTAATTCGACTGTCGTTGGTCACGAATGGGCACATCCTGTAAGTTACTGAGATTTAATTGATGCTAACAACTGCCGCCACTGGCAAGCCATTCGATTAAGGGTTAATGTAAATACGAGAATTGAATCTACCAAGGATTCAGCCGTCGAGCGGAGACGTCAACGCAATCGTAATCGTCTTGCTCTGGAGATACTCGTCGAGCGTCTCGAACGCTGTCTCCCGTCCCGTTCCAGATTGTTTGTAGCCGCCGAAGGGCTGGCCAGCCGGGAACTCGTTGTACGTGTTCACCCAGACGTTTCCAGCCTCCAAATCGCGTGCCGTGCGGTACGCCTGTGAGAGATCGTCGGTGATGACGCCTGCGGCCAAGCCGTAGTCGACGTCGTTGGCCAACTCGATCATCTCCTCGTACGACGACCACGAGAACAGAATTCCCACTGGTCCGAAAATTTCCTCTTGAGCCGCCCGTCGTTCGTGTTCGAGGTCACCAACGATAGTCGGGGCGACGAAGTACCCCACTGCCGGTGTTTCACCGCTGGTCAGAAGATACGCACCCGATTCACGGGCCCATCGAATGTATCGATTCGTTCGCGCGACCTCTGTCTGTGAGATTTCCGGACCGATGTCAGTGTCGTCGAGGAGTGGGTCCCCAATCGATAGCTGCATTGTTTTTGCTACCAGCGCGTCAACGAACTCTTCGCGAATCGCTTCGTGAACGAAGAGTCTCGTTCCTGCACAGCAACACTCGCCAGAATTGAAAAAGAGTGCGTTCACAGCCACGTCAGTTGCGTGGTCGATATCGGCGTCAGAGTGAACGATTACAGGACTCTTGCCGCCGAGTTCGAGCGTGATATCCGTGATGGAGTCGGCGGCGTTTTTCATCACGCCCCGGCCTACCTCTGTCGAACCCGTGAACGCGAGTTTTTTGACGTCTTCGTGGTTTACGAGTGGGGCCCCCGCTTCAGCACCGAAGCCGGTGACGACGTTCACCACGCCCGCTGGAAGGACGTCTTCGACCTCGCGCATAAGTTCGAGAATCGAAAGCGGCGTCTCTTCGGCCGGCTTCAACACGACCGCGTTTCCTGCGGCGAGAGCTGGAGCGAGTTTCCAGGCGGCCATCAACAGCGGGAAGTTCCACGGAATGATCTGCCCCACCACTCCGTATGGCTCGCGAATCGTCTGGATGGCACGGTTCTCATCAGACGGGATCGCCTTGCCTTCTCTGACGCGAATCGCACCTGCGAAGTAGCGAAAGTGGTCGGCGACTAACTTGACGTCGTGTCGTGATTCTGTAATCGGTTTACCGTTGTCGAGGGTCTCGAGTCGGGCGAAGTCCTCCTTTCGCGCCTCCACACGATCTGCGATTGTCGTGAGCACCGCCTGGCGCTCAGCTACGGTGTGGCCAGCCCAACAGTCATTGTAGGCGTTCCAGGCAGCCTCGACCGCTCGGTCGATATCGAGTGCAGTACCGGCCTGCACTACCGCGAGCGACTCTCCAGTCGTCGGGTCGTGGGTCTCGAACGTCTGGCCGCCGGCGCTCTCGATCCACTCGCCGCCAATGTGAAGTCGTCCTACACCGGACGGAATCAATTCCGCTGCCGCGTCTCGGTGACGGCTTCTGATTGTGCGCTGTTGCTTCGAAGTCGACGAATTATGTGGCATGGTCCACGATTGCTAATCGCACACTTTTACAGGATTCTACATAGGTGTTTGGTACAGTAGCAACCGTATCCGTCGCGTTACAAAACGCCCGCTACACAATGCTTAGCGAACAGAACAATGCAGAGGTACGCCTGCTCGACGAGCGAGGTTCGAAACTAATCGTCTCTGCCGTCGACGAGGAGGGAGGTGTCGTCTTCGTCAGTCGTCGTATCGTTCGTCCGTTTCGATTCCAGGTATTCTGCGCCCTCCTCCGTCTCCGAGAGAAGGTGTTCGAGTACATCCATGTCGCTGCGGAACTTGTGGACCTCTGGGAGAGAACTGGAGTCGAACTGGGCGATGAGGTCGCCGTGTTTCTTGAAGAAATTTCGCTTCCACTCCTCCTTGTTCTCGCTCTTACGGAAGCGAGCGATGAACTGCCACTGGTGGTAGTCGTCTGCGTTGAAGAACATCATAACGTGTGAGTCCTCCATCAGGTCGTTGTAGCAGTCCTCCCAGCGCTCTTCGAAACTCGGGTAATGAAACGCAATTTGAAAGAGGTGGTACTCGAAGAATTGCTCGTTCAAGAGCGCGGCTTCACGAAACACGTCCTTCTCACCGAGCTCTCGCAGGATGTCGTTCACGCGATTGTGCGATAGCGAAATCCCGTACTCCTCATCGAGAATATCTTTCAGCGCTCGAACAGATGCGGTCGGATGTTCGAGCCGAACTTTGAGGATGACGACATCCCGGGGAGAGATTTCGTCGATTTCGTCGATGGGTGAACTCATGCGTTATCGCTGATTATGCTGTTCCAACCAAATGTCTTTTTACTATTTTTAGTGGAGACGCGAAATTGCCGTGACGTTCTCACCCGAAAGCACGGGCTCACCTCCCAGATACCAACCGGCGAGCCGCCCAGTCAAGTCGAGTGAATTCTGCTGGCGTCCACCGCATATCGAACGGCTGGTGTAGGCGATTGGTTACTGCAGACTGATGTTGATGGTCTTCGTCTGCGTGTAGTGCTCTATCGCCTCGAAGGCGGTTTCTCGTCCGATACCCGACTGTTTGTAGCCGCCGAAGGGCTGGCCAGCCGGGAACTCGTTGTACGTGTTCACCCAGATGTTTCCAGCTTCGATGTCACGGGCTGTCTGATACGCCTGTGAGAGGTCGTCGGTGATGACGCCGGCGGCCAGACCGTAATCGACGTCGTTGGCCAACTCGATCATCTCCTCGTACGACGACCATGAAAAGACGGTCTCAACGGGGCCAAAGATTTCCTCCTGTACCGGGCGACTCTCGTGGTCGAGATTCGTGAGGACGGTGGGAGTGATGAAACAGCCCTCGGCGAGTTCCTCGTCGTCTGGGGCGTCGCCACCAGAGAGGACCTCACCACCGACGTTCCGCGCTTCAGTAATGTAGTCCATGGTTCGGTTGGCCTGTTCACGAGAGACCTTTGGTCCGAGGGTCGTGTCTTCGAGCAGCGGATCACCCACGCGAAGATTCTCGATTTCGTCGACGAACGCGTCAAGGAACTCTGTCTCGATGTCTTCGTGGACGAAGAGTCGGGTTCCCGCACAGCAACACTCGCCGGTGTTGTGGAACATCCCCACTCTCGCGATGGCTGCTGCCTTCTCGACATCGGCGTCCGGGTAGATGATTACCGGACTCTTGCCGCCGAGTTCGAGCGTGATATCCGTGATGGAGTCGGCGGCGTTTTTCATCACGCCTCGGCCCACCTCTGTCGAACCCGTGAACGCCAGTTTTCGGATGTTGTCGTGCTTCGAGAGCGGTTCGCCCGCTTCAGCACCGAAGCCGGTGACGACGTTCACCACGCCCGCTGGAAGGACGTCTTCGACCTCGCGCATAAGTTCGAGAATCGAAAGCGGCGTCTCCTCCGCTGGTTTCAGCACAACTGTATTGCCGGCTGCGAGAGCTGGAGCGAGTTTCCAGGCGGCCATCAACAGCGGGAAGTTCCACGGAATGATCGCCCCACCACTCCGTATGGCTCGCGAATCGTCTGGACGTGATTTTCCGTATCGGTTGGAACCGTTCTCCCTTCGTTTACGCGAGCAGCACCCGCGAAGTAGCGAAAGTGGTCGATAACCAGGCCGATATCCAGACGGGCTTCGGTGACCGGTTTCCCGTTGTCGAGCGTTTCGAGGCGGGCGAAGTCCTCCGTTCGCGCCTCGATACGGTCAGCAATCTCTGTGAGCACAGCCTGTCGATCGGCCGCAGAAAAACTCGACCAGCGGTTTTCGTAGGCGTCCCAAGCAGCCTCGACCGCTCGGTCAATATCTGCACTGGTCCCCGCTTGGACCGACGCGAGTGACTCCCCGGTCGTCGGGTCGTGCGTCTCGAACGTCTGTCCAGAGGCACTCTCGACCCACTCGCCGCCGATGAACAGCTTGCCTGGTTCGCGTGGAATCAACTCTTCTGCCGCATCTCGGTGACGCTGTTTGACCGTTCCATTCGATTTCGTTGAGGGGGGTGAATCAGTCGACATCGCGTTAGGGAGTGTATCGCACGCCCCCTTAATTGTTTCTAATTATGCATTATGATAAAACCCGATTTCGTATTTTGCGATTACAAATTACCGCTATTTGCACAATCCGGTAAATTTTTAATATATCATGATAGTTCATGGATTGCAATGCGCGCTGTAGTACTGGAGGAATTCCAAGAACCGCTCGAAGTACAGGAAGTCGAACGACCAGAACCAGAACCACACGGCGTCGTCGCCAAAGTCGACGGCTGTGGGGTCTGTCGAAGTGACTGGCACTGCTGGCAGGGTGACTGGGATTGGTTCGGATACCGGCCAGACCCACCGCACGTCCTCGGTCACGAGCCCTGTGGAACGGTCGTCGAAGTCGGCGAAGACGTAGAAAGCGTCTCTGAAGGCGACCACATCGCGATTCCGTTTAATTTCGCGTGCGGGAAATGTGACCTCTGTCGCAATGGTCACGAGAACATTTGTGAAAACCACATCGGGCTCGGCTTCATGAACGAAGCACCTGGTGCGTTCGCAGAGGAGGTCCACATTCCGAACGCTGATATCAACGCCGTCCCGCTGCCCGACAGCATCGACGCAGATACAGCAGCAGGAATCGGCTGTCGGTTTATGACATCGTTCCACGCGATGGCCCACCGTGGTAACGTTGGAAACGGCGAGGACGTCGTGGTCCACGGCCTCGGTGGTATCGGTCTCTCCGCAGTCCATATTGCCGATGCGCTCGGCGCGAACGTCATCGGCGTCGACCTCTTCGACAACAAACTCGAGAAAGCAAAGAGCCTCGGCGCGGTCGAGACGATAAATGCGAGCGACGTCGACGACCCGGCGAAGGAGGTTCGCGCGATAACCAACGGAGGTGCAGACTGTTCGGTCGATGCGCTCGGCATCAAGACGACCTGTCTGAACGCAGTAAATTCTCTCAGAAAAGGGGTCGCCACGTCCAAATTGGGTTGACCACCTCAGAGGAGAAGGGGAAGGTTCCGCTTCCCACAGACGAGTTCGTTGCGAAAGAAATCGACTTTCGGGGGTCGCTCGGCTTACAACCATCACGTTACACAGAGATGCTCGACATGATCAAGACCGGAAAGCTCGACCCAACGAAACTCGTCTCGTCCACGATTTCACTTGACGAGGTACCCGAAACGCTCGCTTCGATGAGCGATTATGACACGATGGGAATTCCGGTCTGCAACGAGTTCAGCTAACAACCAACCTGAGCGGGTAAATCCGGAGAACTGTATCGGCCACCGCCGACCACAACCCGATACGGGACGCTCGTACGCTCAAAACCCCCGCTCACCTTTCGCCGGCCACGATGCGAGCCCCGTAGAGCAGGTCTCCTTGTAACTCCGGTAACCACTACCCGCGGTTCAGTTTGTCAGTAGTGTGTCTAAGGTATCGTTACTCCCTCGAACACTCACTCAGAATACAGGCCTTTTCTGTGACCAATCTGCTGCATGAGGTGTCTGACCGTAAAACGCTGCCACGTCATCTGGTCTTCGAGTGACGGCCACTTCTCAGTGGTTTCTGCAATTACACCCCGGGTATTCAGTTGCGCACCCGCCCGATGCATGAGTTTGGTGTGGCGCTCGCTCAGCGTGTTTCCGAGTCGGTACCGCCACTTTCCATCGAGTCCGTATCCACGGTTGAGCGCTTCACACGTTTTCTGGCTCATCTCGCGAGCATCGCCGTGCTGGGTCGGGAAAATCGCCTGTCCCACGCCACCGTCGCCACTCTTGTAGATGCCGTAACTCGAGTGCAAGCTGAGGAGTAAATCCGGGTCGTACCGTTCGACCTCACCCCAAATTTCTCGCGCAATCTCGGTGTAACACTCCCCGGTCGGTGGATAGTCACGATTCGGGTCACTGTCGAGTCCTCTTACTCGCTTTTCGACTGCTCGGGCACTCGCACGCGGGATGACCACGATACGACCGGTTTCGACGCGCCAGTCGATCATCTTGTCTGCGGCACGCCAGCCCGACTCCTCATCACCATGAAGCCCAGCGACGATCATCGTGGTCGGTCCGGGGCGTACCGCCTCGTACTTGTGAACCCACGTCTCGTCCGGTTCGTTCGGACAAATTCGGTACCGTCGCCGGACACCCGGGATATCCTCGTTCGCCGCCACACCGTACGTTCCAGCGCCGCGAGGCTCAGACCGCCAGCCGCGGATTTGAGGAATCGACGGCGTGAACGAAAAGAGCCCGGCCGAGTAGTCTTTTTAGCCACATTCAATCAGATTAACATTACCTACTTCAAATATTCTATTTTATCGTACTTTCCCAGAATTATTACCATCAAGTCACGTATCACGAACAGCAGTTGGTGTTCCTACGAACGTTGCTCGGGGGAATCACTAAGGGGCTCACCTCAGTGGGTCAGCTATGCGAACTGCGATTCAACTCTACACCCTGCGTGCCCTCGACGAGTCGCTCGACCAGTTGGTCGCCCGCGTGGCTTCTACGCCCCTCGATGGTGTCGAATTTGCATACGAATCGATGAACTCACCGACGGACGTTGCTTCCACCCTCGCCTCCCACGACCTCGAACTGGCGAATCTCTCGGCGAGCGTCGAAACCCTCGAAACCGACGAGGCCGCACTCGCTGAGGCCTGTGAGACGCTTGACTGTGAGACGGTAGTCCTTCCCTATCTCGACCCTTCATATTTCGATTCACGCGACCGTGTCGAAGCGACCGCCGACCTCCTCTCAGGCTTTGCTCGAACGCTCGATTCGCACGGGCTTCGCTTTCTGTACCACAACCACGCCCACGAATTCGCCGACGTTGATGGCGAGGTCGCCTTCGACGTATTGCTCGACCGTGTAGACGACCGTGTCGAGTTCGAACTCGACCTCGGATGGGTCGGAACTGCGGGCGAAGACCCCTACGCACGCCTCGAAGCACTCGGCGACCGTGCACCCTCCGTCCACGTCAAGGACATGCACTCTGCGACCGGTGAGTTCGCACGTCTCGGCGATGGTGACCTCGACGCTTCCCAGGCCATGCGAATCGCCCAAGCCCAGGACGTCGAGTGGGCAATTTTCGAACACGACGAACCTGCAGACCCGGTGGAAGAACTCGAACACGGAGCGAACAGGCTCGTAGAGGCCGTCGAGAGTGGCAGATTGCCCGGTAAGAGTTCCTGCAAAAATCGGTAGGTGAATACTCGTTGGACCGACTGTGAGCGCGCCATCGTCTCCGATCAGTCGAGGACGACGACGGCCCCTTTCATACCCATGCTCCGGTGGGGCGTGCAGTAGTATTTGTAGATACCGAGCGCGTCGAAGGTGTGGGTGAACGTCGCTTTGGCCCGGTCAGTCATCGGCGATTTGAACCCTCCATCGAGGGCAACCACGTCGTGGCTCCCACCCTTGCCGGACCACTCCCACCTGACGGTAGTTCCCGGCGAGACGGCAATCGCGGCCGGAGCGAATTTGAAGTGACCAAGTGAGTCCTTCGCACCGACGGTGACCGTCACGGACGACTGATTGCGTAGGTCGAATGTGCCACGATACGTGCCCACGTCGTTGAACCAGCCATCGTAGCCCGGTTCAGTCGTCAGTTTCGTGCCACTCTCAGCAGTCGCCTCCGAACACCCCGCCAAGGACGCCGTCCCGACGAGTGCGAGCGCGCCGACACCCTGTAAGTAGGACCGACGAGTGAGGGTCATGTACCCTCCCTACCGACCCGTCGCTTCTACAGCGACGGGACTAGTCGAAACGACAGCCTGGCCGTGAGCGCGGTTTGCGCGGCGTTCTGCCACGAACAGGTAGGCCAGCACCACGATGAGCGCGACCTGAACCGTCTTGTCGGCGACACCGAGGACGAAGTCAGGCATTCCCTGGACGAGCCAGACGACGATTTGCATCGCCGTGAACGGGATACCCACGGCGTACAGCAGGCGGCGGTTCACCCCGACAACCAGGAGCGAGACTGCAGCGAGGAAGCCGAGGCCGGCGAGCAAGAACGGAATGAACTCCTGAACCCAGTATAGGTACAGGTGGACGACGCCCGTTGCCCCGGCGAGACCGGCCGTAGCCAGTGGAGCCAAGTCATTCGTTCCTCGCGTGAAGCGAGCACGATACCCCTCATGGAACGCGTTGAAGTTGCCATGTATTCTAGTGCGCTCAGTCGTCGTATCATCATTCCCAGTGAGCGTGTACTACGACGTGAGTGAGGCCCACACCGTGAGTCTGAGGGTGGCGCTGTGGTGAAGAGACGAACCTCGAATCAGTTGACACTCGAAACGTCCTCGACAGTCAGCTCCGTCGCTACTTCTCGATAGCGTCGATACGTCTCCTCAAACCAGTCTGCGACGGCATCGGCGGATGTTTCGACGAGCGCAACAGGCGTTCGCTCAGCATCGACCACGTATAGCGTGAGAATTTCATCGTGTGAGCCTACGGCTATTGGGACCGCCTCCGGATGCCAGAGCAGGCGGCCAGACGGTTCGGCGACGAGTTTTCGAAGGAGCGGGCCAACGGAATCGTCTTCCAAGAAGGGGTCGATGTCCGGGGTGGTGACGAGCAGTTCCACCGAACTACCACTCTGAACGGCGCTCAATACCGCCTCCAAGATGACCGTCGAAAACCCTTGCGTGAGAACGCGACCACTGGTTGTGGTCCGGTTTCGTTCCACCGCCGCGTCAATCGGTGCGGTGCTGTTCGTAGGGGTAGTGTGGACGATTCGTGCGTCCGCGAGTGCCCGAAGGTCGAAGCCGAGGTAGTCCATCGGGAGGTGTGTCACGATTCGGGACAGGCGCTCCGCTGTCTCGACCGTCCGCTGTAAGGTCGAGAAGTCAGTAGCAACGAGTTCGCCCGTGGCCGTCACTTCGTAGACGTTCCGCTGTTTGCGAATCCAGTGGCGTTCCTCGAGTCCCAAGAGCACCCGCCCGAGCGTCGCCTTCGAGATACCAAGCGAGTCTCGTAACTCACTCCGGGTCGCAGACTGCTCCAAGAGCGCCTGGAGGACTTCCACCCGGTGTTCAGAAAGAGCAAGAAACTCGATGTGTTCGAGGGCAAAATGCATAGTATCAATTCGCTCTCACGGCTGATAATCTGGTGGATTCTCCACCTTGCTGCCGATTATGGGAGTTTCGGTCAAACAGACCGTGTGGGTTCGCCGGACCAATCGCTAAAAGTCCGCCCGCTTGAGCCACTCGATTGCGGTAAGGATGAACCAGGCCATCCAGACGGTAAAGATGACCAGCGAGGCGGTGTAGTACGCCTCCCTGGACCCGATTTGCATTGCGCCAAAGAGCGCAGCGGCGACGACGAGCAGCGCGGCCACGTTGCGTCGCGGGTCGCGGAGGGCCTCGATAAGCGCCGTCGTCCCGGTGTACGCTCCCATACCCTCTACTCGGGCAGAGACGACATTAGCCCTTCTGTGACTCACGAGTGACGAGCAAGAGCCGAAGGTCCATCACGTTCGTTCCGGTCGCACCGGTCAGGACTGCGTCACCGAGTTCGGCCAACGCAGGCGAGGTGTCGTGACCCGTCAGGTGCGAAAAGAGGTCGATATCGTTCTCGCGAGCGCGACGCGCCGTCGTTCCGTCGACGAGGCCGCCCGCGATGTCGGTTGGGCCATCCGTTCCGTCGGTCCCGAGCGCGAGCAACGCCACCCCCGGTAACTCGGCTGCGTCTACCGCGAACTGTAGGGCGAGTTCTTGATTCGGCCCGCCCGTGCCAGCCTCGTCGGAAATCGTCACCGTCGTTTCGCCACCTGAGACGACGACGCACGGCGGTTCGATGGGGCGATCGTGGTGGCGAATCTCCTTCGCAATCGAAGCGAGCACCGTCCCGACCGTGCGGCTTTCGCCCTCAATGACGCTCGAAAGGAGCATCGAATTGAATCCGCGCTTCTTCGCACCGGCGACCGCCGCTTCGCACAGGTCTGTGGCGTTTGCGAGGACGACCGTCTGGCCGGGAACTCCCGTCAACGCTTCCGGCGTCGGCGTCTCAGCAATCTCGCCCCGGTGCCCGGCTTCGAGATGCGAGCGTATCGACGCTGGAACCCGCTCCCAGAGGTTACGCCGAGCGAGCACGCCAATCGCGTCGTCGTACGTCGTCATGTCCGGGACGGTCGGCCCCCAGGGGTCACCCGCGACTTCGTCGACAATGATGAGCGAGACGAAGGTTGCTGGCGCGATTCGCTCGGTGAGTCGTCCGCCCTTGATGGTGGAAACGTGTTTTCGGACGGTGTTGATTTCCTCGATGGGGAGGCCTCCATGCAGGAGGAGTTCGGTCATCGACGCAAGGTCCGCGACCGAAACGTCCGAGGAGGCGCGACCAGCTGTGCCGACGCACCACCCGTGATGCAGACGAACACCAGGTCGTCCGCACCGGCTGCTTCGACCAGCTCCAGGAGTGCCTGCGTTGCACGCCGTCCGTCGTCGTCCGGTATCGGGTGGCCCGCTTCGTACACGTCGATACCGGGAACAGAATCGCCCTGCCCGTGTTTTTCGACGACGACGCCGTCGGTTACGCGGTCACCGAGACGTTCGCGGAGGGCTCCCGCGAGAGCCGAAGAGCCCTTCCCCGCACCGACGATGAACACGTCCCCGGCTGTCGACAGGTCGTATCGTTCGCCGTCGACCGTCAGCACACTTCCGTCAACCGTCAGGTGGTCGTCGATGAGCTGCTGTGGGTGAATGTGGGCTAAGGAATGCTCACCGATGTCGAGCAACGATACGCGGGCGTCCCGTTCCCCGTGGTCGGCGAGTTCCGATTTGTTTTGAATCATCGCTGACCCGCTTTGATGATGACAACGTACGTCATGAATCAGTCCCAGAACGGGCCAGCGTACGCGGTTCGTTCCTGTTCCGCTTCGATTTCGAGGAGTCGGTTGTACTGTTCGGTCCGTTCGCCGCGACTCACGCCAGTCTTGATTTGTCCGGCGTCGAGACCGACGGCGAGGTCCGCGAGCCAAGTGTCCGGCGTCTGTCCCGAGCGTTCCGAAACCTGCACCGCGTACCCGTTTTCTACAGCGAGCGAGGCGGCGTCGAGCGCCTCCGAGAGGGTTCCGACCTGGTTTACCTTCAAGAGAAGCGCGTTCGCCGCGCCTTCGTCGATACCGCGCTGGAGTCGCTTCGGATTCGTGACGAAGAGGTCGTCACCGATAATCTGAATGTCGAGCGTGTCGGCGAGTTCTCTGTAGCCCTCGAAATCGTCTTCCTCAAGCGGGTCTTCGAGCGAAACCACCGGATACGTCTCGGTCAACTCGGCGTAGAAATCGAGAAGTTCTCCACGCGTGTACTGCTCGTCCATCAGCGCGTAAGTTCCCGAATTCTCGTCGTAGAAGTGCGAGGCAGCGACGTCTGCGGCGAGGACGAATTCGTCCCCGTAGCCCAGTTCCTCGATGGCCTGCAATTCCGCTTCGAAGGCGTCTCGTGGGTCGTTCATGCCGCCCGGTGTGTAGCCCCCCTCGACGCCGACGTTTCGAGAGCGGTCGCCGTAGTCACGCGCCAGTTGGTCACCGAGTTCGTAGTACACCTCGGCGCACATTTGAATCGCCTGTGAGAACGACTCCGCGCCGGTGGGGACCACCTGGTGTTCCTGGAAATCCAGTGTGCCCGCCGCGAGTTCTCCGCCCTCGATGAGGTCGAAAAACGGAACCGGGAGGGTGTGCGCCCCCACGTCGCCCAAATAGCGATACAGGGGGAGCTCCCGGCTGTTCGCGGCGCACTTCGCAACGGCGAGTGAGACGCCCGTAGTCGCGTTTCCGCCCAGATTCGACTTCTGGTCCGTACCATCGAGTTCGAGCAGCACCTCGTCGATGGCCCGCTGGGCGAGGACCTCACGCCCGACGAGTTGTGGCGCGATGCGTTCGTTGACGTTTTCGACCGCCGTTTGCACCCCGCGACCGGCGTACCTGTCGCCACCATCACGAAGGTCGACGGCTTCGTGTTTGCCCCGCGAACGACCGCAGGGAACGTCGGCCTGCCCGCTTGCACCCTCCGTCTCGACTGTCACTCTGAGCGTCGGTTCGAGCCGACAGTCGAGAATCTCTCTCGCGTGCACCCGATTGATAGTTGTCATCACTTGTCAGTGCATTGCTGGACGTGTGATATAGCCTTTCGCCCGGTGGTAAGAGCGGTCGAGGGTGTCGCCGCAACAGTGGATGCACTCCGATGGGAAGTGGGAGCGTGAATCGACCGTCAAAGTAGTGCAATCTCAGGAGATTCTGCCGTCAGGGGAAATTCACACGCGAAGCTCCGGGAGGACGGACATTCCGTATTTTTCCGTCCACTGGCGCTCAGACACCCGTATCAGGTTATCGAGGCGACATGGATATACTGCCTCGCGCCCATCAGAGACGAATGGCTGGAGCTACGTTCAGAGCGCCTGATGGCCACCCTACAGATATCGAGCGGTCGGCTATCGCGAACCGGTCCGTGCGACGGGGAAGTATACTCGCTGGAATCGCGCTTCTGGCGATGACTCCCCTCGCTGCCTACGCGAATTTCGTCATCCTAGGGGGACTCATCACACCGGGCGATGCCACGGCAACCGCAACCGCGATTCTCAACGCTGAAGGGGCGTTCCGCCTCGGTATCGCGAGTCTCTTGACCGTCGCTGTCCTCGACCTCATCGTCGCCTGGGCACTGTATGCTGTGTTCAGGCCGGTAAACCGCGGCGTCGCGCTGCTCACCGCGTGGTTCAGGATGGTGTTCGCCGGTATTTTCATGGTCGCCATCGCCCAGCTCACGGGTGTGCTCTCGATTTTGAATGCTGGCGATGTGGGTGCGGTGTTTACCACAGAGCAACAATACGCCCAGGCACTCCTCGGCGTCAACGCCTTCTACGAAATCTGGGACGCAGCACTGATTCTGGTTGGCCTCCATCTGGTGTTACTTGGCTATCTGATGTACCAGTCCAGTGCCGTCCCCTCGTACAAATCTGGATACATCCCGAAGGTGCTCGGCGTCCTCCTGGTCATCGCCGGCGCGGGCTACGTTATCGATAGCTTTGGCCGTGTGCTCCTCGCGAACTACTCGTTCGAGGTCGCTGCGTTCACATTCGTCGGTGAAGTCCTGCTGATTCTCTGGCTGCTCATCTACGGGCGTCGAATCAATCTTGACGAAGAGCCAGCGACGATTGCAACCTGAAGTGAGGGTTGACGGATAGCAGTTGTAGCTACCGATTGTTCGGGTCCACTGGAAGCTACAACAGGTGAAAATGTGGCCGGAACGGGTGCTCGCTCGGTGAAAGGCCACTCTCTGACCCTGACGAATCGTTAAGATTTCGCATCGCCTACACGTAGCATGGAACGCGAGGCTAGTTTTTCGAAGGGTGCCACCGCAGGGCTTCTCGGGTCGGGGCTGGGAGTACTCCTCGGGTTGGTCATCTTGTTCCTTCCACTCGGAACGGGCGAAGTATGCACGAGTAGCGGCGTGTGCACCCCCGTGCGTGGGCCGGTTGGAATCGACTATCTCCTTGGGGTAGAGGGAGCCGATCCAGCGCTCTTTTTCTGGTCGGTGTTCATCCTCGTGTTCGCCCTAGTCGGAGGCTACGGTGCGTGGACTGAGCGCCGCGCACTCGTGTGGGTGGCTGCCGTTCCCCTCCTTTTACTGACGCTTTTCGGACTGGCCAGCATTGGCTTGTTGGTCGCGCCAGCAGCACTGCTGTTGGCGCTTGCAGGGTTCTGGCTTGGGGAAACGCACCCTCCAAAAGCGCCCAGACGGTCGGCACCTCGTTCCTAAGGACCGCAGCGGTCACGCTTTGCGAATGAAACGGGCGTTCGAATCTCGGTGACGTGCCTGAACACTGTCACCCCCAACCGAACACTCATTCGCCACCCACCGCTACTCACGGTACGCTTCGTCCATGCTCACAGACACTCCCGGCATCCACCACATCACCGGCATCGTCCGCGATGCCCAGCAGAATTTCGACTTCTACACAGGCGTCCTCGGCCTGCGTCTGGTCAAGCAGACGGTGAACTTCAACGAGAAGTTCACACGTCACCTCTTCTACGGCGACGAAACCGGGTCGCCCGGAACCGCGCTGACGTTCTTTCCCTATCCCGCAGAGGACGACGGACGAGAGGGGAAACCCCAGATTACGACAGCCGCGCTCACCATCCCCGAGAATTCGGTGTCTTACTGGAAAGCCCGACTCGCAGAACGCGACATCGCCGTCGAAGGACCGTTCGAGCGATTCGACGAGACGGTACTACGCTTTGCTGACTCAGACGGCACGCACCTCGAACTCGTCACCGGTGATTCCCCAGTCGAACCCTGGGCAGACGGGCCAGTTCCGGCCGAACACGCGATTCGCGGCATCCACGGCGTCACCCTCCTTTCGACGAACGTGTTCGTGACCGCGAGTGTGCTGGACACGCTCGGCTTCGAACTCGTCAATCAAGAAGGCGACCGCGTCCGGTATCAGGCTCCGGGCGACCGGGCGACTGTCGTCGACCTCCTCGATAGAGACGCAGACTACGGACGAGAAGGCGCGGGTTCCATCCACCACGTCGCCGTCCGTGTTGAAGACGAAGAGCAACTTTACGAGTGGTACCACCTGTTCAGAGAGCGGGGATACAACGTCTCGCGCGTGAAGGACCGGCACTTCTTTTACTCGCTGTACATCCGCGAACCGGGCGGCATCCTGTTCGAACTCGCGACTGAAGCGCCCGGGCTGACTGCCGAGCTGGACCTCGAGACGCTCGGTCAATCGCTGTTTCTCCCGCCGTGGCTCGAAGAGGACCGCGAGATGATAGAGGGACAACTCACCCCACTCGATGTTTCCGGGGTACCTGGAGCGAGTGAATGAGCGACCCGTTCACCGTCGAATTCGAAGACGACCCACACCGGGGTCAGCCCCTCGAAGTTGCAGGTGCACCCCCGCAGGCAGCCGAGGCCGCGGTCATCTTGCTCCACGGGCGCGGTTCGACGGGGAATCATATGCTCACCTTGATAGACGAATTTCACCATCACGGTGTGATGTACCTCGCTCCGCAGGCTGCACGCAGAACGTGGTATCCGCGTTCAGGATACGGGCCGTTTGCGGCCAACGAACCGTGGTTCACCTCGGCGCTCGACCGTATCTCTGAGGCACTCGATGTCGCCGCGGATGCTGGTGTTCCCCCAAACGAACCCTGCTCATGGGCTTTTCTCAGGGAGGCGGGATTGCAAGCGAGTTTGTCGTCAGGAATCCACGTCGCTACGGGGGTCTCGCCGTGCTCTCGGGAAGTCTGCTTGGACCAGAGGCGAGCCGGGACGTTGAGGGCTCCCTCGATGGCACGCCCGTCTTCCTTGGCTGCAGTACCGACGATTCGTACGTGAGCGTAGACCGGTTTCGCGACTCGGCAGTGGTCTTTGAAGCACTCGACGCAGCAGTAACAGCCCGGCTGTACGACGACCTCGGTCACGAAATCAACGATGACGAAGTGCAGATGGTCGATTCGCTCGTCGAACAACTCGTCTGAGGCGCCGAGATTGGCGTGGTGAGGATTTCCCGGCAATAGGCTCATCTGTTTGCTCACAGTACGTTTGGTATGCCAATCGAAGACAACGACGGGCTTCGCCGGATTCTCGGCTACAAGCGAATCGCTGTCGTCGGCGCATCTACGTCTTTCGAGAAGGACGCCCACATCGTGCCCGCGTACCTCCAGCGCCACGGCTACGAAATCATCCCCGTCAACCCAACCGCAGACGAGATTTTCGGCGAACCCGCCTACGACTCACTCGCCGACGTGCCAGGAACCGTCGACGTGGTGCAGATTTTCCGCCCCGCAGAGGAAGTTCCCGGAATTGTAGAAGAGGCAATCGCCCGTGGCGACGTGAAGGCGATCTGGATGCAACTCGAGATTAAAAATTACGAGGCGGCCAAGATGGCCGAGGACGCGGGATTGGACGTCGTCCAGGACCACTGCATGAAGGTCGAGCACGGACGGCTCATTCGCCACCCGATGGACTGACTACGTGGGAACGTCGTCTGTCGCCGACATCGCACCGAACGCATACTGCAGGACGAATCCTGAAACCAGTACGCCAAGCGTGAGGAGCGCGGCGAAGGGGTGGTCGACCGAGAGGCCCATCGCGAGTAACCCGAGGAAACAGAGAGCGACGACGGCAGTCAAGAGGCCGCCCGGTGCGCGGAACGGCGCGGAAATGTCGGTGCGAAATACGCGCAGGCCGACGAACGCTGCGACGTTGATTGTGTAGGGAAGCACCGTCCCGACGAGAGCAGCAAGGACGATGCCGCCGATGACCTGTTTCCCAACGACGACAGCGCTCGCGGCGACGGCGATGACACAGAGTGCGAGATAGGGGGCGTTCGTTCGTGTGCTCGTCGCAGCAAAAACACGCGGGAAGAGACCCTGGTCTGCAAGCGCGGCGAGGACGCGAGACGCGCTCGTCATCCCGACGAGCATGGTGGTGAAGATGGCGATGAGCGCGGCGACCGGGAGCAAGTAGTTCGCGAACAGTGGGATACCTGCACCGACGACGACAGCAGAAAGCGGGGCGACCATCACGAGATTCCCTTGCTGGAACGCGCTCGGGGAACGGTGAGGTGGATTGCGACGACGATCGCCGTGTAGAAGATAGTGGTGAGGAGGAGACTGCCGACGATGGCCCGTGGAATCGTCCGATTCGGATTTTTAACTTCCCCGGCCGCCGCAGGGACGACGGTCCACGCACCATAGCCCGTGATGGCGACGCCGATTGCGGCGAGAAACTGCATTCCTGTTCCAGTGATGAACGGCGTGGCGTTCGCAGGGTCACCGTTCGTCAAGCCGACACCGGCGACCAGCGTGAGAACGGCGAGGATGAACGCAGTGAGCACGAGGTTCGTTCGTTTGGTCACGTCGATGCCCGCGAGGGTGACGGCAAGGCTCGCGCCGATTGCGAGCAGTCCGAACAACACGGGTTGGCCGCTCGCACCCGTGAATTCGGGGATGGTGCCGAGGTAGTTCGCCACGTACCACGCCGAGACGGCGACGCCGAACACCCACCCAAGGGCGTAGGACGTGCCTGCGAGGTAGGATGTGAACTGACGGACGAACGCATTTGCTCCGAGTGTCTTTGCGGGGAAAATGGCCGGTCCACCAGACTTCGGGAAGGCAGTAGCGAGTTCGGTGTAGCAAAGCGCGATGCTCACCATGCCGAGGCCCGCGAGCAACCAGGCGAGAATCGCGGCTGGCCCCACCCAAAGCCCGGTGAAGGCGGGAAAGAAGAACACCGACGACCCAATCATGCCCCCGACACTCAAGAGTAAGAGGTCGCGCAGGCCGACCGTGCGTGCGGGGCGTTCGTCGGCGGTAGGAGTAGTCACAATTTCGAATCGGTGCAGGCTCGTTATATCGGTTTACATCCAGTAACGTCGAACTGCACACCGTTTTTCCGTTGTAAATTGCAGGACAAAAGCTTCGATTAGGCGGTTATTTCACCTGGTCTGAGTCGGTCGAAGACCGAGCCCGCGAAAAGAGCATGACTGCTGCGCCAAGCATCGCCGTATTCTTCAGGAACTGAATCCGTTCAGACTGTCGGTTTTCTTCCTCGTGATTCCAGAAATCGTGCATCGTGGGCGTAATCGCGAGGAACCACCCGACGAGTGCCGCGGCAGCGAGTTTCGGCGCGCGCCAGAGCATTATTCCGATGCTCGCGACCAGCAACATCGCACTCGATGCGGGAACAAGGACGTCCGGAAGCGGGACGTCTTTTGCGTCAGCATATGCGGTACGCCCCTCGAGATTGCGAAGGTTCTCGATTGCAGTGTAGGCGAGGACGCCGCCGTACAGCAGCCGCCCGAGTCGAGAGGGAGCCATCAGCGACCCTCCGACCGCGAGCGACCAGTAGTTGAGGACGATACAGGACGGCCGTTCGCACTCGTTTGCAGTGAGAGGGGAATGTGAGTAAATGTCACGGCCGGGTTTGAGGTCCCACGAGATAAGAAGGGTTCGGAAGCAGGCATCTGTTGCTTGTAAACTGGATTCACCAGTAGCCTGCACTTAGACACGAAATTAAGACTCCCCTCTTCGTACCTGTTTACAGCTATGCCTTCATCGAAGTTCGATGAGTTCGACCACGAATCGCACATACGGGCGGCATTTGAGTTGGCGCGTGAGGCCATCGCCCGGGGCGACAATCCGTTCGGGTCCGTCCTCGTCCGCGACGACCAGATTATCCTGCGCGATTCGAATCGCGTCCACACGCAAGACGACATTCGACGCCATCCAGAACTCCACCTCGCCTACCGTGCATGCCGGGAGTACGACGCCGACGAACGCGCGGAGATGGTGATGTACACGAGCACCGAACCCTGTCCGATGTGCGCAGGTGGAATGGCGACAGCCGGATTCGGGCGCGTGGTCTACAGCGTCGGAGGCGACGAGATAGGAGACTTCACCGGGCACGAACCAGCCGTCCGCTCGGCAGAAATTCTAGCTGGCGTCAGCGACGTGGTGGGACCGGTTCTGAACGAGGAAGGAGGCAGCTTCACGAGGACTTCGGTTGGTAAGGTTCTCGAATCGCCAACGCGGCCTGAATTTATACCTCGCGTGGCCGAAGATGAAGCTATGGCGAGGTTCGTTATCATCGGGGGCGATGCTGCGGGGATGTCGGCCGCCAGCAAGGCAAAGCGCGACAATCCCGACCTGGAGGTCATCGTTTTCGAGATGGGAAAGTGGGTTTCCTACGGAGCCTGTGGCCTGCCGTATTACATCAAGGGCGAAATCCAGTCTCTCGAGGACCTCGTGTCGATTACTCCCGAGGAGTTTCGCACGGAGCGAGATATCGACCTCCGGACCGGCCACGAAGTCGTCGAAATCGACCCCGATAACCAGACGGTCACCGCACGTCACGACGGCGGTGAGGTCGTCCAGGACTTCGACCACCTCCTCATCGCGACCGGGGCGGAGGCTGTGACGCCATCCATCGAGGGATTTGAGAAAAAGGCGTTTTCACGCTCGGGTCGATGGCCGACGGAAAGGACCTCCGAGAATTCGTGACCCGAGCGCGTGCGGAGGACGAACTCCATCAACCAGACCGCGGGCCAGCGTGCCAGTTTCTCGAATCGTGTACGGGGCCAGTGGCCATCGTCGGCGGGGGGTACATCGGCATCGAGATGGCAGAAGCACTCGCAGCAAACGGTTTCGAAGTGCACCTCTTTCAACGCGGTGACCGTATCCTCAAGGAGTTCAGCGAGGCCACGAGCGAAGCCGTCCTCTACCACCTCCGCGACCAGAACGTAGCCGTCTATCTCGATGCAGAGGTGGAGGCATTCACGGGAGGCGAAGGCATCGAAGCTGTCGAAACCGCTTCAGCGAGCGTTCCCGTCGAGATGGTGCTCGTCGGGACAGGCGTCCGTCCCCGGACAGAACTTGCAGAGGATGCGGGTATCGAACTCGGCGAGACGGGCGCGATTGCAACCGACGCCTACCGCGAGACGAACGTTCCCGACGTGTACGCCGCAGGCGACTGCGCGGAAGCGATGCACGTCGTCACCGAGAAACCAGCCTACGTGCCGCTGGCGTTGACGGCCAACCGACACGGACGGGCCGTAGGGCAGACGGTTGCAGGCACGCCGACAACAGGGGGTGGCGTCGCGGGAACGGCAGCCGTCAAAGCGTTCGACGTGGAGGCTGCTCGGACCGGCGTACTTGACCATGATGTGGCTCGCGATGCTGGCTTCGAGCCACTGACCGAAACCATCGAAGCGAAGTCTCGTGCTGGCTACTATCCCGAAGGTGGAACCGTACAGGTGACGCTCACCATCGACCGGCCCTCGGGACGAGTGCTCGGTGGAAGTCTCGTCTCCGAGTACGGCGAAGGCGCAGTCCATCGCAGTCACGCGCTCGTGGGGGCGGTCACCGAGGGTATCAGCGTCGATGACCTCGCGGACTACGACCTGGCGTACGCCCCGCCGTTCAACACGACGTGGGACCCGGTGTTGACGGCCGCGAAGGTCATCGGCGGCAAGCGGTAAGTTACGTCGTCGGAAAACGTTGGGAAAAATTGCACAGACTCTACTTCCGAAACACCTTATTCGAAATAGTTGAGTTATCGGTAATTATTTGAGATGGATTTGCGTAGGGTGAGACATGAGCGACCCGGACCCAGAAACGTGGAAAGACCACTATAGCGCCCGAGAACGCGTCCGCCTCGTCGTAGAAA